>NZ_DALYZR010000033.1:0-2316 GCF_031983925.1 Bacillus sp. (in: firmicutes) | reverse complement strand
GTAGGACGTCGCCAAGCAACTGTAAGACGAGTCAGAATGACTCGTCTTTTTTGTGCTTCTAACTTCTTATCAGTCTCAAGTTATTCTTTTATATTCAATTTCTTTCATCAATTTCGATATGTAGTTTAAGATTTTTTATTTTATTTTTGTGGAAGTAATCTATCGGTATGTTAAAATAGTACAGTTGTTTTTTGAAGTACTTTAATATAGGAAGATTTAATTTTTTAAAAGGAGATAACATGAAAAAGATAGGTATAATTACTATAGTAGCCTTAGTCCTTCTAGCGATTGTGTATATGTTAGTCGGGAATTATTTTTATAATTATGCGTTGAATGCGAAACAAGAGAAAGAGTTTTTAGAGGATAACCCTCACTTAGTAGAAACTGTGAATGCATCAGGAGATGTGTTGGCTACAAATGAAGAAAAGGATGCGAACTTTGTATCAAATCATAAACCTAATACACTACAGATAAATTCTTTCGATAAGTTGAAATTAACAGGTTATGAATATATGAATGAACAATCTAGTCATAAATGGGCAATTGTAGTTCATGGATATGATAGTAGGGCATCAAAAATGACGAAATATATCCGGAATTTTTATGAACAAGGATATAACGTTATAGCGCCAGATCTTCGTGGGCATGGAAATAGTGAAGGTGATTATATAGGGATGGGCTGGCACGATCGTAAAGATATTTTGATTTGGATCCAACAAATTGTAAAGAAAGACCCCAATGCTGAAATAGCACTATTTGGTGTTTCAATGGGAGGGGCAACTGTAATGATGACTTCAGGTGAAGATTTACCTTCTAACGTGAAAGTTATTATTGAAGATTGTGGATACTCAACTGTTGTTGGTGAATTTACTTATCAACTAAAAGATTTATTCCATTTACCGAAGTTTCCTGTTATGAATGCGGCTAATACAGTTACAAAATTAAGAGCTGGATATGATTTAGAAGAAGCTTCAGCTGTAAAACAAGTTGCGAAAAGTAAAACACCGATGCTATTCATTCACGGGGATGCGGATACATTTGTTCCTTTTGAAATGTTAGATGAAGTATATAATGCTGCAAAAGTAGAAAAAGAGAAATTAATTGTTCCAGGTGCTGGACATGGAGAAGCTGAGAAGGTAGATTCAAATGCATATTGGAATACCGTATGGAAGTTCGTGGGAAGATATATTTAAGTATAATTATATTTATATATACGATAATCAGAAGGTAATACTTTTGATTATCGTTTTTCTATTTATAAATTTATTTTAGGTTGTAGTATATAAGGCTTGAAGCATAAATTTTTGAATTCCTTAGTGCTGGTGCTACAATGATTGAAAACTACATGTTAATGAGGTGTTTCTATGAAAATTGAAGTATGGTCAGATTTTGTGTGTCCATTTTGCTACATTGGGAAACGTAGATTAGAGATGGCTTTAGAGCAATTTCCACATAAGAAGGATGTTGAAGTTGAGTTTAAAAGTTTTGAATTAGACCAGAATGCTCCAATCTATTCTGGAACAAGTATTAATGAGGTGCTTGCATCAAAGTATGGCATTAGTATTGAAGAAGCTCAGCGAAATAATATACAACTAGGAAATCATGCAGCTAGTATGGGCTTAAGTTTTAATTTTGATGAGATGAAGCCGACGAACACTTTTGATGCGCATCGCCTTGCGAAATTTGCAAAAGATCAAGGGAAAGAAAAAGAGATTACGGAGAATCTACTTTTTGCATATTTCACTGAATCGAAAAATTTAAGTGATGTGGATACGCTTGCTACTATCGCTGAAGCTTCAAGTTTAGATAAACAAGAAGCTTTAAAGGTTATTAATGATAAAAGTGCATATGCAAATGATGTTAGAGTTGATGAAGCGATTGCTCAACAATATCAAATTTCAGGAGTACCTTATTTTATTATTAATCAAAAGTATGCTATTTCAGGTGCGCAACCACTTGAAACTTTTGTTGGTGCACTTCAGCAAGTGTGGGAAGAAGAGAATCCTGTACCTAAGTTACAAGAGCTCTCTTCAGAAGGTGGAAGTGATATGTCTTGTACGGATGAAAGCTGTTCGGTACCTTCAAAAGAACAATAGTTTTTATGATGGAAAGCAACCCATAGTGTATTATATGGGTTGCTTATATATTCTTATAGAAGAGATATGTAAATAGGATTTTAGAAAAATGAAGTTTTTTTATAAAAATGTATTGACGATTGTACCTTAGAGGTGTAATATAAAACAAGTCGTCGATGACAACAGCGTCGAAAGCGACAAACGAAATGAAAAACTTAGTTGACATTGAAAGATGAAAATG
>NZ_DALYZR010000032.1:0-2921 GCF_031983925.1 Bacillus sp. (in: firmicutes) | reverse complement strand
TTAACATTTTCATCTTTCAATGTCAACTAAGTTTTTCATTTCGTTTGTCGCTTTCAACGTTGTTGTCATCGGCGACTTGTTTTATATTACACCCCTATTCAGTAATAGTCAACATTAATCTTTCGCTTTTTTAGAAAAGATGAAACAGCTACTCATATTCCTCTTTATTTTCCATACATATAATTAAAATATCCGAAAGGGGTGTAGGGGTTGTTCGATCCTACCTTATTACACATCATCAATGCTCATTCAAGAAATCCACACTATCATAAGAAGTTTCCTATCATTCTATTTTGGAGCCAAAAAAGTGGTTGTACTTCTCTTGCCAAGTGGTTCTTTTACCAAATTGATTTATTACAAACAGCTCTAAATTATAGCCCTTTCATTCATAATTATGAATATGATATATACAAAAATGCGCCTGCCTATAGTCTACGGCTAGGTATAGCGTTACGAGAAAAACAAAAAGAAACTTTTAAACTTGTTCGTAACCCTTATAAGAGAGCAGTCAGTTCTTTCGTATCCTTAATTGCACCTCCTTATATAGAAAATCCCGAATGGAAGCCTATCCGAAAGTTTCTATATCAAGACGAAAATTCGTCCAAAGGGCTCTCATTTAAACAATTTCTATACTATCTACTTATTAATGGGGCACAAGCAAATAGTATTAACCCTCATTTCACACAACAATATATAGCTGATGAAGAAAAATATGTAACCAATTATATATACTTAGAAAACTTCAATCAGGATATGAAAGCATTAGAAAAGCGTTTCGAATTAAAAACTGCACCAATAAATGAGTTTTCAACATCCTGGCATCATCAAACTCCCTCGATGATTTATAAAGGGAATTTTAGCGAATCCGATATTACTGACCCTTTATTCCCCCGTCTTCCAACTTTCGAAAGTTTTTATGATACTGAATGTATACAACTCGTTCAAACAATATTTCAAAATGATTTCAATACGTATAAATATAGCAAAGAATATCCATACTGATTTCAATCTATTATCTTTCCAAATAAAAACACCTTATATATAAGGTGTTTTTTATTTAAACTATATACAACATACTGCTTAGCATTCCTTACTATTCAAGTTATTCCTCTTTAATAACTTACTTATTTTTTGTTTATCTGCCCATCCTACCCCTATTAAAACTAAACTTCCTCCTATTACTATCTTCCAAGTTACAGACTCATCTAATAAAACAATTGAAGCAACAATACTTATTAATGGTAACGCATTTAAATATAACCCACTTACTGATGCCGAGACTGTCTCTAATGCTCTATTCCAAAGCCAATACGCTAAAATTGTTGCCCCTATAACAAGATACATTACACTAAATCCAGTCTTCCATGTTTCGATTTCTGGGAAACCATAGTAAAAAGTTTCTACCATTGCAAATGGTAATAAAATAACAGCTCCAATAATTAAAGTTAATGTTGTAAAAACCTTGTTTGATAAATACTGTTCTTGTTTTGGTCTTTTCAGCAATACTGTATAGAGGGCAAATAAGAAAGTGCTTAATAAAATAAGGGTATCTCCTATTAAAGATACTTCTTGATCCCCGTTACTAGATGGGATTGTAATAAGAAGTACTCCAATAGCCCCGAGTACAATACCAACCCAATAATTAAGCTTAATTTTTTCTTTCAAAAAGAACGCTGAAAAAAGAATTGTAACTAACGGTAAAGCAGCATCAATAATACTAACATGCAATCCACTTGTTAAAGAAATACCGTAGGATGTGAACATAAAGTAACCAGCTACACCAGTAAAAGATAGTAAACTCATTCTTTTCCACGGCACTTGTTTATGTACAACCGATCTTTTTAATTGTTTAAATGAAAATAGCAAACAAATTCCACCCGCGAAGAAAAGGCGAATAAATAACAAAGTAAATGGCTGAATAGATTCTAACGCCCACTTTGTTGGTGCAATGGCTGTTCCCCATAATATAACAGCTACTAATAACATGCATATTTCTTTCATAATCTCCCACACCCATCAAAAATATATGTTAATTACCTTAATTATAGATTTTTTGATGAATGAAATCCTTTAAAAACGAAAAAACATTGTATAAATTGAAACTTTAATCAGTGGGGGTTTACTTCAGCGCATGTCACATAGCTCAAAAGCATTGCGAAATGTTGGCTTGTACACGATGAAACAAAGTTACTTAAACAATAATAGGATGGTTACTGTAAAAGAAGTAGATACTGCCATGCAAGCCGATACGAACTACCCAGGAGTTCAATCAAACTCTGTTCAAGCGATTCGCAGAGCCTTATATGCAGAAGTAAAGAGCTTTTTTAAAGCGTTGGAACAATGGAAGAAAAATCCTGAGAAGTTCACAGGGCATCTGAAGTTCCCAAATTATTCTCGTTCCACTGACAAGCGAATCATTGAAATCTATCAAGTCCCTAAAGTGGATAATAACGGGCATTGGATAGTTCCGATGAATGTGGCATTCAGAAAAAATTCGGTTCCATTAAAATACGTATGCCGAAAAATTTAAGACAAAAAAATCTCCTACATTTAGATTGTACCGAAGCAAAAAGGTCGGTTCTTTGAGGTGCATTATACATATGAAATGCACGTTTCTCAAATGAAGAAACCATCCACGACTACGAGTAACGCTTTGAGTTACGATTTAGGTGTAGATAGATTAGTAAGTTACGTGACAAATCGTAGGGTAGCATGAATGCTAGAGCGTCAAACTGTCTAGCAATAGACGAAAAGACCTAGCGCTCGAACTCAAGCCCCCACTGAAAAGCCTTGTCTCACTGGGGTAGTTGACTTTAAAACGTCTCTATTTCATCCTTTTCCCTCTTTACGATTACTAAATATATGAATTATGACATTTGATATATAAAAATAAACACAAAAAAACCTAAGTCGAAACGACT
>NZ_DALYZR010000031.1:0-4227 GCF_031983925.1 Bacillus sp. (in: firmicutes) | reverse complement strand
CGCCGATGGTAGTTGGGACCTTGTCCCTGTGAGAGTAGGACGTCGCCAAGCAACTGTAAGACGAGTCAGAATGACTCGTCTTTTTTGTGTTTTATAAAATAAGTTCGTGATTAATATAGTACTCTATGAGTACATTCATCTAGCAGGAAACAGCTTTATGGGCACTTTCTCCTAGTAATCGCATATTTGTCTGCGATGCTCTATATGAACACGAGGTGTACTGTAATCTTCTTTTAGAGCAATTCAGTGAGAATATCGCTACATCTAATGTACTGCATAGTTGAGTGAGAGTGACAAGATGCGATGTCTCGAATAAGCCAGGCAGATAGTGAGACAATGAAATATCTTTTCCGAACTTATGAGGGATTTTAAGAGATAAATTACGGTACAATCCTTGAGCAAAGAGTTGCAATTGCTCGTATAATAAAACATCCCCCAAAACGCCTCCTTATCAATGATTTTACTAAAAGGATAGCGTTTTTTCCGTTATATAGGAGATGTGTATTCAAATTAACCTGATAGGCATGTGAAAGGATTCCTTGAATCGAATTCGTGTTCCTAAGACAACAGGACCTTGGCATTTTTCGTATTACCAAGATGTACTTTATAGTCATGAACAGACGCGGTAAATGAGTCGATTGCAGTTTTTTGTATATTAGTTAGAATCGAATTTAATAATTTTAATACTGGACCAGGCCGAAGGGGGATTTGCCTGTAACCCACCAATCAGAATTAGATGAAATTCTTTTTGGCTGTACGTATCGATAAGCTTTCTACTCGTATACCAGTTATTAACCAGCATATATACTGGCCCATTACTTGTTAGATATTAAAATTCTTTTATATATTAGTTATCAATACATATTTTCTATTGTTGTATAGATTCCTTCTATAATTCATCTCTTAAAAAAGAACTTATAATGAAGTCAATCATTCAAAATATGTTTAAAAGTGGTGAATAAAATGCAAAGAGTTGTTGGGATTATTGGGGGCATGGGACCTTTGGCGACTGTTGATTTAATGAATAAAATTATTTCTTACACACCTGCAATGAAAGACCAAGACCATATCCATATCATTGCAGACAACTATTCTCAAATACCTGATCGGACAACGGCTATTTTGGGAAAGGGAATAGATCCGACCCCTTACATTGTACAATCAGCCCAGCGACTGCAAAACGCTGGTGCAGATTTTCTTGTTATTGCGTGTAATACCGCTCATTTTTTCTATAAAGCAGTTAAAAGGTCTGTTAATATTCCAATCTTGCATATGCCTTTAGAAACGGCTCGTTTTGTGCAAGAAAATAATTTTAGAAAGGTAGGTTTGTTGGCTACGGATGGGACGGTTAAGGCAGAACTATACCAAAACAGTTGTCAAGATTACAGGATTGATGTCATTGATCCTGATAAAGAAATGCAAAAAAAAGTGATGGAAGGAATATATGCTATTAAAAGTGGGGATTTAAAAACAGGGTGTTTACATCTTTCGATGGTTGCTGATAAATTGAAAGAGAGCGGGGCTGAGGCTATTATAGCAGGTTGTACAGAGGTTCCTCTTGTATTGAAATCATCCGAAAATATTTGTGTCATTGATCCAACAGAAATTGTGGCAAAAGTGGTTATTAAAATAGCTAATAAAACAGAGACAGAACTAATAAAAGTGTGATTTAGAAGTTAAGAATGTGGCAGAAGTGTTGCATTCTTATTTTATGGATGTTTGATGCATATGCTTTTACGTGTACATGTTATAGTTAATTATAATAGGGAGCTAAAGTAAGGAGTGTTTAGACATGAATATCGAAAATATTGAAGCTTTTATATATGTTTGTCAACTTGGTAGTTTCAATAAAGCTGCCGAAGCTCTTTATTTAACCCAACCTTCTGTAACAGCACGTATCCAATCACTTGAACGTGAAATTAATATAAAGCTTTTTCATCGAAATGGTAATAAAATCTCTTTAACCGAAAAAGGAGAGTATTTTTTCCCACATGCACAAAAAATTTTGCAATCTTACCAGGAAGCTAAGTATGGTTTGCAACAAGTAACAATTCCGTATGACTTGGTAATTGGGAGTGCTTTATCAATATCTAATAATATCCTCCCTGAAATTTTACCTGGTTTTAAATCTGAATTTAAGGATGTTAGAATAAAAATTGTAACTGGTCATTCACAAGACATCCTACAGAAGGTTATTAATAAAGAAGTTGACTTTGGCATCGTACGAACAGAAACACATCCTCAAGTAGAATCAATTCGTCTTTATAATGACCCTATCGGCCTTTTTGTACCTCGAAATCATATATTTTTAAAAGAAGAAAAAGTAACAATAGAACATGTAAGTAAACAACCTCTTATCTTCTTTGATTATGGATCAATGGATTGGCTCATGATTCATCGGCTATTTTCAAGTAATGACGTAAGCCCGAATATATCTTTAGAAGTAGATAATATGGAAACAGCGAAAAATTTAGTGATACAAGGGATGGGCATTAGCTTTTTACCTGAACATTGTGTCAAACAAGAATTAGAAAATGGAGAATTGATCCGAGTGGAAATGACGCCTCCGGTGAAAATTAATATTAGTATTGATTTTATCTATTTAAAAGGCAGACCAAAATCTGTTTTTATTGACTTTTTAAAAGAGAAGATGTGTAAATAAAACAAACTGATTGGTATATCAATCAGTTTGTTTTTGTTATGGAGTTGATAGGTATAGGATGTTTTATGTGTATTGGTTTCTTATTATTATGTATTCTTAGGTTCTTAGATAGAAAAAATTAATTTATGATTTTGTATATATGTCCAAACGGAAGATATATAAATTAATTAAAATATGTAGTAGTACTAGAAACAATGTTTGTTAGTAACTTAATCCTCTCTTCTAGCGATAAAATGTGAATATAGATATAGGATAAACATTCTTAAATGCTATGGGAAGTGATACAACGCGAAGAGGGAACGAATGTTCTTTGTGGGTACGTTGAGTACACTCAATCGATTGAGGTACGTATTTTTAATCCGGTATATGTGTTTAAAAAAGAAATACTATTACTCGGTTTAGATTTCGGAGTATAACTTATTTGTACATCTTAAGTGTTTGTTGAGAGGATATAGTGGCTATTATCAGAGGTTTATTACCACCCAGTAATACCGAATGGATGATACTAAAGATGAAAGAGATATAAGGTCTATATTTCGATTTGAATATCGGTTTAATAGTATGTGGTTTATAAGAATCTATAGAGAGATTCCTGCTGCTAGCATTGCTACTATAAAAGAGAGGATGAATTTTATCGTAAACATAGAAATATCATCGATGCTTAAATATCTTTAACTTTTTCATAAGCTTAAGGCTATAAATCCAGTTCAAGCTATTACAGGAAGAATAATGAAAAAAGAGAAATCAGACGCAGTTTTATAATTTACTTTCATTAATAAGGACACAAGAACAGTAGAATTAGCTCTAGAGGAGTCAGGATATATTGCTAAGCATTGAAATAATCCAATTGTTAATGCTAGACGAGGATTGTTTCTATCCTTTTTACTTCTGCAAATATTATAAGAATTGTTCCAGCTACAAGTTTAATCATGATAGTATATGTCTGAAATAAGTATGTTTTAGTAACATCATGTAGTAGTAAATCAGTGTTAAGAGCAGTGAACCTTCTAGGTGGTCTGAATAATAATTACTTATAATAAAGCCAATGCGTGATACAGGCATATTTAGTAGATGTATTAGTGTGTTTCTATATATTTACGAGTAAACAGATAAACAACTATTACTTCATATGGGGAGAAATCTATAACTAGAGTAGTACATGAGTTTATTATGGATTTTTGTATCGTTGTCTGTTATAAGAATATGTATATCTTCAATTGCTTCTAATAGAGTGCGTGATAAACAAAGAGGTACTAAGGAGTGTAGTAACTTTTTAATTACATACTAGTAGTTATTAAAATAAAGTTGTTAGTTTCGCTGGGGAAAACGTCCGTATAAATTAAATCTAGGGTTAAGCTAACTTAAATATATTTTGGAAGTAGAAACTAAGAAGGAGTAGAAGGGAGTTTTCTGGTAATGTAATCTTTATAGGTTCTTATCTAGATTAGAGGGTGTAAAAATATTAACTTAAATATCTTTATAAAAAGGTATTGACGATTGTACTTTAGAGGTGTAATATAGAACAAGTCGCCGATGACATTAACGTCGAAAGCGACAAACGAAAT
>NZ_DALYZR010000030.1:0-5374 GCF_031983925.1 Bacillus sp. (in: firmicutes) | reverse complement strand
TCATTAAAAACGGATAAGCATGATATGGCTTTTTCATTTCTACATAAGTTTGATGGTCAACCCCTTGAAACCAATAATTATCTGTCTCAACAACAGAAAACCCACCTTGTATTCCATAGTTTGTTTTTAAATATTCTTGTATTGGTTGATTCAGATCATCTTTAGAGAAACATCCACTAAGAATTAGGATTGGTGTACTTACTAAGATAACTTGAATCAATCTTTTAGTACCCTTCATTTTTTTACCCTACATTTCTAAAATTTTAATAATATTATAACATTCCCATTCAACTAAACTGCCACGTTGGCTAAAGTCCACTTCTTTACATTCTTAACGAAACAATTAATAAAATCACTTCATAATCTGGCCCAATTACTGAATAAAATGACCGGTATTTTTAAAACAACTTTATTATCCCTGTACATTTATAGTACTTCTATTTCTTCATGTCGGTAAGGTAATTCAAGCTCAAGTAAGATTGTTACTTAAATAATATTTGTAAATGGACAGGCTCAGTAAACAGTATATAAATTGTTAAAATATCACTCATACCTGTTAAAACAAACAAAGCGAGGGATATTATAATATTAATCCCTGCGTAGCCTCCTTCGTCTTGTAAAGCATATGCTATCAAGCCGAAGACCAAAGACATAAAAAGGAGAGTCATCTGTAAAATATCCAGTCCAACGGTTAATTTCACATCAGCTGGAGTGAAATCACCAACAGTATAATTGTATTTACCATATGTAGATAGCAGGATCCAACAAACAAGAAACAAAATTAGACAGCTTGATGCTATGGTGTTGTACTTCTTAGAACGCATATATCTTCCCTCTTATCCTTATAAAATAAATCCAAAAACAAAAAGCACTATTATGAAAGGAATGTTATCCTTCACAAGCACTTCTTGTTTAATGTTAACACATATTAACAATCATTATGAATGTTTTTTAGCAGGCGGAAGTAAAATCGCATTGCCATCAAACTAAGATTTTGAAGTACCCCCTAAATGAAAATTTTCTTTCTCTATAGTTAGTTATTTTGAGAAGTCAGCTTATTTTTTCGTTTTGCTTTCCCCGTAGTATCATGTTATCTTTTAACGAGGGAATAAATGGAATTTCCACTTAAACATGTAAGGTTGGTTTTAGATGATAAAGAAATTTACTAGAGTAGTATTAATTGCAGTTATGCCAATTGGTCTTATTACCGGTTGTGGCACTACTGAAAAAGCTGAGGCACAAGAGCCGAAAGCAGACTATTGGGATTACTCATATGGTCGTGCGGGTATTTTAGTAAGCGGCAAAGCGAAAGAGCGTCAACAATACGAGATTGGGTATATTGACGATAATATGTTAATTGGAATCAATGAAAACATTGAGGACTGTATTACTTTAGACAATAAAGATGAAGCTGGTTACATTTGGAAACAAATAGAGCGCGGATCTATTATTGAAGTGCAATACGGTAAAGACCGCAACGACATCGTAGGCGTACAATTAGTAGGAGATCGTGAGCTATTCGAAATTAGTGACAAGCTAGATCGAAATACGATAAACGAGATCGTTGGAAAAGTTAAAGGTAATTTGTAATAAATACATATCGACACCAGAACGAGTATATGATTTATTTGAAAGTCGATTCCTTATTTGAGATAAGGAATCGACTTTTTATAATTATCTTTTTTGTAAGTTGTTTTTCCAAAAATAATAGCTATTATCAATGGCTTTTTTTTAAGAAAGCTTTGCAATCTGTTCATGTTCCAAAACCCAGTGTGATTACAGTAGACAAAAATCAGGCCTATCCTATAGCGATTGAGAGTCGTAAAAGGGAGATTTCACACCGATTTCTCCCTTTTACAATTTACTTGAAAAATAAATATCCCTTATAAGTGTCTATATAAATGCGCCCGTCTTCTTTTTCTTTTACTTCGCCACCAAAATTTTTTATCCAATCAACCAAGCCTCGATTGTTTTCTGTAACGTTTTCTTTTACAAATAGATATGAATTAATTGATTTATAAGATGTATAGTTAGTTAAAATTATTTGGCTAAGATAAATAGGAGTCTCCGAATTTGGAGTCTCCTGAATTATATATGGAGATGGGAGAATGTTATCATTGTTAATATATACATAATATTTAGGTTGATTAATTGCCCATTTTAGCCATATTACTTGAACTATTATGATAATTATGGTTACCGTTTTTTGTGTTTTTTTGAAGTTTTGTCCTGGGAAAGAGTAGTAAATGAAAGTGGGAATAGCAAATAAACTAACCCAAGCTACCCATTTGTCTATTGGTGCACCATTTATCCAGAAGATAAATCCTAATGCTTTTATGAATAAAAATAAAAAAACAAGACTTGTGAAAATTATTGATAAATAGTATATTTTCTTTTTCATTGTTTTCTCCCCTAAATATATTTTTACAAAACGAATATAAAAAGTGTATTTTAAAAAGTGTATAGCATATAGATGTAAAGCCCAAAATAGTAACCTAAATTAAATATTGCAAGCATAACGCGTTGGTAAGTCTTACTGGCTCCAGCTGAAAATAAAACGCCTATAAGTGGTGCAAATAAACCAATTTTCCAAAAAATATTTGCTGATCCACCTATCTCTAATGTATCCTCATTTATTATAGTTAAAAGAGCGTAGGGTACACACAATAAAGATAATATAGCCCATTTGTTCAAAGTGCCACCTCTTTTCAATTTTTTAATATGAATAGTATATTAATTATATATATTAAAGTTTCGTTTGAGAAATTTCCACTTTAATAGGGGTACGGCACATGCCCATCAACTTAGAATTTTGAAATACCCCAAAACGAAAATTTTGTGTATTATGCTCGTTTTTATTGTTTTGAGGTAACCCATCCTTTTTAGCTTGATAGCGATGGGGTGCTACCCCATATAAAAATATAGTTATAGAAAAAGAGAGATTGGATTCCTTTTGAGAGTACGGATCCGCTTTTTTCTTGCTACTGATAATGAGACACTATATGGGTATTTTTGCCCATCCCCCGAAAAGGTGGAGTAAGACAGAATATACCAATTATTCATTAGGAAAAATAATACTTGAATGGGAGTTCAATATAAATTATTTAAATTAAAGTGGTGGTTCTGGTGCAAAACTCCAAAATCCTTGCAAGTAATCTCCTAATCTTGGACATACTGATAGTATAACTCTAAAAAAGGTGCGTGATCAGTATGGAAAAGGAAAATCCGTTTAAATGGAAGCACTATCAGACTGTTATTATCTTATTAACGGTAAGATGATACCTACGGTACAACCTAAGCTTTCGTGATTTGGTGGAAATGATGGAGGAACGGGGCTTATCTATTTCTCATACCACGATTATGCGTTGGGTTCATCAGTATGGTCCTGAATTGGACAAACGAATTCGTCGTCACCTCAAGCAAACCAATGACTCTTGGAGAGTCGATGAAACATATATCAAAGTTAAAGGGCAATGGATGTACCTGTACCATGCTGTTGATTCGAAAGGAAACACAATCGATTTTTATCTAAGCAAAACAAGAGACCAAAAGGCTGCAAAGCGATTCTTCAAGAAAGCTTTGCGGTCTTTCCATGCCTCTAAACTTCGTGTGATTACAGTTGATAAAAATCCAGCTTATCCAATAGCCATAGAAAAATTGAAGGAAGAAAAAAAGATGCCACTAGGCATCCACATCAGGCAGATAAAATATCTAAATAACATTGTGGAACAAGATCATCGTTTTATTAAGAAACGAGTACGCTCTATGCTAGGATTCAAGTGTTTTGACACAGCTACATCCATTCTTTCTGGAGTAGAAGCCATGCATATGATTAAAAAAGAACAGGTTGATTTACAGGATCAGTCTGTCCAAAATCAGAAAGAATTCATCCATCAATTGTTTGGACTTGCAACATAAGATATGATTCCGTTAGGAATCTATGCGCTTTATTATCTTTTATTCTATTTTTGCACCAGAACCTTGCATAATATAGCTGGTTTTTTTATTTCTTTAAAGATGGATGGGCGGTTTTTTTTGTATCCTCAAAAAGGAAAGGGCTGCTCATAAGTCGGTTTCACTTTTTAAACCATGAGGACTTTTTCAGTGCCCCCTCTTCCTTGTGGGAAGTCACCCCTTTTTTAAAACACAACAATTGACGTATTTTATCAAGAATCTACAGTTGTTTTTAATATTTCGAATTTCCCTTGTTTATCCACGGTAAACATGACATTATTATTACGACTATCCGTTCCTCCTATGGTTGTTTCATTAGGGCTGGAATACATGGTCACAACAGCTATCTTATAAATACCCTCTGTTAGCACGTGGCTCTTTTCGAAATCATCCATAATACTTTGAGCATTGGGAACAGTTTCACTATTTTTGTAGGTATTGTAATAGTAATTAAAATTGATAACTCCTGTATAATTAGCATGATCTATAGGTTTACTATCTTTTAACATTTTCATTATGTTGTCAGTGTTTATTTTTTGATCGCGTTTGAAATTTCCAATTAATTCCTTTTCTTTTTGTTTATCTATATGTATATTTAAATAGTAATAGAAATTTGGTTTCTTTTTATTATAGGAGAATTCACTTAATAAGTTATACTTTTTTATCATCTTATCGGATTGTTTCAAAACATCACGATGTTGTTCAATATAAGCTCCTTTAAATATTTCTAGAAAAACATCATCGCTTCCATTTTTAACTATTTCATGTGACTCTTTGTCTACAATTAAATAAGCAAGAGTGCGGTATGGTTTTTTTATTTCCACGTAAGTCTCTAGATCAGAAGCTCCAAACCCACTATCAGCAAAAAGAATTTTAAAATCCCCATTCTTTATCCCGTAGTTTTCGGACAAATAATCTCCTATTGGTTTTTCTAATAGTTTTGTGTCTATAGAGCAACCACTTAATAGGAATAGTGGTATGCTCAGTAAAAAGATAAAAACAGTTACTTTTGGTTTCCTCATTCAAGTTCTCCCTTTTCTATTATATACTTCATACAATCATAGTTGTTTTTTTTGCCTATCCCTTATTTAAATCCCCCTATGTTCATTTTTCATTCTTACCCTTCCTTAAACTACATTTTACCATTTTTAAAGATGAAAAAGGGACTCTCTTGTAAGAAGTCGTTCCTTATTTAAAACACAATAATCGTTGTATTAGGGGTCAACATACATCGCCATCAACTTAAGAATTTTCACTACCCCATCGCCATCAAGCTAAAAATATGAATTTCCCCAAAACAATAAATACGAGCAAAATGCACAAAATTTTCGTTCTGGGGGTAATATGAGATTTTAACTTGATGGTCATGGGGTAGCACCACACATCCATCAACTTAACGTATATTTTTATACAAAATGCG
>NZ_DALYZR010000029.1:0-5755 GCF_031983925.1 Bacillus sp. (in: firmicutes) | reverse complement strand
TTCTGAGGGGAGTTGGGGGCAGCGATGCCCCCCGCTTACCCGACTAAATAAGCTGTTCACTGGATTCCCGTAGAAAACTGTGATGAGATGAGGTTTTTGATTTTGAAGTACTTCAAAATCTTAGCTAGGTGGCTATGTATCGGTACCCCACAATAAAAAGAGGCTGTCTCATAAGTCTCTTTCGAAGTAAGATCACATGAAATTGAAAAGGCAGAAACGTTATAAAATCAGCGTTTCTGCCTTTCGCTTTTTATTAGATTTTGGCTAAAAAGCACCTTTTGGGACAGACTCTTTGATTTTAGAGACATGTTTCCTAACAGTTGATTTCGTTAACGAAAGTCGACTTTAAATCCATATTTTGTGTGAAATAAAAGCATATAATAAAAGTATGAGGTGATGGTGTGAAGGAGATAAACATTCATAAAATAATTGCGGATAAGAGAAAAGAAAAGGGAATTACACAGGAAGAGTTAGCGGCGTATATCGGTATTACGAAGGCATCTGTTTCTAAGTGGGAGACAGGGCAGAGTTATCCGGATATTACATTTTTACCACTGTTAGCATCGTACTTTAATATAAGTATAGATGAACTAATCTGTTATACACCGCAAATGGAACCAGAAGATATTAGGGATTTATATCATAGGCTAGCAGAAGCTTTTAGTGAAAAACCGTTTGATGAAGTAATGGTGGAGTGCAGAGAAATAATTAAAAAATATTATTCTTGTTTTCCGTTATTACTTCAAATGGGACTACTTTTTATTAATCACCATATGTTAACAGAGGATACGGATAAAAGAATTGACATGTTAGAAGAAGCAATGAATCTCTTTAGCAGGGTTCAGGAAGAAAGTGATGATGTTTCTCTTGTGAAAGAGGCGGTATCGTTTCAAGCAACTTGCTATCTTATACTCAATAAACCGAATGAAGTATTGCAATTACTTGGCGGAACGATACGTCCTAACGTTCCAGAGGAAGATCTAATCGCACAAGCGTATCAAATGCTTGGAAATGCTGAAAAGGCAAATGAAATAATGCAAATTAGTATGTACCAACATTTAATACAACTCGTTGCGACAATACCAAATTACGTAGTAGTAAATGCCTCAAACGTTGAAAAGGTAGAGGTGATTTTAAATAGAGCTTTTATGTTAATAGATATATATGAAATAGAAACATTGCATCCCAATATGACTTTAAAAGTATACTATGCTGCTGCACAAGTATATTGTATGCAAGGGAATTTTGAAAAGGCATTAGAAATGTTACGTAAATATGTAGCAGTTTGTACGGCAAGCTTCACAGTAAATAGTCTACATTTACATGGAGATTCTTATTTTGATGCGATTGATGCATGGTTTGCAGAATTTCCACTCGGCGCTAAAACAGTTAGAAATGAAGAGATTATAAAGCGAAGCATGTTACAAAGTATTGCAGAGAATCCAGTTTTCACTCCGATGAAAGATGAAAGAGAGTACAAAAATATAATAGCGAGTTTGAAATTCAAATTAGATATAACTGAATAGAAGGAGGACTAATATAATGACCTTCGATGAATATGAAGTAGCGATAAATAGTGAATTTACGTTGCAAGGTACACTCACTAAACCGAAAGCTGGCGGGAAGTATGCGGCGGTTATCATTATTGCTGGATCTGGGGAAATTGATCGTGATGGAACGATATTACCGCTAAAGCTTGAGTCGAACATATATAAAGATTTAGCACATGTAATGGCGAAGCTTGGAGTAGTGACGCTTCGTTTTGATAAGCGCGGAGTAGGAAAGAGTGACGGGGAATTTCTAAAGACTGGAATGTGGGATTTAGTTAATGATATAGAGTCTACGATTACGTATTTAAAAGAACAGCCATTTGTTGATCCAGAAAATATCATTTTAGCTGGTCATAGTGAAGGATGTATGTTGGCAACTGTAGTAAACGCAAGAACACCAGTAAATGGACTCATACTTCTTACAGGAGCTGCGGAATCGTTAGAAGAAGCTACGAAAAGACAAAGAGAGATTGCTTATAAAGAATTAAAAGAACAAAAAGGAATAAAGGGAAAACTAATGCGCCTTCTCGATGTGGAGAAACGTGGAGAGAAGCAGATGGAAAAAATAAAAGAGAAAATGATGAACACAGAAAAAGATACGATTAAAGTGGGTTTTAAACCGATGAACGCAAAATGGTTTAGAGAGCATTTTCAGCATGACATTTATAAAGATTTACAACAAGTAACATGTCCAGTACTAGCTATTGCTGGTGATAAAGACTTTCAGGCGAATCCTGAAAAAGCGAAGAGAATCGGTGATTATGTGCAAGGGGATTCTGAAGTACATGTAATAAAAGATATGGATCATAGTTTGAAAAGTTTTGAGGGGGATTTTAAAGCTTTAGAGTTTAAAAAGAATTATGAAGAAGGGGCGGGAAAGCCACTTCATCCGATGCTGGAAGAAATAATTATGAATTGGATAAGTACGAATTTTATCTTGCATAAGATCCCTGTATCAACATTAAGTGAATATGAGGGAGATGGAAAGGAGAGTAACTGCCTGTAAAAGACGGATTGTTGTCGGTTAATAATAGGTATGGAAATTAACATCAATGAGACATTATGTTAACTTATTACGAATAACATATACAACCGAAAGTACACAACATATCACTTCTTCTTAATGGTATAATAAGGAAAAAGGGGTCTGAATAATGTTTTTAGGAACCAGTATTTATTACGCTATTACTGCATTGATTATCGGTGTATTGTTGGGTGGAATTATACGTATAATTTTGCATACTAGTAATCGCAAAAAGCAAAATCCAGTTGAGCAAAAGTTAGATAGGATTATTCAATTGTTAGAAAAACAAAATAAGGATTGACTCTCTCCAAACGGGAGGAATTTGCTGTTTTATCGGCAGAGGGGTGAAGTATAGGATACTTCACTGCAATCCAATTAAAGTTTTACTTTCTCCATAATGCGGGTTTTATATAATATGAAAGTCAACGGCTATAACTACTTAAAATATAGCCGTTTCTTTTTTGGGAATAGAAAGGAAATGAAATTATGGAAAAATCAATAAAAAGTGAATGAATTGGAATGTTTATCTTTAATGAAACTTTTCATACATATGAACAAAACGAAGGAAAAGTACATTGGGAATTGGATGTTAGAAATGAGCATGTACACGTATATGAAATGATAAAAAGAGCAGAAAAGCTTTATATGGGGTAGCACCACATTGCTATCAAGCTAAGCTCATACAACGTCAATTAAAGTAGAGGTTGTTTCTTTTTTATAAAATTTATGTGTAGGGAACCTAAAGATTTGCACACGAAATAAACCCTAACGGGTTTCATTTTTTTGAATTAAGCCGCTTGATTATCAGACATGGTACAATTGTAAACGACACCTAATATATCAAAGACTGTTTTCTTCTCATATCGATGAGATTTTCTCCCGTTTTGCTGTAGGAGGTTGAACAGGCGAATTAGAATCTTTGATAGCTCTTGGGTGTCTTTCTGTATTGCTTGGAAAAGAAGAAGAAAGTAATCTTTAATCATATATATGGACTTATATTCACTCAGTTCTCGTTTCTTTTTCATAAGAAGCAATTGTCGCATTTGAAACATGGTAGAAGAACAAAGTAAAATGGCAATCAGTTGTCCATACAAATGGCATTCCAATCGTTCTCGTTTTATCTTTTTACAATGATGTATATGAAAGAATGATTTCCACGTTTTAAATAAAATCTCGATTTGCCAACGTAAAGAATACCAATCATGTACTTGTCCCATTGGGACAATATCTATAGGAGTATTTGTCATATATACATTGATACCACTAAGCCGTTTACTACGAGCAGAATACTTCATTCCTTTCTTTTTTTCTCTTACAGTTTGATCGCGTAATCGTTTTTGTTGTTGTTCTTTTGTTAGTCGATGAACAATCACACGAGTTGGGACTTTATCAGTCATTCCTACATAAGCGTTGGATATTTCGCATGTTTGTCCTGGCTGAAGAGAGTTCATTAAAATCTCCATATCTATCTGGATATACTCTGTACCTTTCTTGATTCTGCCATCTTGAAAATAATCGGGTTTAGGATTTTTTTGATAAATACGTGTATTCGATTTAATACGTGAGATATAATAAGCCTTTTTATCTTGTATATGTTGAAGATCTTTCAAATGAAAATAACCTAAATCTCGGATACATAAATCATTCGCTGTTATAGTTGGGACACACAGGGAACCATAGGTTCGATCATGTTGTTTCCCTGGACCTGTATGAATATGAAGGAACTGTCCACTTAATAAATCATACTCAAGCTGAATTTTCATTCCCGCGGTATGGCTGCATCCTCCTGCACCTGGATAAACGAATGAAAAAGGATCTGGAAGTTGAAATGACGTTGAATCTAGGATACGAATACGCTTGAAAATAGAAGTGTATGGAGAATAGAGCAGCTTAGTTGAAGATAACTTTTGGTTGAGAAGTTCGGCTAACACTTGTTGTAGAAATTGTACGGCTGTGGCATTAAATCGTTGATTCAGTCCTTCGGGACTGATGAGAACTTCTGTTGATGCTTCTAAACAGCTACATAACTGAGTTAAAGAAGTTTTTGCTACACTTTGACTTATCCATACACATAAAGCTATTAAATCTTGTGCTCGATACTTACTTGCTCGCTGTACAAACCCAACATCTCTAGCTAGATTTTGTAAGGTATTTGGGGATAAAAGACTCTGAATCTCCTGTGCAAATAGTTGTAGTTTGTCAGATACAGAAATAGACATACAAAAAACGCCATCCTTTCCTATGATTCTACAGAAAGAATAACGTATTTTTTATTTTGAGGATATTTCTTTTTGCTACCAAACTAACTTTTTTATTAAAGATATAATCCGTATATAAAAATATTTTAAAAATATTTAATTTGATAAGTGAATAGTTAAGAGTCCTTCTTATTTTTAATTATTTATTTTCCACTCGCTGTATAAGATACCCATTTCAATTAAATTCCAATATTCTTGACCACTTTTTCTAGCATCACGTAGGAATCCTTCTTGTTGAAAGCCGACTTTTTTATAACATTTAATTGCAGATTCATTAAAATCGAATACACCTAGAGTTACTTTATGTAATTTTAATTCTTCAAAAGCAAATTTTAAAACAGCTGTCATCATTTGTGTTCCATAACCTTTACCTCTTGAATTTGTTGAGCCAATTAATACTTTTCCTATCCTTGCACTTTCATTAGTTTTGTCGACGTTTCCCAATGAAATATGACCAATGACTTCACTATTTGTTTCGTCTATTGCTTTAAATACATATTTAATAGCATTATCTTTATTAGCGTTTTGTAAATAATTTTTTAATTGTGCATTTGTTAATGGAAATGTAAAAGCAGGTCCACCCCATTGTAAACTAAATTCCGCATTTGGTATCCAATCAATTAATTGTTGAAAATCTTCTTCTGTAAAATACTCCAATTTAACCATATGTTTCTCTCCCTTTCTACCCTTTTCTTAATTTAATTACCAAAATATTCTTTCTTTATTGTATAAGATAATAATAAAAGATGGAATGATTTCTAAATTCACACCATCTTTTTTAAATAACTATTATATTTTTAATCTATCTTGGAGTATATAAGGTGAAATTTTTGTTATGGGGGTACTCTAAAATCTAAGCTTGATAGCGATGTGGTGCTACCCCACATCCATCAACTTAAGGATTTAGACTATTCTTAAACTTA
>NZ_DALYZR010000028.1:0-8337 GCF_031983925.1 Bacillus sp. (in: firmicutes) | reverse complement strand
CATTTTCATCTTTCAATGTCAACTAAGTTTTTCATTTCGTTTGTCGCTTTCGACGTTAATGTCATCGGCGACTTGTTCTATATTACACTCCTGTACTCTAATCGTCAATACTTTTTATCCTTTTTATTTTATAAATTATAAAGTTTTTTATACTCCTTCCCTAAAGATTAATAAACTAGTGTAGTCATTTTTATAATCGACAGTTTCTACTTTCTAAAGAATGAATATCAAGCCACACAAATATATATTAAAAGTAGCTTTTTTATTTCGGTTACATTCACAATTATCTCCTACCACTTCTCTCTAGCAATTATAAATACATCCTACATTTACTAAAATCTAATTACATTAGGAGGCGTTATGAAATGCATGCTAATAAGAAAATCATTTATGTATCCCATGATGCCCATTTCCACGGAGCACAGCTGCTTTCTTTACATACTATTAAAGCCCTTAAAGAAAACTTTCATTACTCCGTCGCAATTATTTCTATTGGAACGGGCATTTTAATCCAAGATTTTCAAAAGTATGGTCCTGTTTATTGCCTAGAGGAAAACTACCCAACGGAAGAAAAAGTCGAATTATTAATAAAGAAGTTATTATTAAAAGACTATACCATCGCCATATGTAGTACCGTCATAAGTGGTGATATAGTTGCATTACTAGCTAAACATAATATTAAAGTTATTTCATTAATACATGAATTGCCGCATTTAATACAACAGTACTCTGCTGAGGGAAAAGCAAGAAACATTGCCCAATCTGCCCACAAAATTGTCTTCCCTTCACAATACGTGTATGAGAAATTCCGTACAATCACCCAATTAGATCATCAAAAATGCCACATCCTCCCTCAAGGTTTGTTTAACCACAACCCTTATAAGAACAATATTGCAAAAGCGAGAAACGAATTACGAAAAAAACACAACCTGCCTCTCGATAGCAAAATCATTTTGGGGGTAGGTTTCGCTGATCATCGAAAAGGAATAGATTTATTCTCACTTATTGCTTACTCAGTAAGAAAGGTGCATACGAATATTCATTTTATCTGGGTTGGGAAAACAGATGTTCATTTTTTTAATACAATCTCCCCAAGATATACAGCACATTTCACATTAGTGGACCCAACTCCAGATATCGGTTTATATAACGCCGGTGCTGATTTATATTTATTAACTTCAAGAGAAGATCCTTTCCCAAACGTAGTTTTAGAAGCATTAGATACAAAAGTCCCTGTTATAGGGTTCAAAAACGCTGGAGGTTTTGAAGATGTTGTTACGGAACAAACCGGCGCATTAGTAGACCATTTAAACTTACCTATGATGCTGGAAAGAATATATGAACTTATCGGGAATGAAGATTTACGATTACAAAAAGGGACCTTTGGCCAAGAACTTATTGAAAGAGATTTCAACTTTCTTGATTACGTTTATCAATTATTAAACTTGCTTGAGCATAATTATAAAAAAATAAGCGTCATTGTACCGAACTATAATTACGAAAAATACTTACCGGAACGAGTTAAATCAATATTAAATCAAACCTATCCCCTTTACGAACTAATTTTCCTAGACGATGCCTCTACTGACAATAGCGTATCTATATTTGAAAAGCTGCTCTCAAATGAAAATAAACACCACCTGAAAGTTCAGCAGATTATTAATGATAAAAATTCTGGTTCTGTATTTAAACAATGGATAAAAGGTGTCTCTGCAGCAACCGGTGATTATATTTGGATTGCTGAGGCCGATGACTTATGTGATCAGACATTTTTAGAAGAAGTAATACAAGGGTTTCATATAGATAGTGATGTTGCCTTAAGCTACACACAATCAAAACAAATAGATGAACAAGGAAATATCTTGGCCAATCATTATTTGGATTACACAAATGATATTGATAAGGAAAAATGGCAGAGTTCTTATGTCCGAAAAGGGATAGATGAAATACAAGATACGTTACTTATCAAAAACACCATACCTAATGTCTCAAGTGTAGTTTTTAAAAACATAGATATAAAAACAATAGCAAAACAATTGGAAAAGTTTAAAATAGCTGGTGATTGGTTTTTCTATGTTTCTCTCCTTAAAGAGGGGAACATTTATTTTAATCCAAAACCTCTAAACTATCATAGACGACATACAAATAGCGTAACAAGAACAGAAGATTCATATTCCCACTACAGTGAAGTTGTACAAATGCAGAATTTCATTAAAGACACCTTTACTATCGACGACATTTCAAAAAAGAAAATGTATGCATATAGAAAGTACCTTGAAGCATATTTGAAGGTTTAATTATATATTTTCTTTATCATCAGTATCTCTTGTAAGACATTACTATTATTTAAGGGGTGTTACTCTTTGAAAGAATTTATAGAGGCAAATAAACATTTGATTTCTCAAATTGCACAAAAATACAATGTAAGTGCAAATATCCACCCAGAAGATCATATCTTTCAATTCCTTGTCACAAATCCAGTCTTTCCATCTAAAAAAGAAGCAATAGATTATTATTTTAAAGATGGAAGAAAATCAGCAGAAACACTCTTAGATTTAATTACTTCCTTTTATCCTCCTGTAGACACTCCAATTCAATTATTAGAATTCGCATCCGGATATGGCTGCGTAACACGTCATTTATTAAATCAGCAAACGAACTTAAGTATAACTACTTGCGATATACACGAAGAGGCTATTACTTTTATTGAAAACACATTACATACTTCATCTCTATTATCTCACCCTGAACCAGAACAAGTAAAATTAGCCTCGTCTACGTATGATATCGTTTTTTGTCTATCCTTTTTTTCTCATATGCCTGATACAACTTGGTTTCGTTGGCTTCAAACATTGTATAACGCTGTTTCCCCTGACGGATTATTCATTTTCACAACTCATGGATATCAAAGTAAAAAGCACTTCGGTTTTCCCGCTTTAAATGAACAGGGGTATTGGTTTCTTCCCTCTAGCGAACAACTCGATTTAGATGTTCATCAATACGGGCAAACGATTGTTAGCCCCTCTTACGTATGTGACAAAATTAAATTATTACCTTATAATCCTATTATCAAAAAATACACTGAAGGTTTTTGGTGGGAACATCAAGATCTTTGGGTAATAAAAAAAGAAATAAAATAATAAACCACGCTCTACTTATACAGAAGTAGGGCATGGCTTATTATTTTTTACTATATAAGAACTCTTCAATCCATAGCTTATTTAATCTAATTCCACTTTTGAAATCCACTTTCGGTTCCCAATTACATTCTCGTCTTACTCTATCTATATTTAAAATGATTTTTTGAACGTTTTCTTGCTTTTGTTTATAGCAGATAAATTCCACTTTTCTTTCCGTTAATTTCTCCAATTCTACTATAATTCGTTTTAAAGAGAGACCCTTTCCGCTACCTATATTATACACACAAAATTTCAAGTGATTTAATTGCGATAGTTGTATAGTAACTTCCACTAAATCATCGATATAAATATAATCTCGAATAATCTCTTGTGGATTCCCATATATATTAATCTTTTCATTACTGAGATGCTGATACAAAAAACAATTTATTGCTCCAACTTTCTTTAACGGGTTTTGATATTTTCCATACGGATTAGAATATCTACATACAACATAGTCCATTCCATATTTTTTCTTATAAAAGTACAAATAATTTTCAAGCGACACCTTTGTTATTCCATAAGGAGAAAGTGGTTTTAATGGATGTTCCTCATCAATAGGCAGATATTCCGGTTCACCATAAACTGTGCCTCCAGAAGACGCTAATACGATTTTTTTAATAGGGAAATTTTTAGCACTTTCCATGAAATTAAGAAAAAAAAGGCTACTATTTATATCTCCGAAAACATCTTCAATTGAAGTTGTTACATTAGACGTTGCAGCTAAATAAATAATTATATCCACATTCACTAAAGCTTTATATATATCTTCAACATTTGCTAAATCACCTTTAATAAATTCAACCTCACTTATAATATTTTGAGGAAAATTATTTATATGTCTGGAAAATACTTTTACATTTTGGCCTTTTTTCAATAAACCTAATGCGAGGTTAATACCAATGAAACTATTTCCACCTACTATTAAATAATTATTCTTCCGCATAATATCCTCTCTAGTAATAAGATTTTTGCTTATCACACCTAGAAATACAAATAAATGAACTTAGTCAATTCTATTATTGAGTCTCTTATAATTGTATGCCCCTTATAAATTTTCATTATCTTTATTTTTTATTTCCCCTTTAGAATCACTACCTTATTTAAGCCGCCCGAAAAAACACTCATAATATTTACTCATTCCTATGAATATATTGGATTAGTAAAAGCTTTCCCCTTCTCCATAAATAAAACTTTCAAAAAGGAGCACTACATGTATGAAGAATGTAAATCAAGAGCTTTTAAATCATGTAATTCTACATAAAGATCGAATCCCACATTTCCATAAAGACTTTCCACTTATACTATTCTGGAGCCATAGAAGCGGATGCACTACTTTAGCTAATTGGTTCTTTTTTCAAATCGGATTGTTTAATGAAGCAAAGAAATACCATGACTTTATTCATTACTATGAATTCTGGGTGTATAAAAACAACACCAACTACATACCAGAGTTACAAAATGGGCTTCTAACAGCAGAAAAAGCTGTTTGTAAACTTGTACGAAATCCCTATACAAGGGCCGTCAGCTCATTTTTATTACTTGCTGACAATCCATATGCAATTCCTCAATGGGAAAGTATCCGCCAGTATTTATATAATGACAAATATAGTAACCGAGGAATATCATTTAAACAATTTTTATATTACGTTCGAGCATTAGGTCCCAATTCCCTAACAATGGACATACATTTTAGTCAGCAATACGTTCCGGGTGAAGAAAATTTCATCCAACACTATATTCCTTTAGAAGATTTTAATACACAAATCACCAAAATAGAACATACGTACGATTTAGTTAAATCTAATTTAGCGCTACTTACAAATTCAGATCATCATCGTGCTCATAAAATGATGTATACAGGAAGCTATGCAGAGCTCAGCATTACAGATGTCGCCTTCCCTCGCTTTCCGACATATGAAAGTTTTTATGATGAAGAAACAATGGCGTTAGTTACAGAAATATATGCACAAGACTTTGAAATGTATCCGTACACGAAAGGGATATTTTAAATCGATACATTCTTCAATGAATAAAAGCGAATGTATCGCATAGCATAAAGTGAAACTTTAATTAGAGTGGGGTTCTCCACCGCTAATTATTCCCTTCTATCAATTTTACTGTTATAGATTCCCTAAATTTCACCTACCCTCTTTGAATTCACTGATTATTGACGCATGTGCCATATGCATTTTTACACAGGAGTGATGTCATGTGGAAGGTAATTTGAAACATAATAACGGATACTGCGTTATTTGTGAGAAGGAAGCTACATTTATAGAGCATAACGATTGGCTTAGAGATCACTACTTATGTTCTACATGCCACTCTATACCAAGGCAGAGAGCTTTAATTCATGTTTTAAATACATTTTTTCCAAAATGGGATTCCTATCATATTCACGAATCCTCTCCTGGAGGGATTACAACTCAACTACTAATAAAAAACTGCAAAAACTATACATACTCTCAATACTTTAAAAACTATCCTCTCGGCCAATACTTTCAAGGGATTAGATGCGAGAACTTAGAAAACATGACTTTCCAAGATGAATCTTTTGATTTGTTCATTACTCAAGATGTCTTTGAACATGTAATGGAACCAAACAAAGCCTTTAAAGAAATAGAGCGTGTATTAAAGCCTGGCGGTGCTCATGTGTTTACTGTCCCTTGGTACCACACTCTTCCAAAAACTTTGCAAAGGGCAAGAATCAATGAGGATGGAATTGAGTATATTGAAGAGCCAATTTATCACGGAAATCCTATTGATGAGAATGGGTCTTTAGTAACATTTGATTGGGGCCAAGATATGATTGAATATATTTATACACATGCAAATATGTATACCCTAGTTTATTTACAAAAGGATAAATCACTGGGCTTAGATGCTGAATTTTTACACGTTTTTATTAGTAGAAAACAAGAAAATAATTTTTAGGCACTATATAATTTGGAGGTTAACAAATGGATGACTTTAAGTTAGGAAGTGATTTTGATAACCTTGTTAGCCCGCTTTCTGATGTTGATCTTCTTCATCTATTTGTACAAAGTTGCTCACAAACAAAGATAAATGGTGTCCCAGTACCTATGTTCCCCCCTGAAGAAATTCAACAACAGTTTGTAGGTGCTTCCTATGAACATGCTCTTTATGAAGCATATTTGTTTTATAGACTTGTAAAAACATACGCCCATAATTTAGGCGTTCCCTTGAATAAAGAACGGAAAATTTTAGACTTTGGTTGTGGCTGGGGAAGAATCATACGCTTCTTTTTAAAGATGTTCGCCATAAAAATTTGCTTGGTATTGATGTAGACCCTGTAATGATTAACCTTTGTAACGAAACTTTAGGAAGAGGCAGATATAAAATAGCTCCCCCACAACCTCCTGCAGAATTTATTAATGACAATTCATTAGACATCATATTCGCTTATTCTGTATTCTCACATTTATCCGAAGAAACTGCAGAAAATTGGATAAAGGAATTTTCAAGAATTCTTCGTCCAGGTGGCATCTTCATCGCCACAACACAAGCGCGCTATTTTCTCGATTTTTGTCAACAATTTAAGGAACACCCTGAATTAATTCAGACAGGATGGCATAAAACTTTATCTCAAGCTTTTCCAGATATAAATCGTGCCATCTCGGATTATGAAAGCGGCAATTTTGTCCACAGCCCTACGGGAGCTGGAGACGTTAGAAATAGTAGCTTCTACGGAGAAACTGTTATACCTAGAACTTATATTAAAAATCACTATGAGAAGTATTTAAAGCTGCGGGACTTTTTTGATGATGCAAACCGATTACCCCAAGCTCTATTTGTTCTCCAAAAAGATTAACTCTTTCGCTCATTGTATAATGAAGATTATTTTATTTCTCAGCCGTATATATTAAAACATTAAAGATTTCCATATCAAGCAAACTGTACAAAAAAATTCATTATGAGGCATAAACAGAGTAAGTAAATAACGGTTCTCATGCTTTAACTAGATTCGAAAAATCAAAAATAACTTCCCACCACTTGAACTACGAAGCACATAAGGGGGATATATCTTGAAAATAATTGCTTTTTACTTACCACAGTTTCATCAAATAAAAGAAAATGACCGATGGTGGGGAAAAGGTTTTACTGAATGGACAAATACTAAAAGTGCACGACCTTTATTTTCAGGACATTATCAACCTAGAGAACCTTATCAAGATTTTTATTACGACTTAACCACCCCATCCGTAAGAAAGTGGCAAGCAGAAATTGCTAAAGCACACGGCATATATGGTTTTTGTTATTACCATTACTGGTTTAAAGGGAAGAGGCTATTGGAGAGACCATTTAATGAGGTACTTCAGATGGGCGAACCAGATTTTCCATTTTGCCTATCTTGGGCAAATGAACCATGGACAAAAACTTGGGATGGTCTTGATAGTCACATATTAATGCCTCAAAATTACGGAGAATTATCAGATTGGAAAGAACACTTTGATTATTTATTACAAGCTTTCCAAGATGAGAGGTATATCCGTATAAATGATAAACCACTATTCATTATTTATCGTCCTGGGCATATACCTAATTGTGAGCAGATGCTTAACTACTGGAATACACTCGCACAAGAAAATGGTTTGAAAGGTATATACTTCACAGAAACATTAAACAGCTTTCCACTTCCTAATATAAATGGATTTGATGCTAGCATTCAATTCGAGCCTTTTTATACAATTGCTCATGATAGTTCTTCCGACATAAATAAGATAATATATGAATCTGGTAAACAAATAAACGCTTGGGATTATGATAAAGTGTGGATGTATATATTAAAACGATCTCCTTCAGAGAAAAAAACATTTCCCGGTGCCTTTGTTGACTGGGATAACACAGCACGCCGCAAAGATTTAAATAGCAGCATTTTCGTAGGCTCTACTCCTGAGAAGTTCACGATATATTTAAGTAAGCAAATCCAGCGCACCTATTCTCTTTACAACAGCGAGTTTTTATTTATTAATGCGTGGAATGAATGGGCAGAAGGTACTTACTTAGAACCCGATAAAAGGCATGGCTTTGCCTATTTAGAAGGAGTTAAACAAGCAATTAACAGAGGCATGAAAGCATACAAAAAAGACGAGTCATTCTGACTCGTCTTACAGTTGCTTGGCGACGTCCTACT
>NZ_DALYZR010000027.1:0-10486 GCF_031983925.1 Bacillus sp. (in: firmicutes) | reverse complement strand
CGGCGGTTCTTCTACTTGTTCTGGAGTTGTTTCTCCCACTTCTTCTGTTGGTTCTTCCAACTGATCTAGTTTCTTACCTTCACCTGTTTCTTCTTCCTTCGGCGTTTCTTCTACTTGCTCGCGGTTCTTTTCTCCATTTTCTTCTGCTGGATCAATTCGTTTTTCCCCATCTGTTTCTTCCAAAGTTTTTTTTGCTTTTTTTATTTCTTCCGCATTTTCTTCTATATTCTCAAGCCGCTTTTTGGCTTCAATATTTTCTTTTTCAACCTTTTCAGCTTCAATATTTTCCCTTTCAACCTTTTGGGCTTCCATAACTTCTGCAGAATCTACATCAGGATTAATTTCCGCTTGTTCATTTTGCTGCTCCGCTATGTCTTTATTTAATTGCTTTTGATATTTATCGAAATTAATCCTTTGATCACCCTCATCATGCACAACTTCCATTTCTTCTTGCTTACGTTCCTCAAATTGCTCATTATATTTATCGAAATTATAAGCTTGTTTCTTTTTCTCTTCCTTTTCTATACTTTTTTCTTTATTTTCTTCAATTTTTTCTGTTTCTTTTACTTTATCAATATGATCTTTGCCGTCAAAATTTGTCATATTCATTCATCCTTTAATAGATTATGTTTCATATAATTTATTACAGCTTCTCGTTTATAGCTTTCTTCTAAATCTCTGTTATCTAAAAAGACATTTAAAGTACATAATCTCGTATGATAATTTCGGAGTGAACTCATTCCGTTATTTTCCAACATTTCAAACAATCCTTCAAACCAATCTGGTTTAAACTCTGCATTTTTAGCGTCCTCTAACATGTCGCGTAACCAATTTTGCTTTACAATAAATCCCTTTATTTTTCCCATCTCTTCACGACGGTTACACTTATCCATACAAAAGGCGCAAGCAGGACCAAAATCATATTTTCTATCATAATGATGAAATTCGTTTTTCACTGCATCTTTCACATTTTGAATAACAGTTCTTCTTGAATAATCAAAATCTTCCTTTACATAAGGCATTTGTACGAGTTTTGGCCGCATATCTCCTTCTGCATAAACAGCAGCAAATCCTCTTCTTAAAGAACTAATGTATTCAATTTGTTCTTGTGTCATATTCATAGATTGTCCAATTAACTCACGATCTTCCTGCATAACAATTCTATGAACAATTTTTAAATTAGTATTTTTTAATGTATCCGGAGCTAGTTTCGTTGGAACTTGATCCGCAATTAAAAAACCTTGTCCATAACTACGAATTTCGGCTAATAAATTTGTAAAAAACTCTACTGATTTCGCACGAACATTCCCTTCCCCGCCACCTGATACATTAGCTAACAATCTATGTGCTTCTTCAATTAAAATCAGATGTTCAAATCCTTTATTTCTAGTAAGTTTCGTCCTTCTATATTCATAAAGTTGAACTAAAATAATTCCCATCATAAATGCTTTTACATCGTCATCGCCTATATCTTCTAGTTCCAAAATGACAGGTCGAGACAATAAATCCGCAATTGGAATAGACTTATCTGTATTTAACATGGCACCTTTGCCACCAACACGTAATGAGTGTATCCTTGCCTTAAGTGCTGCCGTAATATCTGATTTTAAGCGTTGATCATATCCTAAATTATCAACAACAACATCAACTTTGTAATATAAGTCATCTAAGGTTGGAAAAACATTTGCACCGTATTTATTTTTATTACTTAATATGTCCCAGCCTCGATCTTCATATATTTGATAAATGCTAGTTTCTAAAACATGCGGCATTGGTGCATAAAGCTCAAAGCTCGCCTTAAAAGTTGATAGCACATAATCAATATGAGTCTGTAATGGAACGCCTTCTATTTTTTCAAATGGGTTAATTCGATACGGAACAGAATTTTCATCCTCCGCTCCCAAGGTAAAGACTAAAACATCTTCAAAACCTTCCATATTGTACATTTCCCAATATTCCCGTTTAGCTGATTCGATTACCATGAAAGGAATACGGTGTTTATTCCATAAATTACGAAGCAGTCCTTTAGAAGTATTAGACTTACCTCCACCCGTAATTCCTACAATTAAACCATGTCTGCTTAAATCCATTAAATCCATATCATAGATGAGATTACTTGGCTCTAATTTTTCATACGACTTTATTTCTTCATTGCCATTAATGATCTTTCCTACTGTAAAACTATTACTTTCATCATGGATTGAACGACGGTTCGCAACATCAAACTCCACATACTGATCAATATAAAAACCCGGCATTTCTTTCCGTGGGATTTGGCATAAAGTTGAAAGCTCTCCAGTCGGCAAAATCGTTTGATACAAATACTTATAGCAATGAACTTCCTTCGTAATCCCTTCACCATGCAAATCCCATACTCCTATCGGATGCTTCATAGCCTTCTGGCGTGGTAATTCATTCGCTGGAAATTGAAAATTAGACGCATAGTATAAAATGTTATCTACTGGTAAAGCTCTTATTTTCTCCGGTTTAGATTGTTCACCATTATAAACAGAAGTAATTAAGTTTCTTAGCTTTGTTGCATTTACGAATTGATCCGCTAAATAGTATCCAGCAACTCTCCACATTCCCATCGTTCTTCCACTATCTATGCTCTCTTCTAATGAATTAAGATTGTCCACGTACTTTTGAATGGTTAAGTTCGTTACTTCCCAAGATTCTTTACCTAAACTCCCACCTGATTCTGATACTTTAATAAACTTACTTACGTTATCAATTTCATTCAATACCCTTTCATGCGCTAATGTCACTTGAAAAGGACTCATCGATTTCGCAACCACAATATACGCCCAAGAACCCCCATACATCCCGGTACATAAACGTTCAATTTGTTGACTCTTACTTTCTCCAAAAGTTTTATTAGTCGGGATACCTGTAATAATTCCTCCGTTATTCCCGATTGAACGTAACTTCCGTGACATCTCATCCATTTCCACTTCTTGCAATTTGGCATACGGATATGACGCATGCAATGAAGAAGATAAAATGGACTGATTGAATTGATCCGTTCCAACATAAACACCTATTTCTTTTGGACTACCAATCAGTAAAAATGTAAACGTTGACTGTAAAGATGAAAAACCACTAAGCACATCACTCATAATGGCATCAAAGTCAAATTCCTTTTCGTCCTTTCCCTCCCAAAAATTTGCAAGACCTTTTATTTTAACGAAACTAAGTTGTCCCAATGGTTCCATATTCAAATCCGGACTTAAATTCGATTTATCCAAATAAGACTTTCTCAATAAATGATCTTTTTCTCTTATTTCTACTGTATCTATGTTATGTAAGCGCAAAGAAATCCCCCCATTAATAAACTAAAGACTGCATAAAAAAGCACTCATACTTTTGAGTGCTCATTTTCATAATCTATTTAACGAAAAACCTTTTTAATCATTATCCAAATTCCAAAAAGAACGATGATTAACGGTAATATGGCAACAAATATATTTGATAAGAAAGTTAAAATGACAGATACCACTAAATTAACAAGCCCAATCCAGTCAAAAGAAATAACAAAATTAATAATAGAGAATAATAAGAATATAATAATTGCCGTCAAAAATCTTACACTATTTGCTGACATACCACTATTGACTGAAACTGTCGTGTTGCTATTTAAATTTTCAATATGCTTAGCTACTACTGTCCCATGACGATCGCGCTTTCCAAACACTTGAACTAAATTATGATCTCCAATTTTCCCTCTTACAATTTTTCCATATACAACTACTTCATGCCCTTCTCCATCTTGATCATACACTTGGAATGTATTCATGTATCCATCCTTCATAAATGGAATTCCTTTTATACATGCATCAAACCATCTTCCAAGCATTTTACCTGGTATTACATCCTCTTGAAAATTACTTACCTGCCCTTTTATTGATCCATTCCTTTTAGCCTTACTTACTTTTATTGTTTCTCTCGCTGCACTTGTTTGCTGCTCCGTATATGTAGATTCAAATGGATCAGTTGTTTTATTAGGGGGGGTGGGCTTCTTTTCTTCATAGAAAGTATTATCAAATACATCCGCAAAATCATCATTTACCGTAGTATTCGCTGATTTCTTTTTCATCCTTAAAAAGTTTTTACACTTCGGACATTCCCCAACATTTTTAGGATATTCCACCCCATCTAAACATATTGGACATTCTTTCACTTCTCTCTCTCCTCCCAAGGCAAGCCTTGCATAAAATAAATATTACATTTCTATACATATTTTAGTATATAATAGGAATTTAATTTTAATAAGCTATTTTTTTATATTTTTAATAATAAAACTCTTTTTCTATATATAAAGAATAAAAAATTTTATTTGCAAAAATATAACTAAGTACTCGAACATACAATAAAGTGATCCTTTAATCAGATGAGTTTTGTCCCCCCTCTCATTATTAACCACACCAATTAGGCCTGTACGTGCAGTTAATGCTGAATACAGCAAGCAACAACTAAAAAACAAAAAGACCCTAACCTCCTCAAACTATACAGGAAATTAGAGTCTTGTCTCATTATTCATTGATTAAATTAAAAAACTATGTTAAATTAGTACAGAAACACATTTTACAAAATACAAAGAACGTATTTATCCGTATCTTAATTTTACACCAAAACACATCTTCAGTCAACCTCTATTTTTCACTTTTAAAGGAGTGCTTACCGTATGAACAAAAAACTTGATTTAGAGCAAAAACGATTGGATACCGTAATTGAAACAATTACGGAGCAAATTGATAAACTGGAAAACGAAACTGGCAGACGCCGGGCAGAAGTAATCAATATTCGTAAACACTTTTGGGATGATGTGAAAGTGAACACTGATACTTTTGATGATTATCTGGAAACAGTTATCAACTTAAGGCAACAAGCTCAGTCACTAGCTGTCACACAAATTACTCATAAGCACACCTTTAATCGACTTGCCGCATTAAGACGCATGCATAAAGCACCTTATTTCGGAAGAATTGATTTTAAAGAAGAAGGAGAACCTGCTGCGGAGAAAATTTATATCGGTGTAGCCACGCTTACTGATGCAAGCGGAGAAAACTTTCTTATATATGACTGGCGCGCACCTATTTCGAGTGTGTACTATGATTATCCACCAGGACCGGCTGAATACAGTACACCAGGAGGCGTAATTCACGGTAATGTGGAGAAAAAATTACAATACATTATTCAAAATGGCGAGATTGATTCTATGTTCGATACGAGCCTTACAATTGGTGATGAGATCTTGCAACAAGCGCTCGGAAAAGGTACGAACAAACATATGCAAAGTATCGTTGCTACAATTCAGCGCGAGCAAAATGAAATTATTCGTCACGATGAAGGCCGACTTCTTATCGTGCAAGGAGCTGCTGGTAGCGGTAAAACGTCTGCTGCGCTGCAACGAATCGCCTACTTACTATATAAATATCGCGAATGGCTCAAAGCGGATCAAATTATTCTCTTCTCCCCTAACTCTATGTTCAATAGCTACGTATCTAACGTACTACCTGAACTCGGCGAAGAAAATATGCAGCAAGTGACATTCCAAGAATATTTAAACCATAGACTAAGCAAGTCATTTGATGTTGAAGATCCTTATGAGCAATTAGAATATATGCTAACTGAAACGAATAGCCCTACCTATAAAACGAGAAATGCGAGCATCCGATTTAAGGCATCTATTCAATTTTTCGAAATGATTAGAACGTACAGAGAATCTCTTGAATCTTCAGGCATGCTATTTAGGGGAATGAAATTTAGAGGAAAGTTAATTGTTTCTGCTAAAGAAATTACAGAGCAGTTTTACAATACCGATTCCTCCCTCCGCTTCCATAATCGAATTGAAAAGTTAACGGATTGGCTAAATAAACAAATAGATGAAATTGAAAAAACAGAACTGAAAAAGCCTTGGGTAGAAGAGGAAATTGAATTACTTAGTAAAGATGAATATCAAAAGGCTTATAAATATTTACAAAAAAAAGGTGAGTTTGACGACAACTCCTTTCAAGATTTTGAAAAAGAAACGAGAGTACTTGGACGTATGATTGTCCGTAAAAAATTGAAGCCACTGCGTAAAGGCGTTCAAACATTACGCTTTATCAATTTCACGGGCATATATAAACAACTTTTCACAGATGCATCATGGGGGACTGGAGAAAAACCGAAAGAATGGGATGACATTTGTTCTTTAACGGTGAACATGCTCGATGAAGGAAAACTATATTACGAGGATGCGACTCCATTTTTACTTTTAAAAGAGTTAATTGAAGGCTTCCAAACGAACAGATCGATTAAACACGTACTCGTAGACGAAGCGCAAGATTATTCGCCGTTTCAGTTCGAGTTTTTAAAACGTCTCTTCCCTGCCGCAAGAATGACAGTACTCGGAGACTTTAACCAAGCAATATTTGCCCATGCGAGTGAAACGGTGAATTTCGATACACTTACGAATTTATACGGACCAGACGAAACGAACGGCATTAACTTAACTCGTAGCTATCGCTCAACAAAACCGATTATTGAATTCACACGTGCTCTCGTACCAGAAGGAAAGAACATTCACGCCTTTGAACGTGACGGTGAGAAACCTACAGTGACGAAAGTATCAAATGATAGCGAACTGCACAAACATATTACTGCCAAAGTTGCTGCACTACAAAAAGAGCAGCACAATACGATCGCAATTATATGTAAATCTGCCGCCGAAAGTGTAGCTGCTTACGAAGCGCTTAATCATATCGAGAATATTAAACTCGTGAAGAGTAACTCAGCCGAGTATGAGCAAGGCATCGTCGTGATCCCTGCTTATTTAGCCAAGGGTATTGAATTTGACGCTGTTATTATTTACGATGCTTCTAAAGATGTGTACAGTGATGAGAGCGTTCGTAGATTGTTCTACACTGCTTGTACACGCGCGATGCATGAATTGCAACTTTATAGCGTTGGCGAGGTTAGTCCTTTTATACTTGAGGCTGATTCGGAGAGTTTTGAGCTTATTACAACACCTTGATAACAATCAAGGTGTTTTCTTTTTTATGCAGGACTTACACCTTTAAAGTAGAATATGTCAGTTTATAAAAAAGTTAAGGAGCGAAAAGATGAACCATTATTTTATTGCTATTTATGACGGTGAGTTTCCTACCGAAAAATTACATACCATTTTAAAATCTAAACACACTTTTACTGACCTAAACGTCCGCACCATTTCAATCTCCTCACCAAGACCTTTCACATTATTAGTTGGCGAAGAACACGATGCACTTACAACTGAACTTACAGACAAATACCACTTATTAACGAAAGAGTTGCAAACACTCAAGCAGCAAGAAAAGTACTACTATGTATACGATTACAAAATTAGAAAGACCATCGAGAATCCTACCCAAAAATGCTTTCCATTCGCACAAATCAATATAAGTGTTACGAAATTCCATCAGATGATTCAAAAAGTAAAAGACTTAAAACGCCCTGTATTTGCAGGCTATAACATCATTTTTCATGATGCAGACATACTTACGATTGACGTACTTCTTTCTTCACCTTTACTAGATCCTAACACTTCTGAAAAAGATGCGACAGAATATGCTTATTTACAGCAGCTAGCTGAATCAATTTCTCGTTCTGAATTATGTACTTCTATAAAAGCAAGTGCACTTATTTAAACACGAAAAGAGGGTTATTTATCATACCCCCCTTTTGCTATCTATTTACGTTTGTACTTGATCATAATAATAAATACCTTTATATGCAACTTATAATAAGTATCAAGGTGTCTTTCTCATTCTAAACGACATATCTTTACGTCGATATACACTCAACACAATTCCCATTATAAATGCATGAAACAGAGTTGGTATCAATCCATAGCTAATAAAAGGTAACGATATAGAAAAACGTGGTAATATCCCAAGAATCATGCCAACGTTACAAATGAAATGGATTGTGAAAAGAGTCACTCCACCAACGAGAAGCAATTTACCATAGCCATCATTGATTTTATAAGCTATGTTCATTATTCTTACTGCAAAAAGAGACAGAATCAAGACAAGAACTAGCGCAAGCACATATCCATAATAGTAAGTCAAACTCGCGAATACAAAATCAGTATGGGCAGCAGGGATAGCCTTTATATTTCCATATGTACCAAACCAACCTGCTGAAGACATCGCCTCTTTCAAACGTAAATACCATAGATCATGCTCCGAGTTTATAAATCCTAAAATTCTAGCTATCCGGTATTCTTTTACAGCAGACCAGGAAAATAGATCCCTAATAATAAAGGGTAAAACTGGTAATATTGTAATGAGCCATGCCGTTTTCTTTCCTAGCTTACTCCCCCAAAGCATAACGAATACCATCGTAATATAGATGAAAATTGGTAAAAGAATTGATGTAGCTGAAAATAGATATAAAGAAAATACGTACAACATGAGAAGATGTATAAACTTCAACCTACTATTATTGAAAAAAGAAGCCCAAGCTAGAAAAAAGAATGGTATCGTCATTAAACAGTCAATTTTGATAGGGCCAATTTTTATTATTGCTTCCCCAATCACGTAACCAGTTGGAAAACATTTTATCATTAACAAGATCAGTACCCCAATTGTATAAAACAGCCATCCGAGTCTTTCTAATTTTCGGTAATCAATCAGCATCATCACTACAACTGTTGCAACACCGAGAATAACAAAAATCACCTTATTCAGTAGTAAATCATTTGTATGTCCAAAAGCTATAACCGGCAAGAACCCTAATCCCATCGCAATCACTAATAAACCAATTAAAAACCAATCCACCTTTGGCTTATGTAGTTTGTTCAGTTCCCGGCCAAGTTTAATCGGACTCCCCATTTGCTCAACAGCCTTATCTTCAGCAACTTCCTCACTTAACCCTTTATCCATCCACATATTCTTTGCCTGTTTCAAGTGAAAATTCAGTTCAGTTGCTACTAAGTCCTTCGCTTCTTTTGATTTAATATGGTTCGTAACTTCTTTTAAAAAACGCTCCCCTTTTTTGTTCAATTTTTTCTCACTCCTGTACAAATCCTTTTAATATAAATTGTGCCTTCGCAGCATTTTTCTCTGCCTTCCGCAGCATCTTGTTTCCTTTATCATTTAATTGATAATATTTCGCTCCTGCATGATCCCAGCTAGATTGGATAAAGCGATTCTGTTCTAGACGATGTAATAACGTGTATAGAGACCCTTCATCTCCTTCGAATTTTTGAATCCCTCTCCCGCGCAGTAACTGCATCAATTCATAACCTGTTTTTTCATTCATAAGAAGTTGCAACACTGCTAAAAGGATATCTTCTTCCTTTTCGGACGATTGATTGATTTTTTCACGCACTCGTTTTCGATGTTGATCAGAAAAACTCAAATGTTTAAACGTTGTATTCTCCATTGATTTTCGCAGGCCTTTTAATCGATCTTCCATTTGATTATTCCTCCAATCCTTTCTTCAAAAGCTCCTTCGCTTTTTTCAGCCTCGTTTTTATCGTATTTTCCTTCACATCTATTACAATCGCAATCTCTTTAATTGATAATTCTTCATAATAAAATAGATAAATGACTTCTCGATATTTGATCGGTAAATTCATTACTGCAGACGCGAGCTCACGGTCCTCCGCATTTTGCATAACAGTTTGTTCGACACTATCATTTTGAACCCCCATATAAGCAGATTCATCCTCTGTCACGATCACCTTTTTGTTATACCAACTTTTTATATAGTCCTTACATTGATTAATCGCAATTCTCCATAACCACGTTTTCACATTCGAATTCCCTTTATATGTATGAAGAGATTTATAACATTTCACAAATATATCTTGCGTTAAATCCTCCGCAACCTCTTTATTATTTACATATGAATACACAAGCTGCAGAACTTCTTGTCCATACTTGTTCATTATTTCGTCGATAAGGTCTTCCTTATCTTCTATTTCAAACGCTTCTATCGTTAATTCATCCACATCATTTCCTCCTTCCCATATATTAGACGACGCACTGTATGGAAAAGTTTTATAAATTCACAAAAAATACAGAGGGTAATAACGTTTTTTATAAAACACTTCCTCAGCAACTTACATATAATAAACCGAATAGTCGTTACAATACATTCACCTAAAGAGCGCCTCTCTCCCAAGGCGCTTTTTAGGTTTGTAATAAGGATTTTGTGTTAGTTTTCTATGGTCAAAATTCCCCCTCACCACTAAATGAAAATGAGGACCCATTTAATCGAGTCCTCCTTCTTTCTAACACTCACTTAAAAAATCTAATATTTCATGGCCATACAAAGATGGATCGATAATATCAAAACCGATACATTCTTCATACAAGTGTAGTAGGCGTTGTCATCGGTAGAAGATACGTCGGTCCGTGGCTAATTTCTGTATACAAAAAAGCGAGAACCACCCTGCTTTGAACTGGACCCGAAAAGTTAGACATATATTTAAGCAGCTAATAAGGATTGAATT
>NZ_DALYZR010000026.1:0-14736 GCF_031983925.1 Bacillus sp. (in: firmicutes) | reverse complement strand
GTTTGTTTCGTTTAGTTTTCAAAGTTCAACATCGCGTTTCAGCGACTTTTATAATTTAACATCTTGCGTTGAATCTGTCAACAACTTTTTTCTTTCGTTCCTGACGACGCTTATTAATTTACCATATTAACCATTCACAAGTCAACACTTTTTAAAAAAATGCCAAAATAAATTTATCTTGGCATGATATAAAGCTTAATAACCACTAATGCAGCAACACCGGGTAGACCTAATAAACTTGTGATTGTTGCAGTACCCAAGTTAATTGGAAGATGAAAATCAAAATATGTTCCTACAACATTTACGATAAAAAGTAATGCTACTCCTAAAGTAACATGAAAGAGCGCTTTTCCTATAAAACGTAACGGCTTAGAAGAAACACCAAAAACAAGGAAAATAAAAACTAACGCAAGAATACCAACAATAATAATTGTAGAATTCATTTTTTCCTCCTTATGAATGACCTATACACATTTATTTGTATGGGACAAGACGATAAAAAAGAACGTTTATTATATAACTCCAGTCGTTTCATTTTATTCACCTTGATTCTGCTACACGTTCTTCACAAAAAACATTAATCGATCTTTCCAAACAAATAAAATAAAAAGGCTCTGCTTTTTCAGCAGAACCTTTTACCATTGCTCCATCTTTACAGGACGACGTTTTGCTTCTTTTAGCAAGAAGAAATATTTCGCCTCTGCTATTTTCAAAGAACAAAGTACATCTTGAGATGGTTCAACACTTTGTTCAACCATTCTCTTTTGACGTAACCATTCATTCTTCACCTTTTCTAACAGTACAATTAGCTTATCATCATACTCTTTACGCAATTTACCCTTTTTTTGAAAGAACATTTTTGTTTCTCCTCTTATACTTCTCTACGACCTTCTAATGCTTTCGACAGTGTCACTTCATCTGCATATTCTAAATCTCCACCAACTGGCAGACCGTGTGCAATACGAGTTACTTTAATACCTGTCGGCTTTAAGAGGCGGGATATATACATCGCTGTAGCTTCCCCTTCAATATTAGGATTTGTTGCTAATATTACTTCTTGTACTGTTTCATCGTGTAGTCGCTTTAGAAGTTGCGGGATATTAATGTCTTCTGGTCCAATTCCCTCCATTGGAGAGATAGCACCACGTAACACATGATATACACCTTGATACTCTTTCATCTTTTCCATCGCGATTACATCTTTCGGTTCTTGCACGACACAAACAACTGATTGATCTCGATGTGAATCGTTACAAATATAACAAGGGTCACGGTCAGTAATATGCCCGCATACAGAACAATATGCTAAGTCTCGCTTCGCATTTACAAGTGCTTTTGCAAAACCTAACACATCATCTTCTTTCATATCTAATACGAAAAACGCCAATCGAACCGCTGTTTTCGGTCCGATTCCTGGCAATTTCATAAAACTATCAATTAGTTTTGATATTGGTTCTGGATAATGCATATATCAATATCCTCCTAGAACATTCCACCCGGTAAGTTTAAGCCTTTTGTAAATTTACCCATTGTAGAGTTTGAAAGTTCATCAGCTTTTTTAAGTGCATCGTTTGTTGCAGCTAAAACTAAGTCTTGTAACATTTCGATATCTTCTGGATCTACAACTTCTTCTTTCACTTTTACTTCAAGAATTTGCTTATGACCATTTGCAATAACTGTGATCATACCGCCGCCAGCTGTACCTTCAACTGTTTTTTCGCCAAGTTCTTCTTGCGCCTTTGCCATTTCCTTTTGCATCTTTTGCATTTGTTTCATCATGTTATTCATATTTCCCATTCCGCCACGCATCATAATTAATTCCTCCTAATTATTATTACTCTTTTATTTCAATGAGTTCTTGCCCTACTAATTTTACAGCCTCTTCTATAAGAGGATCTTCTTTTTTCTCTGGGCTTTCTTCAGAACTTCCACCTTCACGCTGTAAAAAATCTTCACGGATTTTACCCCATTCACTTTTTGGAATGGCAATCATATTTAATCTTTTACTTAGCAATTCAAATAAAGTTTGTTCCACTGTATCCATAGCCTCTCGATTTTCGCTTGCCATTTTACAGTGAATCTCATATTGGAACGCTAAAACGTAAGTATCATCTGAAGCCGCTACCGGTTCGCTATTTTCTAATAAAACAGCAAACGCTACTTTGTTGTATGCTTTGAGTCTTCCTAACAACTCTCCCCATACAGCTTTTAATTGTTCTAAATCTTGACGCTTCGCTTGCTTTAATACTTCATTTACGCGTCCGACAGGTATCTTCATACTTCCTGTCCGTACTGGCTTTGGTGCTGCACGCGTCTCTCTGACTTCCTGCTGCACACCGGCCGGCACACCATTCTTTTTGACTTGTTCTAGCTCTTTCTCCAATTGCTGCATCCTGTTCATAATTGCTTGTAAACGATCTGCACCATTTGCTTGCATCATAAACTGTTGACACAGTTGTACCATAACAACTTCTAAGAAAATTCGCGGGTGATTTGTCCACTTCATTTCCTGTTGCGCTTTACTAAGAGTATGAATGATCTCATAGATTACTTCCGGTTGCATTTCTTCACTTAACGTCCGGAATTGCTCATCAACCATCACTCGTTCCAACATATGTTCCAATTGTGGTGAAGTTTGATATAAAAGCATATCACGATAATAGTAAATGAAATCTTCCATAAAGCGTACTGGATCTTTCCCTTTACCCATCATCTCATCTATGATACGTAATGCTCTTGATACATCATTTTCACGTATACATTCTACTAAGTTGCCTAAGTATTGCTGAGAAACAGACCCTGTTACAGCTAATACATCTTCTGTCGTAACAGTCTCATCACTATAAGATATTGCCTGATCAATAAGACTGAGCGCATCACGCATACCACCTTCAGCGGCACGTGCAACAATTTGTAATGCCTCATCTTCTACTTGCGTACCTTCATTGTTCACAACTGTCGATAATCTCTCAACAATATCATTTACTGATATCTTTCGAAATTCGAAACGTTGGCAACGCGAAATAATTGTAGGCGGTATCTTATGCGGTTCTGTTGTCGCTAAAATAAAGATAACATGTCCTGGCGGTTCTTCTAACGTTTTTAAAAGCGCATTGAAGGCACCCATGGAAAGCATGTGAACTTCATCAATAATGTATACTTTATATTCTACAGCACTTGGAGCATATTTTACTTTATCTCTAATATCTCGAATTTCATCTACACCGTTATTTGAAGCCGCATCAATTTCTAATACATCTGAAATAGATCCTTGTGTAATCCCCAAACAAGAAGGACATTCATTACAAGGTTCAGCTACCGGAGCATGTTCACAGTTAATTGCTTTTGCAAACACTTTTGCAATTGTCGTTTTTCCTGTTCCCCTCGGCCCAGAAAATAAATAAGCATGTGAAACTTTCTCTTGAAGAAGGGCATTTTGCAACGTTTTTGTCACGTGCTTTTGACCGACTACATCTTCAAACTTTTGCGGTCTCCATGTTCGGTATAACGCTTGGTATGACACGAAAATACGGCCTCCCTCAAAGGTTATTATCTCATTTATTATAACCCATTCTGTTTATAGATTCCAAAAGTTATTTTCTATACAAAAAACCCACCTTAGTATTAAGGTGAGTTTTGTATACATATATAACTGCCGTGCACCTTCTGTCGATTACGTACCATAAGCGTTACTTAAGCAGTTAGCTCGGTTCAGGCACTCCTGCGGCACACGAGAAGACCCGCTTATTGCTGCTTCCTTCCGGACCTGACAAGGTTCACGGGGTCCCGTTGCGCAGGACCCAAACGTCAACACCACTTACTTAAGGCAGACCTTACAGCAACATAACCTCGAGAAGGGATTCGGCCTCGCTAGAGCGGATTGCGAGTATAGGGCACCGCTACCTCCCCGCTTAGCACGGCAAAGTTAAAACCAATATTCGGTTGCCTTCATTAAAGGCACTATCAGTATAACTTGTTTTTTTATAAAATGCAAATACGTTAATTCTCTTTACTTTTCTCTAATTTCTTAATCGCTTTTCTTTTTTTACGAAGCGCTCTAAAAAAGTTCGTTAATAGCGTACCGCACTCTTCTTCTAATACACCAGCCACTACTTCACATTGATGATTAAAGCGTTCATCCGTTAACAGATTCATCAATGTCCCTGCACATCCACCTTTCGGATCACTCGCACCATATACAACTCGCTTTACTCGTGATAAAACAATTCCACCCGCACACATCGGACAAGGCTCTAATGTTACATATAACGTCGCATCTTCTAAACGCCATGTCCCTAATTTTTTGCATGCCTCATCAATAGCTAACAACTCAGCGTGAGCTATTGATCTTTGCTCAGTCTCCCTTAAATTATGAGCAACACTAATTACTTCACCATTTAATACTATAACTGCACCAATCGGTACTTCTTGTATTGCCTCTGCTTTTTTAGCCTCTTCTATTGCTAACTGCATAAAATAAATATCTTGATCACGTTCCATAACATAGTCCTTTCATTACAAATAAAGTACACTTATTTCCATTTACTACACATGGGATAACTTTTACAAATTCAATCCACCCTAAGAAAAAAGAGAGGGGATTACATATGAAGAATACTGCCTTACTCATTATCGATATGATTAATGACTTTCAATTTTCACACGGGCCTATCCTAGCCAAAAAATGCGAAATTATAACCACTCCTATTTTACAATTAAAGAAGACAATGAAATCCTTCGGTTGTCCCATCATTTATATTAATGACCATTATCAACTTTGGAGATCTGATATTGACCAATTGATTACTCATTGTACAAATGAGTATAGTGAAAATATCATTCATAAGATCGCTCCAAATGCTGATGATTACATTTTTATTAAACCACATTACTCTGCTTTTTATGAAACACCTTTAAATTCTTTATTAGGCTATTTAAAAATAGAAAATCTAATATTAACAGGTGTCGCCGGGAATATATGTATCCTCTTTACAGCTAACGATGCTCATATGAGGAATTATACATTGTATGTACCACAGGACTGTATTGCCTCTAATGATGATCAGGATAACTTACATGCTTTAAAAATAATGGAAACCACATTAAAAGCAAATATAGTACCGTCGTTTCAAATAAAATTTGATTAATACATATATCTATTTTCCAACTTTTTATATCAAATTAACCCGCTCGCTTCCCTCTTGTGCTACAATAATTCTGTTTTGTGTTTTTAGTAGTCACGGTAAATCACTGATTGAAAGGAGGAAACAGCGTGACCGGAGTACCATTTATCACGGTTGAAGGACCAATTGGTGTTGGAAAAACTTCACTTGCGAAGGAAATTTCAACTCACATGCAACTCCACTTACTGAAAGAGATTGTTGATGAAAACCCCTTTTTAGGAAAGTTCTATGAAGACATCGACGAATGGAGTTTTCAAACAGAGATGTTCTTTCTTTGTAATAGATACAAACAATTAGAAGATATTAACATAAAGTATTTGAATCAAAGGAAGCCAGTAGTAGCGGATTATCATATATTCAAAAATGTAATTTTTGCATCCCGTACATTGAAAGATTCTCAATATGACAAGTACATGCAAATCTATCGTATCCTTACACAAGATATGCCAGTTCCAAACGTTATCGTTTATTTAACAGCTAGCCTAGAAACATTACAAAAGCGAATCGCAATGCGCGGAAGAGAATTCGAAAAAAATATGGATCCAAATTACTTACTACAGCTCACAAAAGATTACGAAACAGCAATGGATGCTTTTAAAAAGGACCATCCAGATATCCCAGTATTGAAATTTAACGGAGACGATATGGATTTTGTAAAAAATCCTGATGATTTAAACGTCATCCTATCTGCCCTTCAAAATACTCTCTTAAAGGAGTCGAAATAATAATGAATTTAAGGCAAAAATATGATATACCAAATGACGCAGTAATCACTATCGCTGGAACAGTGGGTGTCGGTAAATCCACTATGACAACTGCATTGGCTAACGCTTTAGGGTATCGCACATCATTTGAAAAGGTAGATTCTAATCCGTATTTGGACAAGTTCTATGCTGATTTCACACGCTGGAGCTTTCACTTACAAGTGTATTTTTTAGCAGAACGATTTAAAGAACAAAAAAGAATTTTTGAATACGGTGGCGGTTTTGTTCAAGATCGCTCTATCTATGAAGACACTGGCATTTTTGCAAAAATGCATCACGAAAAAGGTACAATGACGGAAACTGATTATGAAACATATAAAGGTTTATTTGACGCTATGGTCATGACTCCTTACTTCCCACATCCAGATTTATTAATTTACTTAGAAGGTTCTTTCGATGATATCGTTGATCGTATCCAAGAACGTGGACGTCCGATGGAACAGCAAACACCAATCGAGTATTGGAAAGAGATGCATGGGCGTTATGAAAACTGGATTAACAACTTTAATTCATGCCCTGTTTTACGATTAAACATTAATGAATACGATATTTTAAAAGATGGCGATTCCATTGAACCAATCATTAAAAAAATCGGTCATTTTTTAAAACAAACACGTAAACTTGTAAAATAAAAAACCCGTGCATATGCACGGGTTTTTCTATTAAATTACTTTTTCTTTGTTGGAGCAATAATTTCACTCTCAGGTTTTCCAGCGTTAATACGCTGACGAACAGTACTTGTACTAATATCGTACGCCTCAGCAATCTCTTTAACAGTCATTTCTTTCCCGTTAATTACTGCTGTTAATACTTTACCTGTACGTTTTGGAGCTGCTTCTTTCTTTCCAGCTTCTTTTTTAACTTTTTTTGGTGCCTCTACTTTTGTTGCAGTTTGCTTTACATCACAAGTGCAACCACAAAGTTTACGGAATGTATCATCGCTAATAATGCGTGATACATTTGCACCACTGTTTAAAATTCTATTGTTCTTACAGACAGGACATTGTACATAATATAAAGTTTTTCCATCTAAAGGAAACGTTTGTATAATAAGATCCATGTTGACTCCTTTCATATCTATGAAGATAATCATCGGAATATGAGTGTGTAATAAGGACAAAATTGCCTTACACCATACTTTATGATTGGTTTTAAAATAAAAACTCGTTACGTGTGGTAACGAGTTCTCCAATCTCCACTTATATGCGCTGTTGTCAATTATATCTGGAGGAGGTAGAGGGATTCGAACCCCCGCGCGACTCTCGCCGCCTGTCGGTTTTCAAGACCGATCCCTTCAGCCAGACTTGGGTATACCTCCATATTGACATCAAATATAATATCAAAAGAAAAACAGTTAGTCAACCCTACTAAAATAAATTATGAGGAAAGGAAAATTTTACTTTTCCTCTCCTACATCATAGTACTGACAACGCTCATAATTACCAATCACTCATACCGATGAATGTTTATAAATTTACTTAATAACTGTTTTTCCTCCCATATAAGGGCGAAGAACTTCTGGAATTATAATTGTACCATCTTCTTGTTGGTAGTTCTCTAAAATAGCTGCCACCGTACGTCCAATTGCAAGACCAGATCCATTTAATGTATGAACATGTTCTGGTTTGCCGTTTGGCTCACGACGGAAACGGATATTTGCACGTCTCGCTTGGAAAGCCTCGAAATTACTACAAGAAGAGATTTCACGATATGTGCCATAGCTTGGAATCCATACTTCAATATCGTATTTCTTCGCTGCCGTAAATCCTAAATCGCCTGTGCACATGCTCATAACGCGATATGGCAACTCTAATAATTGTAACACGCGTTCTGCATCATTTGTTAGTTTTTCTAACTCTTCATAAGAATCTTCTGGTTTTACAAACTTCACAAGCTCTACTTTATTGAACTGGTGCTGACGAATTAAACCACGTGTATCACGGCCAGCTGAACCTGCTTCAGAACGGAAACAAGAGCTAAATGCAGCATATCTTATAGGCAATTGTTCTTTATTTAAGATCTCATCACGGTGCATATTTGTTACAGGTACTTCAGCTGTTGGAATTAAGAAGTAGTCTTCACTTTCAATACGGAATGCATCTTCTTCAAACTTCGGAAGTTGTCCTGTCCCTGTCATGCTTGCACGGTTTACCATATACGGAGGTAATACTTCTTCATATCCATGCTCATCAGTATGAAGATCCAGCATAAAGCTAATTAAAGCACGCTCTAATCTTGCGCCAGCACCTTTGTAGAATACGAAGCGGCTTCCTGTTACTTTTCCAGCACGTTCAAAATCTAGAATTCCTAAATCTGTAGCAAGATCCCAATGTGGTTTTGGTTCAAAAGCAAATTCCTTCACTTCTCCCCAAGTGCGGGCTACTACATTATCATCCTCTGTTTCACCAACTGGAGCAGATTCGTGAGGAATATTTGGAATAGATAGCATCAATCTTTCTAGATCTTCTTCAACTGTACGAAGTTCGTTATCAAGATCTTTTACTTTTTCTCCAACTTCACGCATTTCTAAAATTAGAGATTCTGCATCTTTCTTTTCGCGCTTCAATACAGAGATTTGTTGAGATACTTCGTTACGTTTACTTTTTAGTTCCTCTGTTTGAACAAGTAGTTCTCTTCTTCTCGTATCTAATTCTTCAAAGCGACCAAAATCAGTTAAATCTTCGCCTCTATGCTGTAACTTAGCTTTTACTTCTTCAAAATTTGTACGTAAAAATTTAATATCAAGCATTATATACTCCTCCTTTTATTTTATAAAACACAAAAAACTCCCGTCCCTATATAAAGGGACGGGAGTTAACCCGCGTTGCCACCCTAGTTGAAAGCATTACCGCTTTCCTCTCAAGTAGAAATAACGGCTCTTCACCGGGAATGTTTACTAATCATAAAGATATTCCACATTCCATTCCAGGATGGATTCACAAACTGTTTCTATCGATTTCCACCAACCATCGACTCTCTATAAGAAACGACATTTGTTACTATTTCCTATCAACACGCTTATTTTATAAAATTGTTACCATCAATTTACTATAATCTTATACAAGTTGCAAGTTACTTATACAACTTTTTTCATTTTCGCTTCTTTTACCATTTCTACAAAGTATGCTGTTACACGATGATCATCCGTTAATTCCGGATGGAAAGAAGCAGCTAAAAACGGCCCTTGCCTTACCGCTACCATTCGATCACCATGTGTAGAAAGTACCTCAACATTATCCGCTACATTTACAACATACGGGGCACGAATAAATACGCCAACAAAATCTTCTCCCACACCTTTAATAGAAAGTGCAGCTTCAAAGCTATCTTTTTGACGTCCAAACGCATTGCGCTCAACTGTAATATCCATAGCACCAATATGTGCTTCGTCATAGCCAATAAGTGTTTTTGCAAGAAGAATCATTCCTGCACATGTACCAAACATTGGTTTACCAGACTTCGCAAATGTACGAAGTGGCTCCATGAAAGCATACTTATCAATAAGACGGCGCATAGTTGTACTTTCACCGCCTGGTAAAATAAGACCATCAATCTCTTCAAGTTGTTCTATACGCTTTACAACAACAGCTTCTGCACCACTTGCTTCAACTGATTTTACATGTTCACGAACTGCACCTTGAAGACCTAGTACACCGATTTTCACCATTTTAAAGTTCTCCTTCAATTACCATCCACGCTCTTGCATGCGTTGCTCTGGTAGTAACGTTGAAATTTCGATACCTTTCATCGCATTACCTAATCCTTTAGAAAGGCTTGCAATTAACTCGTAATCCTCATAATGAGTTGTCGCTTCAACGATTGCACGTGCAAATTTCGCTGGATTCTCTGATTTAAAGATACCAGATCCAACAAATACACCATCCGCACCAAGTTGCATCATTAATGCTGCATCTGCAGGTGTTGCTACACCACCTGCTGCAAAGTTTACAACCGGCAAACGACCAAGACGTTTAATTTCAAGTAGTACTTCATAAGGAGCACCAGTATTTTTTGCATATGTCATTAACTCATCTTCACGTAGACTTGCAACTTGACGGATTTCTGCATTGACTTGACGCATATGACGCACTGCCTCTACAATGTTTCCTGTTCCTGGTTCACCTTTTGTACGAAGCATAGATGCACCTTCTGCAATACGACGTGCAGCTTCTCCGATATCACGGCAACCACATACAAATGGAACTGTGTAATCACGTTTATTTAAATGGTATACTTCATCGGCAGGAGTTAATACTTCACTCTCATCGATATAGTCTACCCCTAATGATTCTAATACACGCGCTTCTACAAGGTGACCGATACGGCATTTTGCCATAACCGGAATTGACACAGCACCCATAACTTCTTCAACGATTGTTGGGTCTGCCATACGAGAAACGCCACCTGCTGCACGAATATCTGCTGGTACGCGCTCTAATGCCATAACGGCAACTGCGCCTGCCTCTTCTGCAATTTTTGCTTGTTCAGCGTTAATTACGTCCATAATAACGCCGCCTTTTTGCATTTCTGCCATTCCACGTTTTACACGTTCTGTCCCTGTTACGTTTGTCATGTTACAAAAACCCCCCTAGGTGAATTGCTTTTCCCCGTTAAAGGCGAAAATTAAGAATACTCTTACATTCTACCACTAACTATCAGATGCTTGTCTACTACTTTTTCATAAAGTCGGTATGAAAAATAGGAATAAGAAAAAGCCCCTACAATGAGGAGCTTTTAAAACCAACCTTTTACTGTATCAACAGCACTATTCCATATACCACTAAAGAAAGAACCAATTCCGCGCATAGCACGAGTAAACCAGTTTGCTTCTTCTACTTCAGCTGTTGTTACAAGATCCACTTGCAACGACTTACCAGTTAAAAATCCAGGATCGTTTGTATCTTTTGGCGTAATTACCATTTGACCAAGTGCAGCTCCCTTTTTAATAGGTGCCTCTTGTCCCTTACTTGATTCTTTTAATTCAGTTTTATAAACATCTTTACTTCCTTTTGGTACTGGAAGTGAAATGGCTTGTTTCGTTTGAACTGCTACATCTTTATCTTTCGCATTTTCTACTCGTACTGTTTCTTGTCCTTTTACTGAAGAACCTTTTTTATACATTTGTTTCATTTCAAAGTTAGCAAATCCATAATCATATAGCTTCTTTGTTTCATCAAAACGTGCTGTATGAGAACTTGTTTTAATCACTACAGAAATAAAACGCATACCGTTTCTTTCAACCGTACCAGTGAAGCAATCTCCCGCTTCTGGAGTTGAGCCTGTTTTTAGGCCATCTACGCCATCATATTCTTTAACTAAGCCCTTTAACATCCAGTTCCAGTTCGACATTGCAAACTTCTCTTTTTCTGGACGGAATTCTTTTTTCGGGATTTTTGCTGTATCTAACACTTTTGGATAATCTTTAATTAAATGTTGTGCTAAAGTTGCAACATCCTTTGCAGACATTTTATTTTCTTCATCCGCTGTTGTTCCTTCTGGATGCATTCCCTTTAAATCTTTATTCGTTAAACCTGTAGAATTGACAAATTTATAATTTTTCAACCCTAGTTCTTTCGATTTATCATTCATCATTTTTACGAAATCTACTTCTTTACCTGCAATTGCTTCTGCTAATGCAATCGTTGCACCATTTGCAGAGAAGATTGCCATTGCCTCGTATAACTCTTTTACTGTATAAGAGCCACCATTTTCTAATGCCACATTTGATAATGAAGCATCCTGTGAAACTTTATACGCATATTCAGAAACCTTAATTTTCTGATCCCACTTAAGCTTTCCTTTATCTACTGCTTCGTGAACTAAATACTCACTCATCATCTTCGTCATACTAGCAATGGATAATAATTCATCTGCATTCTTTTGATATACAATTTTTCCAGAATTCGCTTCAACTAAAATTGCCGCACCTGCTTCAATATTTAAAGCAGCTCCTGTTTCAGCTGATGCATTGCTATATGGTAACAACATACTACAAGCTAGTGTAAACATTGTTACTAGTGCAATGAATCTTTTGCAAAACATACCTTTCACTTTTGCTACCCCCAATATCTATGTACTCACATAACCGTTATTCTAACATAATCAAAAAAAAATAGACAGAGATATAAAATCTCCGTCTATTTATATATAAGACATTATAATGAGTAGTTTGGAGCCTCTTTTGTAATTTGTACATGATGAGGATGACTTTCAAGTAAACCAGCACCTGACATACGAACAAATTGTGCATTCTCACGTAAGAATTCTAAATCTTGTGCTCCGCAATATCCCATACCTGCGCGTAATCCACCAACTAATTGATGAACCGTATCTGCTAAAGGTCCTTTATATGGTACTCGTCCTTCAATACCTTCTGGAACAAGTTTTTTATTTCCTTCTTGGAAATAACGATCTTTACTTCCTTTTTCCATCGCTCCGACAGAACCCATACCACGATATACTTTAAATTGGCGACCTTGATAAATTTCAGTTTCACCAGGACTTTCAGCAACACCAGCAAACATACTACCTAGCATAACAACATGTGCTCCTGCTGCTAAAGCTTTAACCATATCACCAGAGTACTTAATACCACCGTCAGCGATAACTGGGATACCGTGTTTACGAGCTTCTGTTGCACAATCATAAACCGCTGTTAATTGTGGTACACCAACCCCAGCTACAACACGTGTTGTACAGATAGAGCCTGGTCCAATACCAACTTTAACTACGTTTGCACCTGCTTCAATTAATGCTCTTGTTGCTTCAGCAGTAGCAACATTTCCAGCGATAATATTTAATGATGGATACTTTGCACGAACTTCTTTCACTTTATCAATAACGCCTTGAGAATGTCCATGAGCTGTATCAAGTACGATTGCATCTACGCTAGCTTTTACTAATGCGTCAATGCGAGTCATAGCATCAGCCGTTACACCAACTGCTGCTCCAACTAATAAGCGCCCTTGCTTATCCTTCGCAGAATTCGGGAATTCAATTACTTTTTCAATATCTTTTATTGTAATAAGCCCTTGTAATACACCGTTGTTATCAACAAGAGGGAGTTTTTCAATTTTATACTTTTGTAGGATCTTTTCAGCCTCATCTAGCGTTGTACCAACTGGAGCTGTAATTAGCTGTTCTTTTGTCATTACGTCGGAAATTTTGATTGAGTAGTCTTGGATAAAACGCATATCACGGTTTGTAATAATACCAACTAATTTTCGCTCGTCTAAATTATTTACAACGGGTACACCTGAGATACGATATTTCCCCATAAGGTGCTCTGCATCATACACTTGATGTTCTGGAGTTAAAAAGAAAGGATCTGAAATAACACCACTTTCAGAACGTTTTACTTTATCAACCTGCTCGGCTTGTTGTTCAATAGACATATTTTTATGAATAATTCCTAAACCGCCTTGACGAGCCATTGCAATAGCCATATCCGCTTCTGTTACTGTATCCATTCCTGCACTAATTAACGGGATGTTTAACTGTAAGCTTTCAGATAAAACTGTTTTAACACTTACTTCTCTTGGTAGTACATCTGACTTTGCTGGTACAAGTAATACGTCATCAAAAGTCAAACCTTCTTTAACAAATTTAGATTCCCACATAATTGTTCCCCCCATGATACCAGAAATTATTATTAGTAGCTTATCAATTGGTTAAAATACTGTCAAGGACGTATATATATGTTAGAATTTTTAGACAATAAAAGGAGCGTAATATATGCATCAAACACATTGTACTTGGCAGCAACTAAGTTTCTTCTTTTCATCTCAAAATGTACAACGTTATCTTGCCCGTTGTTATGAAAAATCCTCGATACAAAATGCCGAAAAAAAAAGTTTCGAAAATTGTTATCCTTTTATTTATTATTTAGAACACGGGAAAAATTATTACGAATTATATAAGGTAGCTCCCTTTTCGATTCAGCCAATGTTATTGTTTTATGGAATGAGCCAACTTTTTAAAGCATGCTTATTAACTATTGATCCAAACTATCCTGAATCCACTACTGTTTTAGCTCATGGCGTTACGACTCGTAAGCGGAAAAAACAGGGATATCAATTTTTAGAAGATGAGGTAAAGGTACAAAAAAATGGACTATTTACTCATGTTGCAGAACAACTGTTTCACATGAAACACTTAGAATCAGAGAAGTTTAACATGTTGGATTTAATGGGGAATATTCCTGAATTACAAAGCTTATTTCGCTATAGTCAGCGAGGTTCCACTTTATATAAAATTGATTCAACAAATGCAAATGAACTTTCCTTTTCAGTCAATATACTAGATCGACTTCATATGACTTCAGAAAGATTTTCACGTTATATTGAATCAATTTGTAAGCACTTATCCGTGCAACATGTCCCCGGGAAAACGGGCGCATCCAATTTACTTTTTACGGCTCCTATCCAATCGTGGAATCCTATATATAGTACGCCTTTATATTACGAATATCTCGCTGATACTTATTACTTACCACTCACAACTGATCCTAGAAATCCTACACCCGTATTACCTGAACTTCTCGTTCATTATTTATTGCTCTACAATTTAAGTATGATTTCTAGATACGAAACAGATTGGTGGTATGATTTACTTGGAAGCTATGGCTCTGAAGATTACCCATTTATTTATCAATTTCTTACTATTTCTGCTCAAAAAATTCCTTACTATATTTCGAATTTTTTACTAGCAGAACCGAACCTATTTCATGGGAAATAAAAAAACACAAGTCAAAAGACTTGTGTTTTTAGTTGCTTGGCGACGTCCTACTC
>NZ_DALYZR010000025.1:0-15555 GCF_031983925.1 Bacillus sp. (in: firmicutes) | reverse complement strand
CCTGCCTGTCACGCAGGAGATCGCCGGTTCGACCCCGGTCGGGACCGCCATTTTATATAAAGAAAAGAACGAAACATGTTGTTTCGTATTTTTTTATTTGTTTTAACAAAAAACTAATAAAGACAGTCAAACTATCCTTAGGAAAACTCCTAAGGACTTTTTTATATATTCAAAACCTGTATAATAAATAGCAGAGAACATTGTGAGTAAAGTAGGTGAAGTCTGTGAGTAAATATGAAATAACAACAAAATCATCTGAGGAAACACAAAGATTATCAGAAAAACTTGGTGAACTTGCTCAGGCACAAGATGTAATTATTTTAGAAGGAGATCTAGGGGCTGGTAAGACGACTTTTACAAAGGGACTAGCAAAAGGTCTTGGAGTGAAAAGAGTTGTAAATAGCCCTACCTTTAATATTATTAAAGAATATAAAGGGAGATTACCGCTATATCATATGGACGTGTATCGCTTAGCAGAAAGTGAAGAAGACTTAGGTTTTGATGAGTATTTCTACGGTGAAGGAATTACGGTAGTAGAATGGGCTCATTTAATAGAAGCATATTTACCAAATGAGAAGCTACAAATTAGTTTATTCCATGCTGGAGATGATACAAGAAACATTGTACTCGAGCCAATTGGAGATCGCTATATTAGATTATGTGAGGAGCTATTACAAGATGAAAGTACTAGCAATTGATACTTCAAATTATGTAATGGGTGTATCCCTTATTGAAGAAGGAAACGTAATTGGGGAAATCATTACAAATTTAACAAAAAATCATTCTGTGCGTCTTATGCCAGCTGTAGAACAACTGTTAAAAGAATGTGGTGTAAAACCAAAAGAATTAACTAAAATAGTTGTAGCTGCTGGACCAGGATCATATACAGGTGTTCGTATAGGTGTGACAGCTGCCAAAACATTAGCTTGGTCACTTCAAATACCAATTGTGGGTGTATCAAGTTTAGAAGTAGTGGCTGCAAACGGAGCTAATTTTGATGGATTAATCTGTCCTTTATTCGATGGAAGACGTGGACAAATTTATACTGGCTTATATACATATGAAGGAGAGGATTTAACTTCTATAGAGGAAGACCGAATCATCCTTATTGTAGACTGGTTGCAAATGTTAAAAGATAAAGGAAAGCCTGTTTTATTTATTGGTAACGATGTGAAACTACACAAAGAAACAATTATCGAACATTTAGGCAATCAAGCTCTCTTTGCTCCTTTCACTAAAAATAACCCAAGACCAAGTGAGCTAGCGTTCTTAGGATTACAAAAAGAAGAACAGGATGTACATTCATTTGTTCCTAGTTACCTTCGTTTAGCTGAAGCTGAAACAAAGTGGTTAGAAAGTCAAAACAAGTAGGAGCTTGCAGAGGATGGATATGATATTTAGAAAGATGGAACTTGATGATATTGCTCAAATTGTAGCCATTGAAGAAGCATCTTTTTCAACTCCTTGGACTGCAGATGCCTTTCACCGTGAGTTAACGATGAATGAACATGCACATTATGTTGTGCTAGAAAAAGATGGTCGTGTAATTGGGTATTGTGGATTGTGGATAATTATTGATGAATCACATATAACAAATATAGCTATTTTGCCAGAATACAGAGGTCAAAAGCTAGGAGATGCTTTATTAAAAGAAGTTATTTCCGAGGCGAAAACTCTAGGTGTAAAAACGATGACACTTGAAGTACGTGTATCAAATGAAGTAGCAAAACAGTTATACAGAAAATACGGATTTCAAAATGGTGGAATTCGTAAACGATACTATGTAGACAATCAGGAAGATGGTCTCGTAATGTGGGTGAATATATAATGGAAAAAAATACGATTATACTTGGTATTGAAACAAGTTGTGATGAAACAGCAGTAGCGGTTGTTAAAAATGGAACGGAAATTATTGCGAATGTTGTTGCATCACAAATTGAAAGTCATAAACGTTTTGGCGGAGTTGTACCAGAGATTGCGTCCCGTCATCATGTAGAAGAAATTACAGTTGTATTAGAAGAAGCGTTAAAAGAAGCGAATATCACATTTGATGATATTGATGCAATTGCTGTCACAGAAGGACCTGGTTTAGTAGGAGCGCTTCTAATAGGGGTGAACGCAGCGAAAGCAGTGGCATTTGCACATGATATCCCCCTAGTTGGTGTTCATCATATCGCTGGCCACATTTATGCGAACCGCTTAGTAAAAGAAGTTCAATTCCCATTACTATCACTTGTTGTATCTGGTGGACATACAGAGCTTGTTTATATGAAAGAACATGGTTCATTTGAAGTAATTGGTGAAACGCGAGATGATGCAGCAGGGGAGGCATATGATAAAGTAGCTCGTACGTTATCTATGCCATATCCAGGTGGCCCTCATATTGATCGTCTTGCACATGAAGGGGAACCAACAATTGATTTACCTCGTGCATGGCTAGAACCTGATTCGTATGATTTCAGTTTTAGTGGATTGAAATCAGCAGTTATCAACACTGTGCATAACGCAAAACAACGCGGGATAGAAATTGCACCGGAAGATTTAGCAGCAAGTTTCCAAGAGAGTGTAATTGACGTATTAGTAACGAAAGCATCTCGTGCAGCGGATGCTTATAACGTAAAGCAAGTGCTTCTTGCTGGTGGAGTTGCTGCGAATAAAGGACTTCGTGCACGTTTAGAAGCAGAGTTTGCACAAAAAGAAAATGTAGAACTAATTATTCCTCCTCTATCTTTATGTACAGATAATGCAGCTATGATTGCGGCGGCAGGTACAATTGCGTATGAACAAGGAAAACGTGCTACATTAGCTTTAAATGCAAATCCAGGATTAGATATTGAAGCATAGTTATACACAAAATTAACCACAGCTTGTGGATAAAACCCATATTATCTGTTGATAATGTGGGTTTTATTGTGTATATAAAATGTTGATAACTTTTTTGTTGATTGTGGATAATGTGGAAAAGTTATTTAGATGTTTATTTTATAAAGGTGGATATGTGTATAAGCTTGTGGATAAAACAGATGAAGTCTGACCTTTGAATCTATCCTTTTTCGGGAAATAAAAACGAAGAAGGTATCTCTAAAAAACATTTTGAAATATGCCCTTATTATAAGGGGGGCTAATATTGTCAAACTTTGTCGGCAAATCGATACCTCGTGTCGAATTGTTTATGCAATAGAGGTTGACCATGGCTAGAAGATAAGAAGGATGTCTCATCGTCAAAAATCCCGACTGATGAGACATCCTTCTTATTTATACTCTTATAAATGCAATTCTTCCCATTCTGCCATACAAGCATCAAGTTGTTCTTGTAGTGTTTGCTTTTTCGTTGTAATTTCACTAGCCTTTTCATAATCTGCATATATTTCTGGTAAGCAAAGTTGATCTTCTAACGTAGCAATTTCTTCTTCAAATTGTACAATATTTTGTTCTAGTTCCTCAATTTTTCGAGTACGTTGACGCTCCAACTTTTTGCGCTCTTTTTCTTCGAGATAATTTAATTTTTCTGGAGCTACAGTTTTTTGAACAGGTGTCTGATTTTCTTGCTGTTCTTGTTGTTCAAATTCAGCACGTTCAATCATCTCATTTTTCTTTTCAACGTAGTAATCGTAGTCCCCTAAATATTCCTGTGCACCTTCTGTTGATAACTCAACAACGGTCGTCGTTACACGATTAATAAAGTAGCGGTCATGAGATACAAAGAGAAGGGTACCAGGATAATCAATTAAAGCATTCTCCAAAATCTCTTTACTATTTAAATCAAGATGGTTTGTAGGCTCATCGAGAATTAATAAATTCGACTTTTGCATCATAAGTTTTGCGAGGGCTAATCGAGCTTTTTGTCCACCACTAAGAGATGATACTGGTTTTAGTACATCATCTCCTGTGAATAAGAAGTTACCTAGTATCGTGCGGATTTCTTTTTCGGGTTGCAGTGGATATTCATCCCATAACTCATTTAAAACGCGCTTAGAAGATGTTAAATTGGCTTGTTCTTGATCATAGTAACCAACAGATACATTGGATCCGAAAGAAACATCACCATGTAGTAGTGGTAACTTATTCACAATTGATTTTAATAATGTGGATTTCCCAATTCCATTTGGACCAACTAAAGCAACGCTATCTCCGCGAGTTAAGCGCATTGTTACATGTTCAATAATTGGATCCTTATCATAGCCGATAGTTGCATCCTTTACTTGTAACACATCATTTCCGCTTTGTTTTTCGATATCGAAGTGGAAGGAAGCTGACTTAGAGTCACCTAATGGTCTTGTTAATAGTTCCATACGGTCTAATTGTTTACGACGGCTTTGTGCACGTTTTGTCGTAGATGCACGAGCTATATTTTTTTGAACGAAGTCCTCTAGCTTAGCGATTTCATCTTGTTGTTTTTCATAACGTTTCATTTCTTGCTCGTATAGTGCTGATTTTAAGTCTAAATATTTACTGTAGTTACCAACAAATCGTCTACTTTCTTTATTCGAAATTTCATATACTTGTGTAACAAGTTTATCTAAGAAATAACGGTCATGGGAAACGATTAATATTGCGCCAGGATAACCTTGTAAATATTGTTCAAGCCATGTTAATGTTTCGATGTCTAAATGGTTTGTAGGCTCGTCCAAAATAAGGAGGTCTGGTTTCGTTAATAATAATTTACCGAGAGCTAATCGTGTTTTTTGTCCACCGCTTAATGTGGAAATCGTCGTTTGGTGCGTTTCAACTGGGAAGCCAAGACCACTTAAAATCGAACGGATATCTGCTTCGTACTGATAGCCACCTTGATCTTTATAATCTAATTGTAATTGGTCATAATCAGCTAATAATCTTTCATATGTAGCCTCGTTTGAAAAGTTTTCTTCTTTTCCCATCTCTTGCTCTAGCCTTCGAAGTTTTGTCTCCATTTGCTGCAAGTGTGTAAAGACGGTTAACATTTCATCCCAAATTGTTAAAGACGTTTCTAAACCGGTATTTTGAGCTAGATATCCAATTGAGACATCTTTCGGTTTTATAATTTCTCCATCATCATGAGATAGCTCACCCGCTATTATTTTTAATAATGTAGATTTTCCGGCTCCATTTCGCCCGACTAATGCGATACGATCTTTCGTTTGAACTTCCAATTTTATGTTTGCAAGAATCGTTTCTGCACCGTATAATTTCGAAAGCGCGTTTACTTGTAATAAAATCAATGTTTTCACCTCAAATAATTTCTTAACTTTGCCATGTTTATATTTCTCAATCATACTAAAAATAGTGTATAGTTTAAAATACAGAGAGAATACTTCTTCTTTCTATTATACAAGGAATTTAATAAGTGCTAAACTTCTGTATTTGATTAAAGCATATGAATAAAGATAGGAAGAGAGGAGAGGTTATATGGAGCAACAGAAAATTCCACAAGCCACTGCTAAGAGATTGCCTCTATACTATCGATTTATCCAAAACTTATCTTTGTCTGGTAAGCAACGTGTTTCATCAGCCGAATTAAGTGAGGCGGTAAAGGTTGATTCCGCAACAATTCGAAGAGATTTCTCATACTTTGGAGCATTAGGGAAAAAAGGATATGGATATAACGTAAATTATTTATTATCATTTTTCCGTGAAACACTCGATCAAGATGATATAACACGTGTAGCGCTTATTGGAGTAGGTAATTTAGGGACCGCTTTCTTACATTATAATTTCACGAAAAACAATAATACAAAGATTGAAATGGCATTTGATGTTAGTGAAGAGAAAGTTGGAACAGAAATCGGAGGCATTCCTGTATATCACTTAGATGAATTAGAAGAACGTTTATCAACTGATATACAAGTGGCAATATTAACAGTACCCGCTACAGTAGCGCAATCTGTAGCCGATAGATTGGCAGAAACAAACGTGCATGGTATTTTGAATTTCACACCAGCGCGCTTAAATGTGTCAGAAAATATAAGAATTCATCATATTGATTTAGCAGTAGAGTTACAAACATTAGTTTACTTTTTGAAGAATTATCCACAATAAAACGCAGAGGAAGCGACCTCTGCGTTTTATTATTGTTTTTTCTTTGTGAATTTAACTAAGATAAGGCGAAGTGCCAAATTAAAATCAATCGTTGCCATAACTGCAAATAGTATTGTCCACATATTCCAAATTGTATCTGTTACGTTCGTAATGGCGAAGCGTGTAAAGATACATCCTAGAAGGAAGTACAATGCAGCCATGAACAATGGTGAGTTTCTCATACTAAAAATCCTCCGATAAAGCCTTGCATTTTTTCAGCTTCTTTAATCATTTCCTGAATTTGTTCGTTACTCACTAAAACTTGGGCAATTGCAACTAATGTATTCATTGCAACATGAGCTGCAATGGGAACGATAATACGCTTCGTTTTTACATATAAGAAGGCGAATACGAGACCCATAGCAGTGTATACCAATAAGTGAGTAAAATCAAAATGAATCGCCGCAAATACAAGGGAACTAATGATAGCGGCAATAAAGAAGTTAAACTTCTTATAAAGTGTACCAAATAAAATCTTTCTAAATACGATTTCTTCCAAAATAGGTCCTATTATAGAGATGACGATAAGGAACCAAGGAGTAGTTCTTGCGATATCCATAAGCCTTGCTGTATTTTCAGATCCAGGTTTAATACCTAATACATACATTTCAATCATACCAGCAATACTTTGCGAGAAAAATGCTAAGAAGAAACCGATAAAAATCCAACCAATTGTAGCTGGAACAGTAGAACGCGTTTTATCTAAATGTCTATCACGAATATCTGTTCTAAGTAACCAAAGTACGATACATAATGCAATAAAGAAGCTAATGATTGCCCAGTGACCAGTTATAAGTTGAAATTTCTCTTCCCTAGTAAATCCCCTGTTATCATAAAGTCCAGTTTTCAGGAGAAGTGGTAATCCAGCAATTGATGATAACTGCATTAAGATGTATGTAACGATAACCCACCAATATTGTTTTTTCAAATGGTTTAACCATCCTTTCTAACTCTAGTGTATGAGATAAGGTAGGATAACATGTAAATATGCTACCTACGATATAAACCTCTTGAATTATGTTTTTTTCGTAAATCCTTATTTGAAATTATAATAGAAGACAGGAGAAAGTTGTATGTGTAGCGAAAACAACTTAGGGTGTCCCTTCATATTGTAACATACGAGTAGCGGAAACAACGATTCATATGGTAAAGGTAGAAGAAGAGGAACTCTATATAGAAAAGTTTATAGCGTAATTTGCGAAAAAATTATGATTTTTTTACTTGCAAAAGAAATTGAGATTATTTATTATTATAAGTGTGTTAGCACTCGAGTGACTTGAGTGCTAATAAAAAAATTACATAACAAAATGAGGAGGTTATTGTTCATGCTAAAGCCATTAGGTGATCGCGTTGTAATTGAGCTTGTTCAAGCGGAAGAAAAAACAGCAAGTGGTATTGTATTACCAGACACAGCAAAAGAAAAACCACAAGAGGGTAAAGTTATTGCAGTAGGTACTGGTCGAGTGCTTGAAAATGGTGAGCGTGTTGCTTTAGAGGTAGCAGCAGGTGATCTTATCATCTTCTCAAAATATGCAGGTACTGAAGTGAAATATGAAGGTACAGACTACTTGATTTTACGTGAAAGTGACATTTTAGCAGTTATCGGTTAATTATATAAATCTTAAAAAATCCAAGGGGGTCAATTATTATGGCAAAAGATATTAAATTTAGTGAAGAAGCACGTCGTTCGATGCTTCGCGGTGTCGACACTCTTGCAAACGCAGTAAAAGTAACGCTTGGACCAAAAGGTCGTAATGTTGTTCTTGAGAAAAAATTCGGTTCACCACTTATTACAAATGACGGTGTAACAATCGCAAAAGAAATTGAATTAGAAGATGCATTCGAAAACATGGGTGCGAAATTAGTAGCAGAAGTTGCTAGCAAAACAAATGATGTAGCTGGTGACGGAACAACAACTGCAACTGTATTAGCGCAAGCTATGATTCGTGAAGGTCTTAAAAACGTAACAGCTGGTGCGAACCCAATGGGTCTTCGTAAAGGTATCGAAAAAGCTGTAGTTGCTGCAGTAGAAGAATTAAAAACGATTTCTAAACCAATCGAAGGTAAATCTTCTATCGCACAAGTAGCTGCTATTTCTGCTGCTGACGAAGAAGTAGGTCAATTAATCGCTGAAGCAATGGAGCGCGTTGGTAACGACGGCGTTATTACTTTAGAAGAATCTAAAGGTTTCACAACAGAATTAGACGTAGTAGAAGGTATGCAATTTGATCGTGGATATGCATCTCCTTACATGATTACTGATTCTGACAAAATGGAAGCAGTTCTTGATAACCCATACATCTTAATCACTGACAAAAAGATTTCTAACATTCAAGAAATCTTACCAGTATTAGAGCAAGTTGTACAACAAGGTAAACCACTTCTTATCATTGCTGAAGATGTAGAAGGCGAAGCATTAGCTACATTAGTAGTGAACAAACTTCGTGGTACATTCAATGTAGTAGCTGTTAAAGCTCCTGGATTTGGTGACCGTCGTAAAGCAATGCTAGAAGATATCGCAATCTTAACTGGTGGCGAAGTAATCACTGAAGAATTAGGCCGTGACTTAAAATCTGCTACAGTTGAATCTTTAGGACGCGCTGGTAAAGTTGTTGTAACGAAAGAAAACACAACTGTAGTTGAAGGTGTAGGAAGCACAGAACAAATCGAAGCTCGCATCGGTCAAATCCGTGCGCAATTAGAAGAAACAACTTCTGAATTCGATCGTGAAAAATTACAAGAGCGTCTTGCAAAACTTGCAGGTGGCGTAGCAGTAATTAAAGTAGGTGCAGCAACTGAAACTGAGTTAAAAGAGCGTAAACTTCGCATTGAAGATGCACTTAACTCAACTCGTGCAGCAGTAGAAGAAGGTATCGTTGCAGGTGGTGGTACTTCACTTATGAACGTATACACGAAAGTAGCTTCTATCGTAGCTGAAGGCGACGAAGCAACAGGTATTAACATCGTACTTCGTGCACTAGAAGAGCCAGTTCGCCAAATCGCAATCAACGCTGGTCTAGAAGGATCTGTAGTTGTAGAGCGTCTAAAAGGCGAAAAAGTAGGCGTTGGTTTCAACGCAGCTACTGGCGAGTGGGTTAACATGCTTGAAACTGGTATCGTAGATCCAGCTAAAGTAACTCGCTCTGCACTTCAAAACGCAGCATCTGTTGCAGCTATGTTCTTAACAACTGAAGCTGTAGTAGCTGACAAACCAGAACCAAATGCACCAGCAATGCCTGACATGGGCGGCATGGGCATGGGCGGTATGGGCGGAATGATGTAATTCCGTTTTCCCTAAAAAACATCCATTTCTATATAGAAATGGATGTTTTTTTATGTTTTTTAGAAAAGGAAATGAATTTCTGTAGAATTTTGTCGCTTTCTCTCTTGACCATATTGATACTTCATTGTTAGAATCTAGGAAGATAATATAAAACGATCCTTCATATATCCTCAAAGATATGGTTTGAGAGTCTCTACCGGGTTACCGTAAACAACCTGACTATGAAGGCAGTGTGTCTTATATTTATAAAGAGCGGAGACTATCTTTCTTTATAAAGCCAGACCCCTGCCTTTTCTTTGTTATGAGACTAGAGGCGGAGGACTGGCTTTTTTTATTATATTGGTAATGCTTTTCGCCTAATTGGTGAAAATATTTATATACGAGAACTAACGTTGGGGTGATTATTTTGAAGAAGCAACACGATACAATTATCGTTTTAGATTTTGGAAGTCAATACAATCAGTTAATAGCACGTCGAATTCGTGAGTTCGGTGTATACAGTGAACTTCATCCGCATACAATTACTGCAGAAGAAATTAAAGAAATAAATCCAAAAGGGATTATTTTCTCTGGTGGACCGAATAGTGTATATGGTGAAGGTGCATTACATTGTGATGAAAAAATCTTTGACCTAGGATTACCGATCTTCGGTATTTGTTACGGTATGCAGCTTATGACACAAAAATTCGGTGGTAAAGTAGAACGTGCAAACCACCGTGAGTACGGAAAAGCGGTTCTTAAAGTAGAGAACGAATCAAAATTATATGCGAACCTTCCAGAAGAGCAAGTTGTATGGATGAGCCATGGTGACTTAGTAACTGGTTTACCTGAAGGATTCGTAGTAGATGCAACAAGTGAGTCTTGCCCAATTGCTGGTATGAGCAATGAAGCGAAAAACTTATACGGTGTACAATTCCACCCAGAAGTACGTCACTCTGAGCACGGTAACGATTTAATTAAAAACTTCGTATTCGGCGTATGTGGTTGTTCTGAAGGATGGAACATGGAGAACTTTATTGAAGTAGAATTAGAAAAGATTCGTGAAACTGTTGGAGACAAAAAAGTTCTATGCGCACTTAGCGGTGGTGTAGACTCTTCTGTTGTAGCAGTATTAATTCATAAAGCAATCGGTGATCAATTAACATGTATTTTCGTTGACCACGGTTTACTTCGTAAAGGCGAAGCAGAAGGCGTTATGAAAACATTTAGCGAAGGCTTCCATATGAACGTTATTAAAGTGGATGCAAAAGAACGCTTCATGAACAAGTTAAAAGGTGTAGAAGATCCAGAACAAAAACGTAAAATCATCGGTAACGAATTCATTTACGTATTTGATGATGAAGCTTCTAAATTAGAAGGAATGGACTTCTTAGCACAAGGTACACTGTACACAGATATCGTTGAAAGTGGTACAGCAACTGCGCAAACAATTAAATCTCACCATAACGTTGGTGGACTTCCAGAAGACATGCAGTTCAAATTAATTGAGCCTTTAAACACGTTATTTAAAGATGAAGTACGTGTATTAGGATCTGAACTAGGAATTCCTGATGAAATCGTATGGCGTCAACCATTCCCAGGTCCTGGTCTTGGTATTCGTGTACTAGGTGAAATCACAGAAGAGAAATTAGAAATCGTTCGTGAATCTGATGCGATTTTACGTGAAGAAATTATTAAAGCTGGCTTAGATCGCGAAATCTGGCAATACTTCACTGCGCTTCCTGGTATGCGTAGCGTAGGTGTTATGGGTGACGAGCGTACGTACGATTACACAGTAGGTATCCGCGCGGTAACATCTATCGACGGCATGACAGCTGACTGGGCACGTATCCCTTGGGACGTATTAGAGAAAATCTCTGTACGTATCGTAAACGAAGTAAAACACGTTAACCGTATCGTGTATGACGTAACGAGTAAGCCACCAGCAACGATTGAGTGGGAATAGTATTTATAAAAAGGTCCATCTATTACTTATGTATAGATGGATCTTTTTATTTTAGGGTTAATACGAACGAAACTATAAATGTTTGTAAAAATGTTCGTTTTTAAATTGACAAAACTACTTCGTCGAGTTAATATGAGTATGTAATTCAAACGAAAAGTGAATATTATGCCGTCGTATAATATCGGGGATATGGCCCGAAAGTTTCTACCTAGCTACCGTAAATGGCTTGACTACGAGGCGTTTTTATAAAGGTGAGGGGAATCTTATCTTTATTCATAGAACGCTTCCATGTATATGCAATGGAAGCCTTTTTTATTTTTAATAGATAAAAGAGGGCTAGGGGATTACGGCGAGTAATCATATAACGGGGGAAACGTAAGATGAAACGCTATTTTCAGTTTGATGAACTCGGCACGAATTACAAAACAGAGTTCATAGCAGGTTTAACGACATTTTTATCTATGGCTTACGTACTATTTGTCAATCCTGCTACGCTGTCACTTGGAAATGTTAAAGGATTACCGGCAGGTACAGGAATGGATCCAGGTGCAGTATTCGTTGCTACAGCATTAGCAGCAGCGATTGGTTCGTTAATTATGGGTATTTTCGCGAAGTATCCAATTGCTTTAGCGCCAGGTATGGGAATTAACGCGTTCTTTGCTTATACAGCAGTGTTAACGATGGGTATTCCATGGCAAACGGCAATTGCTGGAACGTTAATGTCAGGTATTATCTTTATTATTCTTACTGCTTCAGGTATTCGTGAAAAAATCATTAATGCAATTCCATCGGAGTTAAAGTTTGCAGTAGCGGCAGGTATTGGATTATTCATTGCTTTCCTTGGATTCCAAAATGCCGGAATTATCGTGAAAAATGATGCTGTTCTTGTTGGGTTGGGGGACTTAACAAAGGGCACAACGTTACTAGCAATTTTCGGAGTTGTTACGACCATTATCTTCATGATTAAGAAAGTTAATGGTGCAGTATTTTACGGTATGATTCTTACGGCAATCTTAGGAGTAGCAACCGGATTAATTGATACTCCGAAAGCGGTAGTGGGAGCAATACCGAGTTTAGAACCAACGTTCGGTGCGGCGTTAACGCACTTTGGAGATATTTTCACTGTTCAAATGGGGATTGTTATTATAACGTTCTTCTTTATCGATTTCTTTGATACAGCAGGTACGCTTGTAGCGGTTGCGAATCAAGCAGGATTAATGAAGAACAATAAATTACCACGTGCAGGAAAAGCGTTATTTGCAGATGCGATTGCAACTGTAATTGGTGCGATCTTAGGTACATCAACAACAACGTCTTACATTGAATCTTCTGCAGGGGTAGCGGCAGGTGGACGTTCTGGATTTACAGCAGTTGTAACAGCAGGATTCTTCTTGCTGGCACTATTCTTCTCGCCATTACTAAGTGTTGTAACACCAGCTGTAACGGCACCAGCATTAATTATTGTAGGAATCTTGATGGTTTCTTCCTTAGGGGAAATTGATTGGAAGAAATTTGAGATTGCAGTACCAGCATTCTTTACTATCATTTCAATGCCACTTACGTATAGTATCGCAACAGGAATTGCGATCGGGTTTATCTTCTATCCAATTACAATGGTAGTAAGTGGTCGACGTAAAGAGGTTCATCCGATTATGTATGTTATGGGTGTTTTATTCGTACTATATTTCATCTACGTTCGTAAATAAAAGGGGTTTTTGAAAGGTCTAGACTTAAGGGGGGTCTAGACCTTTTTTGCGTCTTTAGAAAATCTTAAGGATTTCCGAGCGTTTTTCTTCAGAAGTTTTCCTATAATAGAAGTTAGGGATTAAAAAAGTGATGGGGGAGATATTGTGGCAAATGAAACAATACTTGTCGTAGATGATGAAAAAGAAATTAGGAATCTTATTAAAATCTATTTAAAGAATGAAGGATATAAAGTATTGCAAGCAGGGGACGGCGAAGAAGGATTACGTTTACTAGAAGAAAACGAAGTACATCTAGTCGTATTAGATATTATGATGCCGAAAGTAGACGGCATTCATATGTGTATGAAAGTAAGGGAAGAAAAAGAAATGCCAATTATTATGCTTTCCGCGAAAACGCAAGATATGGATAAGATTTTAGGGTTAACAACGGGTGCAGATGATTACGTAACGAAACCATTTAATCCGTTAGAGTTAATCGCAAGGATAAAATCTCAGTTACGCCGTTATATGAAAATGAATGGTTTTTCTATTCAAAATGAGGACGAGTTAGAAATTGGAGAGATGAAAATCAACATCTCGACCCATAAAGTTATTGTAGAGGGAGAAGAAGTGAAGTTGACCCCGAGGGAATTTTCAATTCTAGAATTACTAGCCCGTAATCCGGGAATGGTCTTTAGTGCAGAGCAAATTTATGAAAAGGTTTGGAATGAACGATCTTTCCAGTCTGATAATACTGTAATGGTGCATATTCGGAAAGTACGTGAAAAGATTGAAGAGAATCCAAGGAAGCCTAGATATATAAAAACAGTATGGGGAGTGGGGTATAAGATTGAAAAAGATATTTAATCCATTTACTTATGTTAGGAAATTTCGAGAGTTAATCGGAAAGCTAGTGAAGAGTGTGAAACGGAGTGTGCGGATTCAACTTATTACTGCGTTCACTGCTTGTGCGTTATTAGGGATTTTGTCAGCGAAGGCAGCAGCGCCATTTTTTGAGAATGCGAATCGAGAGGCGACGATCGATTATCGGACTGGTATGGAACAAATTAACCAACAAGCACAAAGTGTGGCAAATAGTTCAGTTCATGAAAATAAATTAGAAGCTATATCAAGTATGATTGAAATAGAGAATCAAAATTTAGAACGAGACTCTAGAGCTTTAAAAGTATTGGTTACTGACGAGAGTGGTAAAGTTTTATATAAAACGAAGCAGGCACAAGAAGAACAAATTGATTTGCATAATACAATTCGTAATGCATCATCGTTTGCGATTAATTATATGAATGGTAGAAAAGAATTTGAAAGTACGAGAAAAGAATTTATAGCCTTTGCGCCTATTACAATAGAAGATAAGAATTTATACATGTTTGTTAGTGGGATTCCAGAAGGTGAAGTAATATATGATACGCAAGAAGGACCATTCCCATTTTTAATTGGTGTACTCGTATTCATTTTTTCTTTCTTCTATATAACAAAGAGAAAGATGAAGCAAATTGAAGCGATGGCAGAAGGTGTAAAGGAAATAGAAAAAGGTAATTTAGCGTACCGTATTGAGAAGAAAGGTGAAGACGAGATTGCGTCTTTAACTGAGAATATTAATAATATGGCAGAAGAGCTTATGAATAATATAGAAAAGGAACGTAAATTAGAGAAGCAAAAAAACGAACTTATTACGAATGTATCTCACGATTTACGTACACCACTTACTTCTATTATGGGTTACTTACGATTACTTCGAGATTCTAAATATGAAAATAAAGAACAACATGATGAGTATACGAGAATTGCTTTTGCGAAGTCGGAGCAGTTAAAGAATTTAATAGAAGATTTATTTGAGTATACGAAGTTAACAAATGAGCAAGTTATATTAGAAAAACAAGAGGTTTGTATAAATGAGTTACTCGAGCAATTAATAGAAGAGTTAGTACCGCAAGCAGAAGAGCATGGGCTTACGTTCGTTAAGAAGTTTCCTGAGGAACGTGCCTATGCAGCGATTGATTCGGAAAAGATGGTTCGTGTATTTGATAATTTATTAATGAACGCGATTAAGTATAGTAAAGATGATGGGGAGATAAAAGTTTCTCTTCAAAGGCAGCGCCGGGATATACAAATTGTAATTGCGAATCATAGTGAAGCGTTTACGAGAGAAGAGTTAGCGAGTTTGTTTGAACGTTTTTATAAGAAAGATCAATCTAGAAGTAGAGTAACAGAAGGATCGGGCCTTGGATTGGCGATTGCGAAAAGTATTGTTGAATTACAAGGGGGGAGTATTCGAGCTGAATATGAGGATGGTGTTATTCAGTTTGTCGTCTCGTTGCCAATTATAGAAAGATAATAAACGAATAGAATGGTATATGATAAAAAGGCTTATTTTAAAAGAAATAAGCCTTTTTATATTTTTTTAGAAAAATATATTGACGATTAGAGATTAGAGGTGTAATATTATACGAGTCGCCGATGACAACAACGTCGAAAGCGACAAACGAAATGAAAAACTTAGTTGACATTAACTAACGAAGATGTTAACATAAGGAAGTCGCAAATGAGCGACCAAGTAGTTCTTTGAA
>NZ_DALYZR010000024.1:0-22463 GCF_031983925.1 Bacillus sp. (in: firmicutes) | reverse complement strand
AATTCAATCCTTATTAGCTGCTTAAATATATGTCTAACTTTTCGGGTCCAGTTCAGTGAAGGGCGGTTCTAAGAAAAAATAAACTTTTTTAGCAACTAGCCACCTTGCGGTAACAGTTACATAAGGCGAGATGTTGGAGCATCTCGTCTTCTTTAGTTTATGCAAAAACTATTGTTATAATACTTCTACACTTATTATAACATCAACTATTGTACATGTCATGCAGATTTATCCACGATAGTTGATAAAAAAGACATTATTATTAAAACGAAATCAATTTTGTTCCTGTTTCAAAATACTTTGCAGGGGCATAACTTGTCCCATTTCGATCCTGAAATTCATTTCCAACATATAACGATACAATCATTGCGATTACTCCAAGAAAAATCACTCGTCTCACACGTTGCTTTTTCTTTTTATCCACTCAAATTTCCCCTTTCTATGAAAAAAGGCACACCCCATTAAGGGGTGTGCCTTTGGTTTATCCATTCAGCTACTAGTACAAGAAGGATTATATACTTTTGTCGATTCAAGTCATTATACAATACTATTTAACTAATTTCTATTCTTCATATAGTACCAATTTGATAAATCAGTAATAATATGTTCCTTTCCAACCCAATTCCAACCTGGTGTTTGCACAGGGAATGGAAGATCCGCAAGCACCCTTCTCTTTTTAAAATCATCGTACGCAACACCTTTAATTTCCACTTCATTTGTCAGGCACAAACTCATTTCATTCACACCTGCTGGGTTTGTTTCAACATTGAACGAATATTTTCCATCTTTCGTTTTTAATGGCGCATACCATTTGCGTTGGCCATCAATAATTTTTTCCTTCCCATCCCAATATAAAGACTTAGTTGGTCTGTTACTATCAAAGACATGTCCTGTTACTCCAGATAAATACATATTTTTAGGTAGGAATTTTGATGTTAAGCCATTATTAGAAACACTCTCTAAATCATATGTTGGTTTTAGTCCTTCATCTGCAAATGGATACTGTGCCGTTGCTTTTGTAAATACACCTGGATAATTTGTATTCCAATCATTTTTGTATTTTCCGTTAACTTCATAAGAAAAACCATACCCAGCATGGAGCTTAGATGGTGCTAAATTATCAATACTTCCACTTAATGTTTCATAGAACATTTCTCCCACTGTGTCCTCTTTTGACACACGTTCACTTACTGTTTCTACCACACCTTTTACACTCGTAACTCCGCACATCCCTTTTTCATGGGATGGTGCATAGATAGCTGTTTTAATAGGATTGTTTTTGTATGTGGTTTCTTCTATATCTAGACGGTTACCAGCAGGATTAATTTCTGCCTGAATTGTTCCTTTCCCCTTATGTTGCCAGCCAAGGTTCAAGGTTTTCTTTTCTCCCTCAGTTAACCTTACCTTTTGTGATGCTACTTGTAGTCCATTATGCTTGAGCACGACTACTGTTTCAGGATTTGCATACTTCGCTTCTAGCGCATCTAACTTTTTAATTTTGTTTTTCTCTTTTTCTAACTTCTGCCTTGCTGTATCTAACCTACTTGCTGCACTATCCAGTCTATTTTCTTCCCAAGAGCAGTCTCTATCGTAATAGTGATGGTTCCCTTCTGCATCTACCTCATGAATTGGATTACGACGGCAATAACTAAGACTAGACTGCGCACTATCTCTATCGGATTCAGAACTATTTACCGCTTGCTCGGACATATTAATATTGTTATTTACCTTTTCTCTATATTGGTCACGTTCTGGTTTAAAATTATCACGTGATACATCTATTCTTGTTTTTATATTCTTTCCTTCTCTTGCTGTTTCTCCTTCAATTCGGTCAGCAGAGAAATCAATTTTATATTTAAAATCATCTTCATCACCTGGATCTGGATTAGGTGTTACTTCTGTACCACAGTTACCATTTATGGTGAAATCAACAGTTTTCTCATTTGATTCCCTTTGAACAGCATCAAGAACTTTAATTTTCGCAGTATACCGGCCACACATTTGTGGCTGCCACTTTAGTTCTTCTGACTTAAATTGCCCTGCATCACCTTCATTTGGTTTTTGATTATCTTTTTGCGGTGTTGAACGCAGATAATTTTCTTGATGATACACGGTTTCGTCATCTTTTGTAATATCTAACAGCCATTTAACTCGATTCCGTTCACCAGCAGCTGATTGATATGGATTTACTGTTGTCCCATTCGGATCTCTATCGTTATACCCTTTTCCCTTGCTGACATATTCAAAACCGTTAAAAGTGAATTTCACAGGTACATCTTTTTTTCCACTCGTAGCTTTAAAATCATCTATCTTAGGATTACTTGTACGTACATACCACAAGCTATACCTATTCACACTATCTACACCACCAGCTCCTGCATAACCACCAGAAAGGTAGGCTATATCCCTAATCCAATAAAACTTTCCTAATGTAACATTAGGACCATTAAATTTTTTAATATCATGTTTCTTCAAATTCCCCAAAACAAAATTGGGTTCTCCCCAATACTTATCTTTAATAACAGTTTTCGTAACTTGTTGAACTTCTGTTACCATTCGATCACCAACAACAACTTCACTGTTAATGTACCCATCATTTGAAATTCGAACATAAGGATCCGATGTATCTTCATTTTGGACTAGATTTTCCCATGGATTTCCCCAATTGAAAGAGCCATTGTAAACAGCAGGAAAATGTAAGTCAGCTTTATAATTGAACTCTTTTGATCTATAGCCACTACCCGGTCTAAGCAAATTACCACTTAGTTGCAATTCATCAGATTTTAAAATCGAATTTTTACTGCCATCAAAAAATGGTATGTCATTATTTGCCGCACTTGCAACTGATGGTAATGCCAACATTAATGATGCGCAAGTCAATAATAATCCTTTTCTCATTCTCATAAAATCCTCCTTAAACGCAAAAAAAGGACAAACCTGTACCTTGGTAAGGTACGTAAGGTTTGTCCTTTACGTATTTATCATTATATTAAACTTATATAATTATACAATATTTAACTCAACCTGTAAATACTAAATGATTATTTAGGCTCTACTTCTACATACATCATGTGATCTGCTGTAGAATGGCCTACACGAATTTTATATTTACCTTTTTCATAGTTATTAATTGATTGAGCATCTACAGTTTCCTGAATTTCTTTATTTAAAACTAAATCAGAATTTAACATAGTAACCCATTTTTTAGTTAACTCAATAGTTGCTTCATTATTATCTAAGAAAATAATTTTAAAATCATTTTCATTATTTGCATCAATATAAACTTGCGCACCAATTGTACCTGCTGGCAAGTACATATTTTTATCAAGTATTCTAATAGTTCCATTTAAATCTGCATATTTAAGGTTAGTACCAAATTTACTATTCACACTCTTAATAATGTTTTGCGCTTCTGTAGAAATGGATTTTTGAGAAATTGGATTATCCATAGCAATCGGATTATAAATAACATCCTCTGTAGTTAAAACTTTGTCTAAACTCGTTGGTAAATTAGTTTCTGGTTTTTCCTCTGGTTTTGTTTCAGGTTTTGTTTCAGGTTTTGGATCTGGCTTCACTTCTGGTTTTTCCTCTGGTTTTGTTTCAGGTTTTGGATCTGGCTTCACTTCTGGTTTTTCCTCTGGTTTTGTTTCAGGTTTTGGATCTGGCTTCACTTCTGGCTTAGTCTCTTTTTCTACTGCATTAATAGAGTTATATAAGAACTGGCTATATTGTTCACGAGTTACATGTGCATACGGTGAATACATTTTACCTCCTGTACCAATAGTAACGCCATTTTCTTCTAATGCACTAATTGCTTTTAATGCCCATGAGTTTTTATCAATGTCAGTAAAGGAAGTTGTCTTAGTAGATTTGAACTTGAAAGCATTTGTAAGTACTTGCGCCATTTGTTCACGAGTTAAGACATCATCTGGACCATATTTCGCATCACCATAACCACTTACCAGACCTGCTTTAGCAAGTGCTCTAATTTCTTTTTCAAACATATGTCCTTTAATATCAGTAAATGGATTTTTGAAGCTAGCATCTGCATCTACTGGTTTTACGTACATATAAATCATACGAGCAACTTGCCCACGAGTTACATTGTCACCAAAACCAAAGATATTATTTCCGTACCCTTGTACTATTTTACGATTTGTTAAATCATAAATTGCTTTTGTAGACCAGTGATTTGCTGGAACATCATTGAATTTTAATGAGTCTGTGTTATCAGCCTTTGCAGTAAATGCTCCTGCTCCTAGTAATGATGTACCCATAATTGTTAATGCTGTTGCTGTTTTTAAAAATTTGTTTGCCATTGTTTGTTCCTCCAAATATATTAGTTTTTTTCATAGATTCCTTTATTGTACCGAATTTAAATATAAAATCCAGATATTTTAACATATAAATTATTGAACTACCCCCATTTTCACTTCGTTTAGAAGTGAGGGATTCCTAAGTAAAGGGTTCTATCGAACTCTAATTGATTAGGCTATCTCCGCAGTCCTTGCGGTTAGAAGCCTTATCGCTTCATTTTTTAAATTGATACTTGCGTTAATATCCCTATCATGGTGTGTACGACAAGAAGGACAGTCCCATTTACGTAGATTCAGATTTTTAACGTCTTTGTTTTGATATCCACAACGAGAACATAATTGGCTGGAAGCAAATGTTTTCGATACGACAATGACTTGTTTCCCATACCATTTTGCTTTGTATTCTAACATGGATCGAAATTGCGACCATGATACTTCACTAATTGCTTTTGCTAACTTATGATTCTTTAACATATTCAATACTTGCAAATCCTCTATACCAATAACATCGTGGTTTTTGATGATTTCAGTTGAGACTTTGTCCAAGTAATCTTTTCTAGCATTCGTCATGTGTTCATGAATTCTAGCCACTTTTACTCGCTGTTTATTCCAGCGAGAAGACCCTTTTATTCTTCTAGAAAGAACGCGCTGCGCTTTCGCCAACTTCTCTTCTAATGACCGAAAAAACTTCGGATTTTTATAGGTTGTTCCATCTGACAAAATGGCGAAATCTTTTAGTCCCACATCCATTCCGATGTAAGATTGTGTTTTCGGAATTTCTTGCACTTCTGTTTCAACTAATAATGACACAAAGTATTTGCCAGAAGGGTTCCGTCTAACAGTCGCATTTACAATACGTCCCTCTACTTCACGACTTTTGGCAAATCGAACAAGACCTAGTTTTGGCAATTTTATTTTGTTTCCTACAATGGCAATGTTTTCATTTGTTTGTTTTGTGGTATAAGATTGTACGTTATTCTTCTTAGATTTGAAGCGTGGGGCACTATTTTGTTTCTTAAAAAAACGTGTATACGCATCCGCAAGGTTACGAACAGAAGATTGAATCGCAATACTATCTACTTCTTTTAGCCAAATAAACTCTTTTTTCATGGCAGGAAGTTTGGCAGAGCATGTACCATATGTTAAACCTTTTCCAGTTTCTTTATATGCGTGATCCCATAGAGATAAGAAATGATTGAATACAAAGCGAGAACAACCTATTGTTTTATTAATTAGAATTGCTTGTGCTTGATTTGGATAGATACGAAACTTAAAGGCCTTATTAATTATCATTTGATTCACCTCCATTTTGGTATATGACTATCATAAACCAAACGTATATTTGATGGATAAAGAAGTAACTCTTTATGTATATCGAACAATTAAGATGGCTTCCTGCCATTCCTTGTTCGAAGCCAATTCATCCCCCACCTACTCACTGGGCTGTGACCCTTCACGCTCCTTGAATAAGGAGTCTTCTTGGCTAAAACGATAAATTAGCATTTTTATAACTGTTGTTCTATATGGGAAATATTACCATATAGAAATAGGCTTGTAAAGTATTTTTATATATTTATTTATAAATATATATTTCTAGTAAAAAAACTACACTTTTCAGTATAGTTTTTACCTCTTTTTATACATATTGATATTTTCAACGGAAATAGATTTGTCCCATTCCATCTTTGTTAGCCCATATGGGTGCTTTCACACTATCAATCCCTATCATTTTAAAAATAAAGAAGTGATGTTCAGCTTTTATTTTAAAATTTAATGGCTGATTATGATCTACGCGCCCTTTAGTATATTCATATTTCCATCCATCCATATTCTGCTCTTTCATTTTCTTCTCTATATCAGGAATTAGATTTACGTTTTTTCCTTCATATGTGTACTGAAAACCACCTGTTTGTTCTGCTAACTCTACTGTACTAGAAGCAAAATCATGCGCCTTTACTAACTGCATTCCATACAGTACACCTTCTGGTATAAGAGTTATCAATAATAAAGAAAGCGTTAGAAAAAGCGCTGTTGTTACTGTATTTTGCATTTCTTACACACCTACTTTTTCTTATTTATTTCACGTTTCCTCCAGCTTTCTTGTTGTCAGAATCTGCTTCATAAATAAATATGTGTTTTGCGTTACTCTTAATGCTGCCTTTCTTTTCATCAAATTGTTTCGTATAACTAGCAGCTTCCGCCTCTCCTTCAACCGCAATCATTGCAGGTTGCTCATGTACAGCATGTACAGAAAACTCTCGTTTTGATGCCGGATCCTTAAATGTTGCATTTTGTTTATAAGACTTTTCAAATTCTTTCTTTGCGATATCTGGTTCAATAGCGATTTCTTCTTGTGCTCGTAAAACACCTACTTTTACGGCTTTATCCATCGCTGTACTTCCAGCACGTTCTGATGCAGACTTATTATCTGTGTGTGTTGTATCTCCAATAATCATATCTGTCATTAAAAATAAACAACCAACAAATAATAATAGTGAGGCAGCCCCTATTATTATTTTTTGCATCTTTCTTCACCCCTCCTTAATTTTCAGACTTCCGAAATCGAAATCCACTTAAAATAGAACTTTTCTTTTGATTCAACAATTGGTTTGGCAGCAATAACTCTGCTATTTCCTTCATTATTCCTTCAAGCTCTTTATAATAGTTCCGACTAGATAGTAACGTACTACTTTTTAATTGAGATTCAAATACATCCTCTATCTCATATGGTGCTAAAGCAGTTAATACCTTATCGCCAAAACATTCTTCTACTACTTCATGCTTTAAAAGTGCAGTAGAAAACTTATTCCCAATAATTCTCGTTTTCTCTAAAACTAAGTAAGAAACAAGTTTTCTCTCCTTTTGTGTAAGAGGATGCGCTATCTTTAACAATTGATGCAGATCTGGTTCTGCTACAAAGAAAATAAAATCTGCCATTTCACATATTTCATGGTATAAATCTTTATCCCAATCGTACCCCGCATCAATAATAGATATAGGCGCTTCTTGGTTAGCCAATAATACCTTAATAAAATGGTCAAAGTCCTGCTCTGTTTCGTTTTTCAGCTCTTGGTCCACTATAGGATTCTTTACGATATAATTTATTCTTCCTTGCTTCCATTTTGGAATTGATAATATATCAGATTCCTTCTGTAGCATCTCCTTATATCGCTGTAACATAAATTCACTACGATAGTTTTCTGGTGCTTCTGTATATCCCTTTAATAAAGGATACGTATATCCATCATCATATAGATTCTCTATATAGTTCACATCAATCTGTAGTTCATTTAAGTAAGCAGCTAAAAGATGTGAAACAAAAGTTGCACCACTTCTTTTGTTCATGCTGGCCACAACAATTGTTCTTCTCGGAATAGCAATACCTATTTGTTTTTCATATACCGGCTCAAAAGCCAATTTATATTGTTTTTTTATAATAGGTGCTTTTTGTGACTCACCTGGAACAGACTTACGCTTTTGATTGTTTTTAAATAGTTTCTTGGAGTTAGAGGAAGCTTCATTGTTGCCACCTTCCTCTAATTCACTTGATACTTCCTCTTCTTCCTCATCAACAGGAACTTCGGGTAACTTTGTTTGTTGTGGTGCCTGACTTGCGCCTACAATTTCTGCTACATTTTTAATATCCGACTCCTGTAGCAGCTGCGGGATAACTTTATTATCAATATCAATTCTACGAGAGTTAAAAATGTCATAGATACCTAGATAAATCAGTTTCGCCAAAAACTCATCATCATTTTCACGCTCTGTAAATACCACAATACGAATATCTCGATTAAAGCGAATATCTCTTAGTTTCTGTAAGATAATCAATTCACGTTTCTCTTCATGTCCCGCATCAATATTTAATCGTTTGTCATTAATACATAGAATATCGGGCTGTTCTGTATCTAGAATTTCATCTAGATACTTGATATGCATCACATCACTATCAGCTACTTCAAATCCCGCACCAATAAAATCCTCACGTAAATATGCCGTATATACAGTATCACTAATAGCTAAAACGATTTTTTTCACCATAGTTAACCTCCTACAAAATCTAACGTTGGATTAAAATCATGTTTTCAATTGGAATTTGTGCCTCAAGATGAACCTTCCCAATAATCTCATTCAAAATATACTCAATTTCAACTTGTTCCATTGTACGTGGAGCTCCAAAATCAGAATTTAGCTTTACTCGTATTTCTAATCGATCTTGTATCTCATGTAAAGGTGTACCAAGATAAAGAATGCTGTAGTATAAAACACCATCTTCAATATTTTTTTGAATCATATCTTTTGTTTGATGAATAAACGTAACCTCAGCAAGCTCAATAAAAGGATCATTAATTGTTACTTTGCTATTCCAATTTAAATTCCAAATCTCGCAATGTTCTTCCGCATGTACAACAACTCCATTAACAGAAGGCGTAATCGCGAAAAGACGATCTACAGGAACTTTGGTTAACGAGGTACTATTACCTTTCTTTAATTCAAGTCCTTTTTCCATTCGCTCATGTTCAAAAGCATATTCAGCACCAGTGAATGCAACTTCGCAAAATACTTGTTCTAACAATGGACGAATCCCTTCATATGTTCGTATAGCAAATACACTAAATTCCTGTGTTTCATCTGTACGAATGATTTCGTACAATTCATATTCAGATGCATTTGCTAAGGCAAAAGGAATATCTTTTATAAAATTCGGATCAGTATATAGATTCTCAGGAATTTGCGTTTCAGGATGATTTATAAACTCAAGGCATAATTGATATCCTTTTAAAAATGCATTTTTAACAGCTGCAGGGAATAGAGTTTCAAAACGTTTCACATTATTTTTAAACGTTTTTTCTTCAATTTCGTTATTAAATTCTCTTTCCTGTAAGATATTTGCCTTATTCCCTAGTAATAAAAAGTAGTGATTAATAATGCGACTAATATCCTCTTCAAATGCTGCATTCTCCTCACAATACTTTGTAAATCGTTCTTTACTCATGTTCACAATTTCGTTCATAGCTTCAAATTCTCCCTTTTTATTGTTATTTATACAAAAAAAAGACACACCGATGGCAGGTTATGTGCCTTCGGTGTGTCCGTTTAGCTAGAAATTAAATCTATTAATTTGTATATTTCTCTTAGTTAATTGTAGTTCACGTATAAGAATACCTCTATGAATTTTAAAAGTCAATAGATTAATTACCTCCTTGTAAACTTATATTTATTCCTTCTTTCTATTTTTCTATGTATTTAATTTAAAAAAATACAAGTAATTAAATATAAATAATCCAAGTATTTTATATAAAAACAACAAGAAATATATATAACTAAACTCAATCATTAATTATAAAGAGATTCAGCAAACACCTCTAAAGCCTTGTATTACATACGTTCCTGGATATTAAGCTAAATTCACTATCGTAATATCCCCATTACATACAAGCTCTACATCATAGAAATCACAAATTAAGAAGTTAAATACCATATTACTAAGAATTCACAAGGTTAGAATCATATTACTAAGATAACCACAAGTATTGAATCGAATTATGAACATACCGAGTCGTAACCAAACATAACGTAAATCAATTATATGCTTCCGTAAAAATGCTAATAGATATATTTTCCTAAATAAAAAAGCATGTCTTCAAATTAAAGAACATGCCAAATAACCCTTGCTTTTAAGTAACTTTTTAACAAGGGTTTCCATATATATTTTTTTAAAATCACATAAATTCCGGATAAACACCATTCTTCTTATGATAATTTATCATTGCATCGTGTTTTTTCCCTGTAGACAAGTTTTTTTCCTTAAAACCTATCCAGGACTCTCTAAACTTTACACGCATAAATGCTGGAATAGAGAATATTTCTTGCTCTTTCAAACAACTTTCCACTTGATCTAATGCATAAGTCATTGCGTAAATTAATAATTCACTTTGTTTTTGTTTCGTCGGTAAATAGATTGCGATATCAACAATTTCTTGTCTAAATGCAGTCATTATATTTTCTTTATCTTTTTTACGTAACGCCTGTCCCATATGTTTCAAACGAGACACCGCTTCTTTTCTGCACTTCGCTACTGGTCTATGTAATTCTTTTTTATCATTCTCAATTACGCAGTTTGAAGAAAATACAACGTTGAACTTCTCAATGATGATTTGTTTTACCTGTTTCCTTGCACTAGTAATTCTTGTTTCATTAGATTTCTTCTCTTTAGAATCGATTGCAGTAAATTGCACGATGGGGTTAATAATTTCTATGTAGTGTCTTACTTTCTTTGCATTACGATTTAATCTCCTTTTTAAGGAAGACATCTTTCTTGTAATCTGAAACTCCTCAATTTTATGTTTATAATGTTCCATACCTACTTTTCTTGAAAAAGTATTGATTAAATCTAAAAGGAATATAATCCCTCTATTATCACGAGCCTTTACTAGACTACTCATTATCGTTGTTTGAATTAGGTGAAATGGAATACGGAAATACGATAGCGATATGCCTGTCATCTTTGCAGTTTCTGCAGTAGTGTGGTTATACAACGCATAATCTACAATTTCATATACAGTACGATTTCCAACAGGTGTTTCTTTTACGAGTCTACGCTCCAAACAAACTTGAAACCCTGTATAAATTGTTGTGTAGGGAATCCCACTTTTCTTAGCAAGATCCATTATTTGAAATTCACGTGGTAGCATTCCTATATCATTGCATTCAAAGTGAAGCAAGATGTAAGTAGCTAAAGCTGAAGATGGTAACTCTTTTCTTTCATTTTCTAGTTTTACGATGTTTAATAGTCCATCAAAAAATTTAACCCCATGAACTTTAAAGTTCTGTTGGGAAAAAGCCATTTGCGTATGCATAATGTTGCTAACTCCTTTCGAAAGAGCAGAAAAAGGCACTGTCATACCACGGATACAAAAATACTACTCTCTTAAAAGAGTAATACTTGTATAACAACGGTAAACAATGCCTAAAATTACGCAAGAAATCCCCTTTTTAAGTTGCACAAATACATAAGATACAGTAAAATTATCTTATAATTTCATGCAAAATAAAAAGGTTTATTGGCTTTGTTTACCGCGGTCGATTGAAAATTTCTTTTGGGATTTTTGTGCGGTGTACCACAATGAAGTAGTTGGCGCTATTTCATTGGGCTGATGAACCTTTTTTTGCTTTTTTATATTTTATTTTTTATTATATAAATATTTTATTATTAATAAATTTGTATCTAAAAAAATACAAAAATATAAAGTAACTACATCATATATAGTTTTTCCCATGGTTGCAAGGTGATTTTTTCAAAAGTATGACCTTTGCTAAATGACTATGTATAAATAACCACCACTCAAACACCTCGTTGAGCGCCGCTCAATCAAAAGTCAATTCACAATAAGTAAGAACAACTTAAACAGCCTCTGATCAACCGCCTGATTGTCGCTCAATTAACAAAATATCATCGATAAAGCGCATTAATGGCACATTTTTCATTATCCACACCTTAAATCACCCAACTAATCACCAGTCACTTGTGTGTAAATACTGTTATTTTCGTATGTAGGTTGAGTGGTGATTGAACGGTTGATTTCATTGCATTAAACCTAATTGTAATCAGTCAATTAATCACCGGTCAATCATATTACTATTTTAGAATGAATGATTAGCGAATGGTTGAGTGATCGAGTGAAGGTGTAAGTTTTGAATAAGAATAAACTGTTTTTTTTATGATTAATATAAAAATAGTTTCATACTACTAATTAAGTAGTATGAAACTATTGAAAGAGATGTTTTGGTCAAGAGGTTTTTGCTTACTAACTACTGGTGGTTCATCAATAGACGTAGTAAAAAAATATATTGAAAATCAAAGTGAAAAGTGAGGTGAAATGATATGACAAAGCATAATAAAGCATATAAATTCCGTTTGTATCCAACAGGAGACCAAGCACATCTTATGCGTAAAACCTTCGGTTGTGTACGTTTCGTGTATAACAGAATGTTAGCCGAACGGAAAGAAGCGTATGAAAAACACAAAGATGATAAGGAACAACTAAAGAAACAAAAGCTTCCCACTCCTGCGAAATACAAAGCAGAATTTGAGTGGTTAAAAGAAGTTGATTCATTAGCACTGGCAAATGCTCAACTAAACTTGCAAACTGCCTATAAGAATTTCTTTCGTGGTCAAAATGACTTCCCAACATTCAAAAGCAAAAAAGACAGAAAGTCTTATACAACGAATGTAGTGAACGGAAATATTATGTTGCTTAACGGTCATATTAAATTGCCAAAACTGAAAATGGTACGTATCAAGCAGCATAGAGAAATACCACAAGACCATGTAATCAAGTCATGTACGATTTCTATGACACCTACTGGTAAATACTATGTGTCTATCTTGACTGAATACGAAAAAGAGATTGTACAAAATGAAGTAGAAACAGTTGTTGGATTAGACTTTGCGATGGATCGATTATACGTTAGTTCTGAGGATGAGAGAGCCAATTATCCTAAGTTCTATCGTGAAATGTTAGACCGATTAGCAAAGGCACAACGAGTATTATCAAGAAGAACAAAAGGTTCTATTCGTTGGAATAAACAACGTATCCGTGTAGCTAAGTTACATGAAAAAGTAGCGAACCAACGTAAGAACTTCCTTCATCATAAGTCTAAAGAGTTAGCTACTCATTTTGATGTTGTAGCTATTGAAGATCTAAATATGAAAGGCATGTCGCAAGCACTTCATTTTGGAAAAAGCGTCGCTGATAATGCTTGGGGTATGTTCACTTCTTTTTTAGCTTATAAACTACACGAACAAGGCAAACAACTTATGAAAATAGACAAATGGTTTCCTTCCACAAAAACATGTAGCAGTTGTGGAAATGTGAAAAACATGTCATTGTCTGAGCGAGTATATTCTTGTATATGTGGTGTAAATCTTGATAGAGATTATAACGCAGCTATCAATATCAAAAATGAAGCAATACGCCTATTAGCGTTGGCATAGATAGCAATAAAATAACCCTTGGAACGAGGGGGTTAGCTCGGTTGTCTTAGGACAAATTCGTTAGCTATCAAAAGTAACGACTAACCGAGAAGCCACCACTTCAAACAGTCCATTAGGACGTTAAGTGGCGGGTAGTTCACAGATTGGAAGAAATAGAATTAGAAAACTCTTTGTATAGCAAAATAAACCTAAGTTCTATGATTATTATAAGTTTAAAACAATAGCTGTGAATGAATCATATTGATAATCAATGAACTAAGCTTTTGAAATGATATTAAGAATAAGCAAAATAAAAAGGCTATCAAATGATAGCCTTTTTATTTTTTTCCAAAAAGCTTAGAGAAAAAGCCGCCTTTTTGTTCAGTATTCTCTTGTCGCTGAGCATTAGCACTTTTTTGTTCTTGAATTAATCGTATAGTACTCATTAACTTTTCGTCACGTTCCTCTAATCGCTTATTGATTCTATCGAAATTATCCTGACTTTGTTTAGCCACCGCAGCGAAGAATTCCATATTTTGTTTTGTTAATTCTTCAGTCACTTTAGCTGTAACTTCCTCAGTAATTTTTTCCGTCAAAGCTTCTATAAAGTCTGGATTGACCTGTTGTGCTTTAACTAGTGATGTTTCTTTTGGTTCACCATCACCGTCAACATCTTCAGCATAAACATTGCGAATAACCGTCGGATCCATATCTAAAAGCCCAACAATTTCGTGCTTTTTCTTTGACTCAGAATAATAATGTTTAATCTTTTTTACTGTATCAATACTATCCTCATGAACATATTTAAGTTGGCGTTCTTTTTTTATGTTCAAGTACTCATCGAAATCATTCAACCATCTACGAAGAGTACTTTCAGGAATATCAAGCATGGTTGCTACTTCAGATACGCGATAATAACCATCGCTTAACTGTTCATCAATCATTTGCTCACCACCTAACTATATGATGCCTGTCCTATAATACATTATATAAAAATTCTATAGAAACTAAAAGAACCCCTTTGTAGATTACATAAAATATCATGGACTTTTATACCTGATCACTCAATCATTCACTGCTCATTTATTTAGCTGCATACCAATAATACCTATGTTATCGAGCGGTGATTAGTCGGGTGAGCGTGATTAACACTTGATTATGTACAAAATCACCTTAAAATTCTGTGAACTGAACTAAAAATTTTACATGGATTTTCACTTATTAAAATGCATCTTTTATAATCATTACGTATTCATTACAGTGTTTATTACCGTAATAAATGCGTAACAATTAAAATATTAATTACGGTAATTATTACGGAAGTATTTAAAGTATTGATTTAATAAGATTCTTGATTATCATCCGTAGATGTATTATAGTTAGTACATACAATACTTCGGAAATATATACCGAAGTATTTACGGCTTTTATAACGGTATTAAATTCCGTATAATTATCTTGTCTTTTTGTACCTATAGATAAAATTTATTATTTATTAAAGGTGGTGTGAAATTATTGTCTAATATATCAATGAGTAGTAGTGAAATTATTGATGTGCTTTGTGAGAATTTAAATGATGGGATTTGGGCTTTACGTGTGCTATACGCCGAGGGCGCAATGAACAAAGAAAAGTTATGGGATTATATCAACCAATATCATAAAGACTATCAAATTGAGAATGAAAAAGATTATGAGGGTAAAAAAATACTTCCATCGCGATATGCTTTAGATATTATGACTGCAAGACTTGAAGGAGCAGGGTTAATATCTTTCAAAGCAATAGGACGTGTTCGAATTTATGACGTAACAGATCTAGGAAATGTTTTAATTAAGGAACTGGAAAAACGAGTTGAGAAAAACAACTAAAATATATATTTGAGGAGGATATACATATGGCAGGCAATTTTTCAGAAATCGAAAGCCAAGGAAATATTAGTTTGAAATTTGGATTCTTAGGACTAGGTATGGGTGGATGTGCAATCGCAGCAGAGTGCGCAAATAAAGAAACACAAATTAAAAATAACAAATACCCATATCGTGCGATTCTTGTTAATACAAATAGTCAAGATTTTAATAAAATTGAGATTAAAAACACAGGGAACGTCCGTAAAATACAGTTAGAAGGATATGAACAAGGTGCAGCTCGTAATCCACAGGTTGGAGAGGAAGCATTTGTAAAGCATGAAACAAAGATTTTCGAAGCGGTAAAACAGGAATTTGAAGATCGTGATTTTATTTGGATTACGTGTGGTCTAGGTGGAGGAACAGGAACTGGTGCTCTATTAAAGGCTATTGAAATGCTCTATGAACATGATTACAATTTTGGATTGTTACTGACTTTACCACGTGATGCTGAGGCTTTAAAAGTATTAGAAAACGCAACTTCACGCATTCGTAGTATTGCTATGAACCAAGAAGCTTTTGGCTCAATTGTATTAATAGATAACGCTAAACTATATAGAAAATTTGAAGAGGAAAATCCAAGTGCTTTAGCAAACGAATATACTAGCTATAGTAACAAATATATTGCTGATGCATTACATGAGATTAACCTAGTTACTTCATCATTTACACCGTTTTCAGATACACATTTTGATGCGAGTGAATTTGCTCAAGTAATTAATACACCAGGCGTTTTATCATTAGCAAAATTAGAACTAAAATCAAATCAATTAGACACTGAAAACCCGCTAGGTTACTTGACTCAATTAGGTAACGCACTAGAAAAAGGCGTTTTATACGATACAGAAAGAGAAGAGCTAGAAAGTGCTAAAAAAAGCGCGCTATCTATCGTTACATCACCGCTGCGAGCAGGGCGATTATACAACTTCTCATTCCTTAATCAAATGGAAAACTTCTTAAAAGAAAGAACTCCATATGTAGATGAACGTCCTATAGCTCCATACGTTAATAAACATACAACAAAAAAAGAAGAGGATATAGTAAAATTCTATTCAGTTGTTGCAGGACTTCCATTACCAAAACGTGTTAGTGATATTATTGATGAGATTACGAGAATTAAAGAAGAACGTGAGCAAGCTAATTCAAAGAAATCCAATGCTGTTTTAAATAAACTTTTTGCATTTGATGATTCAGTACAAGAAGAAAAACCTAAAAAGAAAAAATTAAATTTTGGTGCTGAACCTGAAGTAGAAGTTGCTGACGATTCACAACCAGCAAAGAAGAAATTATCATTCTAAACAATAGACCGACAAATATAATTTTGTCGGTCTTTTTCTATTTCAATAGCAAAAAGAAACTACAATGCACAAGTGATTAATCTATTATATTTTCTGTATGTGTAACATGTCTTTATATAATGTAATTGTTTAAATAAATTGTTAGGCCGTCCTAACGATTTTATTCCAATACTTGAACCTTTAAAAAATTGTTCGGTTAAAACATGTCTTCCGTCCGAACAATTTTAAAAGAACTGAAAGACTATATAAATCAATGTTTCTAGCTAATTTTTAGGAAGAGAAGTAATCCAAACTTCAGCGTACAAGTTTTAGTATCTAGATTAAAGCAAATTCAGCTTAAACTTTTAATAATTTACAACTAAATTTTGCTGTAATAAGATATATAGAAATGGTTGTTATTTATTGAAAATACATTCGAGTTATGGAGTTGCATATAATGAAAAGTAAAACGTATAAATATACAAGCAAAGGTACACAGAAATCTTTTCGTTTAAAAGAGGCCGATATATTTGTATTTACATTTTTATATTACAAAAGGTATCTTACTACACGACAAATTACTCAGCTTTATAGTGCATTTGAGGGTAGAGATTTTTCTGAGGATAGTGTGTTTACGAAACTTAATCGTTTTTCAAAATACGGTGCTATCTTGACTAAAAAAATTGATAAAAGAGATGATAGTATAACCAGACGTGCGACATTCTCCTTAAAAGATAGAATGGTTGATTACCTTCAAGAATTAGGAAGGATTCCTGCAGGATCTTCAAAACGTAGATATTCTTCTTCAATCTCACTACATACACTCTGCTCAAGAGAAATATTAGTACGCACACTTTTGGAAGTGTCGAAAAAGACCAATACGAATAAATTATTATGCGAGTTAGATATTCGCTCATATCATCAAAAACAAAAGAAAACAGAAATTGAAGATGCAGGGTTACTTCTAATTCCTGATGAACACATTTCATATAAAGACAAAAATATTTACATTGAAATGGATATGTGCAAAGAAACCAATGCTACCTTAGTTGAAAAGGTGGGGAAGTATATTGAATATGCACAAAAAAACACTAAAAATATAACTGTTGTTTTTGTTATGTATGACAAGTCGATGTTCCTTGCAGAAGATGCAGAACCTCCATACGTACGTATGAAGAATCTCTTATTTTCTATGCGAGAATATCATGAACATTTAATGAATCTACCAAACCTAAATATGCACATCTGCTCTTTGAAAGAAGCTGGAGATGTTATTTCAGATATTCTTCTAGGAATAGATGATAATCAAAACTTTGAACAAGATATTCTCTTACCTTTATCTAAACGTACAGTAGGAGATGCTGATTGGCGCTATGCATTTGTTGAAACAGTTCAAACATTTAAAGAGAAAATAGATGGTGGTCTTAGACGAACGTATAAGAGAGATAAAGATGTAATGCAAGATTTCTTCTTTATTTTTGGGAATGAAAATGATTACCGAATGATTGCTAGATTAGACGATGTTGTGTTTTCAAGAAGAGAAGGTGATGAAGGGGTGCCGCTTGTTGTGATTTATCCAAAGCGCAAAAAGGCTAGAGATATACTTTTAATGGACACGTATGACAACGTATTACTGCTATCCCTCCAAAATGAAGGTGTTACTATCGATGCGGATGAACAGATCATGGCACGTACTGCAAATAACATACATCCGAAAAGACGCAAGCTTGTTGAATTATATTAATCGTTAATTTTTTATATACTTTTATACAATTTTATTGATTTTTATTATTTAAGGTGATAGAATTACGTTTGAACTAAACACAAAAAACTACAATCAAATCAGAACATATGAAATTAAGGCAAGCGACACACGCTGTTTTTACAGTGGGTGTCGCTTGCCTTTTTTTATATGGAGAAAGGTGGAAAATCAAAATGGATTTACAATATGCAACTACTACTACTGGGGGAGTGCTCTCTGCTAGAGAAGCATTTAAAAACCCGGAACTAGTCCTTAATCATATTACAGAAGAGGGGGCAACGTTTAGTGTTTCTCTACAAGATATCCAAATTCCAGGGAAACCAAATTTCTATTGGTACGATGTCATAATTGAAACGGCAACGGATAAAAAGATTGAGGTAAATATCGCGGTACTTTCTCAAGAAGAATACAATCAACTCTGTGAAAGAGAGAGTATTGATTTATATTTAAAACAAACTGAAGATGCAGCAAAATTCTTTCTCGAAAAATCAAAGGAACTATTCCAACCAGAATTCAATAATCGATTCCAGTTTAAACATAAAGCTCAACTATATCTGTAAGAAGTAGGTGAGCCTATATGGAGACATTTAAACAACGATTACCGTTATTTACTACAATCGGCTTAATTAGCGGATTTATTCTTTCATTTGGATTCGGTTTAGTAAACTACATCAAGTTACTCTACTATGCATTTGAACCACCGTCTTATCCTATAGAAATTACATATGTACCGCTTATTTTAATGTTCTTTTCTTTACTATTAGGAGAGTTTAGCTTTAGGTTTTACAGCCGTATTCCAGCTTTACATATAAATAATGGGAAACTAATAATCTTGGTTGCTTCCCACTTTGCGGTTGATATTCAATTTTTATGGTTTGCAACTGCTCCGATCCATGCAAAGGTTATTCCTTATCTAGCGGATAAATCAAAACATCTTAATTTTGGTGAGTATGAAGCCTTAGGTCATGTCTTAACAGGTAATTTTCACACACTCACTATGATTTTTGTATTTTTACCAACAGTATTTATGATTTTGTTTACACTTTGGTATAGTGGGCATATTGTTCGCTACCGAGAAGAGATATTAAAGTGGGTACAAAAATACGAATATAAAAATCACAAATTACAAAAATGGTTTAATAGCCAAGAAGAACAAATATATCCTGATGTAGAAATTGGACCGCATATTGAGCATAAAGAGATGGTTCGTATTAAGGGGAAAGATAGAACGTTAAATTGTATTATTATTGGTCCTATTGGTTCTGGTAAAACATCTAGTTTAATTATTCCCATGATTAATCAAGATTTACATTGGATGGCGCGTTTTATCAATAAGTTCATAAATGTCTTTAAAAAGAAGGATTATCATACAGAAGAAGTAAAAGGAACATTTTTAAATGGTGTGACTGTTATCGAACCGAGTAATGATTTATGCCAAAAGGTTTTTAAGTTAGTGCAAGCACATAAAATACCTGAAAGTGCAGTTTACTACATTGATCCAACTAATCCTGATACCAAAAATATAAACATTCTGCGAGGACCAGTAGATAAAGTAGCAGAAGTTTTCGCAATGGTTATTCAAGGTTTGTCTGAATCTAACAATGCATTCTTTGAACAAGCGCAGCGTAACCACCTTAAACAACATATCTATTTATTAAAGCTTCACAACCCACAAAAAGATGTTACCTTCGACGATTTGATTGAGATGTATGACGATGTAGAACGTGTTCACCGAATGCATAAGCTATTAAAGGTACAGGTCGAAAAGTTATATGATTTTGTTCAAAGTGGAGCAGCTTCACGTGACCAAAAAAATGAATATAAAATTATAAAAGGTATAGACGAATGGTTTGATAATACCATTCGTGAAAAGCTGGATTTTCAAGGTGAACCAGCCGTTTATAAATCGGGAAAATACCGCGGACAACCGATGCATTATGACAGAGAAGAAGAATATGTAAAAGGTTTACGCAACATATTAAAAGATTTAGCTTCAAACGTTTTAATACGACGTGTTTTATTTGGAAAATCCGATTTTGATTTCGATGTTCATTTAGAGCAGGGTGGGATTTTGTTAGTCAATACGGCAAAAGGAGAATTAGCAGACCTTTCAAACGTATTAGGAAAATTTGTATTGTTAAGTATGCAAAATGCAGTATTCCGTAGAGATCCAAACGTCTCACCTTACCATCATATTATTGTCGATGAGTTTCCGGATTACGTTGTGCGGCCGTTTAAAGAATTCCCTGCACAATCTCGTAAATATAAAGTAATTTTAACAATCGCTAGCCAAACACTATCGCAATTAGCTCTCGACTTCACAGAGCAATACATGTTTACTTTACTAGGTTCATTCCGTAACAAAATGATATTTGGAGATGTAACACCATATGATGCAAAAATTTTCTCTGACATGTTTGGTGAGAAAGAGGAATTTAAAGAGGCAGAATCCGAACAGGGCATTTCTCCTATGCAAGAGAATCCAGTTAGTCGACTAGGATCAACCTATCAAAAAACGAAAGAAGTTGTTATGTCACCAGGAGATATCATGGCACAAGGGGCATTCATCTGTGCTGCTCGTATCGTACAAGATAATCATGTGCAACCTGTACAACAAATCACAAGTAACTTTGTACCAAAAGAAGAATTTGCCCAAGCAATTATTCAAGTAGATACAAAAACAGGTGAATATTGGGAAAATGAGCGTCTTCGCCTTATTAATGAATCTATAGAAAAAGCTAATCCTATGAAGCATGTAGATGCAGAAAACATGAAGAAAATACAACCATTACCACCTATACAAGAAGGTGAGATTGAACAGAATAACTCCATAGAAACAAACGAGGAGCATCAACACATTGTATCATTGGAGGATTATAAGGGACAAAAGTCTCAAAATGAAACCTTATCTAATGATCCTGCAGCAATGAACCAGCAGGGGAATGTTGATGATGAAGTTGAAAATAAGTTGTATGAAGATATTAAGGAATTTATTATCGAATCACAACAAGTCTCGCCATCTCTTCTGCAAAGAAAATTCAAGATTAGCTATATGAAATCTATGCAATATATTGAGAAGTTAGAACAAAATCTAGTTGTAAGTTCTTACACAGGGGATGGTCCTCGTAAAGTATTAATTTCAAATAATAGTAGTACATCAGAAGAAACAAGTGTTATTACTACTCATTCACCTGACAATACTATTTCACCGGAAGTAGCAATTCCAATTGAAGGCGAAGAAATCGAACAAGAGGAAACTAGCTCCTTTAAGGATATTCTATACGAAGATGTTTTAAGTTTTGTGAAGGAATCGGGAAGTATCTCTATATCTGTACTACAAGACACGTTTAAAATTAGTTATACACGTGCATCGAGATTAATAGATGCCTTACAACGAAATGGTGAACTGCCTGTTATAGCAGAAGAAACACATGTAGAAAGTATAAGCTCTGAAATAAAAGAACCGGCCGTGAAAGAAGATATTAAAGAAACCATAGATATAGCATTACCTCCTATGGAAGAATGCTATGAAATAAACATGGAGGTAGCAGAACTAAACAAAGAATTATCTATTACTATGTTAGAGCAAGATTGGAATAAAGATTCCATTATTCATTCCGTGATTCCTGTTGAGACCGAACCATTGTTTGAAGAATTCCCATCTGATGGACTTCCCGTTACAATGATAGGAACTGCAGAAACAAGTATAGAATCTACTTCACTTCCCGTTACAATAACAGAGCTAGAAGAAACACATGTAGAAATCAACACGGTTCCAATTGAAGAAACGCTTAATCATATCGAAGAAAACAAGCTAGATGAAGATGTAGCAAAAGTTTACGAATCTATTAGTATTACGGTACAAGAAAACTTAGAAAAAAATAGAGAAGAGCATTCGAAAAATGATGAGAAGCAACCAGAATATAAACCTATGAGTTATAAAGAACGCCAAGAGCACTTAAAATCTCATCAAAAAAATAAGAATAATACTACGCAGTCGCTGCTTAATAAAAATGAGAAACCAAAGCCCAAAACATCGAACGTAATGAGTAAGGAATTGAATAATTTCTTTGATTAATAGTTTGTAAATCTTAAATTAAATCTAGTATTGGTATAGCCAGCATTTCGGAAAAAACCACGCTAAGCCAAAAATAAAATAAGCTGCCCATATAGGCAGCTTATTTAGTCGGGTAAGCGGGGGGCATCGCTGCCCCCAACTCCCCTCAGAA
>NZ_DALYZR010000023.1:0-24906 GCF_031983925.1 Bacillus sp. (in: firmicutes) | reverse complement strand
TTTAATTAACTTTCGTTATAATTGGTTAAATAAATCGTAACAGTTAGTTACCCTTTCGTTTTCTCAGCAGACTGCACAACATCAACTGCCGCTTTCACATCCGCTAAGTCATACGTAGAATGGACTTTCATAAAACGTAATTGCTCATTTTCTACTAAGCGAATTAAATGACGAAACGTTTCTTGCCATTTATATGATGATGCTTCTTTATTCCAATGTCGTAAATGAAATATGTTCGCGTGTACTTTTGCTTTCGTGACAATCTCTGCCCAGTTAACTTGTACACCTGATAGAAGACCGATCGTTAAAAAGTGCCCGTTTGGACGTAAGGAGAAAGCTAATTCATTTCCATCCGGTCCCCCGATAGAATCAATCGCAGCATCCGCACCGATCCCGTTTGTTAATGTCATAACGGTTTCATAAAGCGGGGCAGTGGAAGTATCAATTACATATGCAGCACCAAGGCGCAGTAATTCTTCTGTATGCTTATTATTTCTTGTAACAGCAATTAATCGAAAGTTTAAAATTTGTGATAACTGCGCGAAAAGATGCCCAATAGCGGATCCACAAGCATTTACTAATAAAACATCATTACGTTGTAAGTTTAACGTTTCTGTACAAGTAACCCACGCCGTAAGAGGATTAATATACATTTGTGCCGCTGTGAAATCATTAATGGAATCAGGAATAGGGACTACAAAATCAGGCGACGTCTTCACATATTCCTGCCAAGTACCTTCTCCGCGTAACGGTAAAACACGTTTACCGATAAGGTCTCTAGAAACAAAAGCTCCCACATCTTCTACAATACCAACACCTTCATAACCAGGTATGTTAGGTAAAGGAATTCTATGAGCGTACGCTCCCGTTATTGGAATTAAGTCAGATGGATTAATTGGTCTAACTAACATGCGGACTAAAACTTCATTCTCTTTTAATGGTTCTATATTTTTATATTCAACTTGTAGTACATCTTTTGGATTGCCGAACTTGTGAAATTGAATGCATGTTCTGTGCAACATAAATGTTCCCCCTTAGTTTGATTGGGTTTATTATAGCATTTTTGGTTTGGGTGGTTATTTCATTAGTAAAAAATAAAGGGGAACAGAAAGACGTCGTTTATCCATTTGATAAAATCGATTTCTCCTGAATACATAGTAATATAAGAAAAAGACGCCCTTGTGAGCGTTTTTTTCCAACTTGAGATAGATGTATCATTACTGTTCTGCTAGGTTACATAGTTCTCGTATAAAGTTTTATCACACAAATGATCTGTGTATCAATTTGTTTTTGATATACAGATCATTTGTATGATAATTCTTATAAATAATTGTTGAATGATAACCTTACATGAATGCTTTTAAAAGCTCTTGAACTAATGGAATTACTCCACCTACAAATTTTAAAACTGCCATTGCGATTTCCATATGATTGTCTCCTTTAGTAGTAGGATGTAATAAATCTTTATAATCTTATTTTAGTAAGCGTTTACAAAAAACATCAATGCATTTCGATATGCAATACTTCATATTTATATTTGATAATGAGGATGGACAAAAGCCCCAATAATTAAAATTTCACTTTATCAAAATGTAAGTCGCATCTTGTATAATATAATGGTGGAGGGCGAATATGAAAAAAATAAATTCAAATATAGATGTGGATACAAATGTATTGGAAGCGGTATTTATTCCAAGAAGGTTTATTGTTTTATGGATTACACTCGTATATATAGCTTCGCTGCTTTTAGCATTTCGTAATAATATTCTCTCGATGGATAGTTTCTTCTTTACAATGGTCATTGTTATCCATACTGTTTTTCATTGGTATGCTAGTTCATTAAGGAATAGGCAATTGTTATACTTCTTTTTTGTACAACTGTTCATTGTTTTTTTGGCTGCATTCATTGCATCAAATGCTTCGATAGCAATTTTTGTTGGATTAACACCTATTTTAATTGCACAGAGTCTATATGTTTATCACAATATATTTAAAGTAATAGCAGTTTTTACTCTTATGTATGCCATATTTTGTACCGCAATTAGTATAAATTATGGTGTAAATAAATTAGCTATTCTTATCTCTATGTTTCTGTTAGTGTTAGCAATTATTATTCCTTTTTCTTATATTAATAAGCAGCAATATGATGCGCGGAATCGTATACAGAGCTACATTCAAGAGTTAGAGTCTGCATATATGAGAGTAGAAGAATTGACATTAGCTAATGAAAGACAGCGAATGGCAAGAGATTTACATGATACGTTAGCGCAAGGTGTAGCGAGCTTAATTATGCAATTGGAAGCAATAGATGCCCATATGCAGAAAGGGAATATAGGACGATCTCAAGAGATTATGAAACAAACTATGATAAGGGCGAGACAAACTTTACATGATGCAAGGCTGGTTATTGATGATTTGCGCCATACTACTAATTCATTTAATGAAGCAGTAGTAGAAGAGGTTCAACGTTTTTCTGAGGCTACGTCTATACACGTGAGATTTACTATTCAAAGCCCTCCGCATATTTCAGGCTTAGTAAAGGAACATTGTTTATGTATAATTAGTGAATGTTTAACGAATATCGCAAAACATTCGCAGGCAACAGATGTAAATTTAAAAGTTGAATATGTCGATGAACTTGAAAAACTTACTATTGAAGTTGAAGATAATGGAATTGGTTTTGACACTGGGTATATCGGTAAGAATCCTGGACATTATGGCTTAATCGGTTTAAATGAGCGAGTTCGATTAATTAATGGAGAAATACATATATTGAGTGAGAAGATGAAGGGTACGAAAATATATATTCAAGTGCCTATAAATAAAGAAGGAGATAGTCATGAAGTATAACGTATTAATTGTGGATGATCATTTCGTTGTGAGAGAAGGTCTGAAATTAATAATAGAAACGAGTGATTCATTTCAAATTATAGGTGAGGCTACAAACGGAGAAGAAGCCCTTTCTTTTATAGAAAAAAAGAAACCTGATGTTATTTTAATGGATTTAAATATGCCTAAAATGAGTGGTTTAGAAACAATTGAGGTTTTGAATAAAAAACAAAATCATACGCCGATTATTATATTGACTACTTATAACGAAGATGAATTAATGTTAAAGGGAATTGAGTTAGGAGCAAAAGGGTATTTGCTAAAAGATACGGATCGTGAGAATTTATTTCGAACATTGGAAGCGGCTATTCGAGGTGAGATTTTACTACAACCCAATATTATGGAAAAGATAGTGAATTATAAAAGGAAAGAAATACATGCTAATGTGGTTGAGGAAAATAACTTAACAGAAAAAGAATTGTTTGTGTTGAAAGCTATTGCGCGTGGAAATAAGAATAAAGACATTGCATTCGATATGGGAATAGCTGAGCGAACAGTAAAAGCGTATTTAACAAATATATACAATAAATTAGGTGTTAATTCCCGATCAGAAGCAGTAGCTGTATCTATTGAAAAAAAGTTAATTCATTTTTAAAACATTATATATGCCCAATCGTACATGAGAGGTTTGCCCTTTTGTACGATTTTTTTATTTATTTCTCATGTTATGCTTTGGACAGCATGAAAGATTTAAGGACAGTACAATTGCAGACATTTTTAATGTGAGAAAGGAAGAAGAATAATTAAATGACAAATTTGTTTTTAATTCCTATAGTAATTATCTTTATTTGGATGCAAAGCAAGCAAAGAAAAATAAACAGGATAGATATAATAACTTTTCTAATGATGATAGGAATTATTATTTATACAGTACCGCAACCAATGACTTGGGATTTACAAGCAGAGTTAATGGCAGTTACACTTTTTTCTTTTGCTATAGGTGTTTGGCAAGGTGGGGGAATTATAGTCTGTAATAACGATAGAACTGTATATATTACAAATGGAAAACAGTATTCTATTTCATGGATTCTCTTAATAATTGGAAACATAATTATGATTAACATATTTGAAGATGGATTTATATTGAATGGAGCATGGTTCCTTTTGTGTAGTGTTTTCATAGCATCTGGGATGAAAAACAGTATTCTATGTATTCAATATAAATTAACAGTGCGAAATTGAATGGAAAAGCAAAACAGTTTTCTTTAATCACAACCGTGAACGAATTGTTATAAGTTCATAAAAATGAGAAGAACGTATTGGAAGAATGGGGGAGTTAATTTAGATGTTTCTACCTATTACGACATTTGATAGGTTTAGTTGGCTAGGGAATGTTGCTTTCTCTGCAGAAAAGATTAACGGGAATCGAGCGCTTTTGAGGGCCGAAGAAAGAGATGTTAATTTGTATAACAAGAAATGTATAGATTCAGTTAATAATATTCATCAAGAGCTAACGATAGACTCTGTGAAATATAATGATAATTGTATATCTGGCCGTGCGAGACCTCATTCAACAATTGTTATAACGAGTGGCGATATGCATGTTGGAAGCGGACGGGTTAATAAGTATGGAGAATTTAAAATATATATAAATAATTATCGGGAAGGAGATTTGGTAATAGAGATTCAGTTGATAATGGGTGGCTTTTATCAAGAGAGTATAACTGTAAAGGTAGAATGTTAAGATAGGATTATTTCTTTTTCCACTATATAAAAAGGAAGCAACCGTAGTCGCTTCCTCCATCTATTAAGCCGAAGCTCTCTTCATTCTCTCAAGTAAACTAGATAATACATGCGTACGATACGATTCTAGTTTTTTACCCTCATAAGTACGGATACCTAATTTTTTCAGTTCTTTTACATACCAACCTTTGCTTCCGAAATACATGTGATCGCTCCCCTTCAACTTTGTTTTATTTGTTCTGATTGCATATGGAGGTACAGGTAATATAATGAAGGAAATGAATTTCGCGCGAAAATGGTTAACTTTGTTGCAAAAGACATATATACTAAAGGTAGTATATAACGAGGTGGGCAAGACGTGATTATAGAGAAGCACGAAATTCAAATTGACCAAATTACGAGCGGTAAAGTGAATATCTTTACTTTCTATCGAAATAGAAAGCAAATTGATGATCATTTTTTACGATTGCAAGAACCATCGCTTACAGCAAACTACTTCTTCCATTTTCATTTTGATGCAGAGAGCTTGCATCTACTGCAGGAAGAGTTTCCAGGCGTATATCCGTACGACGGTAGTGAAACGATTCACGACTGGACGGAAAAGATGAAGGCGGAATTGCAACATCAGATCCAAACAGGAAAATGGAATAAGCGCGTACGTATCGGTAATCGCATTCTAGATGTGGTGTTTACGTGGTGTGACGAAGATATAGTAGAGTGAAAAAGAAGCGGATGACGCTTCTTTTTTTAGCGCTGGAATAAAACGAGCTTACCTGCAGAAGATGTGCAGCGATGTGTTTTTTCATACAATCCTTTTTCTCGTAAAAGAGATTCACCTTTTGTTTTCGCTTCTTTTTCAGTTGCCGCCTCGAATGATTCGTCTAATGCTTTAGAACCATCTTTTTCAAAGACTGTTAGAACGTATAATCCCATGAAAATTCCCTCCAATAATAGAAATCAGAATCTTATAACTATTTTGGCATAAAACACTAGAATATGCAAAGAAATATATGACATTGCGTGTTACAATAAGGTGAAACTTTTGAAACATAGAAAGGATCGTTATTTGTGAAACAAGTGAAGTTTATACATGCGGCTGATTTGCATTTGGATAGTCCGTTTAAAGGGATGGAGATGAATGTACCGCAGTCTGTTTGGGAGAGAATGAAACAAAGTACGTTTGAATCATTCGAACGTATTGTTGATAAAGCGATTCAAGAGCGCGTTGATTTCGTATTGCTAGCCGGGGATTTGTATGATGCGGAGACGAGAAGTTTGAGGGCGCAAGTGTTTGTGCGCGAGCAAATGAAGAGACTTTCGCAGTACGATATCCCTATTTTTATTATTCACGGTAACCACGATCATTTAGGGGGAAGCTGGGCAGCAATTGAGTTTCCGGAAAATGTTCACGTGTTTACAGAGCCTTACGTAGAAGAGAAATCCTTTTATAAAGATGGTGAGTTGTTAGCTTCTATTTACGGATTTAGTTATTTGCAACAAGCGGTAACGGATAATATGACAGCGCAGTATAAGAAAATGGGTGATGCGCCTTTTCATATTGGCATGCTTCACGGAAGTGTGGAAGGAGATGCAGAGCATAATCGCTATGCACCGTTTCAACTTCGTGAGCTGAAAGAAAAGCAGTTTGATTATTGGGCTCTTGGCCATATACATAAACGCGAAATTTTATCAGAGGAGCCATATATTATTTATCCGGGTAATATACAAGGGCGTCATCGTAAGGAAACGGGCGAGAAGGGTGCATACTTGATTGAACTTACGAAACAAGGATCACACTGTTCCTTTTTCCATACGGCGGATGTTGTGTGGGATGAGATAGAAGTAAATATTGACGGACTTGAAACTGTTGATGAACTTATGACGAGCGTATCAAGTGCGATGAATGAGTGCCGAAGAGAAGAGGAAGGAACGCTATTAACGGTCTTATTTACAGGACAGGGGCCACTTTCTCCTTATTTACGTGATGAAAAACGTGTGGAAGAGATTTTTCATATTTTAGCAGCGGGCGAAGAGCGAAAAGATTTCGTATATGCGATGAAGTGGAAAAATGAGACGGTCTCTTTTGCGGAAATCGAACGTTTGAAAGAAGAAAATCATTTCGTCGGTAGTGTGCTAAAGGAGTTAGAAGCTTTCACAAATATGGACGGAGTATTGCGTACAATTTGGACATCTCCTGTAGCGCGTAATAGCATTGAATCTTTTACAGAAGAAGAGAAGAAAGAGATTCAAAAGGAAGCAGAAAATATTATTTTAGAACAATTATTCCAGCAAGAGAGGGATAAGAAATGAGAATGGAAAAACTCCATATTTATGGGTACGGAAAATTAGAAAATGTGGAAATGGACCTGTCAATGCTGACGGTGTTATACGGTGAAAATGAAGCGGGTAAATCGACAATTCGCTCGTTTATGAAAAGTATTTTATTCGGTTTTCCGACGAGAGGACAGCGCCGTTATGAACCGAAAGAAGGCGGCAAGTATGGCGGAGCAATTACTGTACAAACAGAGAAATACGACCGTTTGAAAATTGAACGATTGCCAAAGACGGCCGCTGGTGAAGTAACCGTTTATTTTGAAGACGGGAAAACGGGCGGCGAGGAGATTTTACACGATATATTAAGCGGGATGAATGAGAGCTTATTTGAATCTGTCTTTTCATTTGATATGCACGGTCTTCAAAACATTCATCAGCTTGGTGAAGCGGATATCGGCAATTATTTATTTTCAGCAAGCGCAGTCGGAAGTGATGCGTTATTGCAGCTCGATAAAAAGCTAGAAAAAGAAATGGATCAGCGCTTTAAGCCGAGTGGTCGTAAGCCAGAAATTAACGTTTCACTGCAAGAAATAAAGAAGCTGGAAGAGAAGATGAAAGAGTGGCAAGGGAAAATTGGCACGTATGAAAAACAGGTGGAGCAGTTAAAAGAAAGTGAAGAGAAATTGGTGTTTGTTCGCGCAGAAAAAGAGAGTGCAGAAAAACGAAAGCAAGATTATGAAATATTAGCAGCACTAGAACCTCTCGTTATTGAAAAGCGTGCGCATGAGAAAGTGCTAGAAAACGAGAACGGGCAATTTCCTGTAAACGGAATGGCACGCTATGAAGCGATTAAGGCGAAGATGGAGCCGCTTCAATTACAAGTTGATTCGCTCCATAAAAAAATAGAGACAGTGCAATCGGAAATGGAATCGATTCAAATAGATGAAGAGTTTTTACAAAAAGAAAGTTACGTAGAAGAACTTCGCATGCAGCATATGTCTTACGAAAATGCACGCCAAGAAATGCGTGATATAACAGGAACGATTACGAATATAAAAGAAGAGCTTGCAGAACTCGAGCAACAAATTGGTGCTACTTTTGAAAAAGAAACAGTCCTGTCGTTTGATATGAGTTTGGCAACGAAAGAGTTAATTACGCAGGCAGTACAAAAGGCGCGCGAATTAGAAACGCAAAAAGCACAGCTTGATGATCGTTTTAAAGTAGCGCAGGAGCAATTAGAAGAACAAGAAGAAAATATAAGACAGATTCAGAAGCAAATGTTAGCGGATGAAGAGCGAAATGCGTTAGCCGAGAAAGAGAAGTCGTTCCAAGATGCGGCGTTTATCGGTATGGGCGCAGAGAGAATGAAGCGCAAGTACGAGGAAAAAGCAGGAGCGGCTATGCAAAAGAAAAAGCAGTGGCAAAGAGTTTGTCTTCTGTTACTCCTTATTAACACAGGCGTTTTATTCACAAGTTTATTTATAGACAATCGCCCGCTCTTATTTATTAGCGTCATCGTTTTTGTAGGGATTGTTCTTGCCCTTGTTTTATATAAGGATCCGTCAAGTGGATTACAAGAAGAACTTCTTACTCTACAGCAAAGTGCTGGCGGAAGGCAAAGTGAAGAAGCGATGTCTGTGCACTATGAGTTAGAAAAAGATGAAGAGATACGTAAACTATTTGAGCGTGAGTCTTATAAATTACAGCAAATGGAGCGAGCGTATGATAAAGTCGTTTCATCGTATGAGGAATGGGAGGGAGAAACGTTCCGCATGAGCGAACAAGTCAATGCGTATAAAAAGCGCTATACGTTCCCTGAATTTTATACGTATGCGCACATATTGCCGGCGTTTGAGCGTATGGAAAAAATGCAGCAATTATATCGTGAATTAGAGAAGCAAGGCACACGAAAATCTTCATTATATGAAATGATTTCGCAATTTGAACATAAACTAGAAACTGTTATCGGTAGTGCGGAGTATAGTAAGCTGCACGAGGCGCAAAGCCGTATGCAAAATGAGAAAGAAAAACGCCAAACTTGTAAGCAGCTAAAAGAGAAACTAGCTGAATGGCAAGAAGAATATGCGTTCATGCAAGAGCAATTGAAACAACTGTTAGTAGAACGAGATAGTTTATGGCATATCGCAGAAGCTACAAATGAAGAGATGTTTTTAGAGGCAGGTAAACTAGCGGAAAAACGTGAAGATGCAGAGAAACAAGTGGGGCGTTTATTACCACAAATTGATCTGTTAGAACAACGTTTAACGAGTTTATCATTAGCTGAACATTATGAGGCTGACGGGTATGATGAAAAATTAAAGCAAGAAATGACAGTCATGCAAAACTGTCTTACAAAGGAAAAAGAACTAACGGAGCGCATTGCGAAACATCGTATGGAAATTGCGAATTTAGAAGAAGGTAGTACGTACGGCGATTTACTGCACGAATGGGAAATGAAAAAAGCGCAAGTGCGTGAACAAGTGAAGAAGTGGGCTGCGTATGCGACCGCAAAGACAGTGTTAACGAAAACGAAGCAATATTATCATGAAGTACATCTTCCTCGTATTTTACAAAAATCAGAAGAGTATTTCGTCTATTTAACAGGCGGACGATATAGTAAAATCTTTTCACCGTCAGAGGCGGAGCCGTTTATTGTAGAGCGTAACGATGGTATGCGTTTTTATAGTCATGAACTAAGCCAAGCGACAGCTGAGCAGTTGTATTTATCGCTGAGATTTGCATTAGCGAAAACATTTGAGCATGATTATCCATTTATTATTGATGATAGTTTCGTACACTTTGATGCGGTAAGGACGAATCGGACGATTGAACTTATAAAGGAAATTGCAAAGGATAGACAAGTGATCTTCTTTACATGCCATGCGCATTTACTAACGTATTTTACAGAAAAACAGATTATAAAATTAACGCATAAGCGTAAAGAAAATGAGTTGTAGTGTGCTATACTAAAAGTAACTGATTTGGTGGAGGAATTCGAATGAAAAAGAAAATTGCAGAGTATGAAGTTGGTGAACAAGTCGATATTTTCTTGTTAATTAAAACAGCGACAAAAGGTATCGCAAGCAATGGAAAGCCATTTTTAACAGTAATCTTACAAGATCCAAGTGGAGATATTGAAGCGAAGTTATGGGATGTATCACCAGAAGTTGAGAAACAATATGTAGCGGAAACAATCGTGAAAGTAGCTGGTGATATTTTAAACTACAAAGGACGTATTCAATTACGTGTGAAACAAATCCGAGTTGCGAATGAAAATGAAGTAACGGATATCTCAGATTTCGTAGAAAAAGCACCAGTGAAAAAAGAAGATATGGTTGAGAAAATTACGCAATACATATTTGAAATGAGAAACCCAAACATTCAACGTCTAACAAGACATTTATTAAATAAGCATCAAAACGAATTTTTAGACTATCCAGCAGCGACGAAGAACCATCACGAGTTCGTATCTGGACTAGCTTATCACGTCGTATCGATGCTTGATTTAGCGAAAGCTATCTCAAATCTATATCCATCATTAGATAAAGACTTACTATATGCAGGCGTTATTTTACACGACCTTGGTAAAGTAATCGAATTATCTGGCCCAATTTCTACAACGTATACGTTAGAAGGAAATTTACTAGGCCACATTTCAATTATGGTGAACGAAATTGGGAAAGCAGCAGATGAGCTGCAAATCGATGCAGAAGAAGTATTAATTCTTCAACACATCGTCCTTTCTCACCACGGAAAAGCAGAATGGGGTAGTCCAAAACCACCATTAGTAAAAGAAGCAGAAATTCTGCATTACATCGATAACTTAGATGCAAAAATGAACATGATGGACCGTGCATTAGGACGCACAAAACCAGGCGAATACACAGAGCGTGTCTTTGCTCTTGATAATCGTTCGTTCTATAAACCGTCGTTTCATAATTAATAGTGTGAATCAAATGGCCTCATTAAGTGTTAATACGCTTAGTGGGGCTGTTTTTTTTATTGGAAATTAAATGAAATAGTTAAGAAGTACGCATGGGTGTAACGAAGAACTAATAAAACATATTTTGCCACTAGAATGGGAGCGTATCAACTTTTTAGATGTGTGTCGATTGAATATGACAGATATTAAAGTTAGAATCTCTTCAGCCTTTACAATAGGTCTAAAAATAAGATCCAAATTTTATGTTGAAATTTGTTTAAAGTATATTTTCATTACAATGTGGGTGAGCCCCCATCTCTATCAAGTTAAGTCTATATAAGTTACATTTCACGTGAAATTTTTTTGTTCTTTCTTTTTAATATGCACCTAATTAATTTAAGTTTCTAATTATACAAATAACTTTGACTATAATGGTGACTTCTTGTAAAATTATATACATATAAAGGGATTTTTTGGATTATTTGAGAAGGATCTAGTATTCTTTTTTAAAATGACAATAGGATCTGAAGAGGGAGAGACAAGAATACCATGAAATATTTGAAGAAAAAATCGGGAAAAATTTTATTAGCAACGGGATTGGCATTTTCTATGGCAGCTTGTGGTGTAACTGATAACAAAGAAAAAACAAATGCTGAATCTAGTAAACAACAAAACAATAATAATGATTCAAGCAATAATAATAACAGCAATGCAAATAACTCTAATGGCAATAATAACAATAACAGCAATGCAAATAACTCTAATGGCAATAATAATAATAACAGCAATGCAAATAACTCTAATGGCAGTAATAACAATAACAGCAATGCAAATAACTCTAATGGCAATAATAATAACAGCAATGCAAATAACTCTAATGGCAATAATAACAATAACAGCAATGCAAACAATTCTAATGGTAATAATAACAGTAATACAAATAATGAATGGGGCACTAATAATAGTAATAACTCGAATAATAATTCAAACAATAATGAACAAAAACCTAATCAAAATCAAGAGCAATCGGCTACAAGTGTAACTTTAGAACAACATGGGATTATTGTTACAGTTCATAAAGTTGAACAAGCTGATAATATAGTTCGTGTGAAGTACACAATTAATAACACTACAAACCAAACTATTTTTTCTGGTGCACCTGGGGCTAAAATAGAACAAAAGGGAAAAAGTACAATACCATCAGATTTCAAAGGGAATTGGGATCAAAGAGGATATATTGCTCCTCATACAAGTGTAGATGGAACAAACCTTTATTCATTGAGCGATATAACAAATGAATTTGACTTTAAAATTAGACCTGATTTTGAGGATATGAAGAATAATCCACCTATTGAGTATTTTATTTTAAGGGTAAAAATGCATTAATGAGAAATAAAAGAAGATCGAACTAGATATTCTTTCTAGATTGATCTTCTTATTTTATATTCCCCCTTCATTGCACCACTTTTGCAGTATCCCCTTGCTCAAATCATCATAAATGTGATACATACTTACTTCCTATTTAGGGGAACTGAAGCACGTTTTCCAATCCTTCAAGCAACTCTTCAGTTTCGTTCGGATGAACAAATAGAGTGGGAAACAGATTGGAAGATGCAGTGTTCGCATCACTCTTATCAAATTCCGCTCCAATTAGAAGGAAGAGATATGATAACAATTATGTTAGAGGGACGTTACAGCTGATACGGAAATGGATACATGAAAACGTAAGGAAAAGTTTATAAAAAAGACTTAGCGTTGTAAATCTACATTCTTATGACGCTATCCCATATAGAAATTCATCGTTTTCCAGTTCAAAATGTTATGCAATAAAAAAAATATCTCGAATTTGAGATAAATCTCTTGCTTTTTAATCACTTGAGGTGTAAAGTGATAGTAACGAAAGCGATTGAGTCATATGAAAAACATACACTCACTTGCTTTTGATTTACAAAACAAAGTAACTTATTCAGTAAAAACTAAGATGAATGTACAAAAATATAATGAGAATAAATTAAAAAGCTAAGAAGCATATTATTTTTTAGGTATCACTTGACTAGTAAAATGAAACGGAGGAATTACGAATGTATAAAATTAAAGGGCATCATCACATTTCAATGGTTACGAAAAATGCAAATGAAAATAATCACTTTTATAAAAATGTGCTTGGTTTACGTCGCGTGAAAATGACAGTAAACCAAGATGATCCATCAATGTATCACTTATTTTATGGAGATAAAACAGGAAGTCCAGGTACAGAATTATCGTTTTTTGAAATTCCTTTAGTAGGAAAAACGTACCGCGGTACGAATGCCATTACTCGAATTGGATTACTCGTTCCTTCAGAGGATAGCTTACATTACTGGAAAGAACGATTTGAGACATTTGATGTGAAACATAGTGAAATAACAACATATGCAAATCGTCCTGCTTTGCAGTTTGAGGATGCTGAAGGTCTTCGCTTAGTACTACTCGTTTCAAACGGAGAAAAAGTGGAGCACTGGGAAACTTGGGAGAAATCAGAAGTTCCTGCAAAGCATCAAATTCAAGGAATGGGTTCTGTGGAAATGACAGTTCGTAGACTTGATAAAATGGCGAGTACACTTACAGAGATGTTTGGTTATACAGAGGTTAGCCGCAGCGAAGAGGAAGCAATTTTTCAGTCCATTAAAGGAGAGGTTTTTGGAGAAATCGTTGTGAAATATTTAGATGGTCCTACTGAAAAGCCAGGCCGCGGTAGCATTCACCATTTAGCAATTCGTGTAAAAAATGATGCAGAGCTTGCTTATTGGGAAGAACAGGTGATACAAAGAGGCTTCCAGTCTTCGGGAATCATCGACCGTTTCTATTTTAAAAGCTTATATTTCCGCGAATCAAACGGAATCTTATTTGAAATTGCGACAGATGGACCAGGATTTACAGTTGATGGAGATGTGGAACATTTAGGAGAAAAACTTGATTTACCACCTTTCTTAGAAGATCAGCGTGCAGAGATTGAAGCGAATTTAGCACCTATAAAAGAGAAAATATAAATTTTAAAACCATTGGAGGAATATAAAATGAACCAATTAAAAGGAATTCACCACGTTACAGCGATTACAAGTAGTGCAGAAAAAAACTATGAGTTTTTCACTCACGTTTTAGGAATGCGTTTAGTTAAAAAAACAGTAAACCAAGATGACATTCAAACGTACCATTTATTCTTTGCAGATGATAAAGGTAGTGCAGGAACAGATATGACATTCTTTGACTTCCCAGGTATTCCAAAAGGAGTACACGGTACAAATGAAATTTCAAAAACTTCATTCCGTGTTCCAACTGATGCGGCATTAGAGTATTGGGTAAAACGCTTTGACCGTCTGGAAGTGGAACATACAGGAATTAAAGAACAATTCGGTAAGAAAACTCTTTCTTTCGTTGACTTTGATGATCAACACTATCAATTAATCTCAGATGAACTTGATAAAGGGATCGAATCAGGAACACCATGGCAAAAAGGTCCAGTTCCATTAGAATATGCAATTACTGGCTTAGGACCTGTATTTATCCGTATTGCAAACTTTAGTTTCTTTAAAGAAGTGTTAGAAAAAGTTCTATTATTTAAAGAGGTTGCGCAAGAAGGAGAATTCTATTTATTTGAAGTAAACGAAGGCGGAAACGGTGCATCTGTCATTGTAGAACATAATACGGTTCTTCCAGAAGCACGACAAGGTTTTGGTACGGTTCACCATGCTGCATTCCGCGTAGAAAATCGCGCTGTATTAGAAGAATGGATCGAGAGAATCAGTAGCGTTGGACTCCCTTCATCTGGTTATGTAGATCGTCACTTCTTCGAGTCATTATACGCAAGAGTTGCACCACAAATCTTATTTGAATTTGCAACAGACGGCCCAGGATTTATGGGAGATGAGCCATACGAAACACTTGGCGAAAAATTATCTTTACCTCCGTTCTTAGAGCCAAAACGTGAAGAAATCGAAAAATTAGTTCGTCCAATTGATACAGTGAGAAGTACGAAGGAATTTATTAAAGAGTAACAATAATAAGTAGGAGAGCAAGTAGTTTTAGCTGATAGCTGGAACTGCTTGCTTTTTTTTATTTTTTTTTTATTTTCGCTTTATAAGTATTTTGCTAAAATGAATGTAAAACTGATGGAGGAATAGAATGACGAAAATAAGTGGATATACTTGTAGGTGCTGCGGTACATATCATGAAGAAATTCCAAGGAGCTATGGATCATCAGCTCCTGTTTATTATTATAATGCTGAACCTGAAGAGCGAGAAGCTAGATTTGAAATGAACGATGATTTATGCGTGATGGATGGAGAACACTTCTTTATGCGAGGGAGTATTGAAATTCCTATCATTGGTACAAATGAACATTTCATATGGGGTGTATGGGTTTCATTAAGTGAAACGAATTTTGATAAGGTGAATGAATTTTGGGATAAACAACAATTATTAGAGCCAATGTTTGGGTGGCTTTCGACGGATTTACCATATGAGTTGGAAACAGTAAGTTTAAAAACGATGGTTCATCTGAGAGCTGATGGCATTCGTCCTTATATTGAACTAGAGCCGACAGACCATCCTCTAGCTGTGGAATTTAGAGAAGGAATAACGATGGAACGGGTACAAGAAATAGCGGAACAACTGTGTGTAAATAACGAGGGTGATGAGGAAGAGTGCTGATGTTTGTTCAGCGCTTTTTTTTCATTATGTGAAAATCAAGTGTACAATTTTATAAACTCATTTTTACGGTTCTAATTCGGAAGTATTCAGAAAATCCATTTTTGATATACACTCTATTGTTTAACTTGCGCCAAGATAGAATAAGAATCATGAAGCATTGTACTTAAAGTAATCTTAGTTCGGATATTTGCTGAGCTAAGGTTATTTTTATCCCGCTTTAATGGGCAGGGCAGTAAGACCCCCATCTCAAAATTCAGGGAAAGCAAATAAGTTAGGTGGGGGTCGGGCTGCCCGTTAATGCCCGATTGGTTTAACTAATAATCAGTGGGGGATGAAGAACCCCCACTGATTAAGGTTTCACTTTATTTAGAATTTCTTGCAACCATTTTAAGGTATATACAGTCTAATAGTTATATAAAACATAAATGGTAGATTTCTAAGGGGGAATTTAAAATGGAGCTGCTTATAAAGCGGGCTCAAAAAGGTGATGAGGAAGCCTTTATTGAGGCAATTGATATATTAATGCCACAAATGTATAAGGTGGCAAAAGCACGCTTGAAAAATGAAGAAGATATAGGAGATGCAATACAGGAAACAATTTTGTCTGCTTTTACAAATTTAAAAAAGGTAAAAGAACCAGGTTATTTTAAAACATGGATTACGAAAATATTAATGAATAAATGTAATGATATAGTACGAAAAAATAATGTTCTATATGTGGATGATTATGGGAAAGTGCAGGGAGATCAAATCGTAAAAGACAATATTGAACAAAAGCTTGAATTTGACAATCTGCTTAGTTATTTAAGTGTGGAGTATCGATTAGTAATCGTACTCTATTATGTAAATAAATTTAAAACAAAAGAAATTGCAGAGATTTTAAATGAAAAAGAAGGAACAATCAAATCAAGACTACATAGAGCAAGGCAACAGTTAAAAGAATATTATTTAAAAGAAGACTGGGAGAATGTAAACAATGGGGGGAATTTAAAATGAATGAACAATTCGAACATAAATTAGAAGAAGCATTAAATGATGATGTAACAATTCCTACTAGTGTTTTGAAGAAAAAAGAACTTGCTTTTGAAGAAATTAGAAAAAGTAAGAAACAAAAACAAACATCCTCCCATAAAAAAATAGTTGCAGCAATGATAGCGGGGCTAACGATTGTTGGAGCAAGCGTTGGAGTTGGCGTGTATGGTGATTCAGCATTAGCTGTGGTAAAGGAATTCTTCTTTGCGAAAGATCAGGGAGTTCAAAAAGCGGCAGATAATGGGTATATGCAAAAAGTAGATGAGAATAATGTGATGAAAGATAATGGGGTTACAATCCAAATTAAAAATGTACTGTATGATAAATCTAAAATAGCAGTTTCTTTACAATTGAAATTTGAAGATAAAAGTCTAATAAGTAAAATGACAGATTTAAGAATGAAGTACGATTTAACAGATGAGAAAGGACGATATATAGAGAAGGCGGAATACACAGAAGGGTTAACAAATGAAAATAGTAAGATTTTAGCAGGTAGCGAATGGAGTATTCAGGCAGGTGAAGAAGAGGGAGAAATAACTTATAATTTAATATTCCACCCTATGAATTCAATTGATAGCATTGATAGTCTAAACTTTAATATTAGTTCTATATCTTTGTTTGCGCCATTAGAAAATAAAGATGTTTCTTACAGGACAGAAGCAGAATCTCAATTAAATACTGTAAAAGAAAATATAGAAGTTTGGCATCAGAATGGTATGCAACTTAATAAGGAAATTCAAGGGAAGTGGCAAGGGGGAATAAAATTAGACTCGAAGTTTAAAGGAAATCAGGAGATTCATTTTGTTCCTAAACAACAACCTAAATCTGTAAAAATAGCGTCTGCAGAAGTACTACCAACAGGGATGAATATCACATTTGAACGTGATTCTTCTGGAGATGATGAAGAAATAAAACGTCAGATAAAAACAATTGATAGTGTAATTCTTATGGATGAAAAAGGGAAAACATATAAGTCAACGTTGAAGGGGTACACAGGTACTGGGGATAATGGGAAAACAATTAAAGTGAAAACGTTTGATGTTACTACTTTTGATAATGTGAACCATTTTAAAGTGTTATTAAAAGATGTTGATGGAAAAGATGTTGTAATCGATTTAGCTCGTGAAGAAAAAAAATAAAGTATATGATAAAAAACGCAAACTTCTAATCAAAAGAAGCTTGCGTTTTTTATTAACTAAAAGAAGTAAGGGACACCAAGTATAGTGACAACAAGCCTTTTTTCGGATAGGCAATAGTCCGGCCAATTAATTCGGTGATGAAAAGGAAGGTAGCGCCAAACAGTGCTGAGCAAACAATTTTTGATGATTCATCCCAAAATATTAGCTCATCTCAATCGGGCTGCCTGTTAACACAGAGAAAAGAATTGACTTACTTTAAATATGTAACTATAATAGTTACAAAATAACCATCAGTAATAGAAGTGAGTCATATTTTTTTTGGTATATTTGTAACTATTGTGGTTACAATTAAAATTAATTATAAAACAACCAAATAATGTAAAAACTTTAAATAGCAACAAGAGAAAGGAGACGGGAATGTTGAAACGGTTTAAGTTTTATATGATTAGCGGTATTGTGCTCGTTTTACTTATCGTATGTAACTTTGTTGATAAGCCGATTGCGAAGGTCGAAGAAGTGAAAGATACTGTTATGATGAAGCTGAATACGAAAGAGAGTATGGCACAAATCGACGGGCAGACGATTTATTTTAAGAAAATTGGTGAGGGAAAGCCACCTTTACTTATGCTGCATGGGTTTGGTGGTTCATCTGATGGATTTAGTGATATTTATCCGGAACTTGCGAGAGACCATACAATTATTGCAGTTGATATTTTAGGGTTTGGACGTTCTTCTAAACCAATTGATTTTGAGTATTCGTTTCCTGCGCAAGTGAATTTATATTATAAGTTAATGAAGAAGCTTGGATATGATCAATTTGCAGTACTTGGTCATTCGATGGGCGGAGAGATGTCCCTCAATTTAGCGTATTTATATCCGGATGCAGTAACGCATCTCATTTTAGCGGATTCTACAGGAATAGAGTCTTTCCAGCAAAAAGAAAGTTATGAAGTGCCGCCGCTATCGACAGACTTACAAACTGTAACTGAGATTACGGATTACAATAAAAATGAAGTGAAAAATAGTCGTGACGATAAAGAGCACTATGATCAGCTGACGAAAATGAGAGAGCGCCGCATTGCGATGGAAGCCGATAAAATTAGGGTGCCGACTTTAATTATATGGGGTAGAAATGATAAGAGCGTTTCTTGGAAAAATGGTGAACTGTATCATCAGCTATTTGCGAATAGCACGTTCCATATTATTGAAAAAGGATACCACGCACCGTTTCGCCAGGAACCAATCGAGTTTATGGAATATGTACAAGCGTTCTTCGCGAAGAATCCACAATAATAAAATTTTAAGCATAAATCCACTTCTTTCCTCATACAGTGAAACTAATAAGGCTTGTCTAAGGAAAGGAATGAAGTAGAGTGGAAACTTTACCATGGTGGGTGTATCTTGTAATCGTTGGAATCGTATTAAGTGGCTACATGGTTTTATATACTTCGAAAAAAGAGCAAGAGATGGATAATGAGTTTATCGAAAAAGAAGGCGAAGTGTATATGAAGCGTTTAGCAGAAGAACGCGAGAAACGTAATCAGGATAGTGATAAGGATTCTGTTTTATTATAATTATGGGAGCGTGGATAACATGTCGTTATCCACTTTTTCATTTTCTGAAATATATCAACGATTTTTCAAATATATCGAACACAACTTGAAATATATCAACGATTTTTTCAATATATCGACGATTCGACATAGGATATCGACTTACCGACACAAAACGACAATATTAAGAAGCACGGTTATTGTTCGGGAAATTATTATAGAAGAAAAATATATGAAACCTACATCGTATAGCACATGAAATAGCACCATTATAAGCTGTAACGCACAAGTTGCACAGCCAACGCAACGACAACTCGCTTTACTCATCATCATGTATTTGCTCATACTAGACGTAGATAGGTGAGAAACATAGTATGATTTTTAGTAAACGTTTAAAAGAAGAACGAGAAAAATGAAAGAAATCCCCTACACCAGCTGTTCTTTTCACTTAAATTGTGTACTATAAAGGATAGGATGACATAAAGAAGGGGAAATTTAGAATGGAATTTCATGAACAAAAGATTTTGCCGGCAGTGAGGCAAATTAAGGATTTGGAAAAGCTATTACATAGTTCGTATGAGTATATCGTTATTTTAGATATTCATGTCGGCCAATTGAAGAGTGTTATATCACTTGCGAAGCAATATTGTAAAAAGGTGTTTTTACATGTGGATTTGATCCATGGCTTGCAGAGTGACGGGCATGCGACGGAGTATTTATGTCAGGAGTTTAGACCGTACGGGTTACTTTCAACGAAGGCGAGCGTTATTATGAAGGCGAAGCAAAAAGGTGTTGTGGCAATACAACGCATCTTTTTAATCGATTCGAGTGCGATGGAGAAGAGCTGCAATCTTTTAGATAAGACGAAACCGGATTATATTGAGGTACTTCCTGGAGCATTAACGGACGTTATCGCTGAAGTGAAAGAGCGTACTGGTGTACCGATTTTAGCAGGTGGTTTCATTCGTACTGTTGATGATGTAGAGAGAGCTTTAAATGCTGGTGCGACAGCAATTACGACATCAAAACGCGAACTATGGAAACATTACCAAAAAAAGTGACGAAAATGTGAAATAATTCTGTTGACACCGCTTTCATTAACGGTTAACATTATAGACAAGTTAATAAACGTGACGGAGAAAAGAAGAGATCCACATTTCATTGTTTCTATATAAATTTATATAGAAGCGTGCAAAGCTGTGGGTCTTTTTCTTTTGACAAAAACGAATGGCCATTCATTTTACCTCTATCACATTTGAAAGCGTTTAAATTGATTGTGGAGGGATACTATGTCAGCATTTTTAGGAGAGTTAATAGGGACTGCGTTGTTAATCGTACTTGGTGGCGGCGTTTGTGCTGGTGTAAGTTTAAAGAAGTCGTTTGCGAAAGATTCTGGTTGGATTGTTATTACAATGGGCTGGGGCTTAGCAGTAGCGGTTGCAGCATATGCGGTTGGATCAATTAGTGGGGCACATTTGAATCCAGCTTTAACGATAGGATTAGCATTTAAGGGAGCGTTCCCATGGAGTGACGTACCTGGTTATATCGCAGCACAAATGATTGGGGCAATTATCGGGGCAGTTATCGTATATTTACATTACTTACCACACTGGAAAGAAACAGAGGATCCAGGAACAAAGTTAGGTGTATTTGCAACAGGTCCAGCAATTCCGAACACATTTGCAAACCTTTTAAGTGAAATGATTGGAACATTCGTTTTAGTATTTGGTATATTAGCAATTGGTGCAAATAAATTTGCAGATGGATTAAATCCATTTATCGTAGGTTTCTTAATTGTAAGTATTGGTTTATCATTAGGTGGAACGACAGGATACGCAATCAACCCAGCACGTGATTTAGGTCCGCGTATCGCGCACTTCTTCCTTCCGATTGCAGGAAAAGGCGGTTCAAACTGGAAGTATGCATGGATTCCAGTAGTAGGTCCAATTTTAGGTGGATCACTTGCAGGATTATTCCATCAAGTTGTATTTGAAGGAAAACAAAACGCAGCACTTATTTATGTAATTATTGCAACTGTGATTGTACTAGCAATCTCTTATATGACAAGTAAAAAAAGTGGAAGCAATACAAATAGTAGAAAAGTAGCATAAGGGGGAAACCGATATGAAAAAATATATTCTTTCATTAGACCAAGGAACAACTAGCTCACGTGCAATTCTGTTCAATAAAAAGGGTGAAATTGTTCATTCAGCTCAAAAAGAATTTACACAACATTTTCCAAAGCCAGGCTGGGTAGAGCATAACGCGCAAGAAATTTGGGGATCTATTTTAGCAGTTATCGCAACTTGCTTAAGCGAAGCAGATGTAAAACCAGAACAAATCGCTGGTATCGGTATTACGAACCAACGTGAAACAGCGGTTGTATGGGATAAAACAACAGGCAAACCAATTTATAACGCAATCGTATGGCAATCTCGCCAAACAGCTGAAATTTGTGATGAGTTAAAAGAAAAAGGTTATGGCGAAATGGTTCGCGAAAAAACAGGTCTTTTAATTGACGCATATTTCTCTGGTACGAAAGTAAAATGGATTTTAGATAACGTTGAAGGTGCAAGAGAGAAAGCGGAAAACGGCGATCTATTATTCGGAACAATTGATACATGGCTTGTATGGAAACTATCTGGTGGTAAAGCGCACGTAACGGATTACTCAAATGCATCACGTACGTTAATGTTTAACATTCACGACTTACAATGGGATGATGAACTTCTAGACATGTTAACAGTACCAAAGAGCATGCTTCCAGAAGTACGTCCATCATCTGAAGTGTATGGAGAAACAATTGACTATCACTTCTTCGGTCAAAATGTACCGATTGCCGGTGTAGCTGGTGACCAACAAGCAGCATTATTTGGACAAGCTTGTTTCGGTGAAGGTATGGCGAAAAATACTTACGGAACTGGTTGCTTCATGTTAATGAACACTGGTGAAAAAGCAGTAGCTTCTGAGCATGGTCTATTAACAACAATTGCATGGGGGATAGATGGTAAAGTAAACTACGCATTAGAAGGAAGTATTTTCGTAGCAGGTTCTGCAATTCAATGGTTACGTGACGGAATGCGCATGTTTAAAGATGCAAGTGAGAGTGAAGTATATGCGAATCGCGTTGAATCAACTGACGGTGTATACGTTGTACCAGCATTCGTAGGATTAGGTACACCGTACTGGGATAGTGAAGTACGCGGTGCTATGTTTGGTGTAACACGCGGTACGACGAAAGAGCATTTCATTCGTGCAACACTAGAATCTTTAGCTTACCAAACGAAAGACGTATTATGCGCAATGGAAGCAGATTCAGGTATTGAACTGAAAACATTACGCGTTGATGGCGGAGCAGTTAAAAATAACTTCTTAATGAAGTTCCAAAGTGATATTTTAGATGTTCCTGTAGAGCGGCCGGTGATCAATGAAACAACAGCTTTAGGTGCAGCGTACTTAGCTGGTCTTGCGGTTGGATATTGGAAAAACCAAGATGAAATTAAAGAACAGTGGCATATGGACAAACGCTTTGAACCAACAATGGAAGCGGAAACAAGCAAAGAGCTATATGCTGGATGGAAAAAAGCAATTGAAGCAACAAAAGCTTTCAAATAATCATAAACAGTGTTATAATGGTGACAAGTTAATAATTCGGTAGGAGATTTGGAGAGACCACAACACGCTATAGAGGCGAAATCTATAGCGGAGTTTGTGGTCTCTTTTTTCGTTATCAAAGGGAGGAATTACCATGAAATTTTCAAGTAAACAACGTAAAGACGTATTAAACGGAGTAAATAAACAAGAATTAGATGTGATCGTAATTGGTGGAGGTATTACTGGTTCTGGTATTGCATTAGATGGAGCAACACGCGGGTTATCAACAATTGTGTTTGAAATGCAGGACTTTGCAGCAGGTACATCAAGTCGTTCAACGAAGCTTGTACACGGTGGTCTACGTTATTTAAAACAACTTGAAGTGAAAATGGTAGCAGAGGTGGGGAAAGAGCGTGCGATCGTATATGAGAACGGTCCCCATGTAACAACACCAGAGTGGATGTTACTTCCGTTCCATACAGGTGGTACGTTCGGATCATTCAGTACATCAATTGGTCTTCGTGTATACGACTTCTTAGCAGGTGTAAAACGAAGTGAGCGCAGAAAAATGTTTAACCGTGAAGAAACACTGAAGAAAGAGCCTCTTGTAAAACAAGAAGGATTAAAAGGCGGCGGTTACTACGTAGAATATCGTACTGATGATGCGCGTCTTACAATTGAAGTAATGAAAGAAGCAATTGAGCACGGTGCAAAAGCTGTTAACTATGCAAAAGTAGATAGTTTCTTATATAAAGATGGAAAAGTATGTGGTGTACGTGTAATCGATTTACTAGATGGTGAAGTATACGAAGTTTACGGTAAGAAAATTGTAAACGCAGCTGGTCCTTGGGTAGATACACTTCGTGAAAAAGATAACTCGAAAAAAGGAAAAGTACTTCAGTTATCAAAAGGTGTTCACTTAGTAATTGATCAAAAACGTTTCCCATTAGGGCAAGCAATTTACTTCGATACACCAGATAAACGTATGGTATTCGCGATTCCACGCGGCGGGAAAACTTATGTAGGTACAACAGATACGTTCTATGATAAAGACGCAGCTGTACCACAAATGACAACAGAAGATCGCACATACATCATTAATGCGATTAACTACATGTTCCCAAGCGTAAAAATTACGGAAAAAGACATCGAGTCAAGCTGGGCTGGCGTACGTCCGTTAATTTACGAAGAAGGTAAGAGTGCATCTGAAATTTCTCGTAAAGACGAAATTTGGACTTCTGAATCTGGTTTAATTACAATCGCAGGTGGTAAATTAACAGGATACCGCAAAATGGCTGAAATGGTAGTAGACTATGTAACGAACTTACTACAAAAAGAAGGCCATAGTGCATATCCGAAGAGCACAACGAAACATATGCCAATCTCTGGTGGACATGTAGATGGTTCTAAAGGATTACCAGCATTTATCGCGAAAAAAGCAGGCGAGGGTACGAAATACGGTTTAACGACAGCACAAGCAGAAGAATTCGCGAAATTCTATGGCTCTAACGTTGACGTATTGTTCGAATTAGCGAAAAAACATAAAGACGAAGCGAAAGAATACAACATGCCGCTAGACGTTCTAATCCCACTTGTATACGCAATGGATTACGAAATGACAGCAAAACCAGTCGACTTCTTCGTACGCCGCAGAGGCGCTGTATTCTTCAACATTCACTGGGTATACGAGTGGAAAGAAGCAGTGATCAACTACATGGCTGCAAAACTAGGCTGGAGCAAAGAAGAGCAAATGAAATACACAGCAGAACTAGAAAAAGCATTAACAGACGCTGTCATTCCTGTAGATCAACAAGAGCATGCAGCTGCATTAGCGTAAAATAGAGAAACACCTGAAGAGAAACTCTTTAGGTGTTTTTTATCTTGACTAAAAATAAATAAAATGTGTTACAATGATGGTAGAGTATATAGTATGAATTTTGCATAAAATAAAGAAGACAGAAGCCTGAGAAACTTCTGCCTTTGTAACCTAACTTGCTATTGTGGTGGTAGTAGGTGCGGTTATAAGAAAATTACATTAACGTTTTAGCCGAGAACCGCCCTTACCTTTTCCGCGAAGTGAACCGCACCCAATTTGTTAGACAAATAACTAACAATTGGAGGTGCGGTTTTA
>NZ_DALYZR010000022.1:0-27268 GCF_031983925.1 Bacillus sp. (in: firmicutes) | reverse complement strand
TAACTTGTGTAAATTTGATTGAATTGTATAGATTTAGTTAAGTTTATCGTATCGGCATAAGCGCCACGTTATGTTTGCTCAAATTTCGGCAGTTATTGCTTTTACACCAGCGATAGGACCGTTAATTGGTGGCTTTCTTGATCAAATGTTTGGATTTAAAATTGTATTTTTAAGTTTAGTAGTTATGAGTGTCGGTATTTTTCTGTATACGTTTGTTTCTCTTCCGGAAACAAAAACGGGCTCAGTGACGAATAAAATAAATGTGTTTTCAGTCTTGAAGAGGTTAATTACAAATCCGAAAGTAGTAACATACGGGTTATTAATTGGAGGAGCGAATGGTGTTTTATTTAGCTATTATGCAGAAGCGCCGTTTATTTTTATTGAATACTTTCAGTTATCGCCTAGTATGTATGGATTTTTAGGGATTGTTGTTGCGTCTGCCTCTATTATTGGAGCGAAAGTTTCAAAACGATTGCTTGCCACGTATAAACCAGAGAAAATTATATATATTGGTTGTCTTGTAATGACGGGGGGAGCTATCCTTTTAACTGTTATTACAGCATTGGGATCAAATCCAAACATAATATATATGATTGGATTTTTAATAGCGATGTTTATATTGCTATTAGGAATCGGAGTAGCGCTACCTAACTGTTTAAGTTTGGCATTAGTAGATTTTCAAGATGTTATTGGTACAGCTGGAGCTTTATTTAGCTTAGGATACTATGTAATTGTAACGATGACAATTTGGGGAATGAGTCATCTGCATACGGGCTCGTTACTCGTGATGCCACTTTATTTTCTAGCTATAGTCGTTATCATGATGGTCTTTACTAAAGTGTTTATTTTAGGTAAACAAACTTCAAAAATGATTTGAAAATAAAATAGGAACAATCGTTATTTTGTGTAAAGGTATTAGCCCTTAAGTATAAAGATAAAAATGCTCTCTCAAAATTTTTTTGGAGAGCATTTTTGTTTTATCACATCTAAAATAGTTTTTTCATTCAAATAGATTCCTAAGTTTAACATTTTTTGGGTAATGTAGTTGTGATCATAATATTCTTTTATTATAATTACTAATATATTTGAATTAATATATATATTAGAAGGGGCGAACGTTTTTTGAGTGAAGTATCTAAAGAAATTAAAATAGCCGAGAAATTAAAATTTTGGGAAGAGCAAGATCAAATAAATAAAGAATTAATACCAAGAGTTGTAAAAAACCATGAAATGATTACAGACTTGGCAGCTCAATTTGATAAAAATTTAATATCTATGTCTTTGTTACAAGAAAACATAGATGAAAATAATGAGGAAATTGATAGTTTACATGAGAAGTTAAAAAACGAATCATCTAAACGGATGGAACAAATAAGTAAATTAACTGCTAAAATAAAAGAACAAGATATACATATTAGTGAAATGAAAAGTATGTTGATGAATCAAGAGGAAGAGATCCGAGAAGTAAAAAAAGTTCAGGAAAAAGTGAATAAAAGTTTAGGAGCTACAGGGAATAATAAAGGGAATGTAGCTGTCAATATAGGTGTTTTAATTGCAATAATACTATCTATTATTGCAATTACTCTATGAGGTGTACGTATGAAATCTTATCAAATGTTGGAGTCATTAAAAAAGATACCGAAATCAGCATCCACATCAAGTGATTTATCAAAAGAAGAGATGTTTTCCCATTTAGAAACGCTAAAAGATAGGGATGTTGTGCTACAAGCAGGCATATATTCATCAATAATAGGTTATCAAATACTTGAAACAAGAAATGTTCCAGATGAGTTGTTTGCTGCATATGCTTCCCAGTACCCACAACTTTCTAATAGTGGTGTATCCCTTTATGAAAAATATGTAGAAGTATATGAAAAGGGAGAAGGTTCTATTTCTGGTTTGGTAAATGGGGTCAAGGGTAAGCAGTTTGAATATTATGTTCAAGATTTATTATCAGATAGATATCCAAATTATGAATTTAGTATTGCTGAAAGTGCAAATCAACCTATATGGGATATAAAAGGGATAAATCAAGAAAATGGGGAAGAGATGCTAATTCAAGTAAAGATGATGGCTCCTGATCAAGCGAATCATTTATCTAATGCTATGCAAGCTAATCCAGATGTTTATTATGCTACTAGTTCAGAAATACGAGAAAAAATTCTTGCTACAAAACCGGAATTACAGGAACAATTTATTCCAATTGATATCTCAAGTTATGAATTTACACAAGATGTACAAGATGGATTGGAAACATTGAGGGAAAACTTAGGAATTGATTTGCCAGATGAAGTTTTTGCATTAGCACCATATTCAACAGAAATAGTTTTAGGGATAAGACTACTCTTTGATTTAGCCTCGGTGAATAGAGATTTTAAACAAGTACAAGCTACTGACAAAGCACGTCTAGGAGCAGTGAAAGCTTTAATTCTGTTTTCAAGGTTTGGCATCAATACAATTTTAGGTGTTGTGGGATCATCACTAGGTACAATAGCAATACCTGGTATCGGTACAGTGATAGGTGTAGTAGCTGGGATATATGTAGGGAGTAAATTAAATAGAAAAATTGCACCATACTCACTGAAAATTGCATACACATTAGTAGGACTTAATGAAGAAGATGTATTCTACTTTAAAAATATGGAAAGGGTACATGATTTGGCACTTGAGTATAGAAAAAATAGTTTGCTTTTACAACAACCGTAAGTTTATTTATAAAAATAATTATAGGTATGAATATGTAATTAATGTTAAAATATAACAAAGTTGTATAGTTATAGTTCTTTGGAGGTTAAAAATATGTTAATAAATCTAGTATGCACGCTACTAATCGTTTCTGGTCTTACAATAGTTATACGAAAAACTTTCATTGTAAACCACTATCTTTGTAATTTAATGGCATTCTTTTGTGCTTATATGACAACATCTTCCTACGTATTAGATCAAAATTCATTAACAAAAACTATATTGATACTATGTTTGTTAGTTATAACCTTTATTCTTATATACTCACATTTTGATGTTAGAGGGTTAGCTTTTAACGATTATACAGTGTTTAATTTACCTTCTAGCCGAGTAAATATATTAGTGAAAGAAGGGCTTACTGAAGCAAATATAGAATTTACTTTAGATAAAAATAATATATATTTATTAGGAACACCTGGTAAGATTCGAATATTGAATAGACCATTACATACAACTAATATTTTATTTAGAAAATGCCCAGATGATATAAAGGCAAAAATGAAAGAGATTATTAAGGAAAAGATAAAAGCTGAAGAGAAGAGTTTTCCGTTTTCCGGTGTATTGTTGATTGTTTTAAGTGTAGTTATATTTTTCTTAAAGTAGGAGATAGGATAGAAAATTTTTAGCTGTGGTAATGGAATAAATAAGAGATGTAGAAGCTAGTGACTTTGTAGTTCTATTAATATATTAAATTTCTACGTGGAGCGTTAATTGCATGTGTAAATAATTACAGTACAAACTATAATTAGTGTAATAACCGAGGAGGATAGGATCTCCTCGGTTATTTATACTGTAATAATATTCATACCGGAATCATATTGAATAGATGTATTTTATTGTTAATTCAGTTGAAATTCAAACGTAATCATGCATATTAATTTATTGAAAAAATAATTGAATTTTTCAGATTAATGAATTAATATAAGGTAAGTAATTTTAAGATTTATAGAATATTGGAAGATGAAAGGTTTTGAGAATTTTATAAGAAGCAATAAAAACGATTTTAGGATAGCTTTAAAGCTAGTGTAAAATGACGTTTGCTTCATCATTTTCAGGGCCGAAAAGAATTAGGGGAAAGCATCTTGTTTTAAAATGCGGCTATGAATCATCTAAGAGGGGGAAGTGAAGTGGCAAACAAAGAATTGAAAAGAGGTTTAGAAGCACGGCATATTCAAATGATTGCTTTAGGCGGAACAATTGGTGTTGGTTTGTTTATGGGGTCAGCCAGCACGATTAAATGGACAGGTCCGTCGGTTATGCTTGCTTATGCAATTGCAGGTATTTTTATCTTCTTCATCATGCGTGCAATGGGAGAAATGTTGTATATGGAGCCAAGTACAGGGTCATTTGCAACGTTCGGTCATAAGTATATTCACCCGTTAGCTGGTTATATGACAGCGTGGAGTAACTGGTTCCAGTGGGTTATCGTTGGGATGTCAGAGATTATCGCGGTTGGAGCGTATATGCAATATTGGTTCCCAGATTTACCAGCTTGGATACCAGGTGTAATTGCAATGGTTATTCTTGGCGCAGCTAACTTAATTTCTGTTAAGTCATTTGGTGAATTTGAATTTTGGTTTGCGATGATTAAAATTGTTACGATTCTATTAATGATTATTGCGGGATTTGGACTTATTTTCTTTGGAATTGGTAACGGCGGAGAAGCGATTGGTATATCAAATCTTTGGTCAAATGGCGGTTTCTTTACAGGTGGTTTCTCAGGATTCTTCTTTGCTTTATCACTTGTAGTTGGAGCATATCAAGGTGTAGAATTAATCGGTATTACTGCTGGTGAAGCGAAGGATCCGAAGAAGACACTTACAAGAGCGATTCAAAGTACAATTTGGCGTATTTTAATTTTTTACATCGGTGCTATTTTCGTTATTGTAACTGTGTATCCGTGGGATCAATTAAGTACAATTGGTAGTCCGTTCGTAGCAACTTTTGCGAAGGTTGGTATTACGGCAGCAGCTGGACTTATTAATTTCGTAGTTATTACAGCGGCAATGTCTGGTTGTAATAGTGGTATTTATAGTGCGGGTCGTATGCTATATACGTTAGGTGTAAATGGACAAGCACCAAAATATTTCACGAAACTTTCTGGAAATGGTGTACCTTTATTCGGTACAGTTGGCGTAATTATCGGTTTAGCGATTGGTGTTGTATTAAGTTATATCGCACCGAAAAATTTATTCGTATATGTATATAGTGCGAGTGTACTTCCTGGTATGGTACCATGGTTTGTCATTCTAATTAGTCAAATTAATTTTAGAAAAGAAAAAGGGGCAGAGATGAAAGATCATCCTTTCAAAATGCCATTTGCTCCTGTTACAAACTATTTAACAATTGCCTTTTTAATTATGGTATTAATCGGAATGTGGTTTAACGATGATACGCGCATTTCATTAATTGTAGGTATCATTTTCTTAGCTATCGTTACAATTAGTTTCTATGCTTTCGGAATAGGAAAGCGAACTCCGTTAGACGTTCAAAATGATCAAGAGATTTCAAGTAAATAAAGATAATAAAAAGTCCGATTTCTTATTTAGAAATCGGACTTTTTACTATTAAAACTTCTCTAAAACGATTTTCCCGATGGTGCGTCCGCTTTCAAGTAGTGCATGTGCTTTCTTTACATTTTCAGCGTTAATTGGTGTGAATGTTTCATTTAAAGTAGTCTTTAAAATGCCTTCATCTAGTAGTTCGCTTACTTTATTTAATAGTTCGTGCTGCGTGATCATGTCTCCAGTTTCATACATCGCTTTTGTGAACATAAATTCCCAAACGAGTGTAGCACTTTTACTTTTTAAAATGCCCATCTCAAGAGGGTGTTCATTTTCTACGATAGAGCAAATTTTTCCTTGTGGTTTAATGAGGTCACATATTGCTTGCCAATGTTGATCTGTATTGTTTAGGCAGAAAATATAATCTACATCTTTTAGCCCAAACTCTAATATTTGTTCTTGTAAAGGTTGGTGATGGTTAATGATATAATCGGCACCGAATTTTTCAACCCAGTGTATCGTTTCATTGCGGGATGCAGTTGTGATAACATTTAGTCCGGCCCATTTCGCAAGTTGAATGGCAATTGAACCTACACCACCAGCACCGCCTATAATTAAAATGTTTTTAAAGGAGTTCGTATCTTTCTTATTATAATCAATACCTAAACGTTCGAATAAACCTTCCCAAGCTGTAATAGCTGTTAACGGAAGTGCTGCAGATTCAGCATCACTTAACGTTTTAGGTTTTTTACCAACGATTCTTTCATCAACGAGGTGGTATTCACTATATGTACCTTGTCTCGTAATGCTTCCAGCGTAAAACACTTCATCGCCTTCTTTAAATAACGTACAACTTTCGCCAGTTTGCACGACAACACCACTAGCATCCCAGCCAAGTATTTTCGCTACATCTTCTTTTTTATCTTTCGGAGAGCGAACTTTTGTATCAACTGGGTTAACGGAAATAGCGTTAATTTTAACGAGTATATCTCTTCCTGTGGCAACAGGTTTTTCAACTTCTAGATCAATTAAACTGTTTTCTTCTTCAATAGGTAAGTATTCATGTAAACCAATTGCTTTCATTTGTATTCCCTCCATTAAAGTAAGAGTCATTTACTCTTTTATTATAGTAGGTGGAGTGTCATTATGTAAAAAAGTTAAGTCCTTTCTATTTTGTAAAAGGCCTGTTTCAGCATCATGTAGTACCGTGTAACTGGAGAGGATCCGCCATCGTTTTGATTTTATAGGCGTCGGATGAAAGTTATACTTATTTTTCCAGTGTACCTTGCAATGAACAATACCAAGTGTTATATTATACTTGTGGTTACTTATTATAAAACAGTACTGGATAATAAATAGTAGTGAACATCAATTAGAATAGGGTGAATGAATATTGAATGTACAATTTAAAAAAGGAGTTTTAGAACTTTGTGTTCTTGTCTTACTTGATAAGCAAGACCGTTATGGGTATGAATTAGTTCGAAGTATTTCCAATCGAATTGAAATATCAGAAGGGTCTGTTTATCCTCTACTGCGTAGATTAACTAAAGAAGAATATTTTACAACGTATTTACAGGAGTCTTCAGAAGGTCCTTCAAGGAAGTATTATACGCTGACGGATAAAGGTAGAACGTATTTGTACCAACTTTTGAGGGAATGGAATGAGTTCTCACAAGGTGTCAATCAATTAATAAAAGAAGGTGTAAGTAATGACGAAAAATGAATTTTTACAACAATTAAATGCATCTCTAAAAAGATTATCTGAAAAAGAGCGTGCAGATATTTTAAAAGATTATGAAGAACATTTTACTTTCGGATTAGAGGAAGGGAAAAGTGAAGAAGAAATTGTAGCTTCATTAGGTTCTCCAGCTCAAATCGCCAAAGAGTTATTAGCAGATTATCATATTGAGAAAGTAACAACAAGTGCAACAACAGGGAATGTTTTTCGTGCAATTTGGGCAGTAATTGGATTAGGTTTTTTCAATTTGTTAATCGTACTTGCACCTGCAATCACATTAGCGGCATTGATTTTTTCAGGTTGGGTTCTAGGTATCTCATTTTTAGGTGCACCATTACTTGTTTTAGTTGATACGATTATACATCCAAATACATTCTTGTTATTTAATCTTTTCGTTTCTTTAGCACTTTGTGGACTTGGATATTTCATTGTTATTGCTATGTTATTTTTAACGAAGCTAGCAACGAAAGGATTTGTTCGTTATTTAAAGTTCAATATAGCACTAGTAAAAGGTGGTTTAAAGCATGATAAATAAGAAGAGTTTCTCAATCATTGCAGGTATTATTTTCATTATTGGTATTATCGGAAGTTTATTCACTTATCGTTCAATTGATGCAGTACCAATTTCAGAAGAAAAGGTCATTAATAATAATGTGTCAAGCGTCATTATCGATACGAATAATGTTCGTGTTAACATCAACCCTACAACAGGTAGTAACGTGAAAGTAAAATTAGATGGTGAGGTTAATCCAAACGTAAAAAGAACATTAGCTACGGATGAGAAAGATTCAACGCTTCTTATTTCTTATAAAGAAAAACAACAGAGTTGGTTCAACTTTAATATTTCTGAAGTGTGGGCGCCATTAACATTAAATGTGTATCTACCTGAAAAACAATATGAATCATTAAAAGTTTCCAATAATAATGGCTATGTTTCTGCTAAAAAACTAAACGCAACAAATTTTAATATCAATACAAGCAATGGACGTGTTGAATTAAGAGAAATCAATTCGCCAAAAATTATCGCGGAAACAAACAATGGAATTATGGATTTCAAAGATGTATTGGCACAAAATATTCATGTGAAATCGAACAACGGACGAATAATGCTAGACCATGTTGAAGGTGAAATAGAGGGGCAAACTAAAAATGGAAGTCTTACTCTGAAAACGAATGAACTGGATCGAAATCTCAATTTTACGACTCACAATGGAAAAATAAATATTGAAACTGAAAAAGAACCAACTAATGTTCAATTTAATGTTGCTGTTGATAATGGTAGAGCGAATATCCTTGATAAATATAATGGAAATACTGTTATTGGAAAAGGAGAAAATGTAATTAAATTAAATACACATAACGGAAATATTACAGTGGAAAAACAATAGCATATTACCTTTTATCATCTCAGCTCGCCACACATAAAGAGCAATAATAAAGTGAAACTGGGGGCATCCCCCACTGATTATCAGCCCTCACCAATCAGGCTGCCCGTTAATGCGGGATAAATAAAAAAACGACTCCTTTTCTCAACATGTAGGTAGTCGTTTTTTTATGTAACATTCGGTTAAGTGTGCATCCTTTGTATATTTCAAAATACAAACAGTTGTTTTATTACGCTTGGTTTTTAGGAAAATAATGAATAGTAATTAACAATGTAAGGAGAATTTGTGAATGAATCAAAAATAATAGCTGAAACAGTGAAGGAAGGGAAGGAGTTTATTTCTAGCAGGGGGAATTTTTTACTGTGAACTTTATCCAAAACTAAATGTAAAGGTGGATACATAATGACAGTAAAGAAACTTTATTTCATCCCAGCAGGCCGTTGTATGTTGGATCATTCGTCTGTTAACAGTGCGTTAACACCGGGAAAACTATTAAACTTGCCGGTTTGGTGTTATCTTTTGGAGACGGAAGAAGGTCCTATTTTAGTAGACACAGGTATGCCAGAAAGTGCAGTTAATAATGAAGGGCTTTTTAACGGTACATTTGCAGAAGGACAGATTTTACCGAAAATGACTGAAGAAGATAGAATTGTAACTATTTTAAAACGTGCAGGGTATGAGCCAGATGATCTCCTATATATTATTAGTTCGCACTTGCATTTTGATCATGCAGGAGGAAATGGTGCTTTTTTGAATACGCCAATCATTATACAACGTGCTGAATATGAGGCAGCACAGTATAGAGAGGAATATTTGAAAGAGTGTATACTGCCAAATTTAAACTACAAAATTATTGAAGGTGATTATGAAGTGGTACCTGGTGTTCGGTTATTGTATACACCAGGACATTCTCCAGGACATCAGTCATTATTAATTGAGACGGAAAAAAACGGTCCTGTATTATTAACGATTGATGCATCTTATACGAAAGAGAATTTTGAAGATGAAGTGCCGTTTGCGGGATTTGATTCGGAATTAGCCTTATCTTCAATTAAACGTTTAAAAGAAGTTGTGACAAAAGAGAAACCAATTATTTTCTTTGGACATGATATAGAACAGGAAAAGGGTTGTAAAGTGTTTCCTGAATATGTATAGTGCAAAAAGTCATGAGCTCACGTGCTCATGACTTTTTCGTTTAAATAATTTTTTTAAATAAGTTATAAACTTTTTTGGAACTATCTTCATTTAATTGATAGTACGTTAGGTTTACATCATCAGGAGTATCTTGCTGAGCAATCATCACTTCGTTATTGTGATGATCAACTACCCATATGAAATATTTTTTATAAGTTCCATCTTCGAAAGTAATCCACATATCACAATCTATTAAATTTGATCCTTCTTCATCTAATGTTAATTTTCCTTTTTTTGCGGTATCCATACTATTAATAAACGTTTTTAATTCATCTGTTTTTGTGAGGAAGAGATCCTTTTTTGTTTTAATGGATTCGACATGTATATCTTTTATTTCCTGTTTTCCTAAAAAGACAGGGGGCTCATTTGGATCCCTTTGAGTGGAAATAATAGTAGCTTTTTTCTTGGGCTTATTTGCTGTATAGAGATCTTGAATAGATTTTCCAGAGTTTATAAACCATACGATTCCACAAATAATCAATGTGCTACAAAGCAGTAAAATAATTTTCTTAATAGAATATTCTCCTCTCTATTACTTCGTATGAAGAGCTTTTCTATTAATATATGATAGGTAAGCGTAAAGTATTATAGTTGAACGTGGCTATTCTTAACAGTTTTAAGAGGGCGATCAACGAGTAAATTGTAAGTAAGCCCAATTAATACGAAAACACCGCCGATAATCTTTCCAGTTGAGAGTTCATTTGTCAGGAAGAAATCAATGATAGTCCCTGCAAATAACTGTCCGATAAAGATGAGTAACGTTAAATAAAATGCTGATATTTTAGGAGTGATATAGTTCGATAATGAAATAACGATAACGCCTACTAATCCGCCTAAATATACAGCGATAGGTATGGATTGTAACGTATGCATTGGAATATACATTGAATCTGAACTGAAAATTAAAAATAACATAGAGAAAAATAAGCCAGTAATATAATTAAAAAACGTGCCTTCCCAATTCCCAATTTTCTTTGCTAAATTTGCGTTAATAATTCTAGCAACAACGATAGAAACACCAGCTAAAATAGCGATCGTAATATATAACATTTTCTTGCCCCCATTAATAAATTGTCATGATTATAATTCCAGAAGAGATGAAACATAATCCAATTAGTTTTTTCTTTTCAAACTTTGCAACTTTCATTCCTAATAAACCGAAATGATCAATAACGATGGAAGCAATGGATTGACCGAGTAAACTTAATGCGATCGTAATAGAGGCACCAAGGACCGAGAAGCTTATATTGTTAAAAAGAACAGTGAATACTCCAATCGCTCCAGCGCTATATAAAAAAAGTGGAATACTTTTATCAAAATGGATTTTATGTTTGTTTATGATTAAAACGCAAATAACTGCAATTAAACCGACAAAGTGAATGACAACACTTGCTGTATACTTGCCAATTAACTCAGATAAAATCCCATTCAATGGAAGCATAACGGCGATGAGCACACCAATAAAGACAGAAAGAAAGTTATACAATGTAATATCCCCTTTGTATTTCATATTTGTAATGACTGTATCATGCTGAAATTGTGTATTACTATGACATATGTCATAGTGGAGGAAGAAAATTTTGATTACAATGGGGATGAGTTGTAAAGGTGGGGGACTATGAAGAAAATATGTAATTCAATTAAATTAGCAGAGTATATGAAACAAAATAACATTGACTCTTTTTTTAGTAATGATATGAAACCGTATATGGAACTTATATTTTTTAAAAAGAATGAGTTTATTTGTAGAGAAAATGAAGAGATAGATTATTTGTTTTTCTTCGTTGAAGGAAAAGCGAAAGCGTTTAATACATTAAGTAACGGGAAATCTGTATTATTATGCTTTTATGATAGTTTGCAGCTGTTAGGAGATGTGGAGTTAATTCATTCTCAAAAGACGGCTTCAAACGTACAAGTAATGGCAGATTCATATTGTGTTGGTTTGCCTTTAGGAAAAGTGAGAAATCAACTATTTCATGATGCGAAATTTTTACGATGTATTTGTGGATCATTAGCACATAAATTAAACCGACTTTCAAAAAATAGTACAATTAATTTACTATATCCACTTGAAAACAGACTTGCGAGTTACATGTTAGCAGCCGGAGAACGAGCGGTGCAGCATGGGAATCGAATTGTATTTAGTGGGAATTTAACGGAAACAGCGGAATTGTTAGGGACAAGTTATCGGCATTTATTGCGCACATTAAATATTTTTTGTGATAAAGAGATTATAAAAAAGAACGATGGATGCTTTGAAGTAGTGAATGTGGATGTTTTGAGAGAATTGGCGGCAGATGTTTATAAATAATATAGTAAAGTGGGGATTTAGATGAAAATAGCTATAATTTCAGATGTTCATGGGAACAGTCATGCATTAAAAGCAGTATTAGAAGATATTAAACATCGCAAGGCTGAAATGATAATAAACTTAGGGGATAGTCTGTATGGGCCGTTAGATCCTTTAGGGACAATTGAAATATTGATGAAGAACGAGATGATACATATTAAGGGTAACTGTGATCGCATGCTTTGGGAACCTATACAAGGGCAGTCTGCTACACTAACTTTTGTCCAAAATCAATTAACAGAAAATCATATAGATTGGTTACAACAACATCCTTCACAATATATTGTAGACGATATTTTATTTTGTCATGGTACGCCAACTTCAGATGAGGTGTATTTACTAGAAGAGATGGACGAGAATGGTGCAGTATTAAAGAGTGAAAAAAATATAATGGATCAACTCCAAAATATAGAACAAAAAATAATAGTATGTGGTCATACACATATTCCTAGAGTTGTTTATTTAGCAAATGGAAAAATCATAATAAATCCAGGGAGTGTAGGACTTCCAGCGTACAAAGATGAATTACCCATTGTGCATAAAATGGAATCAGGAACTCCGCATGCAAAATATGTAGTGATAGAAAAAGTTTCGGGAGAATGGATAATTGAACAAATTTCAGTTTCTTATAATTGGGAAGAAGCAGCTGGATTGGCTGTTCAACAGGAAAGGTATGATTGGGCACAGGCGCTAAAGACTGGGAAGATAGAATGAAGGGGAGTTTACTTTATAGTAAACTGCTTTTTTTATTTTGATTAGATATTGAATTATATAAAAATAAAATGGATTGAAATAGAAAAGGTAGTGAATGAGAAAGGATTTCCTAGCCATGTAAAGGGAATAAGTCCAGTAAGAGGATTATATTACATCGGTTTACCGTGGCAATCTCAAAGGGGCTCTGCACTTATTTGTGGTGTAGGAAAGGATGCATCGTATTTACTTTCTGAAATCAAAAAAATAGATCAGTAGCAGCGACTACTGATCATCCATATGTACATGAATTAGGAGAGGTCAAACATTTATTAACTTTATTATAATAGATTTTCAAAAGAATAAAAACTGAAAATTCTAATTTTATGTTGAGAAAGTTTTTTGTATCGAAATATATAAAAGAATAAGGGTTTTTTAGTAAAAAGCAAAATGATATTTATATTTTAATAAATTGTGATATAGTTTATAAAGAACGGATTACATAAAATGTTATTTTATTACATATAAAGTAAGGGGGGATGGTTGTGAAGTTTGATGATCAACGCCTACTAGGAGTACGATTAGGTTCTGTACTTGTAACAGAGGAAAATCAATATTTAGTAATAAAGAAAAAAGATCATTATGCACTTTTAAATATACATAATTTAGAATGCACACATGTTGAAGTGCAGCTAGAACATATTGAAGAAATGTTGCAGGAAGATTTCCAAGAAAGTATAACGGAGATTATTGCACCAGAACATATAAAAATTGTTGCGAAAAATGTTATATAAGAAAGAAGCTGAAAGGAACAGCTTCTTTCTTTTCATTATAAGGATAACGTTTTTAAAACATCGCCAATAATCCCTTCCATTTGATGAACACCTAAGTCAGCGTTCGTCATTATAATAGCGCCATTCCCTCGGTATGGGTAGCTTACCATCATACATTGAAATCCAACGCCCCATCCAAGTGAATACATTTGTAAGTCTTCGTTAGAATCATCTAGAAAAACACCTAGTCCAGTCCATTTTGAGCAACCTTGAGGAGAAATCATATCTTGAACTGTTTTTTGAGAAAGTTTTAGTTTACCCTTTCCTTGTAAGGAATGAATGATTTCAATTAATAAAGTTGATAAGTCAGTTGGTGTTGTCCAAATGCCTGAAGCAGCTGCGAATGGATAGAATGGATACTTCTCATTTGTAACGGTGCCATCTTTATTATGCCCGCAAGCAAAAGCATCGGTTTTATCTATGTCTTCAGGAGAGAAGATGGTACTATTCTTCATTTGCAGTGGTTGAAATATATATTCTTCTAGTAAAAGGTTAAATGATTTTCCAGTTATATCTTCAAGTAGTAGTTCGATAATACAAAAGTTTGCATCAGAGTAGTGAAATTCACTTTCCGGTTTATAAGTTATTTCTATCGGTACGGAGCAATAGGATGTTTTACCGGCAAGGAGTTCAGACATGTTTGGTCGCCCTTGTGCAAATGTATAATGTCCAAAACTATTAGGAGGATCAATGATTCCAGATTGGTGACTTAATAAATTTCGCAACGTGACTTTTTTCTGTGAGGTAAATAGATTGGTAGGAATATTCCAAGATGTGAGTCTATCATTTACGTCTTCATCTAAATGCACAATTTCTTGTTCTAATAACGTTAGTACGAGCATTGTAGTGATGAATTTACTAATTGAGCAAGAATTGAATATAGAATTCGTAGTGACAGTTTTATTTGTTCCAGTTTCAAGTGTTCCGAATACAGTTGTTTCATCTAGTTTACCATCACGTATAACGGCAAGGCTTAAACCTGCAACGGAATATTGGTTCATTTTCTCGTATATATTGCTACTTTTTAAGTTCATAGTGACTCCTTTCTTAAAAAGACAGAATGTTAGTTCTATTATACAGTAGTAAATGGGGAGAAAAAGAAAAAACTTCATCTTTTATCGATAAAGTTTTTTCGTTAATTTGAAGTGAATGTTTTAAAAAATTTGTCTCGGTACATGTACATTAGCCATGAGATTGTTAGTAAGGAAATAATACTTTGTTTGTTTTGAATTGGAGCATTGAAAACAAGCCAGCCAACGATATCAAATAATACATGTAGTGCAAGTGAAAGAACTACAAATTGTAGTAACGTCTTAAAAAATCTTTTCATAAAGTGTCCCCCTAAAATAAAAGGTTTATCAACGATGTTGTATAATACTATTATACATTAAATTCTTATTGTGGTAAAATTTACATAATCTAGTGAAATAAAACAAATGAAAGCTAATAAGGAGGGATAGTCATGGAATTTTGGATGATCATACCGATAGTGGTCTTTGGGTTTATTTATATCGTTGAAAAATTAAATAAAATCGAAAAGAAAACGGATGCGCGTTTAAAGAGGATGGAAGATAGACTACAGTTAATTACGAAAGAAATGGGAATTATAGATAGAGAACCTGAAATTAATAAAGAGTTACGCCAGCTTATGGAAGAAGGAAAAACAGTTACAGCAGTTAAGAGAGTAAGAGAGGCTTTTGGTTTTTCTTTACTAGAAGCGAAGCAATATGTTGATAAATTATAAAAAGATCATCCATTTGGGTGATCTTTTTTCAATGCACCATACGTGTGTTTACATAAGCAGCGATGATAACGTGGCCAATTATAATGATAGGAACTAAGATTTTGACATTAGGAGTAGAGAAGACACTACCAATTGTGGCGATAACACCGGCAGTTAAATTATAAAGACCAACTATTTTTGATAACTTATCTTTATCTGGTACACGGCGTTCATTGAATCCTGATAAGAGCCAAGTGTATTGTTTTACTCCGATGAAATAAGCTAGTGCAAATGAAATGATTGCTAGTATGAATAATGATGGGGAAGCGAAGAGAGTCATTGAGAACACCTCCGTTAAAGGACTATAAATAAAGTATAATATGAATGTTATAATTTAACAAAATATAAGTGTAATAGAAAATGGAGTATGTATCATGAAGGGGGATTAAGTATGAATATTGTGGAATTTCAGAGATATGTATCAAATTTCAGTGAAGAAAAAGGATTTCAAGATACAACAATTGAAGAGCGTACAATGTATGCAATGGCGGAATTAGGGGAATTAGCGGAAGTTATATTAAAGCGCGATAAAATACAAGATGCAAAAAGAGAAATCGGTTTAGAAATGTTTGATGTCATTTGGAATGTATGTGATTTAGCAAACAAGTTAGAAATTGATTTGGAGAAGGCGTTTGAAGAAAAAATGATGATAAATAAAAAACGTGAATGGTAAAAGGGAAGTTAAAAAGCGCACAAAATTTTGTGCGCTTTTTATTAATCGTATGAAAAATATGTAAGAAAAGATGGAACAAACACTGAAGATGAATTGTCTATTATAGGTAGTAACTATTTCGTTTGAAAGAAAGGGTGGAGAAAATGAAAAAGAATACATTATTAAAATTAGGGGTATGTGTTAGTTTACTAGGAACAACTCAATTTGTTAGTACAATTTCTTCTGTGAAAGCGGAACAAAAGCTAGAGCAAAAAGTAATAAAAAATGAGGCAGGAACTATTTCGATTTCTCAGTTAAACAAAAATGTATGGGTTCATACGGAGTTAGGTTATTTTAACGGAGAAGCAGTTCCTTCGAACGGTTTAGTTCTTACTACTTCAAAGGGGTTAGTACTTGTTGATTCTTCTTGGGATGACAAATTAACGAAGGAACTAATAGAAATGGTAGAAAAGAAATTTCAGAAGCGCGTAACAGATGTCATTATTACACATGCACACGCTGATCGAATTGGTGGAATGAAAACATTGAAAGAAAGAGGCATTAAAGCGCATAGTACAGTACTAACTGCGGAACTAGCAAAGAAAAGTGGATATGAAGAACCGCTTGGAGACTTACAAACCATTACGAATTTAAAGTTTGGAAATATGAAAGTAGAAACATTTTATCCAGGGAAAGGACATACAGAAGATAATATCGTCGTGTGGTTACCGCAATATAATATTTTAGCTGGAGGCTGTTTAGTTAAATCTGCGTCCTCGAAAGATTTAGGAAACGTTGCAGATGCCTATGTAAATGAATGGTCTATATCGATTGAGAATGTGCTGAAGCGATATGGAAACATCAATTCAGTAGTGCCTGGTCATGGGGGAGTAGGGGATAGAGATTTACTTCTACATACATTGGATTTGTTGAAATAAAAAAAGCGAGGAGAAACAATTTTCTCCTCGCTTTCTTCTAACTATATTTAAATGCGAAGTCCGCATACGTTACTGAGATTTTAATTCCAAGTATACAAATACCAGTACCGTCATAATTGCGATAACAACGTAAGTAGCATCAAGCATTATAAGTGTTTTTAAAGTTTCAGTCATCCTCATTCACCCCTGGTATAAAAATATAACATAATCTCTTATTAATTAAATCAGAGATTATAAAGATAACAATGTACATGAAATTTATAAAGTAGATTCTATATAAATATATCATATAAATAATGTAAACAATGTTAAGATAATGTAAATGTATTGTAAAGAAAGGGGCGGTTCATCATGTCTGTAAATCTATTCATTTATAAATGCTATGTATCTCTCGTGTGCCGGATAGAACACAGTTATAACATGTGAAAAATAAATTCATTTTGACAAATCAATCACGATGGTAGCCGTTACTACATTTTCCTCTATTACTTCTACTTGTACTTGTTCATCGTTTCTCCAATTGATATTGAAGTTGTCTGTCGTATACATTTCCTTAAGAGTGACCTCTTTATATTTTTCTAAAATGCTACCTCTTTTCCCATAATAGATTCTTACAGTTGAACTAGGACTTGGTCCTTTTGATTTTATTGTTTCTCTAAGCTCGATAATATTTATTAAATTTGGAGATTCACTTTTTTGAAAGGTAAAGGAACTGACCACTTTTTGTACCTTCTTAAAAACAGGACCATTGGATTTATTTGATACATTAAATTCCACAACTTCAGGTACGGATTCTTTTCCTCGTAGTGTTATCGTTGCTTCATAATCGTTTTTCCAATCTACGAAAACGTTTGAGGAATCGAGACGTTCTCCCTCATTTGCAATACTTATGTCAAAATGTTCCCATAAGCCGTATTTAATTCTGACGGGATAGGAACCATGAGAAGAGTCTGAATCTATTTTCACTACTTTAATCGTATTTTTATTATTTGGAGAATGACTTTTTTTAAGTGTAATGTCCTGTAAATACAAAATGTAAGACAAACAGCCTACTACTAAAATAATTGGAATTACAATACGTAAGGCAGTAATTGGACGACCTCGTGTCCTTTTTTTCTTAGTGCTTTTACTATTTTGTTCAAGGTCTTTTTCAATACTCCTTGGAGCTATTACTTTTGGCGGGCGAATAAGCCACCAAATGAAAGCTATAAGTAGTAAGAAAAGAGGTATTCCTTGAATAAAGAAAAATCCTTTCCAAAAATCAAGTGCAGTACTATATGGAGAATCCGTTGCCATCCCCCCTATAAAAAGTGCCATTGGGCTTACAAGTATATTTATCCCTAAAGCGATCAATACGAATGAAAGATTTTTATTTCTAATTTTTCGTGACCCAGCCATAAGAAACAGAAATACTGCAATACCGAGTATAAGAAACAGTGTTCTGTAGTAAACCATCATATTATCCCTCCATAACTTTAATTGTACCATCAGTAAGGAAAATTTTGTGAAATGTTAGGTGGATATGATATTTGTATTCCTTAAAAGTGCACTGATATATGATGCAAATAAATCATGTGCAAGTATGAATATCAGGATACAGTAAGAATATTATGTCGACAATGTGAACTGTCACAAATTCTTATATATTATTGTGATTGATATCACATCCTTTTTTCTCAATGGGTATTATCCTTAGTTTGTAAGCAATCATTGGGAGAGGGTGGGATGATATGTTTTGTTATCAATGTGAACAAACGCCAACAGGCGGATGTAAAGTAATAGGTGTGTGCGGTAAAAATGAAACAATTGCAAGTTTACCAGATACGATTGTGTTTGGGTTAAAAGGAATTGCGGCTTATCGCACACATGCTGCTCAGTTAGGCTATACGGATGCTTTTGTAGATGCTACAACGCAAGAAGCGCTGTATATGACATTAACAAATTCTAACTTTAATGAACGAGAACATATTGATATGGCTATGAAAGTTGGGAAATCAGCTTTACGAGTAATGGAGTTGTTAGATGAGGCACATACGAATCATTTTGGTGTGCCAGAGCCTGTTCAAATTACACAAAACCATGTAGAAGGTAAAGCTATTGTAGTTACAGGCCATAATTTATTTGCGTTAGAAGAACTATTAAAGCAAACGGAAGGAAAAGGAATTAATATTTATACGCATTCTGAAATAGTTGATTTTAGAAAAAATATAAAAATCGAGTTGACATTCATCGCTACCTAGTCATACAATATACTTGTAATAAGCAATACTGAGTAGTGTTGTTTCTCAAAATATTTTCAGTAGACAACAGGTAATTGCGGATTTTAGAAAAAATTTGAAAATTAGTTGACATCTATCGCTACTTAGTCATACAATGTAGATGTAATAAGTGATACTGAATAGTATGAATTCAAAAAAGCTACTCAGTAAAAAATTCGCCTTAGTACTCTGTAATACTGAATATAAGTCAGACAGAATAGGGGGTAAAGGAGGATCAGAACATGGAAAATTTAACTGAAATGCTGAAAGGTTCACTGGAAGGGTGTGTGCTGGAAATCATTAGCCGCCGTGAAACGTATGGTTATGAGATTACTCGCCACCTGAATGATCTTGGGTTTACTGAAGTCGTGGAAGGAACGGTCTATACCATCCTCGTACGATTAGAGAAGAAAAAGCTTGTGAATATTGAAAAGAAACCATCAGATATGGGACCACCTCGTAAGTTTTATTCATTAAATGAAGCTGGACGTCAGGAACTTGAATTGTTTTGGAAAAAATGGGATTTTGTATCGTCAAAAATTAACGTCTTGAAGTCAAACTAGCTTCATAATATAAAATGTTCCGGCTCATATTTGGAGAGTTTCTTGTCTGCTTTATAAAAAAGGAGGAAAATAAGATGTTAGAAATGTTCAAAAAATTAATTGGTGATAAAAAAGAGTACAAAATGATGATGGCACGTGTTGCAGCATTGCCAGAGGACTATCAGTTTGTGTTTAAGAAAATTCAAAACTACATGTGGAATTTTTCAGCCGGTAACGGGATGGATATGCTGCACATACAGTATGAATTAATCGATTTGTTTGAAGCCGGTGCAGCGGAAGGCAGACAAGTGCTAGACATTACTGGGGAAGATGTGGCATCCTTTGCTGACGAACTAGTGGCAAACGCTAAAACATATGTTTCTAAGTATCGTGAAGATTTGAATGAAAGTATTATGAAGAAATTGAGAAAAAAATAAATGCAGCAAGTAATACCGACTGATTAGCTGGTCATAAATGTGAACTAACGCCATCGCTATTCAGTTATATTTTTAAACCGCTACTAAGTAATACAGATTATCAGTGGTACTAAATAGAGGGTGCAGGTAATTTAATTTTATAAGGGGGAAAAAGTATGAGTAATGCAGCGATTTCTGTAAAAGGGTTAAAAAAAGCTTTTAGAGATAAAGAAGTCTTAAAGGGAGTGGATTTTGAGGTGCAGCGTGGAGAAATTTTCGCGCTGCTAGGCTCAAATGGAGCGGGAAAGACGACAATAGTCAACATCCTTTCGACGCTACTGAAACAAGATGGCGGTGAAGGAAGTATTTGCGGATTTGATATTAAGCGCCAACCAGATCATGTTCGTCAAAGTATTAGTTTGACAGGGCAGTTCGCAGCTTTAGACGGCATGTTAACTGGGAGAGAAAACTTGATAATGGTTGCTAAGTTACGCGGAGTTTCCAATCCTGCACAAGTCGCTGACAATTTGCTTGAGAGATTTAGCTTGACTGGTGCAGCTAATCAGAGGGCAGATCAGTATTCAGGTGGGATGAAGCGCCGGCTTGATATCGCAATGAGTTTGATCGGGGCGCCAGCAGTTATTTTTCTTGACGAACCGACGACAGGGCTTGATCCGGAAGCACGGATTGAAGTGTGGGATACTGTCAAAGAGCTTGCTGGTGGAGGAACAACCATCTTACTAACAACCCAGTATTTAGAGGAAGCAGAACAATTAGCTGACCGTATCGCTATTTTACATGGCGGAAAAATTATTACGACAGGTACTCTTACTGAACTGAAAGAGATGTTCCCGCCAGCAAAAGTGGAGTATATCGAGAAGCAGCCGACATTGGAAGAAATTTTCCTTGCGATTATCGGTAAAAAGGGGGAGATGTAAATGAAAAGCAAAACAGGGGTATTACTAGGGCGCTTAATGCGTAATATTATGCGTAGTCCGGATACAATTATTACAGTAGCGATTACACCGATTATGATGATGCTATTATTTGTCTACGTGTTTGGTGGCGCAATACAAACAGGAACGGAAAACTACGTAAATTATTTATTGCCGGGAATTTTGCTAATGGCTATCGCATCCGGTGTAGCTTACACTTCCGTGCGACTATTTACGGATGTAAAGAGTGGGCTAATGGCACGTTTCATTACGATGCCTATTAAGCGCTCATCGATATTGTGGGCTCACGTATTAACCTCTCTTGTTGCTAATGTACTTACTATCGTGGTGGTTATTCTTGTTGCACTCTTAATGGGCTTTCGTTCCAGTGCGAATATGCTAGATTGGCTTGCAGTAGCTGGGATACTAGGAATGTTTACGTTATCGCTCACATGGCTAGCTATCATTCCAGGGCTGAAAGCGAAGTCTATGGAAGGGGCGACAGCATATTCGTACCCACTCGTTTTTCTTCCATTTATTAGTTCGGCCTTCGTACCTACCGAAACGATGCCAAAAATTGTTCGTGCATTTGCTGAAAACCAGCCTGTCACTTCAATTGTGAATGCGATTCGTGCTCTATTATATGAAGGAACTGTTGGTAACGATATTTGGATTGCGCTCACTTGGTGCATAGGTATAATGATTATCTCTTACTTTTTCGCTAGCAAAGCATTTAAACGTCAGTTAGGGTAAGTATCGAGGTGACTTAATTTATCGGAATGATATATATGTTTAGAAAAGTACGGGGGGTTCCGTGCTTTTCTTTTTATATGGTCCATTTCATTCAGCGAGAAGGAAAAGTTTTTAGATATAGAGAAACACTAGTTGATTGGCAATTGGGTAAGTTAAGGAGAGCATATTTATAATAAATACTACAAAAACCACAGGGTGCTTTACTATTGTTGATAATAATGAAGGGAAAATATTACTAGTTAAACGAAATGATTATCCTATCTGGGATTTGCCTAGGGGAAGACTAGAAGAAAATGAACAGTTAGAGAAGTGTACTATAAGAGAAACTAAAGAAGAAACAGGCTATATAATTGTTATTGAGCGTAAAATAGGAGAATATCACCAGCCTCAATACGATGATATGCAACATTTATTTTCAGGGAGATTACTAGGAGGAGAGCCAATAAATAATGGACCTGAAACTGCAAAAATTGGGTGGTTTAATCCTAGTAGATTACCTTTGTTAATGGTTCCAAATAGGCGAAAACAGATCAGTAATTTTATGAAACACAAAAATTCATTAATAAAGGAGACATTAAAGACACCAATTATAGTAAGGTTATTAAGAAAAATTATATGAGGTGGTTAGTGGATTAGCCGTTGTTTTAGTTGAGCAGTTCGATGACATAAGAGCATGTTTTGATTAAACTTTTTTCAAAATATGCTCTTTCTATTTGTCTTTTACCAGTATTATACTCATTGTATTTGAAAATATGGGCAACTGGTAACGAACTAAACTCAATATTTTGAGGTTTAACTAGTCACTGCTTATGGAGTGTATAAGCATAACCGCTCTTGTAAATCTTTTAATACTTCTTCAGGCATTTCCTTAATTGTAATATCTTTACCTAGGAAAAGCAGCCAATTTGTCATCTCTGTCACTTCATCGGAATTGTGAACATCGATAAATGTTTTTAAAATAGCTGTAGATTGGTAAGGGTTTGTATAAGATATTGAAACTTTGAAAGGGTGGTACTTTTTGAACTGTGCAATTGCTTTCGGACCAAGTTCAAATACAAGGTTAATTGCTTCGTCCTTCTTACTCAGTCTTTCTAAAATCTGTTTCTTATGTAACCTCTTTTTGGGCGTGTACGGTTCGATATTGATGAGGTCATCGACAGGAAACATCAGCTTCTTTTCTTCTTTTAAGTCAAATCCTTCAATGATCCAATAGCTTTTTTCTTTATAAAGGTGTAATAGGTAAATTGGATAAGACTTGATTTCTTCTTTGACAGTAATCAATAAATATCTATCCAAAAGAAGGATTTGAATGAGTTTTTCTAACATAGGGTGAGGAAGGTCAGAAAGCTCAAGTAGATCAGGGTTATGAGGATTAGTCCCTTCAAAAAGCAAAAGTTGATTTAAAAGAACAAGGTCATCTTGCTGGGTTTCTGAAATGAGTCCTAGTAGCTTTTCCGCTAAAGATTGCCGACTCTTTAGATAAGGGAGTTGTTGATTTCTTGTAGCCATAAAGGCAATAAAAAGAGCTTTCACTTCGTTATCAGTAAAGCGAACAACGGGTAGGATAGAATTATGCATGACAAAATATCCACCAGACCTCCCAACTTCAGCGACAAGTGGCATCCCCATAGCTTCTATTTCTCTAATGTCTCTAATAGCTGTTGATCGTGATATATTAAATTCTCGTATGATTTCTGAAATTGTAAAGTGGGAGCGGTTGTTGATATACCGCATAATTGTATTAATCCGTTCAACTTTTTTCATTTTGGTCTCCTAAACAGTATCATTTTTTGACATGGTTTAAAGGTATTATAAACGTATCAGATGAAAAGATAAATCGTTTGATTAATAAAAAAAGAGGAAGGTTTTGAATATGAAAAATTATACGATTGAAGAAAAAGATAGCTTTATTGTGCTAGGTATTGGAACTGAAATTAAAAGTGACTATACAGACTTTGTGGGAATAAATAAAGAAAAGGAAGACTTTTGGTCGGCCGTTAAAGAAGATGGAAGACTGGATACTTTAAAAGCTTTAGCTACAAATGAATACATTTTTTCTGTGAGCGAAGCAGTGAATAATAAGATGATGTATTATGCTGGCGTTATGACAGAAGCACAAATAGAAGAAGAGTCTAGAGTGATCCAGTTTCCTAAGGGAGAATACTTAGTGGTGAAAGGTGAAGATAAAACGGCTGAAGAGCTAAGCAATAAGCTGACTGGCATCGCCTTTGGTCAAGCTTTACCAGATGCAAAAGATTTTGCCTATGTTGGTGGGCCAAATACAACGGTTGAGATGGGAAAAAGAAATGGTTTAGTGTTTGGTGAAATGTGGATTCCAGTTGTTAGGAAGTAAAGGGTACGAATATGAAAAGTAGAGGCCAACAATTTTGCATTGTTGGCCTTTTTGATGTCCATATTGTTTTAATTACTTTTTTAATAATATAACTTAATAAATTTTAATATACGTTATGTATAACAGATATTTATCTTATGAAATAAGGGGGATATTATGACTGAGACAAACGAACCTTCAGGAGGCAATTTGAAAAAAGATGTGAAATTTTCTATTATAATTCCTGCACATAATGAAGAAAAGTACATTGGAAAATGTTTAGATTCAATTGTAAAGGCATCAGAGGCATATAAAGAGCAAACGGAAGTTATAGTTGTTTTAAATCGTTGCACCGATAAAACAGAGGAAATAGCAAAATCTTATCATTGTATTACATTAAAAAATAATGATAAAAACTTATCTAAAATCCGAAATGCAGGGGCGAAAATAGCTAGTGGAGAAATAATCGTTACTATAGACGCTGATACCATAATGACAGAGTCTATGTTGTCTAATGTAGATACATATTTAGCTTCAGGTAAATACATTGGTGGTGGGGTAAATGGGAAGTTCGAAAGAATATCTTTAGGAATATTTCTGTCCGCAATGTTAATAATAATCCCCTTACTTTTTAAATACGGAGCTATATCTGTAGGGATTTTTTGGTGCTATAAAAAAGATTTCATGGCAATTAACGGATTTAATGAAAACATGCTGATGGCAGAAGATGCAGATTTCGCGAAACGGTTAAAAGAATGGGGAAAGCGAAATAATAAGAAATTCGGTACCATTAAAAATGGAATGATAACTTCATGCAGGAGATTTGATACATATGGAGACTGGGCTTTACTTAAAAATCCAAAAGTAATCTTAGCTTATCTAAAAGGAAATGATAGAAAATATGCAGATAAGACATATTATGATAATCAAGAAAGGTAACGCTTGAGAAAATCGGTAGGAAATAGTGAAAATAGCTGATTTTCTAATATATAATGAGAGCACAACTTAATTTAATAGATATGATAATAAAACCATTGATTGGTCCTTTTTCAAATCAATGGTTTTTATTTTTGAAATAAATATGTATTTTTTATAAAAATATTTTTTGACCCCCATAAAACGATGTATTCCTCCGAATATATATAGTGGAAAAATAAGATAGAAGAAAAATGATTATGAAAGAATATTGAAGTATTAATAAAAATTACTAGATTAAGTTGAGCGTCCAAAATAAAAGGATGAAATTACCAATGATATAGAGAAGAGTTATTTAAGGATTGCCGATAAAATAGAAAAAGAATAAGCAAAACGAACGGTAGAAAATAAGAAAGTACCTTAAAATATAGGATTAACTTTAGTACCGAGAGAAAACGTTGGGAAAAGTTAGACTTGAAAAATATAACTAACAGCAAGAAGAAAAGACCAAAGAAAAGCACTACCAAAATGTGGTTAAATGGTCGCTTGTTTAGTGACCATTTTTCTATTTAAAGCAGAGGGAGGCTGAGAGATCGCCAGTGTTAAGTTTAGTAATGAAGATCTTAAGAAAACCGAAAATAGAAGATATCGTATGTAACATACAAAACAACGGAGAAGATAAGGAAGCCTTTATCGTTCAGTATCAGCCGTTTATTAGAAAATCAATTTCGTCTGTCTGCCGCCGATATATTACAGAACAGGATGATGAATATAGTATTGGATTGTTTGCGTTTAACGAAGCAATTGAACAGTATTCATATAAAAAAGGGAAATCTTTTCTAGCGTTTGCTGATCTTCTTATAAAAAGAGATGTAATTGACTATATACGCAAGGAGTCTAAGCATAACCGTGTCTTTTTAAAAGAAGATGAGCAAGAGGAAATGTTAGAAATGCAAGTATCGCTTACGGAGTATATGAAAGAGATGGACAATAGTAACCGTAAGGAGGAAATTCTTCATTTTCAAAGTGTGTTAGCTGAGTTTAAAATCACATTTTCAGAGCTTGCGAAAGAATCTCCTAAGCATCGTGACACCCGAGAGCACTTAATAGAAATTGTAAAGATGATTATAAAGGAAGAGGAAATGATGGAGGAGCTGTTCCGAAAGAAAAAGTTACCGCTTAAACGTATTGAACCACGTGTGAGGGTAAGTCGTAAAACGTTGGAAAGACATAGAAAATATATTATTGCAATGTGTATTATTTTTGCAAACAACTATACATATATTCTTGATTACATAAGAGGAGAAAAGCATGATGAATAAAGGAATTGTGATGGATATAAAAAAGCATAGCGTAGTTGTTTTAACACCAAATGGAGAGTTTATTACGTGTAAAAGAAAAGGGGATTCTTGCATGATTGGAGAGGAAATCTCGTTTGAAGAACAAGAACAAAGAGCATCTCGTTTTTCAATCCCTTATTTCTTAAAACCGGCATCATTACTTGCTGCTTGTTTTCTATGTGGGCTGTTATTTTTCTACAATCAACCAGAAGAAAAGGTGTTTGCTTACGTCTCAGTTGATATAAATCCAAGTTTAGAGGCGAGCGTTACGAAGGATCTTCGTGTTATAGATTTGCGGGCTTGTAATGATGACGGAAGGCGTATTTTAAAAGAAATGAAACGGTGGGAAAATAAGCATCTGCAAGATGTGATACGCACTATTATAAAGCAAAGTCAAGAGGATAAATATTTAACGAATGATAAGCAAGTTATGCTAACAGCTATTGCAAAGGACAAGTCGTTAGAACCACAGTTGGAAAAGGCTATGCTGGAATTAAAGAAAGAATATGAGTTCAAACATATTACAGTTGAATATCAAAGCAGTACGATGCAAATACGGGAGGATGCCAAGAAAGCAGGAGTTGGAACGGGCGTTTATATAAAACAAGAAAATGAGAAGAAAAAGTTGCTTACCCCACCTGCACCGCCGTCTTATCAAGAACAGCAAAAGTCATCTTCTGATGTATCATCGGACGCATCTCCTGTAAAAGAAGAAAGCAACGAGAGGGGAGAGTATATAGAACAACAGCAATCTAAGGCACAACAACCGAAGCAAATAAAAGAAAATAATAGAAATCAACAGGAGAACAACGGAAGAGAATTGCAGCAAGGAAACAACGGAAGAGGATCGCAAGGGAATAAAGGGCACCAGCAAGAGAACAACGGAAGAGGGTCCCAAGGAAATAATGGGAATCAGGAAGGAAACAATGGAAGAGGGTCCCAAGGAAATAATGGGCACCAGCAAG
>NZ_DALYZR010000021.1:0-36856 GCF_031983925.1 Bacillus sp. (in: firmicutes) | reverse complement strand
TAAAACCGCACCTCCAATTGTTAGTTATTTGTCTAACAAATTGGGTGCGGTTCACAGACGCTTGCTGGCATTGAGGGTGGTTCTTTTCGTCTTTCGTCGCTTTTTTTGTATTTGCTTCCAAGACGTTGATAGGGATTTCCCTATACGTTTTGCCACAAACACAGCGACTTCTCTAGCAATAACTTTTACAATTTCAATTGCTATCGTGAAAAGAATGTCCATAGTGTCACCTCCTTTCTCCATAAAATAAAAGAGAAAGGAAAGCAACCGACCACCCTGAAATATTCAGTTACGTTATATTAATTATACCATATTTACGGTTGGGTTAATAGCTTAAAAGCCTTGATATGACAACGTTTTTAAGGGTTTTTAAGTTTTGGAATCAGAGATTTGAAATGGTAAAAATAATATTTTTTTTAGAAATGATTGACATAAAACTCTATATATCATAATATTGAGATTGTAATATTAAAGAAATCAAATCCAACATTTTCATATAGACTTTAGATTAGCTAAAAGGACACACCTAAGGCGCATTATGCCATAGGTGTGTCCTTTTTTTGCGTTTAAAGGCTACATAAGGAGGAATACAAACATTGAAGCCATCTAAGTTTCAAAAGAAGCAGATTGTTGCGGTAGGTCTAGCCGCTGCAACAGTAGCGGGTATCTATGGATACAATCATTTCGCAGTAGAAAATGCTGTAAAACCAACAAAAATTGTTGTAGCCGCAAAGGATATACCTGCACATACAGAAATTAAAGAAGACATGCTAGTGGAACGAACTTTACCTGGTGATGCGATTCCCCCAAATGCATTACGTGTAAATAAAAAAGAGGTTGTAGGTAAGTGGACAAATGATGGGCAACCCATTACAGAAAATAGCTATCTCTTTAAAAACAAAGTAGTAAAGAAAGAGGAGTTACCGGACTCTGCTATTTTAAATTTGAAAGATGGAGAAGTTGCTTTCCCGTTACTCGTTGATTTGGAAACAAGTTCAGGGAATAGTATTATCCCAAACACGTATGTGGACTTGTATTTCAAACAAGTTGTGAAAGAAGGAGACAATGAGAAGGTTGTCTTTGGTGGTCTGTTCCAACGTGTACGTGTGACGGCTGCAAAAGATAGCAATACAGAAGATGCATTTGTGCTAGAAAAGAAAGAATCAAAAGAGGAACAAGAAGGAAAACAAAAGCCTAAAGTAACGCGATTATACACACTGGCTGTTTCCCCTGAACAACTTCAATACTTAAATCGTGCAAAAACACTTGGAGATGTCATTCCTGTTGCAGTTGGACAAAAGGTGGAGCAAACAGGGAAAGAATTAGAACCAGCTGAAGGATTCTCACAAATATCTGATCAAAAGAACATTTTAGACTATGTAGAGAAGCATTCGACTAATCCAATTTCTAAAAATGTAAAAGAGTATGTAGCACAGTATCTGAATGAATCTAAGTAAGAAAGGGGTTATTAAGATGGAGCGGCAAGCAAGAATCATTGCCTTTTATGCAACAAACGAAAATGTAGGGAAAAGCACATTAAGTATTGCGATGGCAAATGAATTAGCTCATTTAGGGAAAAAGGTGCTTTATGTTGAAGCAGACCAAGTAAGACCTAGCTTTGCAGTTGGAACTGGTCTTAGCCACGATAGTAAAAACATCTTAGAACTTGTAAGAAAAGAAAATGAATCCAATCTCTCGCAGTATATTTGTACCAAGCAAGATTTATTAGAGAGAAAAGTGAATCCAAGGTTGATGCAAAAATTGCACGATAAGATGGGTTTTCTGGTGTTTCCATCAGGTTATAACTTAGCTCAATTCCCAGAGATTCAAAACAAAGAACTGTTTGTAACGACATTTATAGAATCACTTGTAGATACAGAATACGATTTTATCATTCTATCAGTACCAACTGAATTATCTGAGGTTCTGAGTTATCCAATCCTATACCAATCAGACCTTGTTGTTCATGTATTAAACGGCAACCCTCGTGGTGCAATAGCAATTAAAAGAGAATTACAACTACTAGAAGAAGCAAAGCTAACATTGCCTCGTATGATTCATGTTTTAAATATGGGAGATGAGGATTATGTAGAAGATATTGAAAAGCTTTCTTCCCAAAAAATTGCGGTGACAATTCCGTATGACAGGGATCGTACGAGTTATGAATGGGGGATGCAGTTTGGTTCCCCGCAAATTAATACAAAGGTCCATCACATTATGGAAGCAGCTGGTCTTGATATTCCAACCCAGCATACATCCTCTATGAAAAAGGGTCTCTTTGGTTTACGAAATTAAAAGGGAGGCAGTAGTATGTGGGGCTATTTACAGGGAAAACAAGTCGCCTTAAAGAGAAATCGAGTTGATTTATATCATTTTGGTTATATGATTCGTTCTAAATCAGCTCGAAAGTTAGGAACAACTACAGCTCAACAAATTAAAGATATAACAGATGAAATTCGTGCGTTTTTAGTTAAAGAACATCGTGATATCTTAAGTGAATCTTTTATGAATAAGGAAAAAAAAGCAGCTGTAGAGCAAATCATCAAAAGTTTCTTATTAAGTAATCAAGTCGTCATTTCAGAGGTACCTTCTGAACAGTTACTGAACATGGTGTGTGACGATATTGTGGGATTTGGAATTATTCAACCTCTGATTGATGATAAAGATGTAACAGATATTTATATCAATGGCATAAAAGAGATTATATACGAAAAAATTGGTGAGGGAGAATGCAAATACAAGTATCGATATGAAGCTGAAGAAGATGTAAAAGCCTTAGCTTATAAGATGGTAAACAGTACGTCAGAATCACTTAATACAGCAAAGCCATCTGTCGACTGCGTGTTCCCTTATATTCGTATCAATATCGCCTTAGATGAGATTGCTGGACTTGGTACAACAATTACTATTCGTAAGAATGCAGATCATCTTCGTGCCTCAGAAGAACGTATGTTATCCACAAATCAAGCATCGAAAGAGATGTTGGACTTTTTGGCGGCAGCTGTGAAAGCCAAAATGAATATTTTAATTGCTGGAGCAACAGGAACAGGGAAAACGGAGTTTATGAAGTACCTCGCTTCTCATATACCAAAGAATGAACGTACTCTTGTAGTGGAAGATAATCCTGAACTCTATTTACATCGCATATTTCCAGAGCATCATTTTGTTCCGATGCAATGTAGAGCATCCGAAGTTGAAGAAAATGCAATTGATTTTGATAGATTGTTAACGAATGCTTTACGTCAAGGACTAAAGAGATTACTTGTAGGGGAATCAAGGGGGGGAGAAGCCCTGAAAATGATTAACTTCTTCCAAACGGGACACTCGGGTTCTACCTCTGTCCATGCAAGAAGTGCAAAAGAAGCAGTAAGACGTTTAATGCTTATGTGTCTACAAAGTGGTGCGAATATTGGTGCTCAATATTTATATGAATTAATTTCACAGACATTTGATGTGATTGTCTTTTTCGAAAAGAAAGATGATGGGAATCGTTATATTACAGAGATGATTGAATTATTGGATTATCAAGGTGATATACAATTTAATCAACTTTCTCAGTTTATTCCGACATACGAGGAACATGATGAAATGAATGAAAGAGTAGGAAAGATTCATGGCCAGCATAAAATTACAGCAAGAATGTCAGCCGAAATGGAGAGGAAATTCCGTTCTTCTTCTGTAAACCCGGCTCTTTATGCACCATTCCTTTCACAACAGGAGGTGCAGTATGCATAGTTTGTTCGCCTATGGATGTATATTATTAATCTTTATTAGTATAGTATTACTTGTTTTACTTTTTGCAAAATCTAAAGGTTCTGCACTTTCCCAATTTGTACAAGAAAATGAGAAAGAAGAAAGGCGCTTAGAATTAAGGAATATTAAAGGCATACGAATGTATCTGCCACAATCTGTTATCCAAGAAGCCCAAAAGTACGAGTGGAAATTGACGAAAAGTATGTACTGGGTATATACGATTCTTTCGGGAATGAGTATAGCAGCAATATTCTACTTCTCCTTTGGAAGAGATCCTTTTACACTGATTTCTGCTTTATGTGGATTTTTAGTACCGAGATTTCTTCTCTATCGAAGAAAAAAACGTTACTACTTGGTTGTTATTGACCGTCTTTCTATTTATATGAAGGCAGTAGCGAATGCTCTTCAAATTAGTAATAACGCTAAACGCGTGTTAGTACAAGTAAAGCCAATGATGCATGAGAGCATTCAAGAAGAAATAGAAAAAGTTTCTCTTTTATTAGAAGGTGGAACTACAATGCACCGTGCATTTAAAGGATTCAATGAAACTTTTAATTTTAGAGAATTGGTTTTCTTCCATGAAATGTTGGAAGTATGTAGTCGAGAAGGCGGGGCGAATTCAGTACAAGTCTTATTAGATATTGCAGAAGATTTCGAAAAACAAAAGCTATATCTGGCAAGATTACGTTCTAGTTTGTCACAAGCACAACGTGCGTTTGTACAGAACTGCTTAATCGTGATTGCCATGCCGATTGTGATTATGTTGATGTCAAAAGAAGCATATGGATTTTTAGCAGGTTCTATGATGGGGAAAATTGCATTAGCGGTAAATATGTTCATTGTATTTTTCTTAGCAACCCGTGTAGAAAAGATTGCAAATTATAATCCAACAGAAAGAGGGGAATAAAGTGGCTACGATTTTAGCTTTAGTGGTATTCGTTGTCATGTACTGGGTATTCTCTACCTTTCTACAAAGTAAAAAAGATAGCGGTAGCCTACTTACAAACTATGTAGAAAATGCAAAACGAATTGAAAAAAAGAATTTAAATCAAATGATGCTCGCTCCCTTCCAGTCGTTATCACATAAGTATCTGACAGAAGAAAAGAAAGAGCTGATCCAGAAAAAATTAGAAGAAGCTGGTTTGGATACGAAACCAGAAGAATATTTGAAAATGAAGGTTGCGTATCCCATCATTTTCACTTCTGTTTTCTTGATATGTACAGTGTTTCATGATTACTACTTATTTAAAGTAGGCGTTTTGATTTCACCACTGCTTTATTTCTATCCTGATTATCTATTAAAGAGAAGAATCAAGCAGGCGATAGAAGCAAGGAAGTTCGAATTACCGGAGTATTTAATTCCTATGCTGCAGTTGTTAAAAACACATACAACATTAGAAGCAGTAAAAAAGGCGCAGATATATGCTGGAAGACATCTTCGACCGTATGTATCTACACTTACAGCGGAATTAGAAATGTATGCGGGTTCGGATCAACCATTTAGAAACTTTGCTGCAGCCTTAAATAGTCCAGAAGTAAATACCTTTACGATTGCATTGCAACAAGCACAAAAAACGGACAAGGTACAGAGTCTTCGTATTATGGATGCACAGATTAAAATGATGCGTGAGTTAAAACATGAGAACTATAACCGTCTCATTCAAAATAAGCCAATGGAAATGAATAAATTTAACGTAGCTGTTATTGGATGTATTGTAATTTATCCAATGGTTATTGTTATTCAATCCTTAATGCAAGGATTTGCAAGTATATAGAAAAACATTATTCAAAATGGAATAGGTAAAGGAGCAAAATATATGTTAACGAAAATGAAGAATTGGTTAAAAAATGAAGACTCACAATTATCGTCAGAAAACGGTATGTTAATCGCTTTGGCGGTAATTATCGTATTAGTAATTGGCCCGTTTGTATGGAAAGCAATCCAAGGTGGTTATGATACGATCCTGGCACGATTCACAAAAGCATCAAGCAATGCAGATGTGAATTCTTGGAACAAATAATAGAAGTTTTAAATCAAGGATGTTTATTACGTATAGCTCAAATAAATGGATAAGGGAGATTCAATCATGTTAGGAAAAGTGAAGAATTGGTTAAAAAATGAGGATTCACAGTTGTCATCAGAAAACGGAATGTTAATCGCTTTAGCGGTAATTATTGTATTAGTAATTGGACCGTTTGTATGGAAAGCAATCCAAGGTGGTTATGATACGATCCTGGCAAGATTCACAAAAGCATCAAGCAATGCAGACGTGAATTCTTGGAATAAGTAATAAAAGATTTAAATAGTTAAGTTCTTATTTTAGTAAATTCTTAAAATCGATATATAAAGGAGACGAAATGCAATGTTATCAAAAATGAAGAATTGGTTAAAAAATGAGGATTCACAGTTGTCATCAGAAAACGGAATGTTAATCGCTTTAGCGGTAATTATTGTATTAGTAATTGGACCGTTTGTATGGAAAGCAATCCAAGGTGGTTATGATACAATTCTAGCTCGATTCACAAAAGCATCAAGCAATGCAGATGTAGATTCTTGGAACAAAAAATAAGTTTTAGATTGAAAATAAGAGGGGGCGTGTTTCATATAGCTCCCTCCTTTTAAAACATAAGGAAGTAGGTAAAAGATCTGTTAATTCAATTCGGGTATGAATTAATCGAAAACCTATGTGATAGATATGGAACGACTATTGAGGTCATTGACCATACCGAAAAGACCGAGGAACAAGAATTAGTAGAAAGTTTAATTCAGATTGCCACTGTTCTCAGCAGTAGACTGCAAGGTAAAAGAGCCAATAAAGCCAAGAAGATGATTAAGGAGTTGATGGAAAATGATACTTGCAAGGAAAATAAGAATAAGACCGAATAAAGAACAAGAACATCAACTTTGGAAATCTGTCGGAACAGCCCGATGGGCTTATAACTGGACATTAGGTAAACAGGAAGAAAATCATAAGCACGGTGGTAAATTTTTATCTGACGGCATCCTTCGTAAAGAATTAACAGTTTTGAAGCAAACAGAAGAATATGCATGGCTATATGAGGTATCCAATAACATTACAAAGCAAGCGATTAAAGATGCTTGTCAAGCATATAAGCGATTCTTCAAGGGACTGACTGATAAACCACGTTTCAAAAGTAGAAGAAAATCAAAGCCGTCTTTTTATAATGATAATGTGAAATTGAAAGTCCGAAATAACGAGGTGTTGATTGAAAAAGTTGGATGGATGAAAATCTCAGAATCATTACCAATCGATGTGAAGTATACGAATCCACGTATTCATTTCGATGGGAAGTATTGGTATTTGTCCGTAGGTATTGAAGAAGAGAAAATGCAGCAAAAACTAACAATTGAGAGTTTAGGGATAGATGTAGGCATTAAAGAACTTGCAGTGTGTTCGAATGGAATGAAATTCAAAAACATTAATAAAACAAAGGTAGTTAAGCAGGCGGAGAAACGCCTTCGTAGGTTGCAACGTCAAGTTTCTCGTAAATATGAAATGAATAAGGAGGGGAGCCGTTTCGTCAAAACCATCAACATTATAAAACTTGAAAAGAAGATACAACTCTTACATAGGCGCTTGAAAAATGTCCGAGATAATCATATTCACCAAGTAACTACTGCAATCGTGAAAACCAAACCTTGCAGAGTTGTGATGGAAATGTTGAATATCAAAGGAATGATGAAGAATAAACACTTATCAAAAGCTATTGCACAACAAAATTTATATGATTTCAAAATGAAAATACAGTATAAGTGTGAGAAATATGGGATTGAGTATATGGAAGCTGATAAGTGGTTTCCTTCGTCTAAAATGTGTTCGACTTGCGGTGAAATCAAAAAAACTTTGCGTTTATCCGAAAGGATATACACCTGTGACTGTGGACATGAAATAGACAGAGATTTCAACGCATCTATTAATTTGTCGCGTTATCAATTAGCAACTTAACACATGAACGTTATTGCTAATATGTAGGATTCGTTGTATCCGAATTCACGCCCTCGGAGTGTTATATCAAACGAAAGTAGCTTCGGCAAAATCGGACACGTAGAACAGGGAAATAAACAAACTTTATATAGTTTTATAAGGTTTTTGCAACGGGAATCGAGTCTTATATCCTTATACAGTAATGGAGAGTTCAATTGCTGTTTTTAAGCGATTAAACGTACCTAATAATGCTTATATTTCAGCAATATGTGAGGCGAAATCACAAGGATTAGGAGAATTAGTTTCTATGATGATGGAAGCTGGGAAACAAGGAGAGAATTTGATTATTATGCGCTACTGTTTTAAAAGATGCTCCAAGCTGTTCAAAAGAATTAGAAATTAGTAATATCTCTTTGTTTCCAGAAAGAGAACCCGGTACCAATATACCGAGGGATAGAAGACATATAACTTCGGATATAAACAAAGATGTATATCAAGATTCACCCACGATTGATAAGGTAATACCTTACCAGGGTAGTTCTGGAAAGGGCAAGTTAATATCAAATAGTACTATTGTGACTCCAATGAAACAAGGGGATCGCCTAAAAATAAGAAAATGGGCTACACCGATCCAATTACCAAATAACCGTACAGTCACAAAGAATGATACGAACAAAGAAATAAATGGATGGTCTACATTTAGTATGAATACTCAAGTTGCAAATAATCCGTTTTATATTACCGAGCAACGAGGCGTAACTTTTTATATGCTTGCCTATTCTGAAGGAATTACATATGTAGATGAGTTGAAAGTGGGATACGCATCGGAAGCAGAAGTATACCAAGGGAATCAGCAAATATATAATGGTAGACTCTCTGACCATGTAGATAAAGAAGAAAAAGATCAGGCAGTGCCCACAACACCAGGAGGCCTCCAAATTGAAAATAGAGAACTGAAAAAAAATAAAGTAACGTTTGCCCCTGCGAAAGATGATGGGAGTACCTATCATTATAAAATCCGTGGAATTGGTAGGAATGACGTTTCGGACTTTTCTAAGGAAGTTCCTGCAACTGTAACAAGTGGCGTAAAAGGATATGAATATGTAGTGAATGATAAATCCGACACATCAATTGATAAAGTAAGTGGTGTTCAGTTTACAAATCAGACTAGCATTCAGTTTCCGACTGATTATGCGAAACCACAATATGTACATATCCGAACAGTAGATAAAGCTGGGAATAAAAGTGCGACGAAGCATATTTCTACCACACAAAAAGGACGAGTAGATATGCTTACTGTTCCTAAAAGTGTAGAGTTTACCCCAATTCAACTAAATGGAGAAAAGCAAAATTCATTTGGTACATTAGGTAAACTCATGATACATGATAGTCGAAATCAAGCGGATGGATGGAGATTGAATATGACAATTTCTCCATTTACAGAGTCGAACATTGCAAAACAATTGCCAAAGGGTTCTCTATCCATAAAGAATCAAGTGAGTGTAACAAAAGTAAAGGGTCCAGAGACAGGGAAACCTATTATACAGATTCCAAATACACCTATTGATAATGGGGCAGCACACACTATTATCCGGGCTTCGAAAGATGTAGCAATTGGAGAATATCAACTCGATTTTGGACAAAATGGATTACAACTGCAGATAGATCCAGGGACAACTTATGTAGGGAAGAATCGGCAAGTTACTTATACTTCTACGGTCACTTGGTCTCTAGTGAGTGGACCGTAATAATCCATCTAAACAGGAAAAAATAAGGAGGGAAAATTATGAATATATATGTAATAGGAATACTACTAGGATATATGACCCTGAATATATTTACTGACTTGAAATATAGAAAAACGAAAAATATATGGCATTTGCTATTCTTAATTGTAGGTATAGGAATCACGTATTTTGCTGGAATAAGAACAGGTAAAGAGATTGTGATTGTACTAGCCATGGCCTTAGCATGTGGTTTGTTGTTAGAGACATTTAAATTTTCTTCACCAGGTGATACAAAAATGCTTGTTGTGGTAGCTGTATATGTTAGTAATGTAGTAGAAGAAACAGCTATCCTTACCGCTATTACATTAACAGCTTTCCATTTACTATTCTTTTGGGTCGCTAGTGTGTATCGATTAATTAAAATTTTAGGGTTTGTAGGAGCGATTAAAGACCAATTGGAGCATGCTGCTTCTATATTTGGGGCAAAACTACCAAAGAAAGAAATACAGCTGATACAGAGCTTTCCGGGGGCTTGTTCTATTTTATTAGGAGCAATTGTGTATGTTGCTTTCACAATTTATCAAAACGGAGGTGTTTTAGCTTGAATAGTAGAATCATTCATCAAAGAGAAACGTATATTTATTTCACGATATTCGCATTAGTAGGGGTACTTATTACAAATATGTTTATTAATATGGTGTTTATACTAGCGTATCCGTTACTTATCGGATTAATTGTACAGGTTGTCCTGCTTCAGAGGATAAAAAAACCGTTTTATAGGAGTGGAAAAGAATTAACGGAACAGTTAAAACTAAAAAATATATTCTTAGTAGAATCAAATATTTTAGGAGATGAAGAAGGAACTGTCTATGAGGTGCATCAAAAGCCTTTTACATTCTCAAATGGACTAATTAATAAAGAGAAGAGTTATAAGGTAATAAAACAAGATTATAAAAAAAAAGTAAAAGAAGATTTAACGAAAATTGCAAAATGGCAAGTTACAACAAAAGCTAGACTTGTTACAACAACACATTTTCGTTTATATACAATTTGGCAGAAAAATAGTACAGGCTATCAGCTAAAAAAAATAGAGGATTGTATTGATCCATATGCCAAGATGAATCTTATACAATGGGTGATTGCTTCATTCTGTACAACTGGTCGTATTAAGTATGATAAGAAGCCGAAAGAGTGGGCAAGTTATGAATGGATTGCGTTAAGGTAAATAAAAAGATAGGGAAAAAAACCAAGTAGTTCAGTTACTGTAGGGAAACTTATTAGTATGCTGTTTGTATTTAGCCTATCTATTATTGATTTAAGGGGATTAATTATGCAGGATTTTTTGCTACAGAAGATAAAAAATCCATTTTATGAATTTAATAATATCGTGTTTATTGGCGATATTCTGCCTAAATAATAATATGAGTGCACTAAGCGATAAGTTTAAAATTCAACATCTATGCAGTTTAAACGTATTAAAAAAGCTTGTTACAAACCTATGTAATAGTTTAAAGAAATCTGAAATGGTTAGTGCTACAGGTCATAAAGGACAATTAATTTGGCTGATAGCAGATGATGCAGGTAAAGAGAAAAAAATACAATGGAATTACATCTGAATTTGAATAATTAAAAGAAAAAATGGTCTAGATTTAGACCATTTTTTTGTAGATGATTTTTATAGAAACGATATCAAAAATTGCCTTCTTCCGACTAGGAATACTTTAATTTTAATAATATGTATTGGACGCCAATCTAAATGTTATTTCATTTTGCTTTTAAGCTTTTTTCATACGCTTTAACTTCGTCAATAGTTTTAAATACTTTTAAATCAAATATCTTTTCTCCATCAATACATACAACTAATACTCCATCTTGAGCTTGAAGAACACTACCTACATTACCTTTTCCAAGTGAAATACTGAAGGGATTCTCTACATTTAATGTTTTCTTTTTAGCAAGATAATCTTTAAATGACATACCAATGGATAGCTCGTCTTTTAAGCCTTTAATAGTGTTACCAGAAGTAATTGTTGATCGATCCTTTTTCGTAGCCTCTTCTTGTTTGCGTTGTTCTTCAGCCTTTTTCTGTTCTTCTATTTTCTTTTGTTCATTTTCCTGTTTTTGCTCATCTAACTTCTTTTGTTCATCTTCTTTTTTAGTTTCTTGTTTTGGTTCTTCTGATGTACTTGCTTTATCATTTGAACCACAAGCAGCTAATCCCATAAGTAATGCGCTACAAGTTAGTGCTGTAAGTAATTTGCGTTTCATATATTTGTCCTCCACACATTCAATTTGTAAGATTTCTGAAACAAGCATAACAAATTCAGTCATAACTATTTTGTCATATTATGTCGAATGGGAATAAAAAAAGAGAGCCGAAGCTCTCTTTTTCAATTAATAGCAACTAAGGATGCCTCAATGATATATCGTTCCGGTGCATCTCCAATATAGTTAAATGGATAACATGTAGTTAATGTTAAAGTTGATTTATCTTTTGCGACAATTACAGTACGATCATTTGCATCTGTAATCCAATGTTTTTGAATTTGATAAATGTATACTCTTTTATCATACTCAACTAAAATATAGTCATTTTCTTGTAGATCTCCCAAATTAGTAAATACCGTATCACGATGTCCGCTTAAAACTGTATGTCCATTACCTGAAGGAGTAGTCGTAATATCGCTAACAAACATTCCTACTCCTTTTTTTAAAGTTTTAGCATCAGCACCCCAGTAAACTTGATATTTTTGTTTAATTTTGGGTATAACCATATAGGCGATTTTTTCTCCCATTTGATGCTGAGCTTGAGAAGCTGGAATCTGTTTTGGTGATCCTGGTAATGGTTCATTAGTGTTTGTAAGGTTAGTTTCTTGATTTGGTAGAGTATAACGGGATTGTTCTTTGTTTGATTCATCACTTGCATCTTTTCCATCATTAGTGGCAGATTGTATATTTTGATATTGTTGAATTTCATTACTTGTTAAGGCTTCAACAGTTTTTCTTGCATCATACCAATCTATAAAGTAATAAACAAAAGCAAAAGAGCCTATAGTAATTAATAAAACTCCCAACCAATCAAGTTTTTTCAAGTTTATCACTCCACATTAAAAACGACAGGAATATTCCTGCCGTCTTTAGGTATTAGTTTATGCATTCGTTTTTTTACGACGGAATATAAGAATTGAACCGGCTAATACTAAGCCAGCACTTGCAAGCATCATTGTAACACCGTTTGATGCTGTATTAGGCAACTTTTCACCTTGTTTTTTTGTTTCAGCCTTTACAGCTGTTTGCTTAGTTTGCTCTTGCTTATTGGTTGTTGCTTGGTTGTTTTGTTGTGTATTTTCTTGTTTTACAGGTTCTTGTTTAGTATTTTCCTGTTTAACTTGCTCTTGTGGTTTGTTTTCATCTTTTTTAGTAGGCTGTTTACTAGCTAAAAATTGATCGTAATCCCCTTTTTTTACTTCACAAGGTAAACCATCATTGTCACGATCTAAATCATGAGGATCGTTAGTCGCACTGTATCCATTGCTGTGCCAGAATTCCATAACCTCCTGTTTGTTTTTAAAGTGACTGCAATTCTTGTCATTTGGATTTTTTTCTGCAAATGCAGCAGAGCTGTATCCTACTGTTAATAGTGTGAACGCTGTTGCTGAAGCTAATAGTTTTTTCATGAATTTCTCCATCTCCCTAAATGGTATGTATTTACATAGAAATATTTTACATTCTAAAAATTAAAAATACAATAATAATTTGTTGATAAATGTAAGATTTCCACACAATGATAGCAAATCATTAATTCTTATATTGTTATATTTGTCGAACGAAAATAAAAAAGAGAGCCGCGGCGGCAACACCAAGCGATATAATCAAAAAGTTGAATACGACTATGGATTCTGAAGTTTGTGATACACATGGCATGAATAAGATGAAGTTCGGTGGGCAAGTTGTGTTTGCCCGCGTTACTTCCTTGAAAACGATAGTAAGAAGCCTCAGCAACAGGAGCAAGCGAAATACGATGCTGATAAAGCTCATGAGAAGAAATTGATGTTTTATCAACAAAGCATGATTACACATAGCAACATTAAGAAAGCAAACTTTGACAATTATGAACTCGCAAAGGTCATTGCGACGGATTATTGCAATAGAAATGTATTTAACACGATTAAGGCCGGGAATTGTGGGGCAGGGAAACACATTTCGCTTATGCTATCGTGGATCAGCTTGCAGGAGCAGGGAAATCAGTTGTCTTCATTACAGGCGGTGAATTGCTATGAAAGATAAAAAGTAAATTCAGTAAAGATTCTACATTAACTGAGGATGCTATTATTCGGAGCTTAGTAAAAGCAGAAGTATTGATAATCGATAATTTAGAAGCAGAATTAGGCGCGTTAGATGTCAATGCCAAAGCGAAAAACCTCATTAATAGGGTGTTATTCGATGTTTTCGATAGTAGGCAAGGTAAATTATCTTCAAGACAAACCTCACAGGAAAGCGTTTAGATGAGGCATACGATGAACGGATTGTATCGTGGATTCTAAATAACTTCAGAACGATCACTTTTAAAGAAAGGCATTGCCATTTTAAAAGGGGAATAACCGATGTGTGTATGTGAGAACGGGAGTAATTAAGAACAACATGGGGAATGGCTGCTATCAATTTGCACTGTGTATTTGCGAAGTAGGGAATCTCAGTCCTGAAGAAATGGGTAGAAGACGTTATGCTGTTATGGCGGAGTTAAAAGAAATTCATTAATTACAACTGGAGGGAGAATGGGATGTCATGACTTGGAACGGATTTGAAAAAGGAGAATTACACAATGGTGTTGCAGCAGTGAAAGTACATGAAGAAATCGCGTGGTAATTTATATATACCTTTATAAGAGTTGGGCTTAGTGTTTAATAAAAGTGAAGCGGTTCAATTACGAGAAATGTGGGATGAGGATAAAGATATTCTTGAAATAGCAAAAGAGTTAGGAAGACATCAACTAAAAATTGTCGTATTAATCATGGCTCAAGCGGATAAGAACAAAATTAAATCTCGCTCAATGGGGTAAGGGGCATGAAACAATTAACACTGGAGGATGTAGTCGGAAGTTTTGATTATACCGCAACAAGTACCGTAGACAAATTCTTGAAGTGTAATAGCGTTATGACGTACTCAGTAGAGTTTTACGATAAAGATGAGAAGTGGAAGCTTCGTTGGTTTGAGGCAAAGTCTGAAGGCAAAGCGATAGAAATGGCTAAAAAGAAATACGGAAAGATAAGAGGCCATCAAAAAGTGTTGTATTTGAAACACGTGACGTTTCATAAAGGGATTATAAAATTATTTATATATTACGTATAAATAATTTTCGGACGGAATGAATAAAAATATACAAAATCCTTATTTAAATATAGAAGCCCTAGGATTAGGGGGCTAGGGCTTCTAGTCATGGTATATCTCACACGACATTATAAAAAGAAAAGAACATACTGAAGATAACACATGAATGTTTCATAAATGTATCAAAAAAGTGAACAAAAAGTGATTTTGTAAATCAAGGTAGTCAGCACAATTAACTAACGTCTTGTTGAAAAAAGAAGCCCCGCAGAAAATGTTACAGGGCTTCATAAGATTGAGTTATGTCGTACTCACAAGAGATTTTAACATGGATTTAGCGGTGAATAAATTGGTAAATGTGTCCAACCAATCTAAAACTATTATCTTAAACAAAAACGTTAGTTTAACACAAAGGGAAATTGAAATTTATCAAGCTATACTTAAATAAGTCAAAGCAGTAAATCCGTAAACCAATAAGGTACAAGTAGCAAGGAATTTTATAATTTCATTTGTAGAAATAATAGTTACAAACAGTGCTACAGATGCTCCTATAAAGAATTGGTACTTCGTATGTATATTTGTAAGATTGATTATTACAAGTACAGTGAAGAAAAGTGAAACGAAGTTAAAATATCTCCTTATTGTCATATTTCCTTTCAATGTTTGATCTATATTTATCATACCGAATTGTACCAGTTATAACATACTTTGTAATGAATCTTTAAAAAATTCATTTGGTCATAAATAAAAAGGCGATCGTTTCCGCAACCACCTTTTTATAAAACAGAGCAACTTTTTCAGAAATAAAGTATGAATAATTTCTGAAAAGGTCATAGGATATAATCCCATTTTTATAACCTAAGTGACGAGCTTAATTTATAAGAAAGGAATGACTACATTATATGAAAACTTGTCTAATGAGGTTACATATAAAAGAACAGCTAGCAAAAGCTAACTGCTCAATACAAGGAGATACAGAGAAAACTAAATGGATTTTGGCATACAGCCTATCAACATTATGGACATAATATTGAGTTTTATTCGAAGGAATTCATGTTTTACAAATTAGATTATGATAGTTGATATTTTCCATATTGACCAAAAAAGAACCAAAAATTCTAGTGAAATTCCAAGTGTTCTTTTCCTAGTTTTTTGAAGTTCTTTTACTAAATAGCCAACAGCACTAATTGCTATAAGAATGAAAAGAATAAGTTCTAGTGTAACTGGCATTTGATTTGCTCCTAATCTCGTAATTTAATTTAGTATATAACGATTATAAGATGTTTTTGTGGTTAGTGGTGAAAAATTAAACAAAACAATCTCTATATGAAAAAAGGTCCTGTTGTCTCCAACAGAACCCCTTCTAAAATGGCAAAGAGTAACTCTTACCTTACTCTTTGTTTATATACTACAGGACTATTAATGGAAATCCAAGGCTCCTTATATTGAGAAATAAAGAAGAATCATTATAAAGAATTTTATCATTGTTATAAATAAAGGAGCAGTTAGCAAAAACTAACTGCTCCTCTCCAAGGGGGAACAAGGAGAAAAATCTAATGTCATCTATATTATTGACGGAATATTGAGTTTTATTCAAAGAGGCTGTACTAATTATGTAGGTTACATGAGAAGTCCTATTAACATCCAGGCTGCTCCGAGCAGAATTAAAGCTTCGAATGTAATCCAAAACTTTCTTTTTTCTGGTTTTTGAAATTCTTTAATTACGGAAAATACGGCACTTATTCCTACAAGAGTAAAAAGAGCAATTCGGATTGTATCAGTCATTTGCATCACCACCTAAGATTTGAATAGTTTAATTATATATTAATTACCATTTTATAGAAACTAAATGAAGTAATCCTTTTAATAGAAAGTGAGGAATAACAATGGGGCTAGGAAACCACGGAATGACATTTGAAATGCTTACCAATCTAGTAAATGAAATGTATCAACGAGGCGGAGTGGCGCTAATAAACAAGTGTCAGACTCCTGTAAAGGTGTCCGTATGCTGAGTGGGTTCTATGAAGCTTAAAAGTACAGTAGACTATGACGGCGTGTATAAGGGACGAGCTATAGAATTTGAAGCAAAGTCTACAGGGAATGTTACACGATTTTCCATTATTTAACCTCCCTTAGATATGATGTTGATTTATTTATAAATTCTACTGAGAAATTTAAGGGATTACAAATCTATGAATATACTTAATCTATTTGAAATTATTAAAAATATCGATAAATAGCTGATAAAATGATGAGGATAACTAGATGTTTAAATTGCCGTATCATTATCTTACAAGTTCATTAAATAGTCGAAGTATTGAGATGGTTTTACGGAGTATAAACGAGAAGGCTGAGATTAATCTTGAAATTGGAAGAGGAACTTCTTCCTTTTTTTATTTTTCTCTATTAGATAGGTTAACTGTGGGGGATTTTATAAAACATATTTTTTGAATTATTTAATACTAAAATATATAATTAAACGGATTTTAATATATTAACTAGTTAAAAATGGGGAAAGAAAAGTGAAGATTATATTTGATGTGGTTAAAGATGAAAATTTTGATTTTACTTTATTAGAAACAAAATTGCTAAAAACTTTTAAAGAAGTAGATAATGTAGCTATAGTTGAAAAGGTTGAAGATAAAATTTTTGAAAAACATGATGTGCCAACCCATTTAGCGGAGATTACTATTAATGTTACAGGAAAGAATATCGGATATAGATCAGTTTCAGCTAGTATATTTATTGTTCTAGAAAGTCTATCAATGAAGCTATTCAATATTAATATTAGTATACATTAAGCATCCAATACGGGTGCTTTTCCCTTGTTATATAAAAATTACATATTAAACATATATTTATACGATTTGTTCCTACACGTTAAGGAGTTAGTAATAAGTAATAAAAGATGATACCGATGAAACCGTATAAAAACCAAAAGAACCCTAATATGGGTAATGTTTTGAAAATTAAGCGTGGTAAACCTCCTTGGGTATATAGAAGATTTTAATATATTGTTGGTCTATTTAGAAGGAAAAACATAGATTGGTATATATTAAACGAGAATAAGAATAAAATAGACATTTTGTTTAAATGAGTATATAAATAGGGAGAATCTAATTATTTGATTCACATTTAAACCAAGGGGTACAAATTCGATGCGACGTGAAAAGGATTTGTTGAAACAATGGAAGGCGGATTTGCAAGCTATTCAGGAAGAGAAAAGGCTGAAGAAGAAGGCTAAGAAAAAGAATAAGAAATTTAGCATTCCGGGTAATACAGCTGACTTCATGAACGGCAAGAATACTTATCATAAAGAGAATGGGGTATGGAAGCAAAGAAATAAATAATGTGAGGGTAAATAAGTTTGATTAAGTTTATAGCAGTTATTGTAGGCGCTGCGCGATCTGGGCGGCGCCTTGTTTGTTGTTAAGGAGAGATAAGAGGGAGATAAAAAAAGAGAGCTAATGCCCTCTTTTTTGGATGTGGTAATTAATCACAGATTGGTATTCCAAGCACTCTTAGAGCTAAAGCTACTTGAAGAGAAATCTCTAATCTAGCAATTTCAATACCAGCTACTGAGAGAACTAAAAAAGGTTGTCCATTTACAAACACAACGCAACTATCCATGGTTACACCACCTTTCTAGCAATCTACTATAGTATATGTATAAAACACTAATGTGTAATATTTAAGTTAATGGATTTAATAAAATTAATAGATTAGCCCATTTAAACAAAACAAAAGAACACAACGATTGAAAATACAGAAGTGAGATAGGTTTACAAATTGAAATATTATTAGCCTAAAATACAAAATATAGACTAGCAAACAAACTATTTCTACCTTTTAATCATAGAATATGATGAATTCTATTTTTAGAGGAGGGAATCATATCTATGGGATGGAATAATAATTTTGGACATTCTCGAGATTGTAATAGCTTTTGGGATGATTTAGTATTTTGCGGATGCGGTCGTAGACGTAGAAGAAACGATTTTAACGAATGTCATTGTAGACGCGACTGTGATTGTGATGAGTGTCGTCGTAGACGTAATCATGACCGTGATCATAATCATGATGATCGTCGAGATTGGTAAAGTCTTTTGAAAGAGTGCATATCTTAATCGCACTCTTTTTTATTAGTACTTATTAACCCGAAGGATACAGTTTCAATTTCATTGAACATCTAATAAAACAAGTGAACAAAACGAACGAAAAGGGAATTATGTAGATTTTAAGGTAGCGAATCCGCTGCTTTTTTATTTTATAAAGAAGCATTTTAAACATTTCTTATAGCGTTGAATACTTATGTAAATATGGAAAATAGATTTGGCTCTTGGAATGAGGGATTGATGTGGATATAACACATATTATGGCGAGGATAGTGGTTAATGGGAAAGATCTTCCGTTTACTTCAGTTAGGACAACTGCATGGATTAATGGACCTGCGAATGATTTAATTGTTACGACTAAGCAAAGGGTGGGTGAGCTTTATCGGTTTATGTGGTCACGGGTGCCAGTTATGCTAACAATGTATTTCCTTCAGGGTGCTGACTTGATGAGATTTGCTAGAGTTGCAGGAATTGATGAAAGTATAACGGGAGAATATATATATCATTTTATTTGGTGATAAGACGAACTTTAAGTAGCCTAACAGCTGCTTTTTTATTTTATAAAGAAAAACCTCTGCCTAGGGGCTAGATGATTTTCTTCATGCCACAATGACGGCATTCTCTTAAAAAGATGAAATTTTTAATGGAACTTTTGAATGCAGAATTACCGCAATTGTCACAGCGACCACTGATCTTATCTGGATGTTCTTCGTATGTGTATATTTTGTTTAAATCGTATTTTGGTTCTTGTTCTTTATTTTCCATTCGTTTCACCTACATATCAATCTGATTTTAAATAACTGAATCACAATATCATGAAGTGATCACGTAGTGGATGCTTTTTATTTTGCAAAAAAGAACCTGCAAATCTGCAGATTCTCTTGATAATGATTTATGAAGTAAGACCCGAAAATATAATACAATAATTCGAAAATGAGTTCAAGAGTGTTTGGTGATTTAAGCCACTCTATAATCTTTGTTTTTAAGCTTTTTTTGAATATCCATAAATCCTATAATCATTATCGCCATGCATATTAATTTAAGCCAACGAATCTCCTGGTGGTACATTAGCCCAGAAAAGAATTCATAGGCATATAACAAACTGACAATTGGAAATAGCCCATCGCTATCAAGCTAAGCTCATAAAACGTCAATTATAGTAGAGAGTGTTTCTTTTTTCTAAAGGTTATGTGTAAGGAATTTAAAGATTTGCATACGAAATAAACCCTAACGGGTTTCATTTTTTTGAATTAAGCCGCTTGATTATCAGACATGGTACAATTGTAAACGACACCTAATATATCAAAGACTGTTTTCTTCTCATATCGATGAGATTTTCTCCCGTTTTGCTGTAGGAGGTTGAACAGGCGAAGTAGAACCTTTGATAGCTCTTGGGTGTCTTTCTGTATAGCTTGGAAAAGAAGAAGAAAGTAATCTTTAATGATATATATGGCCTTATACTCACTCAGTTCTCGTTGCTTTTTCATAAGAAGTAGTTGCCGCATTTGAAACATAGTAGAAGAACAGAGTAAAATGGCAATCAGTTGCCCATACAAATGGCATTCCAATTGTTCTCGTTTTATATTTTTACAATGATGAATATGAAAGAATGATTTCCAGGTTTTAAATAAAATCTCGATTTGCCAACGTAAAGAATACCAATCATGCACTTGTCCCATTGGGACAATATCTGTAGGTGTAGCTGTCATATATACGTTGATACCGCTAAGTCGTTTACTACGAGCAGAATACTTCATTCCTTTCTTCTTTTCTCTTACAGTTTGATCTTGCAATCGTTTTTGTTGCTGTTCTTTTGTTAGTCGATGAACAATCACACGAGTTGGGACTTTATCTGTCATTCCTACATAAGCGTTGGATATTTCACATGTTTGTCCTGGTTGAAGAGAGTTCATTAAATCCTCCATATCTATCTGGATATACTCTGTACCTTTCTTGATTCTGCCGTCTTGAAAATAATCAGGGTTAGGATTTTTTTGATAAATACGTGTATTTGATTTGATACGTGAAATATAATAAGCCTTTTTATCTTGTATATGTTGAAGATCTTTCAAATGAAAATAACCTAAATCTCGGATACATAAATCATTCGCTGTTATAGTTGGGACACACAGGGAACCATAGGTTCGATCATGTTGTTTCCCTGGACCTGTATGAATATGAAGGAACTGTCCACTTAATAAATCATACTCAAGCTGAATTTTCATTCCCGCGGTATGGCTGCATCCTCCTGCACCTGGATAAACGAATGAAAAAGGATCTGGAAGTTGAAATGACGTTGAATCTAGGATACGAATACGCTTGAAAATAGAAGTGTATGGAGAATAGAGCAGCTTAGTTGAAGATAACTTTTGGTTGAGAAGTTCGGCTAACACTTGTTGTAGAAATTGCACGGCTGTGGCATTAAATCGTTGATTCAGTCCTTCAGGACTGATAAGTACTTCTGTTGATACCTCTAAACAGCTACATAACTGAGTTAAAGGGGTTTCAGCAACATTTTGACTCATCCATACACATAAAGCGACTAAATCTTTTGGTTGGTATTTACTGGTTCGTTGTCCAAAACCAACATCTCTAGCAAGATCTCGTAAGATATTCGGAGATAAGAAGCTTTGAATTTCTCAAGCAAATAGGTTTAATTCATCAGATACAGAAATAGACATACAAAAACGCCATCCTTTCCTATAATGATACAGCAAGGATAACGCCTTTTTTTTATGGATAGTAAAAAAATTAGATTTAAACATCATAAATCTTTTTTTACAGCATATGTGATTGCATTTGTTTTTAATAAAACAGACTTTGCATTTTGAATAATTTTATATTCGAGAGGTTTTACTATGATACTCAATACTTCCTAACCTTATATTAATTTATTGTGATATAATAACAAATGTAAAATTGGTCTTTGAAATACATATCATAAATCTATTAGTTAGTAAAAAAGACTAAATCTTTCTACCTCATTTTCATTATATAAAAGACAGTACATATCTGCTTTTAAAAATGGTCTAAGCATAAAGAACTACCATAATAGGAAAAAAGATGGAAATTAATAAAATTGGTAAACAGCCTGTAGAAAGTAAATGGGAAGCTGAAGGACAACTAGAGAGACTTTAACACAAGGAGCGGAGCAAACAGAGATGAGTAAGCAGACATTAAAAGAATTCATAATCTTATTAGGGATTATAGTTGTTGTTTTAGGTGTCATCATCTACAACGGAATAAGAGAAGAAGAGCGCCATCCATATAAACCATTGCACCAGGAGCAAACAGAGCAGAATCAAACAGAGAAGGACAACCCTTATTTGAACGATAAGAAGCGCCAACAGATTAACGAATTGTACAATTCTAGGGATGAGATTGAAAGTAGAATGAAATAGTATAATTCGGTTATAAGGCTCTCACATCAATTGTGAGAGCTTTTTCTATTATAGGGGTACGGAAACGATTATCGGTATGAGGGGCCACTCTGGGATTTAATTACAAATCAAAAAAGAACTTTATTCAAGTTCTTTTAATCTATGATACAGAGCGTCCTGACTCACACCAGTAATTTGGCATATTTCTTTAACAGTTTTATTGGTATGCTTGCGCAATTCAATCGCATGATTTATACCTAGGTGCTTATCCGTATATTTCTTCAACCTTCCTCTATACAATCCTTTTTGTTTCGCTAACTTTATTTCCGTACGTTGCTTTTCTTTAATCATTTCTCGATCAAGTTCACTAAAGGCAGCCATGACAGTTAAAAAGAATTTTCCTGTTGGCGTTCTCGTATCTATTCCCAAATTTAAAATCGCAAAGTGAACATCCTTTTCCCGAAGTTGTTCTACTAATTGTAAAAGCTGAATGGTATTTCGACCTAAACAATCCATTCTAGTTACGACTAAAGTATTCCCAGTAGTTAGTTTTAAAAGTATAGAGTCTAACTCTGGCTTTTGTTTGGTTACTCCACTTATTTTTTCTTTAATAATTTCATCTATTCCATATTTCATGAGCTGTTCAATCTGTGTATCTAGATTTTGATCTTGTGCACTGACACGAGCATATCCATATATCATTTTTTCACCTTTATTCTCTTTAATTTTGATAAGTGCTATTGATAGTCTGCGAACCCTTTATTATCAAGGAGACAAGTTATTATCAATAGGGTACACTCTATCGAGAGGGGAAATATGCAATTATGCATATTTATATTTTTTTATTTTAATAGCAATGAAACTTAATATATAATTGAAAGGTTTTTTACGAATTGATAAGGAGATACGAGTATGAAGAAAATCATAGGACTTATATTATCATTATTTTAACTATTTTCTACCTATGCACCAATGTTTACAGAGGAAGTCGAAGTTTTAATTCAAATAGGTCGCGTCAAAAAGAAAGGAGACTGGTATTATTATGGATATTGTCAACATAATGCGAATTTTACAATAAGGGATTTTCAAATTGAAAAACTTGGTTTTACTGTATATTAAGAAGGTTCTATAAACGGACTACTAGATTTAAAAAATGAAACATCTTATGAATTAATTATTGTTTAGACAGAATGACTTAGGTTGTCCTTATGCGAAATATCAGTATGAATAGAAATTTGATAATTATATAAAATGCCGTAAATGAAGGATAAAATAAGTGCTGATTTTGCAATTATATTTTTAACAATTGAATAGGAGCTATTATGAATACAATTAAGAAATTATTTTTAAGTTTTATCGTATGTATTTTGTTATTCAGTACAGTAGGAACAGCGTATGCAGAACAAAATGGTCAAGTGAATTCATCATCTTTTATTGACGTTCCTAAAACTCACTGGGCGTATAAAGAAATGATGTATATGGTGGAGAATAAGATTATAACAGGATACGGAAATGGGTATTTCGGTGCAGCCGATCCTATTACTCGCGAACATCTCGCTGCTTTCTTGTATCGATATTTAAAACCGCAAGATAGTACAAATAATCCATTTGTTGATATTGGCGACAGCAATTTCAAAAAGGAAATTTTGGCACTAACAGCACGTGGCATTTTCAGTGTAAATGCTGAAAAAAAATTCAATCCAAAAAATAATATGACACGTGCCGAAATGGCAACTGTGCTTGTCAAAACATTTGATTTAAAACCGCAAGGAAATGTTGAATTTACGGATATGAAAGGTCACTGGGCCAACGAATATGTCAAAATATTAGCCGGTAACAACATAACAAGTGGTACAGGTGACGGGAATTTTAATCCAAATGGCATTGTTACTAGAGAGCAATTTTCTATGTTCTTATATAGGACGATTATGAAAGTAACAAATATGCAAAATGATGAATCAGTTGGCTGGGTGAAGGAGAACGAGAATTGGTACTATTACAACAAAGATGGTAGTAAGCAAAGGGATAACATTACGTTAGATGGAATAGAGTACGCCTTTTTTAAAGATGGAAGGCTATTCCAAGGGAGTAAGCAGGTAGGGAAAGATACTTTATATTATAGTGAACCTGGTAAACTAAAGACTGGATGGAGTTTCTCTGCAACTTCATGGAGCTATTTAAAAGATGGGAAGTATGTGACAGGAACATTTACTTATCAAGGAAAACCATTTGAAATTAATAAGTACGGGGATATGGAAAAGGGATGGATTACTCTACGTTCTGCTGTTAAAAGAATCTATCCAAAGCCCGAAACAAAGTTTCTATCGAAATCTAAGCCTGTAAAGGATGGAGATGTTTTAGAAGTCATATCCAAGCAAGGTTTATGGTATCAGGTAAAATACCAAGGAGAAATTGGATATGTCCGAGTACTAGAGTCTGTTGTAATTGGTGAATCACCAGTTCGTTCATGGGATGTAGCAAAAGAAGCAACGAATTTGTCTCATTTCATGATAACTGAGTATCATAAAGATCCCGAAAAATATTTTCCACCAAATATTCAAAAGAAATTTGATAAACAACTTGATAGTGATCTAAATGTTCTCGCGAATGGATTACAATGGATTGATCAATTAAAAGAAGTACTCTATTTAGATAATAAACAAGGGTGGGTACAAGAAGAAGGAAAATGGACGTATTATAAAAAAGATGGGCAAAGAGTAACAGGTTTCCAATCAATTGATGGGAAACGATATTATTTTGGTACCGATGGTTTTATGCAAACGGGCTGGTTACATACAGGTGGATATGATTATTATCTAGGAACCGATGGCGTGGTACAAACTGGAATCCAACATATCGATGGGAAAATCTATTACTTTGGTCCGTTGGGTCCTGTGCAATCGGGATTTACAAATGTTGATGGGAAACCGTATTATTTTGATGCTTCTCATGAATCAAGAAATGGTTGGATGAAGCAAGAGTTTAGTTGGTATTTACTACAGCCTTCAGGTGCATTACAAACAGGAGATTTTACATATAAAGACAAGAAGTTCTCCTTTAATCAAGACGGAGAAATGATTAAAGGGTGGGTTACATTAGAATCCCTTGTTAAAAAAGTATATCCTGAGCCAGATTTGAAAAAAGCATTACGTGCAAAAAGTGTGAACAAGGGTGAAGTGATAGAAGTAGTGGGGAAAGTCGGTTCTTGGTATGAGGTTAATTACCAAGGTGAAAAGGGATATGTACGCATTCATGATGCTATTATTTTTGATCAGGAGGCTAAAAGTCCACTTACTTTGCTTGATGGAAAAATAAAGATATTTGAAGGTGTATTAGATTACTTAAAAAGTGACGAAACATACATAAATAACACGATCAAAATTTTAGAAGAAGAAGAACAACGTTGGGTAGATGATGTAGAAAACTTAGAGAATCTTTCCAGAGACATTAATGATGCAAAGCAAGATGTACAGTATAAAAGGCAAGTCATCATAGAAGCACATGATAAGTTAGAAGAATTAGTAAATGCTATGAAAGGTGATATAAGAAATTTAACAGTTACCCAAAGGAAAGAACTTGCAAAATTGCTTGGAGCCGATGGAAAAGAGTTACTAGATTTTAGTGTGGAAACATATACTTTTATACTTCAACAATATGTATCCATGGCTCAAGCATATGGTGAAACTTACAAGGTATTAAGTATATATGCAGATAAAACAAGTGAATTTCTAGAAGATGTTAGCAAAGATATTCATCAAATCACATTGAATATGCAAGAGTTATCGAAGGGATTTTCTGGTGTAGTTAAAGATTTAGGTCCAGTTGTAAATAGTTCCATTCGTTTGAAGCATTCTATAGATGAAGCAAAACCTGGTATGGAGGAACTTGTACAGGTAACAAGAAAAAACGTTCCAGTCATTGCGCAAGATTTACAAGCGTTAGATGCGAAAGTACCAGGATTCTTCACAGATTTCAATATGGGAATAGATCTTGCAAATACATTTATGGACTCCGCTAATAAAATAGCAAGTCATAAGATTAATATTCCAGCTGCTACCATCAATGTGGGGAATATTGACTTGAGTAATGCACTACGTGATTTAGGTGGTGATCCATCTAGAGTATATGATCGTAAGAATGATGGAGATGTATCATTCATATTGGGTATTACACCTATAATTGGTACAGGAAAAGAAATTGGACAGCTTATCAAAGGTGAAGACTTAGTAACAGGTCAAAAATACGGTCCAGATGATTATGCATGGGGTACATTGGCTGTCGTATCTGGTGGCACAACACGGGTTATCGGTAAAGTTGTAGGGAAGGTTGGAGACCTTGAGAAGAAAGGTAAGGCTTTAGAAGCGGCAGCCAAAAATACAAAATTCACGAAATATCCTACAGGTTTTGATGAAGTCGCTCAGTATATAAAACAAAATAAGAAATTACCGGATAATTTCATCACAAAGCAACAAGCTGAAGCTTTAGGATGGGATAGAAAGAAAGGAAATCTCCACGAAGTAGCTCCAGGAAAAAGTATTGGTGGAAATGTTTACTATAATAATGAAAGGCTATTACCAAGTGCTCCAAATAGGACTTGGTATGAAGCGGATATTAATTATTCATCAGGGTATCGAGGTAATGATAGAATTCTTTATTCTAATGATGGATTAGTGTATAAAACTTCTGATCATTATAAAACGTTTACCGAAGTAAAATAGGGAATAGAGGGATTAAATTTATGGATATAATAAAATTAGATGGAAGAACATTTACTAGTAAAGAAGTATTGCACCAAATATTAAAAAAACAATTAGATTTCCCTAGTTTTTATGGGGAAAATGCAGATGCTTTGTGGGACTGTTTAACTGGATTTATAAGTCTTCCTATAACAATAGAATGGGAATTTTTCGAGAGTACTCAAAAAATGTTAGGACCTTATGCGGATTTAATTTTAAAAATATTTCAAGATGCACAAAATGAAATGCCAGGTAAGTTCTATATTGTTGTAAAATAATTAAAAGGATCTTAGGTAAAAATAAAAACCGTGGAAATATTTAATTTCTACGGTTTTTATTGTATCAATTAGGTTTTCTTTCATAGTGGCCCCTCATACCTCGAATCGTTTCCGTACCCCTTATAGATATAAACATACATTAGTAGAGTTATAGAAATGCTTATACTCATCAGGTATTTGCAATTTGGAGTATCGCCACATCACTATTTGGCTAAAATTTTATAGAATTTAAAACAGAAAAATTGTAGATTTTCAACTGTAGATGTTAATTTTCTGGTTTTGGGGTATTTGTTTTTATTAGCTTGATGAATGTGTGGAAATAGCCAAGTCATAAATTTCAAATCTTTTAGATGAAACTTATAATTATTAATCTTTTGCCACATATGTATCAACTCCTATTGTTATGAGGTTCTGTAGTTTTTCTTTTTGAAATCTCGCATGTTGAGGATAAGGAATAGAAGGAAGATAACAGCCCCGATGCCATTAATCCAGTAGTATGTGCGCCCTGTTGTGAATCCGTTATAGAATTCATAGGCATTCCAAATTACAAGAAGTACTGAACAGACAGTAGAGATTATTAATGAGCCAAAACTTCTCATGATTTTCACCTCAATTCACAATATTAGAACTTAATTATAATTTTACATTTAGATAAATAGATTTACAAGAAGAGGAATAAAAAAAGAACCCGTTGGAGTTCAGGTTCTTTCAGAAGTGATGATGTATTCTCGGCTAGGGAACTGAGAAAAACACAAAAATATAATACATCGAGATTTAGAGAATTTCAATCCTAAATTAAATATTATCGTGGAGGGAGTTATATCATTTGATGAAGAAACCAAGGTAGTGTTAAAACATATGAATTTAAAAAAATGAGCGGGACATCTTAAGGACAAATAAAATTATTGAAATTTTTGTATGAATTCATTAATATGGAATTATATTTATTGTTTAATTGATTCCGTTTATTCCCACACCTTATTGTGTTGTGGTTGAGTTGTAGAAGCAAGTTGCGTCTTGTTTCATTTATGAAAGGGCTTCTTTGAGCCGATTAGTGTATTTATAGCTTATTTTGCTATGCACATTTTTAATCGACTTGAAGAAGCCCTTTTTGTGTTGTTTTCAAGTCTGTTTGATTAGTAGAATCCATTATTACACTGGGCAAAAATTATTATTTAGGGGGATTTATTTATGCATATCAGTTATGAAGTATCTTTATTTTGTTCTGCACATCCAGATGAACTTATTCCAAGTTTACGTGCATTACGAATGAGAGTTACAAAAGAAGGAGCATTTTGGGAACGAGATTGTTATCAGTTTGCCATTAAACCATCAAACTTGTCACAGCGAGCAGCAAAACAAGCAGGGGAAATCTATTTGTATCATGTTCATTTTAATGGATGTGTACGGGATTTCCTTTTTTTATTGGAAAGATGTTTTAGAGGAACGAGTTTTCGCTTTACTGCTATACGTGGTTTTTTAGATGTAGAAGGTTATTCACTTAAGAAATGGAAACCAATTCTACGTAACCACCACATAAACTCTGCAGATGTAGATTGTATTTTCAAGAAAGATGATCTTGTAATGATTGTGCATCACCATGGAGGTTTAGAGGTGGTTAAGCGTGCGGAAAAAGGCGAACAATTAAAAAAAGTAAACTTCTTAGAGGTAGATAGCTGGTTACAAGCACTAAATCCGACAAAAGAGGATCTATTCTCTTTAACAGGTGTGAGTGTATCGTAATGAGTAATTTACATAACTATATGGAAGTGTACAGACAGAGGGAATGATAGAAATCCGTAGTGCAAAATGACTATGAATTTCTGTCTTTTATTTTATTCAGGAGGATTTTAGTATGAATTTATTTGAACTGTTTGGTTTAGAGGTTGGAGAAGACGTAATGGTACAAGATGTGAGAACAGATAAACAAGTTCGCAATCGATACAGTTATGATGTAGGTGAGAAATTAGTGGGAGCAAAGAAAGAGATACGAGCATTAAAAGAATCATTTTTAGTATCATTTTCTTTAGAAATTTTAGCTGAAATTGAAAAAGAATCTCCAGTAGAGGCGCTAAATGCATTGGATCGAAATACATTGATTCCATTCTCTTTTGAACATGAAAAAGAAAATGATGTCCCACCACATGTTGCAAAGTTAAAGCAGTTGCTAGTGGGCAGAATAAATAAGAAGCCAATTGTAGATACACCGACTGCAAGGAAACTATATGTTCAAGCATGTAGAAGAATATGGCATGATATACAGTCGGTACATACCTCAGAACAATGGGTAGATCTTGTGGTCTCTTATGGAATGGAAATGAACAATGGTTGGTCTACATTTAGAAAAAATAAGAATGTAACATTCACATTTAAAAGAATGGTAGAGGAATATTTTGATGAGTTTGTTGATGCAGATGGTATGGAGTTATTAATATTAGGAAAGAAATTCATATCACTTTGCACAAATTCTAAAAGTATTAATTCTACGTATCTTCGTGTATCACATGAACTAACATGGAATGATTTACTTACGAAAAAGGTTACGACTCGTAAGAAATCCGCAGCTGCTTGGAGTAGGAAACTGCCAGATACTCTGCAAAGAAAAGGACCAGGAGTAGAAATTGCTACCAAACCTGAAGACGTAGTGGCTATGTTTGGGTTGAAGGGGATGCAATTTGGTCATTATTGCACCGAACAATATGCAAAAGAACATATCGGGCATGTATCCGAAGCATTGCATGATTTAGCTCGTATATTAGGGATTTCACCTGAGTATATAGGGTTAGGAGGACGCTTAGGACTTGCGATTGGTGCGAGAGGAAGCGGCAATGCATTAGCACATTATGAACCTTCTACCAAAGTCATTAATTTAACTCGTGATAATGGAGTCGGGGCATTGTGTCATGAATGGGGACATGCATTGGATCATTTCTTATATGATTGTAGTCATGATTTTCAAAATGGTAGTCTTGCTTTCTTATCAAGCGGGAAGAGTATTGGGAATATCTTGCCTGCTATTATCAAGGAAAAGATGCAAGCTGTGTTAGATGCTTGTAAACAAGGAAAAGTGGCCAGAGTAATCAACGTGGAAAATGCCTACAGTAGAAAGTGGTATTTCTATGGTGGTGTTATCGATAGTTATGATGTGTTTAAAGGAAATCTTTCAAATATTTTAGAATCACATCATGCTAGTTTGTGTAGGAAGCTTGATACTTTATCAGGAGCAACAAAGACGCGTATGGAGCGTAAAATTGAAAAAGAATTTGAGAAAACCGCACAAATGTTAGCTGCATATCATTATAAAAAAACAGGCGAAAAACTTAGTGAAATACCCTATCAAGTGAAAGGGTCCATATATTTTGATACAGCCATTAAGTTAGATAAGAAGAGAACTAAAAAGTATTGGTCTACAAATCATGAGATGTTTGCTAGAGCATTTGAAGCATATGTAGAATCAGCTTTGCTAGATCAAGAACATAGAAACGATTATTTAGTATGTGATACATATTCTTTTGTATATCCGTTAGGAGAACAAAGAGAACATCTAAATAGAAGTATAAAGAGTTTAATGGAAGTAGCTATTCCATATATAATAAATAGTATACAAGGAGTGGGAAATGATGAATTATAACATACAAAAAGGACAATTTCGTTTAACAACTGCACATCCAAGAGGAAGTTGGTGGGAATTTTATCGTGTTCCATGCCCAATCTGTAATGCTATTGGAAACTGTATGCTGCATGTTTCACAAGAGAAAGTAGCATGTACCCGTGTGGAAAGTAAGTGGGTATACGGTAAAAATTCAAGTAATCCAAGTTATATCCATTATCTAAATGGTAAGAAGCAATACCAATTACCAGAGGTAGATGTAGTAAAGGGGCATAGTAAGCGAAGTAAGGAAGAATTAGATGTATTTAATCGTAATTTAATCGGATTTTTGCCGTTAGAGGAGAAGCATCATATACATTTACTGCAAGATAGAAAAATGACTGAAGAAGAAGTACAGGTACGTCAATATCGTTCGTTTTTAAAGCAACAAATTGTGTTGGAAGATGATAATACGTACACAACTATTTGGGAAAAGTTATTTAAACAAATTGGCAAAAAAGATTGTTGGAAGGGAATACCTGGATTTTATGAAATGAAGAAAGGACAAACTTCTCTTCGTTTAATGGCAGGTTTTCCAGGAATTATGATTCCATTCCGAAACCAATATAATCAAATTGTTGGTTGGCAAGTACGTGTAGATGAAGTAAAGAACTCTGTTCATGTGAAATCTGGACCTACAGGTATACAAGCCGAACTAGTCCAACAGCCTAATGTAGTGAAAATAACGAAAAACGAGGATTGTATCTATGAAGGAAAACTAGAAATAGGGAAAAATAAAGAATTATTAATCGACGGGGAAAAGGTTGTTGTAAAGATACATAAAGGTCAAAAATACTTATGGATCTCTTCAGCAAATAAAGATGAAGGAACCGGTGCGGGAGGTAGTGAAAATCCACTTCCTGTACATGTAGCGGTACCAAGCTCACATTTGAAACATTGGAAGTCTGGTATGCTGCACAAAACAAAATCAGTAATGATTACAGAAGGGCCGATGAAGGCGGATTTGATTGCCGATTTACTTCCTCAAAGACTAAATAAAGAAGAAATAGCTAAAGTAGGGACAACAGTTCTTGCGATTCCAGGTGTAAATGCATGGAGAATCGTTATGCCAGTATTAAAAGATATGGGAGTAGAAAATGTATACTTAGCATTTGATGCTGACTTAGTAGAGAATGAAAAAGTAAGAGCTGCCGTAATTGCTTTTGCGACAGAGTTAAAGAAAGAGGGCTATAACGTAATTATTGCGGCATGGAACCCAGCACAAGGGAAAGGTCTGGATGATGCAATGCAAGCTGCTTTCAAACCAGTTTTTCGCACAATATAAAAAATCATAATTGTGAAGTTAAAACAAAATTGTACACGTTAAAAGAAAGTCGTACATTTTACAACAAAGTAGAAGTATTAGTGTAAAACTTTCTTTTAACAAAACACTTAACAGTTTAGCTAGGGGACTTTATATAAAAGAAAGGTGTGTATTAAGTATTATGGATATTATGCAACAATTAATGGACGTAGATAAAAAAGCTAGGGAACAAGAAAGAATGGAACTCATTCAACGATTTTATAATGAGGGAGTTTCTATCACGACAATTGCAAATGCGACAAATATGTGTGAAGAGGATATTTCTTATATAGTAAGTAACTAGTAGCCATATTTGATGAGATGAATAGAGGAGAAAAAGATAGAATATAATTCTATCTTTTTTTATGCTCTTAAATACAATTTTAAAACGAGAAAGGTAGAGGGAAAACATGAGTGTATATGTAAAAAAGAATCTAGTAAATTTACGAGTTGATTATGCTTTTAAGCGTTTGTTTGGAGTAGAAGGAAATGAAGATATATTAATTGGGTTTCTTAACGCGGTACTACAATCATCTATTGATGAAGAAATTACATCTTTGCACTTAGATGATCCGCATCTTCCAAGAGAGCAGAAGGATGATAAATTGTCTATTTTAGATTTGCGAGCTACGCTAAATAGTGGTATAAAAATTAATATAGAGATTCAAGTTCGAGACAAAAAAGATATGATAGAACGTTCTTTGTTCTATTGGTCAGGTATGTATTATTCTCAAATGACTCAAGGGATGAAATATACAGAATTAAGACCAACCATTTGTATTAATATAGTGGATTTCATTCTATTTCCAGAAGAGCAGGAGTTTCATAGTATTAATACAGTGATGAACAAAAAATCTAAACGTATCATTACCGAAAATATGCAGTTGCATTTTCTTGAAATTCCAAAAGTGATTCAAGAATGGCAAGGAAAACGAATGGATCCGTGGGAAGATTCTTTAGCGCGTTGGTTACTATTATTTCCTGCGCATGAGGATGAGAGATTAACAACAATCCTGGAGGCGATAGCAATGGAAAAAGATCCAGTTTTGAAAAAAGCAATAGAGGATTGGGAGCGTTTAAGTAGCGATAAGGATTTTTTACGCTTATATGAGGCTAGAGAAAAAGCAATAAAAGATAGAATATCAGAAATAGAGACAGCAGAAGAAAGAGCTGCGAAAAAAGCTGCAGAAATAGCTACAGAAGAAACTAAAATTGCAACTAAGATAGAGATGATTGAAAATATGTTTAAAATAGGATTACCTATAGAAAAAATTGCAAAAGTTGCAGAATTAAGTGTTGAAGAGGTTAATGAAATTATAAGAAATAAAAGGTAGATATAAATGATAAAAAAACAGGTAATTGTGGGTACACACGATTACCTGTTTTTTTGATTTAATGAAAGTAAGTGAATAGATGTGAAGGAAGGGGGAATAGTTATGAAAGTAACAAGAGGAAATGCTATTTGAAGTGTGTAATTTTTACATACTCAATTATTCTGTTATTAAAAAAATATAAAGAATATAAGGGGAAGTTATTTGTATTATGAAAAAGAAAAAAGAAGCATATTATGTACATGTGTATACGCTTAGAGACAAAAGTATAAAATCTATAAAAATAGAACCATGGCGCTCATTGAAAGAGGAAATGAATGTTTTGGGTCTTAAGGACAGTGATATTTTTCAAATTCAAATGGTATGGTACGATCCAAACAAAGAGGATAAAAAGAAATGAAATAAAACGGAACACGAAAAGTCCAATTTTACTTTTTAGGCGTAAATAAGGCTTGTTTTTTTAAAATCGTATTGCTATAATATAAACGTAATAAGATTTAACAATAAAATAAAAAATTAATCAGTTCGCATATAAGAGAAGACCTCAATATGCGCCATGTCCTTAGGGGACGTGTGCGTGTATTGGGGTCTTTTTGCGTTTTGCGAGCAAAAACACCCGGAGGTGCAGGAATTATGTTGAATTGGTTGTCTGCAAAACTTATGACAACATCAGTAGGAGATTTTCTACTGGCAAAAAAAAGTTTTGAGGGGGGGCTTACTGGGCACACCAGTGGTGCAGATGCTACCACTGTACAAAAAAGCATGAATACCCTTGTAACAACACTAATTGGTTTTGGTGGTATTTGGGTAGCAGCTTGCGTTGTATTTGCAGCTATTAAACTATCTGGTGCACAAGGTAAAAACCCTGAAAACCGTACACAAGCCATGATTGGTTTAGCGTGTGCAGCAATTGGAGGCTTTGTCATGATCAAAGCATACGACATCGCTTCTTGGGTTACAAAAATTTAACATAAGAGTTTGTAAAAGCTCTCCTCTATTTGGGGAGAGCTTCTCTTATATAAGGGAGGAAACAAAATGAGAAAAGTAACCGTTCCTGTTGATATGACTTCGGAACAAAAAACACTGTTAGGTGTGCTGAGCAAACGCCAATTGATTTATCTATTGGGTGGCGGAGCATCCCTTTATTTATATGTGCCATTCTTATGGCGGTTATTTGCACCTTTTAATGCGGCGGTAGCATTTTTTATTTGCTTAATTTTAGCAATACCAACAGTAGTAGTTGTAATAACGTTTGCTTTTATTTATAAAGAAAAACAACACATGTATCTAGATAAATATTTACTTATCAAAATGCGTAGCCGTTCTGAAAAAGGCAAGTGGAGAAAAGGATACGAGCCAATTACATGGGTAAAGGAGAATTTATAGATGTTAGAAATGATATATTTTGCGTTGGTAGCCATTGTAGGGTTTTTCTTTTATCGGAAAATGAATGGAAAACCGATGTTTGGTTCTAAGAAAAAGGGGAAAAGCCAGGGCGGGTTAGAGAAACGTACTGCTGAAAAAAATGGAAAGAAAAATAAAAAGAATACGCCTGCTGAATCGGAAATTGATGAGGATAATGTTGATTTCTTTCGTGCTTTTATAGAAGACATTAAGGAAGTTGAAAATCATATGATTCGTTATCATGATGACACGTTTATCCTAATCGCGGAGGCACACCCAGTAAACTATTATTTACTTTCCAATGCGGAACAAGAAGCGATTGATATCAAAATTGAATCATGGTTAACCACATTAGAGTTTAATACGAAGGTATATATCCAAAGTAAGTTTGTAGATTTAACAGATCCTGTACGAAAAATGACAGAAACAATGAAAGGTGCGAAGGACCTTACACCAGAGACAGTACTTTATGGGCAAGAAGTTATCGACAACTTAGAGTACTGGCAACGTTCGCAGCCTCGATATGAACAAAAGCGATATTTAATTTATCCATACAAAGTGGATATTAGTACGATTACAGCTGATACAGAGGATGAATTGGAAGAAAAGATTGTAGATAAAGCGTTTAACGAATTATATCGTCGCTATAATGCTTCCCGAAATCTACTATCGAAAGCAAAAATTAGTGTAGAAATGTTAACAAAAGATAAATTAATAGAACTCCAATATGTAGCGTTTAACCGTCGTAAAGCGGTGAAAGCACGTTTCCAAGATTTAATTGAAAATGAGAACTTCTCTCTCTATTCAACCGGTGAAACAAATGAGAGAAAACTAGAGTTAATGAAGAAAGTGCTAGCGGAAGAAAAAGCTGAAAAATCAAATAATGGGGTGGCATAAGTATGAAATTGTTTGGAAAGAAGAAAAAAGAAAAAAAGAAGTTAGAAGCTGAAAAGAATGACGAATTGGAACTAGAGGAGGAAGCGTACGAACAAGAAGAAGTTCCGCCTCAATTAGAAAATCAAACAACTGTGTTTGATGTCATTGCCCCAGAAGGAATGAAAATTGATTCAGAAGACTATGGGGTAATTAAGCAGTCTTTGGGAAGTAATACTTTCTTCCGTCCATTTTATATTCCACGTGATGGATATCCTCGTATGATGCAGACCAATTGGCTGAACATGTTAACTTCAGCTGGAGAGGTTGATGTCATGATTGATATTCATAAAGAGCCAAAAGCAAAAGCGATGCGTTCGTTAGATATGCAGCTGACGATGTTACGTTCGAACCTTTCTTTCCAACGTACACGTGGAAATATTGACCAAGAAAAAGATTTAGATGCAAAAATTCAGGATACAAACAATTTAATGGATGAAATTCAATTTAATGAGAATGACTCTTATATGGTAAGTACCATGGCGGTTGCGTATGCTGACTCAAAGAAAGAATTAGATGTTTTATGTGAGTATATCGAAGATGAAATGCAAGCATCTCACTTTAAAATAGCGAGTACTTGGAATCGTGTGAAGAGTGGCTTGAAAGCAGTTATGCCACTAGGTGCACCAAATACTCTGCAAGATACATATCGCAATATCGATAGACGTGCTCTATGTACATTTGCTCCCTTTGTATCAGGTTCCGGAAGATTTAACGGTGGTATACCAATAGGAAAGAACAAAATTACTGGCCAAGTAGAATTTTTAAATTCATTTGGTAACGCAGATTATCGTCCACCAAACTATAACATTGGTGTGACAGGGATTTCAGGTTCCGGTAAAAGTTTACTCTTAAAAATGAAGCTAGCTCGTGAAACATCACTTGCAGATACACATGCGATGATAATAGATCCCGAGGGTGGTGCGACACGTTCCTAAGTGAAAAGCTTAGGCATTGTCGAACTTACAGTTCAAC
>NZ_DALYZR010000020.1:0-48328 GCF_031983925.1 Bacillus sp. (in: firmicutes) | reverse complement strand
ATAAAAATTGACGTTTCACGTTGTTTGTTTCGTTCAGTTTTCAAAGAACTACTTCGTCGCTCAGAAGCGACTTTATTAATATAACATTTCGTTATATTTTCGTCAACAACTTTTTTCAATAAGTTGTTTTTCGTTTGTTTTGCTTGTTACCTTTCGTGGCAACGAATATAAATATACCAGTTTGATTATTAAAATGCAATAGTTTTTCTAATAAAATTTTTAACTTAGTAAAAAAGTATAAAAACAGCACTTTTCTTCTATATAAATATAATTTCTCCCAACATCGACATCTAATGCCCCACGTTCATACTCAAATAAAAAAAGCTTTGGAGAAATCTCCAAAGCTTAGTCTTGTTTATGACGCATAGCAGGGAATAATAGTACGTCACGAATAGATGGTGCATTCGTTAATAACATAACAAGACGATCAATACCAATTCCTAGTCCACCTGTAGGAGGCATACCATACTCAAGAGCTTCAATATAATCATCATCCATCATGTGAGCTTCATCATTACCTTGTTCGCGTTCTTTTAATTGTGCTTCAAAACGTTCTTTCTGATCAATTGGATCATTTAATTCAGTGAATGCATTTGCATGTTCACGTGCAACAATAAATAATTCGAAACGATCTGTGAATCGTGGATCTTCGTCATTCTTTTTCGCAAGTGGCGAAATTTCTACCGGATGACCGTAAATAAATGTTGGTTGGATTAATTTATCTTCTACTTTTTGTTCGAAGAATTCATTAATAATATGACCAACTTCCATTGTATCCTTAATTTCTACATTATGTTCTTTTGCAAGTTCACGCGCTTCTTCTACACTCATCGGATTCCAGAAATCTGCTCCAGAATGTTCTTTAATTGCATCTACCATATGAAGACGTGTCCATTCTGGTTCTAGATTAATTTCATAGTCACCATACTGGATTGTTGTTGTACCTAGTACTTGCTTCGCGATATGAGCAACCATATTTTCTGTTAGTTTCATAATATCTTTATAATCAGCATACGCTTCATATAATTCAATCATCGTAAACTCGGGATTATGACGAGTTGATACACCCTCGTTACGGAATACACGGCCGATTTCATAAACTTTTTCTAATCCACCCACAATAAGGCGTTTTAAATGAAGTTCAATTGCGATACGCATATATAATTCCATATCTAACGCATTATGGTGCGTGATGAAAGGACGCGCAGAAGCTCCACCTGCAATTGCGTGCATCATAGGTGTTTCCACTTCAAGATAACCATTGTCATCTAAGTATCTTCTCATTTCACGAATGATTTTACTGCGAGTAACAAATGTTTCACGGCTTTCCATACTTGTAATTAAGTCTAAGTAACGTTGACGGTAGCGTTGTTCAACATCTTTTAGTCCATGATATTTATCCGGTAATGGACGAAGAGATTTCGTTAATAGCGTAAAGCCCGTTGCTTTCACCGAAAGTTCTCCAACGTTCGTTTTGAAAACTTTACCTTCAATACCTACTAAGTCACCTAAATCTGCTGTTTTAAATAATTCGTACTCTTCATCTCCAACAGCATCTTTACGAACGTAAATTTGAACTTGTCCATGTAAATCTTGAATATGTGCAAATCCAGCTTTTCCTTTACCGCGTTTTGTCATAATACGACCAGCGATAGAAACAGAGATTTCTTTCTCCTCTAATTCTTCTTTAGAGAACTCTCCATATAGGCTTAATAATTCATTTGTTGCATTTGTACGTTCAAAACGTTTACCGAACGGATCGATCCCTTGCTCACGTAAGTTATGTAGCTTTTCACGACGAACAAGCAATTGGTCGTTTAATTCTTCGTGGTTCATGTTATCCATGGTATTGATATCACTCCAGCTCTATTAATTTTTACAATATATACAGTATAGCATTTTCTACTCAACTAGAAAAACTGCCAGCAACTAACTGGCAGTTCTTCTTTCTTTCACGTAATTATAGGAAGTGTATAGAAGAATGTCAATCTTCCCTTCCTATTATTAACCAACGTGAATTGTTTGTTGTTTCGCTTCTACTTCTTCTACAAATGTACCTAATACATTCGCTAAGTCTTCACGCGTATTACAAGCATTGATACCATTACGTACAGTTGCATTACCACGAATGCCCTTTAAATACCAAGCTGCGTGCTTTCTCATCTCTCTTACAGCGACATTTTCATTCTTTAAATCGATCAGACGATCTAGATGCAACATACATACGTCAATTTTCTCACGTACTGTCGGTTCTGGCATTAATTCACCCGTCTCTAAATACTTTACCGTACGATAAATCATCCATGGATCTCCAAGGGCAGCGCGGCCAATCATAACACCATCTACACCGATTTCATCAAGCATACGCTTTGCATCTTGCGGCGTTGCGACATCACCATTTCCGATAACCGGGATATTTACAGCTTGCTTTACTTGTTTAATAATATCCCAATCCGCTTTTCCTTCATACATTTGTACTCGTGTGCGCCCATGAACCGCTACCGCTTGTCCACCAGCACGCTCAACAGCCTTCGCATTCTCGATTGCGAAAATATGATCCTCATCCCAACCAATACGCATTTTAACTGTAACTGGTTTTTCTACAGCATCTACAACTGCCGCTACCATTTCATATATTTTATTTGGGTCTAAAAGCCACTTTGCTCCTGCATCACACTTAACGATTTTCGGTACTGGGCACCCCATATTAATATCAATGATGTCTGCTGTCGTATATTGATCTACGTATTTCGCAGCATCTACAAGAGTTTCTTTCTCACCACCAAAAATTTGTAAACTTAATGGCTTTTCTCTCTCATCAATATATAACATATCTAATGTTCTTTTATTGTTCAGTAGTATCGCCTTATCACTTACCATTTCAGCACAAACTAGGCCTGCACCGAATTCTTTTACTGTCAAACGGAATGCAGAGTTACACACTCCCGCCATCGGTGCTAATACAACCGGATTTTTCATCTCAATATTTGCGATTTTTAACACTCGATTTACTCCTTCCTTCATGGTCACTTTGGCATTAGCTCATCTATCGAGACCTTTAATGCTTTAGCAACTTCCACTACAAAGTCTTGGGAAGGCGATCGATTCCCTCGCTCAACTTCACCTAAAACAGATACAGATACCCCTAATTCTTTTGCAAAACCTTCTTGCGTATAACCTTTTAGTTTTCGAAAAGCACGAATGCGTCTTCCCCATTTTTCTGCTTCCATACCGTTACTCCCTCTCGCCTTTTCATTTCTTCTACTTGTGAACGTGAAATGTTTTGTTTTATATCTTGATTAATCTCTAACAACGGAACGATAACAAAAGCTCTTTCGAACATCCGCGGATGCGGAACAATAAGATTCTCTGCTTCAATATTTTCTTGATTATATAGTAAAATGTCAAGGTCGATAGTCCTAGGTCCCCACCTAATTTCCCTTTTTCTTCCTAGATCATTTTCTACTTTTTGCGTTACTTTCAATAATTCTTGCGGTGATAAATTGGTAGAAATTTTTATAACTAAATTCAAAAAGCAACTTTGGTCAGTATAGCCAACCGGTTCCGTCTCATATACAGACGAAACATCCTCAACTTTGATATAAGGATTTTTATTCAGAAACTGAATCGCTTCAGTTAAATACGTATAACGTTCTCCAATATTTGAACCTAATGCAATGTAAGCTATATTATTCATGGACGTTCTCTCGTAATTTCTACCGCTACAGCACGATAATGTCCCGGTATCGGCGGATCTGGTTTAATTACCTTTATCGTACATCTTGAAATACTCTCATATTGTTTCAATATATCTGTAGCAATATTTTCAGCAATGCTCTCTACAAGCTTATATGTTCTAACTTCTACAACTTTCCTACATAACTCGAAAAGCTCTCCATAATTAACAGACTGCTCTAAGTCATCACTTTCTCCTGCTTGTTTCAAATCCAATTCCACCGTTAAGTCCACTTTAAATCTCTGGCCCAATTTATTTTCCTCTGGGAATACACCATGATAACCGTAAAACTCCATATCATGAATATAAATTTTATCCAATTACTTTACCCCCTTACCAATCATCGCATCCATCATCTTAGCCATACGCGCCATTTCCTTCACATCATGAACACGAACAAACTCACAACCCTTTTCAATACCAAGACAAACGGTAGCTCCCGTCCCCTCAAGACGTTCTTCTACCGGTAAATCTAGCACATGCCCAATAAAGGACTTTCTCGAAGTACCTAAGAGAACTGGATAACCTAGTACGTTTAACTGTTCTAAATTACGCATCGCTTCTAAATTTTGTTCAGGCGTTTTAGCAAAACCAATACCTGGGTCTAAAATGATATTCTCATCTCGCACACCAGCATCTTTAGCAATTTTAATACTGTCATATAAGTCAGCAATCATATCAGCCATTAAATTACGATAATTCATATTATCGCGATTATGCATTAAGATAATAGGTACATCGTAATGAGCTGCAACTTCAGCGATTTTTGGTTCCGCCTTCGCTCCCCAAATATCATTAATAATATGAGCACCAGCTTCAATTGCTTGTTTTGCAACTTCAGCTTTATACGTGTCGATAGAAATAGGCAATTTCACCTCTTTTGAAACAGCCTGAATCATTGGAACAACTCGTTTTATTTCTTCTTCCACCGATACTTTAGCAAAGCCCGGACGAGTAGATTCGCCACCAATATCAATAATATGAGCACCTTCTTCTCGCATTTCTTTCGCATGGCGCACTGCAGCATCTACCTCGTTGTAACTCCCACCATCAGAAAACGAATCTGGTGTTACATTTAAAATCCCCATAATTAACGTTTTTTCATTTAAGTTCAATGTATATTCGCCGCAGCGCAAATCATAATCCCACTTCAAACTACACATCTCCTCTTCGTAATTCATTTCTGCTCCACAATTTCTCTCTCTGCATTTCATAAAGATTCATAAATCTTTTTGTAACCACACCTACTTTACCCGGGAAATCTCGCCCCTCTATACAATTAAGCGGAACAATTTCTTGAATCGAGTTTGTTACGAAGACTTCATCGGCTGAAAGTAATTCATCTTTTGTAAAGAGACCTTCCTTTACTTCTATACCCATCTTTTCAGCAACCTTTATAATAAACGCACGAGTGATACCATTTAAAATCCCCGTTTTTAAAGAAGGTGTATATAAAATATCACCTTTTACAAAAAAGAGATTCGAAACAATGCCCTCTGCAACATAACCTGTTTCAGTAAGGAAAATACCTTCCTTATTCACAACATTGCCTATTTCGCGTTTCCCCAAAATGTTATTTAAATAATGGTGAGACTTCAAGCGAGATGCACCCTCTGGTGTATTTCTCACTTGATTTAAGACAACCCCTTCTTTTTCCACTACATCTCCCGGGGCCGCTAAAGGTTTTATAAAAACAATAATAGACGGCTCTTCATACATTTCTGTTTGCAATCCAATTTCATCTATACCCGCCGATACATTAAAACGGACATACGCATGCTCTAATTTGTTCTTAACGAGTAAATTCTTCAAAATAAGCATTACTTCATCTTTCGTCATCGACCATTTAATTTGCAACGTATCCAGCGCATCTATTAAACGGTCATAATGATCATCCAATAAGAAAGGATGACCATTATAAATACGAAACGTCTCGAAAACTCCAAGTCCATATAAATAACCGTGGTCATACGGCGAAATTCTCGCTTCACTCGCTTCTACATACTGACCATTTACGTAAATTAACATGATGTCACACTTGGACTATATTTACGAATGAAATTCTGCAACAACTCTTTTCCGTGAGAAGTCATAATAGATTCCGGATGGAACTGTACACCTTCAATCGGTAATGTTGTATGACGGAGCGCCATAATTTCCCCTTCTTCCGTCCAAGATGTTACCTCTAAGCACTCCGGTAATGTCTCTTTCTTAACAATAAGGGAATGATAGCGCGTCGCAGTAAATGGATTAGGGATATCCGAAAAAATCGTCTTCTCATCATGATGCATAAGCGATGTTTTCCCATGCATTAATCGCTCTGCACGGACAACCTCTCCACCAAACACTTGCGCAATAGATTGATGCCCTAGACAAACCCCAAAAATCGGAATCTTTCCAGCGAAGTATCGAATAACCTCCATACTAATCCCTGCCTCATTCGGACTACATGGACCTGGCGAAATCATTAAAAAGTCTGGTTTCATATTCTCAATATCTGAAATAGTCACTTCATCGTTACGTTTAACAACAAGCTCTTGTCCAAGTTCTCCAAGAAACTGCACTAAATTAAATGTAAAAGAATCATAATTATCAATCATTAATATCATTTCTCTCACCTAACCGTTTCTTCGCTACGTTCTTTTGCACGCCATAAAGCAATCGCCTTTTTTAACGACTCTTTATATTCATTTTCCGGATTTGAATCAATTACAATTCCCGCTCCCGCTTGTACATGTGCTTTTCCATCTTTAGCAAGAAGTGTCCTAATCACAATATTCAATTCTGTATCTCCAGAATAACCAATCCAACCAATTGAACCTGTATAAATCCCTCGGCGAACAGGTTCTAGTTCTTCAATAATTTCCATCGTACGTATTTTCGGGGCACCAGTAATTGTCCCCCCAGGGAATACAGCCTTCACTAAATCAAAAGCATCTTTATCTTCTTCCACCTCACCACGCACATTAGAAACAATATGCATAACGTGTGAGTATTTCTCAATTACCATAAATTCATCTACTTCTACAGTGCCATATTTACAAACACGCCCTAAATCATTTCGCTCTAAATCTACAAGCATGACATGCTCTGCTCGTTCCTTTTCATTCTCAATTAATTCTCTTGCCAACTCTTCATCCTCTTGCTCATTCGCCCCTCTAGATCTCGTTCCAGCAATTGGTCTTGTACTTACTTCAGCTCCTTGTTTCTTAATTAGCAACTCCGGCGATCCACTAACAATTTGAAAATCCCCAAGCTCCAAGTAACCCATATATGGAGATGGATTAATTTCGCGAAGACTTGTATAAATTTCTAGTGGATGTGTTTGTAACGTTCTTTCTTGTCTTGTTGACAAGTTCACTTGGAACACATCACCAGCACCAATATATTCTTGAATACATTCAACTGCCTTCATAAAACCTTCTTCAGTAAAAGCAACTGCTTCACTTTTCTTTTCAGGGCACGCAAACGGCATAGTCACTTCTGGCGCTTCTGTCGTCCAAAGAACCTTCCATTCATTTAATCGTTCTTTTGCCTCTTCATGCTTATCTGCATAATGTGTAATAATCCATAATACTTTTTCTTCTTGATCATACACAAACACATCATCAAATAATAAAAAGAATATGTCAGGTATATTAATATCATCCTCGGCAAGAGAAGGAAGTTTTTCAATATAACGGATGCAATCATAACTAAAGTAGCCAATTGCACCACCTTGAAAAGGCGGGTATTCCGGATTATAATCCGTTTTCCATCGCTCCATATATTCCTGCATTAAATCTAATGGGTTTCCTTGCTTTATTGTTTCCTTACCACTTTCACTTATATGTAATGTTTTACCCTTCCCTCGGATTACCGCTACCGGGTTTAACCCCACAATGTTATAACGACCGCCACGCCCACTCTCTAACAAAATATGTTGCGGTTTATCCTTAGAAAGAAATTTATATTGCTTAAAGAAATCTAACTGATATGGAATAGAAAGCGCTAAAGATTTTCTTCGTTGCATATCAACACCCCGTCTTCTTTTATCCCACCCTCTTATATTAACCACTTCAAACTACATTCGTTATGTATATAGAAGAGTTATACTCGAAGGCTAGTGAAAATAAATTAATTATACTACCTCTTATTTTACATGAAGTTTTCTAGTCATTCACTCTTTTCCTATTTCCAATCCAAAAAGAAAAAGCATCCTTTTTCAAGGATGCTTTTTCAATCACATATATTAAGACTCAAATTGATAAAGTGGTGTACTTAAATAACGTTCACCGTTACTTGGGATAATAACAAGTACCTTTTTCCCTTTGCCTAACTTTTTCGCAATTTCTGTTGCTGCATAAATAACTGCTCCAGAAGAGATACCAACTAGAATACCTTCCTCTTTCGCCACTCTTCTTGCATATTCAAACGCTTGCTCCGTTTTCACTTGAACAATTTCATCATATACTTCTACATCCAATGTCTCTGGGATAAATCCAGCCCCAATTCCTTGGATTTTATGTGGACCTGGTTTCCCACCAGATAATACTGGTGAATCCGCAGGTTCTACTGCATAAATTTTAATATCTTTATACGCTTCCTTCAGCACTTCACCAGCACCAGTAATCGTTCCACCCGTACCAATACCTGCAATAAACGCATCTAATTGGTCGCCCATTTGTTCAACAATTTCTGGACCTGTTGTTAAACGGTGAATTTCTGGATTCGATTGATTTTTGAACTGTTGTGGTATGAAGTAACCATTCTCTTTTGCTAATTCAGTCGCTTTACGAATTGCTCCACCCATTCCTTCAGGACCTGGAGTCAATACTAATTCCGCACCGTAAGCACGTAATAAATTACGACGTTCAATACTCATTGTTTCTGGCATTACTAAAATTGCCTTATATCCTTTAGCAGCTGCTACCATCGCTAAACCAATTCCTGTGTTACCACTTGTCGGTTCAATGATTGTATCGCCTTCTTTTAATAATCCTTTTTTCTCAGCATCTTCAATCATAGCTAATGCGATACGATCTTTAACACTGCTCCCTGGATTCATAAATTCTAATTTTAAGTATATATCTGCGCTGTCTGATTCTACGATGCGGTTCAACTTAACGATCGGCGTTTTCCCGATTAATTCTGAAACTGATTGTGCCACTCGCATTCCTGTCACTCCTAACACCGAGTATTTTTATTGGTTTTATCTATATTTAGATTTTGTCAGAAAATTCCCTGTTTGTCAATGTATTTAGAGGGGGAATTGCCTTATTACAAATTCTCAATTAAATTTGTAATGTCTTCTTTAGAGAACTTGTATCGCTCATTACAGAAATGACAATGAACTTCTGTTTCTTCTTCTTCTTCACGAACTTGCTCTAACTCCGTTTTACCTAAACTAATTAACACACTCTCGATACGTTCGCGAGAGCATGTGCAATTAAATTGAACATCCATCGTTTCTAATACTTTTACCTTATCTTCTCCAAGGACTGCATACAGTAACTCTTCTGGAGAAAGCCCTTGTTCGATCAATGTTGATACAGGAGGAATCTTCTGTAAACGCTCTTCAATGAATGAAATTGTTTCTTCCTGTGCACCTGGCATAATTTGAAGAATAAATCCACCCGCTGCTAATATGCTATCATCTCCATTTACAAGGACACCAACACCTACAGAAGAAGGGGTCTGCTCAGAAACTGCAAAATAATACGTGAAGTCTTCTCCTAATTCTCCTGAAACAATTGGAGATTGACCAATAAACGGCTCACGCATACCAATATCTTTAATTACCGTTACAAATCCTTCAGTACCTACCGCCTGATATACACGTAATTTCCCTTGTTCTGTTCCTTCAAAGTCAACATGTGGATTCGTTACATAACCACGCACATCCCCATTTGCATGAGCATCTACTAAGATCGGACCAATCGGGCCATTACCTTCTACCTTAATCGTTAGCTTTTGGTCACCTTTTAACATTGCACCCATCATTGTACCTGCAGTTAAAGAACGACCAAGTGCTGCTGAAGCTGTTCTCCATGTATCATGACGTCTTTGCGCCTCACTTACCGTATTTGTAGTACGTACACTATACGCACGCACTTCACCATCAAACGCTAACGCTTTTACTAAATAATCTTTCATATTTATTTATTCACCTTTCTCATGCTGTAAATTTGCATTACGCTCATATAACATATACAAACCTTTTAATGTTAAGAATGGATCTACAACATCAATTACATTCGATTCTTCTGAAATTAATTTCGCTAATCCACCTGTTGCAATAACTTTTGGTTCTTGTTTAGCTTCCTCTTTCATGCGCTTAACAATACCTTCCACTTGTCCAACATAACCATAAAGAATACCAGATTGCATCGCACTTACCGTATTCTTCCCAACAACACTGCTTGGTTTTGTAATTTCAATACGAGGAAGTTTTGCCGCTCTACTATATAAAGCCTCTGCTGAAATCATAATTCCCGGTGTAATAACGCCACCCATATAATGCTTTTCTTCGTTAATATAACAATATGTAGTAGCCGTACCAAAATCGACAATAATAAGCGGACTTCCATATAAGTGAATTCCTGCTACTGCATTTACGATTCGATCCGCACCTACTTCACGTGGATTTTCATATTTAATATTTAGCCCCGTTTTTATTCCAGGGCCTACTACAAGCGGCTTAATTTTAAAATACTTTTCACACATGCGCTCTAAAGCAAACATAATTGGTGGTACGACTGAAGACACGATAATACCTTTCACATCTTCAAACGAAAGACCCTCATGCTCAAGCAACTGTTTTACAAGCATTCCATATTCATCTTCTGTCTTATGACGATCTGTTTCCATGCGCCAATGTTGACGAAGTTCCCCCTCTTCAAACACGCCCAGTACAGCATTTGTGTTCCCTACATCCAATACAAAAATCATATTCTCACCACTTATCTTATTTAATCTATATTTGTGCAGTATGTATAAAACTTATAAAAACATCATATCACACATACTTATATAATCAGCTTTTCTGTCCTCATCATTTTACAAAAAGATTACTCCCTATTTCAATTTTTAATACCAGATTTATTTAAATTCTTTTTCTACTTCATTTCGTTACACAAATAAAAAAAGGAGTGACCACCGTCACTCCTTCATTTCTTACTTATCTTCTGATTCTTCATCATCCTTCTTCATGTTGATGTTTACTTTCACATCAGCTGAAGATGTTGGACGTTCTGGCAATCTGCCATAATCACATAAATGATTGATTTGCTCAGCATCTAACGTTTCTACTTCAAGTAACGTTTTTGCAATAAGATCTAACTTATCACGATTTTCAGTAAGAATGTCTTTTGCACGAGCATAACATTCTTTCATAATCGTTTGCATTTCCACATCGATGTCGTGTGCAATTGCATCACTGTAGTTTTGTTCTGAATGGAAGTCTCTTCCTAAGAACACTTGACCACCTTGTGAGCTACCAAATTGCATTGGTCCAAGCTTATCACTCATACCAAATTCCGTTACCATACGTCTTGCAATGCCAGTCGCACGTTGGAAGTCGTTGTGAGCACCTGTACTCACTTCACCAAATACAATCTCCTCGGCTACTCGACCACCAAGTAAACCAGTAATTTTATCAAGTAACTCTGGCTTTGTCATGAAGTAACGATCTTCTTTCGGAAGCATTACTGCATATCCACCAGCTTGACCACGAGGGACAATTGTTACTTTATGAACGACATCTGCTTCATCAAGAACAACACCAATTACAGTATGGCCTGCTTCATGGAAAGCAACGATATTACGTTCTTTTTCAGAGATAACACGACTTTTCTTAGCCGGACCTGCAATAACACGATCCGTTGCTTCATCAATGTCACTCATATCAATTTTCTTCTTATCTTGACGCGCAGCTACTAACGCAGCTTCGTTTAATAAGTTTTCAAGATCGGCACCAGAGAATCCCGGTGTACGAGTTGCAATTGCTCTTAAGTTGATATTCTCATCAAGCGGTTTATTACGAGCATGTACTTTCAGTACAGCTTCACGGCCATTTACATCTGGACGATCTACTGTAATTTGACGGTCAAAACGACCTGGACGTAATAATGCTGGGTCAAGAATATCAGGACGGTTTGTCGCAGCGATGATAATAATACCTTCGTTTGCACCAAAGCCATCCATTTCAACAAGTAATTGGTTCAACGTTTGCTCGCGCTCATCATGGCCACCACCAAGACCCGCACCACGTTGACGTCCTACTGCATCAATTTCATCAATGAAAATGATACAAGGAGCATTTTTCTTTGCATTTTCGAATAAATCACGTACACGTGATGCACCGACACCGACGAACATCTCTACGAAGTCAGAACCACTGATAGAGAAGAACGGAACGCCTGCCTCACCTGCAACAGCACGTGCTAATAAAGTTTTACCTGTACCTGGAGGTCCAACTAATAGAACACCCTTCGGAATACGGGCACCAACTTCAGCGAACTTACGAGGATCTTTCAAGAATTCAACTACCTCAACAAGCTCTTGTTTCTCTTCATCCGCCCCAGCAACATCTCTGAAACGAACCTTTTTCTTTTCGTCATTATATAACTTCGCCTTACTTTTCCCGAAGTTCATAACACGGCTACCGCCGCCCTGAGCTTGGTTTAACAAGAAGAAGAATAAAATGAAGATAATAACAAACGGAATGATAGAAGTAAAGAATGTTACCCAAGCACTTGTTTCTTCTGCTGGTTGATACTTAACTTCAGCACCTTGCGCTTTGTCATTAATTTTCTTTTGTAATTCCTCAGTATTTGGTGCGTAAGTAACAAATTGTTCTCCTTGGCTAGAGTTGTTAAATTGTCCTTTTACCTCAAACACACCATTTTTCGGTTGAAGTTGCACATTACGAACTTCACCTTTTTCTAGTTTAGTAATGAATTTATCGTAGCTAACTGATGTCGTTTTTTGTGTCGAACCATTAAAATAGCTCACGATTCCAATTACTACTAGGAATATCAGTAAATAAAAGATGGTATTACGGAAGATACGATTCATTCCTAACCTCCTCTCACGGCATAAACACTATAGTAAATCGTAACATAGAAAAACTTTCCTATACAATTGTGACGCCTGTATTTAATTAATTTGAGTAAACGCTTGGTTTTAATACTCCTACATAAGGAAGATTACGGTACTGCTCTTTATAATCTAATCCATACCCTACAACAAATTCATGCGGTACAGTAAATCCAACATAATCCGCTTTCAAATCTACCTTACGGCCTGTTGGTTTATCTAATAACGTAACAATTTTTACAGACTTCGCTTTACGATATTTAAATAGGTCTACTAAGTAGCTTAGCGTAAGACCACTATCAATAATATCTTCAACGATTAAAATATCGCGACCTTCTACAGAAGTATCAAGGTCTTTTAAAATTTTCACTTCGCCTGTTGAAACAGTTGAGTGACCGTAACTAGATACAGCCATAAAATCCATTTCAAGATATGTATCTGTTCTCTTTAATAAATCTGCCATGAATGGCATTGCACCCTTTAGTACACCAATCGCAAGAGGTACTGTATTTTTATAATCCTCTGCAATAATTGCGCCTAATTCGAGCACCTTTTCTTGTATTTGCTCTTCAGAAATTAATACTTTTTCGATATCTTGATTCATCATTTCATTATCCTCCCGGAAGACTCCTTGCTTTTGTAGTGAATAATCATATATTTATCCTTCTTTGCTGTCTCTTTCGAGATAGCAAATGCAGATCGCTTCAACAAGGGTAACCAAATAACATTCCCTCTTGCATCACAAACGACCGGCCATTCTTCTCTTTTTTCTCTTGGTACTTTCGCTTCGATAAAAATAGCTTTTATCTTTTTGGTGCCATTCATACCTTGTATTGACATGCGATCTCCATTTTCTCTAGAACGAATACGAAGTGGATATGATATATCATTATACTTAGCAACAAAAACTGTTTCATTCATGTTACTTGGTATATCTTCGCTCACCTCTGTTACAAGCTTATCCCCGTTCGATAGCGTAATTGTCCCGGGCACTGATAAATCTTGTAAAAAAGGGGAAACAATTTCTTGTTTAAATCCAAAGCTGCACTCCTCGTATGCGCGAACAATTTTTAAATCACCTGGGAAATCAAGTGAACCCGAAGGTTGTGTCCGCTTAAAAAACTCAATCACTTTGTCAATATGTATAGAGGAAAGAGAAGATGGAATCTTATATTCATAAAGATAGTTTAATATTAGTTGAATCCCTCTTCTTTGTAAAGGCATAGACATGGATTCAAAGGCAGGAATTGATAAGCTAATTTGTTTATCACTTTTTTTTGTAATTACTTTATTCATTTTCTCAAAAGCTAATTCCTGCAAATACGCCTCATCCTCTTGCATCTGCATGCTAAATTTTTGGAATTTCTCATGCACTTGTGGATTTTCTTCTTTCAAATGAGGAAGAACATATTTACGTAATCGATTCCTTGTATATACTTCCTTTTTATTACTTGGATCTATACGAGGAATTATTTTTAACTTATGACAGTAATCAACAATCTCTTCCTTCGTTACTCCAAGTAACGGCCTAATTAAATACCCATTATGAAAAGGACGCTTCACTGCAATGCCTGCATATCCTTTCGGAGTACTCCCTCGTACAAGGCGCATTAAAATTGTCTCTACTTGATCATCACCATGATGTCCAAGAGCTACATACCTCGCATCATATTTCTTCATTATTCTTTCCAAAAATGCATATCTGCATTCTCTAGCAGCAACTTGTGCATTCATCCCGTATTGCTGTTGATATTGCGACACATTAATCCTTATCGTTTCGCAAATAACTCCTAGCTCTTTACAAAGGTCTTGCACAAACTGTAGGTCCTCATGAGATTCATCACCTCGAAACATATGATCCACATGCGCCACTACAATCTCAAACTGTTTTGCTGCTCTTTTTTCTAACAAATAATATAGAAGAGCCACAGAGTCAGGACCACCAGAAACACCTACAACAATTGTTGAGCGTTCCTTTAATACATCATGCTGCTTTACAAAGTCATCTACCTTTTCAACAAATGTATCTTTCAACTTCGTAATCACCTTTCATTAAACAAGAACAGCAACGTTAGTTACCTTGTTTATAATGGTACAACTTTTACAAACATTGTGCAAAAAAAAGATATACAAAAATTACATTTTTATCTTACATCATTCGTACATATTCACAAAAATAATAATATTATCTTTTAAAGCAAAAAAACCTAGGCATCCACCTAGGTTTTTAGAAAGAAACATCATATTTCAAGTTTCACTTTATTGCGCTTGCATTCCTACAATTGGAATGGTAGCCCACTTCGGCATATTTTTCTTCACTTTCGCTACTACAATAGTCATATCATCATTTATATAACCATCGCCAGATCGAATCACCTCTTCCATAATGATATCAGCAATTTCTTGCGGGTCTTCAGTTTGTAATTCTTTAATTTTCCGCTTCATCCATAATTCATGATTCTCCACATGCTGCGCGCCCTCAAAAATCCCATCACTCATCATAATAAGAATATCACCTGTTTTTAATTGCTCACCCACTACATCAACTTCAACATCCTCAATAATTCCCATTGGTAAATTACTTGCTTCAATTTTCAAAATATTATTTGCGCGTTTAACAAAACTCGGCGTCGATCCAATCTTTAAAAACTTCGCACTCGCATCCCGCAAATCTACCATAGCTAAGTCTAATGTCGTAAACATCTCTTCTGTTGTTCTTAAAGAAAGAATAGAGTTAATAGATTTAATCGCTATCTCCTCATCAATGCCTGACTGAAGTATTTTTTGTAATAATTTCACTGTTTCTTTACTCTCCATATGAGCTCTTTGCCCATTTCCCATGCCATCACTAATTGCAAGGGCATATTTCCCAACACTTAAATCCATCATTGCATAAGAATCACCCGAAACAAACCCACCGCCTTTCGCGGCTGTGGCCAAGCCGGTATCAAGGGAATACGTTTTTGCTGAACCAAATGATATTAAACTGTGGCCGTTCGGATAAGAAGATTTTTCTTCATGTTTCACAACTATGTTTTCCTTCAGGATATCAGAAAGCATTGGTGCAACTAATTTTTCACACTCTCCATGTTCATTAGATGCAACTGGAATCAACATTTCAATATCAATACTTCCTCTATCTAAACAATAAATATCAACATGCTCTATTTCTACACCAAAATCACGAAATGCTTGCAGAATCTGCTCTTCCTGTACTTGATGATTTTCTCTTTCCCTTTGTATCTCCTTGGCAAAATCCTCCATAACTTTTGATACACCTAACAATTGCTCTGCTACTATTCTACGATTTTCTTTCATTTGTTTTCGTAATTTTTGTCCCTCATAGAAGTGATCTAATTCACCTGCTACTAAATCCGTCACTTTCTTTCCTCTCACACAATGCTTGTCCCATTCACGAACTAACTTCCGATTATGCTGCAGAGTTCCTTCTTCTGTTTCGCTCATTATTTGTTTCATATAATCATACGTTTTATCGAAATTAACTACCCAGCATTGGTCCTTTTTAAAACATGTTTGACATGTTTTTGCAGTAATTGTACTTAAAAACAAATCTGCCTCCGTCTCTTTATCTTCCTCCTCCACATATCCATATACAGAAAAGCTATTAGATAAAGCAGCAAATACATTGGCAAATTGATTGATTTTATTCGCTGTAACATCACGCATCCTTCTTAAATACTGTTGTTGATCTTGCGAATGCTCCTGTGTACCTGGCATAAATTTAGCAATACGATCCATAACAAGTTTCGGTGTTAATAAAAAGAAAGCAATCGCCACACCAGATTCAATTAAAGTTGTCACAATGTTTGTTTGCTTGTCTACATATAGCGTAATCAAGCTTGTCCCAATTAATAAACCTAAACTAACACCTAAGCGTTTCCCTTCTTTTAACAAACCACCAAGCAATCCAGAAAAAGCAAGCAGACTAAGTTGGGACAAACTAGAGACATTTGCTAAGCTTAATATTAACCCAGTGACGACCCCTACTGTAGATCCTGTAGCCGCTCCTGCGATAAACGCAAACACAAGCACTAAATACCTAGTAAAAATATGTTGAATAGAAGCGTCATATATGAACCAATCTGTTGTACCAGTTAAAACAGATGCTAGTAATATAATTAAACAAACAATTTCTTCTGTCTCTAACGCTTGTTGTTTCCCTTTTCTTTCTACTAAAAGCGGGACACTTTGTAAAAATATCATAGTTAATACGAAGCTAAGCCCTGCCTCAATCGTACTAACGAGTAAATCGTACATGGTAACAGTTTGTTGTGCAAAATATACGACAACTAAATGTGCAGTTAATGCGGAGATAAATACTTGGAATGGTACAAGTCCAACAGTTTTACGTGTAAACCGACTAAAGAAGATATTATAAATGAAGAAAGTAAAAATAGATGCAAAGGTAAAGAATAAATTATCTATCGAAACTGAAAGTGCGCCCCCCATTAGAGCCAAGAACGCGAGCGGCATTTTATCCCGCTTCATAACATAAACAGCAGCAAAAAACGGCAGTGCAAACGGTAAAATGTTTGTTAATATATATGCTCGTCCCAAAAGAAAACCAATAACAACAATAATAAATCCCCATCTAAAGAAAACTTGCTCAAACTTCATTCGCAACTTACTCGTCCACTTTACTCCTCCAAGCTGACCTTCATTCATTGCCAATGCACTTGTATTCATAGTATTCCTTCCTGCTTTAGGCATATTTTTAACACCACCTGCATAGTTTAATTACTGTCATTATAAAAGATGATTATTGGGATTTTTGTCAAAACAACAGTTTTCACTTTTATAATCGTTCGACTTTTTATTCGAAATAACTCTACATATATACACAGTATGTATTTTATTTTTAATATTTTAATCGAACATTCAGAAAATATAGGGTGATTTTGTAGAAGTGTTGTATGTCTTAATTTATTTAACAAAAAAAGATCATGCGCATTTGCATGATCTTTTTAGATGACCCGTACGGGATTCGAACCCGTGTTACCGCCGTGAAAGGGCGGTGTCTTAACCACTTGACCAACGGGCCGTTAAATTAAATATAGCGGCGGAGGGGATCGAACCCCCGACCTCACGGGTATGAACCGTACGCTCTAGCCAGCTGAGCTACACCGCCATGTCGTCTTATTTAACGGACAATTAGTATCTTACCTCAGATATAATTTAAAGTCAACACATCTTGAAAACTTTTTTTAAAATATATTTTCACATATAAAAAAGCACCCTGAGCAATCGCCCTGGGCACCTCTCTATATTCTAAGAATTAAACGTTCTTATTATCCGCGACGTGCGCCACGGCCACCACGTTTAGATTCAGTGTTACGCTTTAAAGAAGTTAAACGATCTTCACTGTCCTTTAAGAAACGTGCCATCTTTTGCTCGAATGTTTCTTTTGGAGCGCGGTCGTTACCGCCACCACGGTTATCTCTGTTGAAAGAACGATTACGTTGTGGACGTCCAGAACGTTGTTGATCACCACCGCGTTGGTATTCACCACGTGGACGATCTCCTTCTGTTTTTTCACGCTCTTTCGCTTTTTTAATAGATAGACCGATCTTACCATCTTTTTCAACGTTAATAACTTTTACTTCTACTTGGTCGCCCACTTTTAAGTGATCGTTAATATCTTTCACATAATTATCAGCAACTTCACTAATATGAACAAGACCCGTTAAGCCTTCTGGCAGCTCCACAAAAGCCCCAAAATTTGTAATACCTGTTACTTTACCCTGTAACTTGCTGCCTACCTCGATTGACATAAAAAAAATGCTCCTCCTTAGTGGTTAAAAAGTCAAATTTTACTTTATTATATATAATCCTAAAATATAGTGTCAATAAGACATACTCTACTTAGAAACAGGAAAAATTATCTCCCCTTTTCCAGAGAAGAAATAATCCCTTCTAGCAATCTTTAATACGTACTCTTCATCATTTAACTTTTGAACTTCGTCTTTTAGACTCTTTTCTTTGTTCGTTAATGAATCCAGTTCTTTTTTCATGTCCTTAACTTTTGCTTCTTTTGCTTTAATGGAACTGTTTTGTTGATAAAACGTTACACTAATACTCGCAATAATTGTAAAAGCAAAGACAAGAAAAACCGCTAAACGGCGATAAAGTCGCTTCCTGTTCTCATCCGTTTGTATTATATGCTCTTTAACAGGATTTGGACTCTGTTTTTCGATTGTTCTTTGTCTCAGTTCCCTCATTTCCGAGGTCCCCCTAACTTCTTTTTTATACGCTCCCATAATTGGAAGATATGTCCCTTCAATTTTGCTATATATTGCAGGAACCCTACATGCTTCATTATAAAAAGTTTAACACGATTAGGGAGAAGTTTCCATATGAGCGAAGCAATAAATCGAACAGGCCAGAAAAAAACTTTCCATATGAAAAGTAATATCCAAATCACCATTTTCCATAACACATGTCCAATTGAAAGCAGTATACGAAATAAGAATAATATAAATGCAATAAATAGCTGCGCTATAATAATAACAGGTTTTATCATGAGTAGCTGTATAATTTGAACAAAAAAGTGTGTTGTTTGCACAAAAATATAGATGAGAAAATTTAACAGTCTCATGTATATTGCTTTCAACATGCTTTGATATGCCGCAAAACCACATAATAATGCTAAAAATACATATATACGTAGTTCAGCTTCATTTACAAGAAGCAATACGTAAAAAACGAATAATGCTTGGACAATCCAAAATAGTATATCATGTATAAATACAATCCAACGCTTACGTTCTTGACGTTTTAAAAATCGTTGGTATGTATCTAAAGACGCTCCAATCCAAGCACCCATTCCGATCATTGAGAGCATCGTATACAACTGAATTGTTAGACTCATTTAAACAACTTACTAAAGAAGCCTTTAGTTTTCTCCCCTTGATTCTCATCAATATACAGCATCTCATGAACTTTCCCTTTAATCGATACAACACCTTTTTCTACATCTAAATTTTTCATTTGCAAATTTTGACCACGAATTGTTAAAAAGCCCATTACAGTCTCAAGTAAAAACTCTTCGCTATCAAAACTCTCTACCTGCTTTACACCGGTAATATCAATTACACGTCTGCCACGCATAATAATATCATGCTCTACAGAAACATTTTGTTGATTAGAAGACATAGGTGAGTAACCATTATTCACGTAAATCCCCCCATACATTTATACTAGCTAATAGTAATGTATGAAGGGATAATCGATTTTAGAACAAGCCTTCTTCGGCCTTTACTTTTTCTTCACGAACTAAGCTATACATATTTGCTGCATCTTCTTTTTTAGTCGTTTCTTTCAATTCATTTATTTTTACAGTTACTATTTTTTGACCAAAACGAATTGTTAATTCATCAGCTACTTTCACATCCGAACTCGCTTTTGCCACTTGACCGTTAATGGATATTCTTCCTTGATCAGCTACTTCTTTCGCCAATGTTCTTCTTTTAATTAAACGTGATACTTTTAAAAACTTATCTAGACGCATATTAAATCCCCCTATTAACGCTCTGTTTGTTTTGCCTCTTCCCAGAAAACATCTAACTGCTCTAATGATAAATCTTGCATCTCTTTATTCATTTCAGCTACCTTTGCTTCCATGTATAAAAAACGACTGACGAATTTCTCATTTGTTGAACGTAACGCTTCTTCTGGATCTATTTTATAATGACGAGCTATATTAACAAACGCAAATAGTAAATCGCCAAATTCACTTAACATCTTCGCCTCATCCATGTTTGCGACTTCTTGTTGGAACTCTTGCCATTCTTCTAAGGCTTTCTCTATCATCGGCTGTACATCCACCCAATCGAAACCAACCTTACCAGCTTTTTTCTGGATTTCATAAGCGCGTAGTAACTGCGGCAAACTTTTTGGAACTCCATTTAAAACAGATTCTTTTACAAACCCTTTTTCTTGTTTTTTAATTTCTTCCCAATTGGCAATTACTTCATCGGCATTATTTACATCCGTATTCCCAAATACATGCGGATGACGACGAACCATTTTCTCAGATAAAGTTCGAATAATATCATCTATAGAGAACCAACCTTCGTCCTCTCCGATTTGGGCATGAAGCATAACTTGTAATAATACATCACCCAGTTCTTCTACTAAGTGATCATCATCCTCTTCATCAATTGCTTCTAACACTTCATACGCTTCCTCAATTAAATACTTCTTTAAAGATTGATGTGTTTGCTTTTTATCCCACGGACAACCATTTGGACCACGAAGGTCTGCAATAATTTCTCGAAGTACATCAAACTGTTGATATAAGGACGCACGTTCCTGAACTGGTGGTACATATACACTCGTTAAGTTATTCAACTCCGTTTCATGATCTAACATGTACAACGGCACCTTTTTCACTTGCTCAAATGAAGTCCCCGCAGCTGTTACGATATACACTTCATAATCATCTGGCAGCATCTCCATTAATGTTAATTTCACATCTGATGCAACGAATGCGTCATATACTTGGCAAAAGATTAAGTGTTGACGTAATTCTAATTGTCCTCTTTCAAATGATGTGGCGTCAATTAATTGGAACCCTTCAATCGGATCAATCTTAAGACTTGCAAACATAGGATCAAGGAAACTTTGCCCACCTTCAATTCGCACTTCAACATTCGCTACTTCACTTTTTTTCAATAGTAGCTGAACCGTTCTTTCCGCTACAAGCGGATGCCCTGGAACAGCATAGATGATTTCTGTATCTTCAGCTTGTTCTAACAATGTATTCGCAATTGTTTCATATACAATTTCAAATGTATCATGTGCTTCATATACATTGTCAAAGGCAGTATATTGTATACCTTCTTTCTCCAACTCTTCTATAACGGGATGTTCCTTCGTTCTAACAAACATGTGATCTGCTTCTTTTATTTTTCGATATACACCCATCGTTAACTGATCTAATTCACCAGCACCTAATCCTAAAATAGTAATGATTCCACTCACAACCTGCCACCTCTATCCACTCTTCTTCAATGAACCTTCTTTTTTCTCTTTTTTCATAACGGTTCCTATTTCCGCTTTTGTAAATACACGTAATTTTAAAATGAAAAACATATATGCCAATCCGCCGATGGCTACACCTAACAACGCCTCAAGTGTTGCAACACCTCTATGACTTGTATCCATCACTAATCCAGACATTTGCAATACACGCATAAACATCATTAGTACAAATCCCATACCGATACCACTAATAACTACACCTAACATATTCCGTTTGTCGATAAGCGATTCGGATACAGCTCGCATAAGTAATACACTATTTAGTATAGAAATTACAATTAACGCAACTAGCGTCGCAATTGCAGCTCCCTTCACACTAAAATATGGCATTAATATATAATTTAAAGCTAACTTTAAACAACCGCCAAATATAACGAATATTGCTGGTTTTAATGTTTGTCCTAACCCTTGCAAAATAGAAGCAGTTGTAATCGACAATGAACTAAATAAAATAGATAAAGATAAAATAGATAAAACATCTGACCCATCACTATTTTCAAACAACATAATATTCGTAGGTTGGATAATACAAGTTAATCCAATGGCTGCTGCAAATCCGATAACAAATGTTATTTTCATCGCTAACCTTACCTTTTCTCGAATAAAGGTAAGATCTCCTCTTTCCTTCGCTGCTGTAATAATTGGAATAAGCGACAACGAGAAGGAAGTTGTCACGACAGTACCTAATTGCATAAGCGGGATACTTCTGTCATAAACACCTTTTAACACCTTTGCACTTTCAGCTGGCTCTCCCGCTCCAATAAGTAGAGAATAGAAAGAAATAGAATCAGCCATTTGTATAAAAATAAGCACTAAGTTACTAACACAAATCGCTAACCCCTGCCAAAACAGGATTTTTATAATCTTCTTTTTCCCTTTAATCCTCTTTACACTTTTGAAGAATATAGAACGAAAGTCATGACGCATATAAAGTATAAGTACGATAATCCCAATCAATCCACCTGCGATTGAACCGAGCATAGCACCTGCACCAACTGTATATAAATCAAATTCGTGAGCAATTAGGAATAGAGATAAAAATACAATAATAGAAACACGAATCGTTTGTTCTATCACTTGCGAAACAGCTGTTGGCATCATATTATTGAATCCCTGGAAATATCCTCTTGCTACAGATAAAAACGGCATCAATATGAATGAAAAGGAAATAACGCGTAATAGCTTATCTAAGTGTATATCGCCCATAGCTATCGCAATTGCTTCGGCACCAAAGAACAATGTAAAAAATCCTATGAAACCAATACCTAATAAAAACCAAAAAGATACACAAATAATTTCCTCTGCTTCTTGTTTTTTCCCTCGCTCTAATCGTTCCGCAACCATTTTTGAAATTATAATAGGGAACCCATAAGTAGCTAAAATTAAACAAAATCCATAAAATGGATAAATTTGTTGGTAAATATAAAAACCAACGTCACCCGCTATATTTTGATATGGAATACGGTAAAAGGCGCTTAATACCTTTGTAACAAAACTTGCGATTGTTAATATAATAGCCCCACGCCAAAAGGCTTGATACTTCTTCGATTCCATGCAAGAAAACTCCTTTTTCTATTCTCACCCCTCGTATTATATCATAAAGAAAAGGACAAGCTTCCTTACCTACACAAGTAAGAATACGTTCGTGCAACGCTAGAAATATTCAATGAAAAAAGGTAGCAAAGCGCTACCTTCATTCAATATACATATATCTCCAAATAATTGATTTCTCAAGAAGAAATATCATAATTAGGAAAGATTGCTACTTCTAAAACCATACACCTTTACTGTTCCATTTGTTTCGCTAAGAAACTGGCAGCAGTATTGACCGCCTTGTGCTCTATTTCGCTTATAATCGCTTCTTTTGAAAAAATAATGACAGCCCCAATTGGGTCTCCATTTGCAACAATCGGCCCAACTGTATAAGAATGAACCTTTTCTGTTACACCATCAATAATGGAAATATCACTTTCGTCCGTCATAATAACAGACTTTCTTTCTTCCATCGTTTTTTCAATTAGATCGCCAACGCTTTTATTTAAGTATTCTTTTTTTGATACACCTGATACTGCGATAATAGAATCTCGATCACATACAAGCACATTATGTCCTAAGCTATCATATAAAGCATCTGCATATTCTTTTGCAAAATCACCTAGCTCGCTAATTGGAGAATATTTCTTTAAAATTACTTCTCCATCGCGATCTACAAATATTTCTAGTGGGTCCCCTTCTCGAATACGTAAAGTTCTACGAATTTCCTTCGGGATTACTACCCTACCTAAATCATCAATTCGACGTACGATTCCAGTTGCTTTCATTCTAATGCTGCCTCACTTTCTACTGATGATCAAAGTGGTGAATTTACCTGTTCATGTAAAAATCACCAACTGTTAGACATAGTATTTTACACATTAGTTCTTCTATGCACGTCGAATTGCATTTTTTTATCTAATATTAGGCATTTATGACTTCTTTTTTTACATCTGGCAAGCCTTTTAATAAATTTTCAGCAATTGTTAACCACTTCGATGTCTCTAAGCCATTTGTTTTCATGACGATTTTCAATTGTGATCCTTCCATTCCTAGACCGATCATTCGTCCAAAACTATTTCCAAGCATGAATAATTTTCCGCCATCAATGTTTTGACTCGCTTGTTCTGAGAACAGAATTGTTACTTCAAATTTATTTTGCTTAATTAATTCAATTTGTTCTTTCATTGCTAATACTTTAATATTTGCGATTTGTAATAAGTAACCAACTTCTTGCGGGTAATCACCAAATCTATCTATCATCTCTTCCTGCAACTCTTCAATATCCTCAATTGCAGAAACACCTCTAAACTGTTTATACATCATAATTTTTTGTTTACTATCAGAAATATAAGCATCCGGTAAATATGCATCTACTTCTAAATCAATTTCAACATTAACTGTATTTTCAACTCCGTCTGTTCCTCTACGCTGTTCAATTGCATCTTTTAACATTTGAGAATATAAATCAAATCCGACAGAATCAATAAATCCATGTTGTTCGGCTCCTAACAAGTTACCAGCACCACGAATTGATAAATCTCGCATCGCAATTTTGAAACCAGATCCAAGCTCTGTGAACTCCTTAATGGCTTGCAGGCGCTTCTCCGCAACTTCCGATAACACTTTATCCCGTTTGTATGCAAAGTAAGCATATGCAACACGATTAGAACGTCCAACACGCCCACGAAGCTGATACAACTGCGATAATCCCATACGATCTGCATCAAATACAATTAATGTATTTACATTTGGAATATCTACACCCGTCTCAATAATCGTTGTACTTACAAGAACATCATGCTGTCCTTCTAAAAACGATAGCATAACAGACTCTAATTCACTCTCGTTCATTTTCCCATGTGCATAAGTTACACGCGCATCTGGAACTAACATCGAAATTTCATCTGCTTTTCGTTCGATATCCTCTACACGATTATATAGGAAGTAAACTTGACCACCTCTTGCAAGCTCCCGTTCTATCGCTTCTCGCATTAATGCTGGATTATACTCTACTACATATGTTTGAACCGGGAAACGATTTTCCGGCGGCGTCTCAATAACAGATAAATCACGCACACCAAGCATAGACATATGGAGCGTACGCGGAATCGGAGTTGCCGTTAGTGTTAATACGTCAACATTTGCTTTTAATTGTTTAATTTTTTCTTTATGCGTTACACCAAATCTTTGTTCTTCATCAATAATAAGAAGACCTAAATCTTTATAAGTAACATCTTTAGATAAAATACGGTGCGTTCCGATTACAATATCTACTGTGCCATCTTTTAAACCTTTAATTGTTTCATTTTGCTGCTTTCTCGTACGGAATCTACTTAATAATCCTATATTGATTGGATAATCTTGAAAACGCTCTCGAATTGTTTCATAGTGTTGTTGTGCAAGGATCGTTGTCGGCACTAAAATTGCAACTTGTTTTTCATCCATAATTGCTTTAAACGCCGCACGAATAGCTACTTCCGTCTTTCCATATCCTACATCACCACAAAGAAGCCTATCCATCGGACGTCCGCGTTCCATATCCTTTTTAATCTCTTCAATAGAACGTAATTGATCCTCTGTCTCTTGATACGGGAAAGAGGACTCGAATTCTTGTTGTTCTGCCGTATCCGGTGTATATGCATAACCCTTTGAAGCTTCGCGCTCAGCATATAGTTTAATTAGGTCATCCGCAATGTCTTGTACAGATTTTTCAACTTTCGTTTTGACCTTCTTCCAATCATTTCCACCCAATTTATAAACTTTCGGATCCTTACCCTCAGATCCTACATATTTTTGCACTTGGTCAATTTGTTCAATTGGAACGTATAACTTATCATTACCTTGATATTTAATATTCAAATAATCTTTATGAACACCGTTAATCTCTAATGTTTCAATACCTAAGAATTTACCTATACCATGATTTACATGAACTACATAATCCCCAACTTTTAATTCCGAATAACTTTTAATACGTTCAGCATTCGATAACTTTTGCTTACGTTGTGATTTTTTAACTTTCTTATGAAAAAGCTCTTTTTCAGTAATGACAACAAGCTTTTGCATCGGCATTTCAAATCCTGCATGTAAATCACCTACAGCAATTTGTAACCTTCCAGGCAATAATATATCTGTGCCTTCTACAATATCTGCCTCAATATCATAATCACTTAAAATATGTTGTAGTTTTTTCACACGTTCATCATCTGTACCTAACACAACAGTCGTAAAATGCCCTTCGTTCCATCTATCAATTTCAGTTTTCAACAACTGCATCTGCCCATGGAAATCTTGCATTGTTTTACATGTCACATTCACAATGTTTTGCGGATGTGTATGTGCTATATGACGTAAGAATAACGTTAAATATACAAAACTTCTTTTTTTATGATGAAGAAATTCTTCAAACGAATGAGAGAAAGATAAATCTTGAATAATTGTTCCCTCACCGAGAAGGGATATATACCATTCCGCCTCTTCCGTTTCAAGATGTGATGCTGTTTCTTGAATACGTGAAATCTCATCTAAAATAACAACACCATCTTCTGGTAAATAATCTATCAGACTAGCAGGTTCATTATAGAAAATAGATAAATATTTAAACATCTGTTCTATACTTTGCCCGTTTTTTAACATCTCAATTTCATGACTTACCGTCTCAAGCACTGTAGTCTTCAACTTATCATCAGAAAGTTTTTGCATCGTCTTAGTCAGACCTTCTTCAAGATGCTTAATTCCTGATTTCAATTCTTCCTGCGAAAATAAAAACTCTGTTGCTGGACCAAATCTAACACTTTCTTTTTTATCTTGAGAGCGCTGTTCATCCACATCAAATAATCGAATAGAATCGACTTCTGTATCGAAAAATTCAATACGAAATGGTAACTCTTCAGTTAGTGGATATATATCTAATATTCCCCCACGCAAACTAAATTCTCCAGGAGCTTCTACCATAGACTTACGCTCATAGCCGATATGATGTAAAGTATGCAAAAATGTATCTAAATCAATCTCTTGCCCTAGACTGATTTCGATTTGCCTTTGCTTCCACAACTCTTTCATTGGTAAAAATCTGCGTAGTCCTGCAACTGGTGCTACAATAATCCCGTGCTCTCCTGCAGCTAAGCGATTTAACACTTCAATACGTTGCGCCTTCAATTCTGGGCTTGCAACACCAAGTTCTGATGCTATCAATTCATTTACTGGATATAGCCATACATCTTTTTCACCAAGTAACGCCACTAAATCTTCATGTACTTTTTGTGCTTGATATAAATTATGCGTCACAATAAGTTGTGATTTTTTTGTTTTTTTATATAAGGCCGCCATTAATAACGAACGAGAAGAGGTTGCCATACCTGATACAAGTTGCTCTTTTAAACCATCTTCTAATCCATTAATGACCGATTGGATCTCTTCATTTTTATAAAATTGCTCTAATAAACCTATCATTTTCAAAACCCCTCTCAACATAAAAGAGCAAGCCACTATATTTTATGCAAATATTTCGGAAAAAGAAAACAGAAAAATGCTTTGGACATGCCAAAGCGACAACATTTTATTGCAGAAATTTTTCATATTCATAATACTCAGGATAAGATGCGAGCGTTTCTTGACACAATTCACAAATCGTTTTTATATATATATTTCCATTCTCATGAAAATGAATCATTTCTACTACTTCTTGCTCTGTTAGTTGAAATAAAACGTCGCTATATACTTTTTCTGCGGTAACGGAGCCTACATTACTCCCGCAATGTCTGCAATAATAATACCCTTCCATACTAGCCTCCTAAAAATCCAATTACTGCTAGTATGGGTAAAAATAAAACAAAATATTCCCAATCGTACCCTTAACTATTGAAAGTATTCATAATTTGAAGAAAAGGTTTATTTAACCATTCTTCACATGCATCTGCTGCTTTTTCAATAGAATGATTTACACCAGGAATCTCTTCTGATGTAAAACGTCCTAATACGTAATCTACTACCTTCATTCCATTTTTCGGACGATCGATTCCCATGCGGATACGTTGAAACTCTTGTGTTCCTAAATGTGAAATTGTTGATTTCACACCATTATGTCCACCCGCACTGCCTTTCATACGAAGGCGTAATTTACCTACAGGGATGTCTAAATCATCGTACAGAACAACGAAGTCCTCTACATCAATTTTATAGTAATCCATTAACGGACGAATACTTTCCCCAGATAAATTCATATATGTAAGTGGCTTTAATAAGATTACTTTTTCTCCATTAACAAATCCTGCACCAAATACTCCTTTAAACTTTTGTTCGTTCAAAGAAATATTCCAACGCTTTGCAAGTTCATCAATCGCCATAAATCCAATATTATGCCTTGTTAATTCATATTCTCTACCTGGGTTCCCAAGTCCTACTATCAATTTCATTCTTGTACCACTACTTTCTTTTTTCGATACGAAAAGACGTAACCAATCTTGGTTACGTCTCATTCTATCCAATTAATTGAATAATACACTTACAGATTCTTCTTCGTATACACGAATGATTGCTTCTCCGATTAGTGGAGCAACTGAAAGTTCATGTACTTTGTCGATTTTCTTCTCTTCTGGTAATACGATAGAGTTCGTTACAACTAACTCTTTAATATTTGAGTTTTGGATACGCTCAATTGCTGGACCAGATAATACTGGGTGTGTACAGCAAGCATATACTTCAGAAGCACCGTTCTCAACAAGAGCGTTTGCTGCTAATGTAATTGTACCAGCTGTATCAATGATGTCATCAATTAAAATTGCTGTTTTACCTTCAATATTACCGATAATGTTCATTACCTCAGATACGTTCGGACGAGGACGACGCTTATCAATAATAGCGATTGGTGCTTTTAGGCGATCTGCCATTTTTCTAGCACGAGTTACTCCACCGTGGTCAGGTGACACGATTACGATATCTTTAAGACCTTTTGTTTCAAAGTAATCTGAAAGAATCGGTACACCCATTAGGTGGTCGATTGGGATATCAAAGAACCCTTGAATTTGTGGAGCATGTAAATCTAGAGTGATTACACGAGTTGCACCTGCTGTTTCAAGCAAGTTTGCTACAAGTTTCGATGTAATTGGTTCACGAGAACGCGCTTTACGGTCTTGACGCGCATAACCATAGTAAGGAATAACAATATTAATTGTTTTTGCAGATGCACGCTTTAATGCATCGATCATAATAAGTAATTCCATGATATGTTCGTTTACTGGGAAGCTTGTAGATTGAATAATGAATACATCGCAACCACGGATACTTTCTTCAATGTTAATTTGAACTTCTCCATCACTAAAACGATCAACAGAACATTTTCCTAGTCCTACTCCAATGTGCTTTGCAATTTGCTCAGCAAGTTCCTTATTAGAGTTTAAAGAGAATACTTTCAAATTAGAATTTAGATATTGAGTCGACATCTAGATTAACCCTCCACATTATGATTTTTTCTTATTCAGCAATTGATCAACATAGTCTTCTTTGTTAACTTGACGTGCACGTGCTACAGACAATGCTTTTGATGGAACATTCTCTGTAATTGTAGAGCCTGCTGCCACATAAGCACCGTCTTCAACTGTTACAGGAGCAACAAGGTTTGAATTACATCCAATAAATACCCCGTTACCAATCACAGTTTTGAATTTATTCTTACCGTCATAGTTCACCGTAATTGAACCACAACCCAGATTCACGTCTTCTCCAACTTGTGCATCCCCGATATAACTTAAGTGTGAAGCTTTACTTCTATTACCAAAAACAGTTTTTTTGATTTCCACGAAGTTTCCAACGCGTACTTCATCTCCAATAACTGAATCTGGGCGAATATGTGCAAATGGGCCAACCGATACTTCTGTACCAAGCTTGCTATCATGTACAGTAGATTGACGAATTGTCGTACGATCTCCAATTTCACTATCGCGAATTACTGTATGCGGCCCAATCTCACAATCAGAACCAATTACAGTGTTCCCCTCAATAATTGTTCCTGGATGAAGAACTGTATCACTACCGATAATTGCATCAGCAGAAATATACGTGTTACTTGGATCAATAATAGTAACACCATTTACCATGTTCTTTCGGTTGATACGGTTTTTCATAATAATTTCCGCTTGCGATAGAGCGACTCTGTCGTTAACACCTAACGTTTCATCGAAGTGCTCTGTTTGATAAGCTGATACAATATGACCTTCATTTTTTAAAATTTCAATAACATCTGGCAGGTAATATTCACCTTGTACGTTATCATTTGAAACTTTAGAAAGTGAAGCGAATAAAGCTTTATTATCAAAACAATACGTACCTGTATTGATTTCTTTAATAGCTAATTCTTTCTCATTTGCATCCTTATGCTCAACAATCTTTTCAACGTGACCATTCTCATTACGAACGATACGACCATATCCAGCAGGTTCTTCTATGTAAGCTGTTAATACCGTTGCCATTGCCCCTGCTTCTTTATGTTGCTGAAGTAATGCTTCCATCGTTTCAGCAGTTATTAGCGGTGTATCACCACAAATAACTAAAGTTGTTCCTTCTTCGTTTGCAAGTACACTTGCAGCTTGATCTACAGCATGTGCTGTACCAAGTTGTTCTGCTTGTAATGCAAACTCACTTACGTTTCCTAGCTGTTCTTGTACCATTTCAGCACCATGTCCTACGACTGTTACAAGTTTCTGCAATCCTAATTGAGATACTTGATCGACAACATGTTGTACCATAGGTTTTCCACATACAGGATGAAGCACCTTGTATAGCTTAGACTTCATACGTGTGCCTTTACCTGCCGCTAGAATCACTGCAAATCTGTTTGACATATAGACCCTCCATCGCAACCTATTTATCCATTAACGATATTATCCTAAATCATCATATATTTCAAGAAACACATTTTAACTATTAAATTTTACCATAATTCTTATAAGATGTTTTACTCTTTAGTATCTTTTTTAAGAAATAAGCTATACTATTTAAAATGATTTTGAAAAAATTAGAAGTTCCCCACCTTTCTTTTTCTTAATTTAGAATTTTCCGAATAAAATATATGTATAAACACAAAAAAACAAACCCCTGTAAATGCTTACAGGAGTTTGTTGCAAAATTATAGGGCTTCTCTAAAAAGCCCTTTTCATTCGAATTTTACGAAGCACCCGCTTCTTCAAACTCAACCTCTTCTAACTCGCCTAAACGATGATACTCTGTTAAAACCGCATCTTGAATTTTAGAGCGTGTACCAGAATTAATTGGATGTGCAATGTCACGGAATTCTCCATCTGGAGTACGTTTACTTGGCATTGCTACAAATAATCCATTATTACCATCAATTACACGAATATCATGAACAACAAATTCATGGTCTAGAGTAATAGAGGCAATTGCTCTCATGCGGCCTTCTGTGTTTACGCGGCGTAATCTTACGTCAGTCACTTCCATCTTGTGTTCACCACCCTTTTCTAAATAAGCGATATATTTGTATAAATTCCACAAAATTTCTATTTTCCCTTTAATTTTTTAAAAATTTTTAAGATAAAAATTTTTAATGTAATTGAATATAGAGATTAGTAGAGGTTATCGCTTACAAAGAATTACTTAACTAGGGCAATTACTTCGATTTCAACTGAAACATCTTTCGGTAATTTTGCTACTTGTACACAAGAACGAGCTGGCTTATGAGCAGAGAAATAAGATCCATATACTTCATTAACAGCATTAAAATCATCCATATCTTTTAAGAATACTGTTGTTTTTACTACCGTATCAAATGAAGCACCTGCTTCTTCTAATACTGCTTGTAAATTTTGAAATACTTGCTCTGTTTGTACTGTTACGTCTCCTACTACAAGCTCTCCACTTGCAGTTAACGGAATTTGTCCTGAACTGTAAAACATATTATTTACAATAATCCCTTGTGAATATGGTCCAATTGCTTGTGGTGCATTTTTTGTTTGAACAACTTTCATACTTTTCACCCTTTTATTATTTATTTTTACTCTTTAAAAATAGTGCACGAAAAGCAGTTTGTCCATCTATTTTGTAACTTATAAATAGAATAAAAAAAGATAAAGCTATTTGCTTTACCTTTTTACTCAGCCTCTACAAGCCCTTCATCAAATGGTGCCAGTGAATAATTTCCCTTTTCCACTTGAATCGCTTTTTCTTTCACATCAACTTCCGATAGACGAATCAATGATACATAGTTATTAATTAGTCTTTCTTCAATATCCGTGGATTCTACTAATACACCAATACCAACAACATTAGCCTTAAACTCTTCTAACATACTCATCATACCTTGAATTGTCCCGCCAGCTTTCATGAAGTCATCAATAATTAAAACATTTGATCCTTCCGGAAGACTACGCTTTGCTAACGTCATTGTTTGAATTCGCTTAGAAGAACCTGATACATAGTTAATACTAACAGTGGGTCCTTCTGTTACCTTATTATCTTTTCTTGCAATCACTACCGGTACATCTAAGTAGTTCGCCACTGCATATGCAAGTGGAATCCCCTTCGTTGCCACCGTCATAACTGCATCAATTGGTTGCCTAGCAAAAACAGAAGCAAACAAACGACCTGCGCCATTAATATGACGAGGATTACTTAAAAGATCTGTCATATATAAGTAACCACCAGGCAAAATACGATCTGGATTTTCGAATAAGCTACAAAGCTCACCAATAATTAGATCTGCCTCTTCTTCACTTATATATGGTATATATTTCACTCCTCCTGCTGCTCCTGGTATCGTTTGCAATGTGCCGACCCCTTGTTGTTCAAACGTTTGCTTAATAATAACTAAATCTTCACTAATAGAAGACTTAGCTGATTGATACCTTTCAGCAAAAAAAGTGAGAGAAACTAGCTGACGAGGGTTTTGTAACAAGTAATAAGTCATATCGACTAATCTTGTACTTCGTCTAATTTTCATACTCTCACCTCAAATCACGAATATTCTAAACAAATCATAACGTATTATACGTCTTTATTCAAGCGTTTCTCGCTCTCCTAATAAACGTACTGCGTATACTTGTTCACAAAATCCTTTTAATCCGTTATATATACGATGCATTCGCGAATCATGGTGCACAAGACCGAATACAGTTGGACCACTACCACTCATTAATACAGCATCTGCCCCAAATCGCTTCATCTGTGCCTTAATACGTGCAACTTCAGGATGCATCGCAAACGTTACATCTTCTAAAACGTTACCGACAGTATCACAAATCCCTTTGTAGTCTCCAGCATTTATGACATCCACCATTTTATCTACATTTGGATGTGTAACTCGATTCAACTTTAAATTTCCATACACATCAGCAGTAGATACACCAATATGGGGTTTTGCTAAAATAACCCAACAAGAAGGTGGAGTTTTTATGTGCTCAATCTGCTCTCCTCTTCCAGTGGCAATTGCTGTCCCACCATATACGCAAAACGATACGTCTGACCCAATTTCTGCGCCAAGCTCTGCTAACTGATCAATTGTAAGCCCTAAATTCCATAATTTATTAAGACCACGTAATGTTGCTGCTGCATCACTACTTCCACCCGCTAATCCAGCTGCTACTGGAATCGTTTTTTCAATAGTAATAGATACACCTTTTTTTACATTAAACTTCTCTTTTAATAATTTCGCTGCTTGATAAGCCAGATTTCTTTGGTCGTCTGGGACATACCGATTATGGGATAAAATTTCAATACGGTCTTCTGCTAATTCCATTAGTTCTAAACGATCCGCTAAATCAATTGTTGTCATAATCATTTTCACTTCATGATATCCGTCTTGTCTTTTTCCCAGTACATCTAACGACAGATTAATCTTTGCTGGTGCTTTCACTAGTAGCTTCAATCTATTCACCCACTCTATGTACTCAATCTTTTATCGTTTATTTTACCATAAATTTATAGTAAGACGATGACACTTCCCTAATTATAACGAAAAGCATTCAGAATGAAACTACTTATGTAAAATGATGGCACCTTTTATAGTACAAAAAGCCGAGGAATCACTCCTCGGCTACCGTAGCATAGAAAGTATCTTACAACTACTGGTTTTGTTTCATTAATTGCTGTTCTGCAATTTCTATAGCACGTTTCACCATGTTACCAGCATCTTTCGCACGAATTCCGCCCCATCCTTCTTTCTGAACAACATCATAAAAGCCCAACTCTTTTGCAAGCTCTTCTTTAAATTGATTTGACATGACACCTCTTCGTCTACTCAATGCAGAGTCCCTCCTTATTTTGCTACGGTATCATTAGTATGCAAAATAATATAGCTTTTCATTTGTGGGAATATATGTAACGATACATGAATTATAAAATCACTTCATTATGAGGTTCACCATAAAATGTTAACTCTACTGTCTCTGTTAAAACATCCGCATAGCTATACGATACACGTTGTAACGCATCTTCTTGTTGATCCAGTTGTACAACAAAAACAGAACGGTACGTTTCTGCAAGTACACCTGATTGTTCTACAGTTTTTCTTCTCCCACTGTTCGCCTTTAACATCAGTCTCTGTCCAAGATGGTGATCTAATTCGCTTTTAATTTCATCTAAACGTTTTGACATATACTTCGTTACACCTCGCTGTAATTTAGATTGAACACTTAAAACACGATATATCTATCCCAATTATTAACCGCAACTCACAGACAATATCATTATAAAAGCATCATGCGTTCGAATAGATAGAAGAAATACTATATTGTAAAAGTATCATTATGTAGTCTGTGCGTTCTTGTCTCTTTTTATCCAAACTGATTTAAATCCTTTCCATACAAAAAAGCAAGATACATATGTACCTTGCTTATTCTTCATAATGTTGAAAAGGTAATCCAGTTCGTAAAATCCCCCTTGTTTCAATCCCGCCAAGTCCCTTTTCACCAGTAATCGTATTACGTACAACATCCCATACATTAACCCTTTCCATAAATGACGTAAAACTAATTTTACCAACCACATATACAGGGTCTAGTGCGTGAATATTAATTCTAGATGGGGAACTAGCAAAATTAGCGCCTGCTCGAATTAATGCTTCAAAGTGTGATTGACATGCCCCAGCAAAAATAACGAGTTGATCCAACGATGGATATTTTTTTCGCACTTCTCGAACAGCCTGTACAAAATGCCTTGAATGCCTATATGCTGCTAAATCTCCCTTTACTCCTTTTGATTTTGTATACGCATCGTGCCCTGTAATAACTAAAATGTCCGGACGAAAATGATCTATTAAATCTACTACCTTTTCATGCATCTCTGTTTCTTTACAATGAATACCTTGTACAGGAACACCAATTTTATTATATAAATCTAGGCACTTGCGCAAATATAACGGGTCTCCATCTATGTGCAAGACACGCCCTGGCATTTGAAAATAATTCACTTCACTTGTATATCCACCAGTTGAAGTGTGTTCATGCCTTTGTTTCATTAGTACGTAATCTTGTTGAAACAAACGATACGTCCGCTCCATCGTTTCTTTCTCACGCTTCGCTCTCTTTTTATGTTCTCGTTGATCTATACTAATTAAATCTTCAAGTGGCGCATCTGCCACCAATCTAATTTCCTCTCCAAACAATATAGCTATCTCGCCTTTTATTTCTATAATACGAAAAAGAATATCCCTATTATGAGAGTATCGTTCCACTAATTCTCCAACATGTAAAGCCATTCTCCTACCTCCAAACTCATTAGGCCATCTTACCTGTTTTTAAAGTATGAATGTAAGAGGGGAAAGGTGACAAAAGGGACAGTTCAAGTTGAACTGTCCCTTTTATATTCTTATGATAACTTATGAAGAACTAATGCATTACTTAATGTTGCAAACTCCTCGATAGATAGCGTCTCGCCTCTTCGTTTCGGATCAATTCCTACTTCTGTTAAAATTCGATCCAACAGCTCTTTATCTTTCGGGAAACCATTTAAATTATTTGATAAATTATTCATTAAAGTTTTACGACGCTGTGCAAAACTTGCTCGTACTACTTCAAAGAAGAATGTCTCATCTGTTACCTCTACCACTGGTTTCGGACGCTTTAGGAGGCGGATAATTGCAGAATCAACATTTGGTTGTGGTACAAACACCGTACGCGGTACAGTCATAACTGTTTCTACCTCTGTATAATACTGAATAGCAATGGATAAAGAACCATACTCTTTCGTTCCAGGTTTAGCCGCTAAACGATCCCCAACTTCTTTTTGCATCATAACAACGAATCCACGAACCGGTAATTTCTCTTCCAGCAATTTAAATAAAATTGGCGTCGTAATATAGTATGGTAAGTTAGCTACTACCATTACATCTTGCCCTTCTTCAAATTGCTCACTAAACACCTCATGTACATCTGCCTTTAGTACATCTTTATTGATAACAGTAACGTTGCCATATGGAGCTAACGTCTCATCTAAAATCGGTAATAACCTTTGATCAATTTCAAAAGCCACTACTTTTTTAGCACGCTTCGCTAATTGTTCTGTTAATGCACCGATACCTGGTCCAATTTCAATTGCACCACTTTCTGAACCAATTTCAGCGTGATCAACGATACGATTTAATACATTCGTATCAATTAAAAAATTTTGTCCTAAACTTTTTTTGAATGAAAATCCATACTTTTCAACAATGTCTTTCGTACGATTTGGCGTTGCGATATCCTTCATTTTCTTTCCTCCTGTATGACTTGCTTATACGCTTCTGCAAATGATTCTTTTGAAACTTGAAACATTTGTAAACGTTTATGTAACTGTTTTGCGTTTGTATAACCAATCTTTAATAGCTTACCCATTCTTTCTCTGCGACTCTTTGCCATTTCTCCGCCCACTAAACCTGCATCGACTAAATCGCTCCAACTGATTTCACTTGTGTAAGCTTCCATTTCTTCATGTATATTCTCTAAAGCACGGCGAATTGATTCATTAGAAGCATGTTCAATTCCGACACCTTTTTTCCTCTTAGCAAGTGCTTCTTCCTTCGGTAAAAACGCATGTTTACATCCAGGCACCTTATCAGAAATAATTTTTCGAATACGCTCTCCAGGATAATCCGGATCTGTGAAAATAATAACGCCTCGTTTTTGCAGCGCTAATTTAACTTGTTCAATAACATGATCACCGATTGCTGAACCGTTCGTTTCAATTGTATCCGCATCAACAGCACGCTTAATCGCAACTGTATCATCTTTACCTTCTACAACGATAATCTCTTTAATTTTCATGCTTGCCTCCACACTCGTTTCGTCTCTACTTAGTAAAACAAAAAAATGACGACTTTTCCATTATTATTTTCCCCATTGTTACATTTTAAAAAATAGAATGTCCAAAACTTTGTTCTCTCTCCTTATTGTACCACTTACTCATTCGCCCTTATCTTCTCTGTCACGCCTGCTATTTTTTCACAAAAATAAAAAAGAATGGGTTCTCCCACTCTTTTATTCAACACCAAATAAAACTTTTGCATTTTTCGTTGTCATTTCTGCTACTTCCTCATAAGAAATTCCTTTTAATTTCGCAATTTCTTCTGCTACGAGTTTTACATAACTTGGTTCATTTCGTTTCCCGCGAAATGGATGCGGTGTTAAATACGGACAATCCGTCTCTATTAATAATTTCTCTAATGGAATCTCCGTAGCAACTTCTTTCGGTTTCTTAGCGTTTTTAAATGTAACCGGTCCACCTAACGAAATTAAAAAGTTCATATCAACACATCGCTCTGCTACCTCTACGCTACCGCTAAAGCAATGCATAATACCTCCTACTTCAGCTGCATTCTCTTCTTCTAGAATATCAACAATATCTTGAGTTGCATCGCGGTTATGTATAATAATCGGTAATTTTACTTTTTTCGCTAATGCAATTTGTTTACGGAATACTTCTTTCTGTATTTCTTTTGGAGACTTATCCCAGTGATAATCTAAGCCCATCTCTCCAAGTGCAACGACTTTAGGATGAGAAGCAAGTTCTTCTAACCAAGCTAAATGCTCTTCTGTCATGTCGATTGCATCAACTGGGTGCCATCCAACCGCAGCATAAATAAAATCATAGGCTTCAGCTAATTCAATCGCCTTTTTTATCGTTACTTCATCAAAACCAACAACAACTGTATAAGTAACACCCGCTTCTTTCATTCGGGCAATCACTTCTTGCAAGTCTTCTTCAAATTGCTCTGCATTCAAATGTGAATGTGTATCAAACAACATAATACATAACTCCTTTTATATTGAAATCAAATTTATTCTACGCAAATAAGCTCTTTTATAACTTAACGATAACAATACTACAATCTTAATGCAAAAATTGAGGTGTAAAAAGAAAAAAGACGCTTCACACATGTTACACGTGAAACATCTCTTTTCTTGTCTTAATTACTTAATTTTTGTACCGTTTGGTAGATTTTGGTCGATTGATGCTAATGACAATACGCCATTCTCTTCACCTGCTAAAATCATACCTTGTGATAATTCACCGCGTAATTTTACAGGTTTTAAGTTTGTTACACAAATAACTTTTTTACCTTTTAAATCTTCCGGCGAATAGAATTTTGCAATTCCAGAAACCACTTGACGTTTTTCTGTGCCTAAGTCTAGTTGAATTTTTAACAACTTGTCTGCTTTTTTCACAGGTTCCGCAGATAGAACTTCAGCTACGCGTAATTCTACTTTAAAGAAATCATCAATTGTAATTTCTTCTGCCTTCGGTTCTTCTTCTTTTTTCTCTTCTACTTTAGGAGCAGAGGCTTTCATTTGTTCTTTAATGTACGCTACCTCTACTTCCATTTCTAAACGAGGGAAAATCGGGTTTCCTTTTTCTACTTTTGTTCCAGCTGGAATGCATCCAATTGTAGACAGGCTTTCCCAAGATGTATGTGCTTCTTCAGTAAGGCCAAGCTGAGCAAACATCTTGCTTGGTGCTACTGTTAAGAATGGCATAAGCATAATACCTGTTTGACGAAGTACTTCTGCTAAGTGAGCCATTACAGAGGCTAACTTTTCACGATCATTCTCATCTTTCGCTAATACCCACGGTTGTGTTTCATCAATATATTTATTCGTACGGCTAATCAATTGCCAAATTGAGCTTAGAGCTACAGAGAATTCCATATTCTCCATTGCTTCTTCTACTTTTTTCAATGTATCCTGTGCAAACGTTACTAACGTTCCATCAAATTCCGTTACATTTGCTTTAAATGCAGGGATTTCTCCGTTAAAGTATTTATCAATCATAGCTACTGTACGATTTAATAAGTTACCTAAGTCATTTGCTAAATCGAAATTAATACGCTCCACAAATCCTTCTGGTGTGAATACGCCATCAGATCCAAATGGAACTTCACGAAGTAAGTAATAACGTAATGCATCTAATCCGTAACGATCGATTAATGTAACTGGATCTACTACGTTTCCTTTTGACTTACTCATCTTTCCATCCTTCATTAGAATCCAACCGTGAGCAAATACTTTTTTCGGAAGAGGTAAATCTAATGCCATTAAAATGATTGGCCAATAAATTGTATGGAAACGAACGATTTCTTTTCCAACTAAATGCACATCTGCTGGCCAGAATTTCTTATACATCTCTTCATTTTCTGTTCCATAACCTAATGCTGTAATATAGTTAGATAACGCGTCAACCCATACGTAAATAACGTGTTTCGGGTTACCTGGAACACGAACTCCCCAGTCAAATGAAGTACGAGAAACTGCTAAATCTTCTAAGCCTGGTTTAATGAAGTTATTAATCATTTCATTCTTACGAGACTCTGGCTGAATGAAATGTGGATTCTCTTCATAGAATTTTAATAGTCTGTCTACGTATTTACCCATTCTAAAGAAATAAGATTCTTCACGAACAAGCTCTACATCATGACCACTATCTGGACTTTTTCCTCCAACTACTTTGTCACCTTCCATAATTGGATCTACTAATTGGTGTTCCGTATAGAATGTCTCATCTTGTACAGAATACCAACCTTCATATTCATCAAGGTAAATATCACCTTGATCTACTAGTTGCTTGAAGATTTTTTCGACAACATCTTTATGACGATCTTCCGTTGTACGAATAAAATCATCATAGGAGATATCCATCTTCTCCCAAAGTTCTTTAATTCCTGCAACGATGTTATCCACATATGCTTGTGGTGTAACATTTAATTCTTCTGCTTTCTTTTGGATCTTCTGTCCATGCTCATCAGTTCCTGTTAAATAATGAACATTATATCCTTGCATACGCTTATATCGTGCCATCGCATCCCCTGCTACTGTTGTATAAGCATGTCCAATGTGTAATTTTCCACTTGGATAATAAATTGGGGTAGTAATATAAAAGGATTTGTTTTCCTTTGTCATTGTTTTGGACCTCCCGGATAACCTCATATGTATTTATAAATAGTATATCAAAAACTTATATATAAAGTGAAACTTTAATCTGTGAGGATCTTGTTCATTCCCACGGATTATCAACCCACACCAATCGGACTTTTACGAGCAATCCGACTTCCACTTAACTTCTTTGACCCAGCCGAATTTAAAATTTAGAATCTTACTACTCGTTAATACAGGATAAAAACAACTTCATATTTTTATATTTATCATCTATTACTCATATTTCAAGAAAATATACAGTCATTACCTATAATTTCTGAACTTTTCTGAAAATAAAGTGAAATAATAGTAGAAATTACTCAAATTCTATTATATATAAGAAGTAAGAAATCTATAAATCTTTTTAAAAAATATAGAATTAAAGAATTGACGGAAATGTAAATGATTGGTATCATATGTCCATAGGGTATTTTGTCGAAAAATGACGAATCTAAAAATAGACTCGAAACTTATAAACTATTTCTTTAGGAGGAAAAGAATTATGAAATCTACTGGTATCGTTCGTAAAGTTGATGAATTAGGTCGTGTAGTAATTCCGATTGAATTACGCCGTACTTTAGGTATTGCAGAAAAGGATGCTCTTGAAATCTATGTTGATGACGAGAAAATCATCTTAAAAAAATATAAGCCAAACATGACTTGCCAAGTAACTGGTGAAGTATCTGATGGTAACCTATCTTTAGCTGAAGGTAAAATTATCTTAAGCAAAGAAGGCGCTGAGCAAATCTTAAACGAGCTTCAAGATTATATCGAAACAGCAAAATAAGCTTCTCAATTATGAGAAGCTTATTTTTTATCGACATGATAGATTTGATATACATCGCGTTTCGACAAATCTCGATCTTTAGCAACTGTTTTTATCGCCTCTTTTGAATTCATACCTTTTTCGTTTATATAATGTTCAATATGGTCATATACCGAAATAGTTTCCCACCATTGTTCCTCTGGAGCAGGTTCTTCCGTTGAACCAGCTACTAAAATACAAAACTCACCACGAACTTCATTTTGTTTCGTCCACTCAATTGCTTCTTCAACTGTTCCACGAATAAATTCCTCGAATTTTTTTGTTAACTCTCGGCACAATACAATTTCTCTATTTCCCAATACTTCTTGCATCGAGATTAAAGTATCATCCAAACGGTGAGGTGCTTCATAAAACATCATTGTAGTTTGTATATAACGAAGCTTCTCTAACTCCATTTTTCTTTCTTTTTTATTTCTTTGTAAAAATCCATAGAAATAAAACTGTTTTGTTTCAAGGCCTGATGCAATTAATGCTGTAAGGGCTGCATTTGCCCCAGGAAGCGGGATAACATGATACTGTTCCGCTACAGCCTCTACAACAATATCGTAACCTGGATCGGAAATACACGGCATACCAGCATCACTAACAAGTGCTACTGTCTTTCCTTCGTCTAACTTATCTAATATTTTCTTCCCACTTACTTCCTTATTATGCTCATGGTAACTCATAACAGGCGTTTCAATTTCGAAGTAATTACAAAGTTTTTTCGTTTGTCTCGTATCTTCAGCAGCAATTAAATCCGCTTCTTTTAAAATTCGGATTGCACGAAATGTCATATCTTCTAAATTTCCAATAGGGGTTGGTACTAAATATAAAACGCCCTTTTCATTTTGTTGAAAACTTTTTTGTTGCCACATAAGGTTCTCCTTTTTGCATATATTCTTCTTTTTGTTTTCTATTTAATTGCTTAAAATAGTACTCTGCTTGCATAGCTGTACGCTTATCTTCATGAAACTCTACGTATTTTAAAGCAACAGGAAGTCTAGCACGCGTATACTTAGCCCCTTTTCCGCTATTATGGGTCTCAATCCGCTTCTCTATATGATTTGTATATCCAGCATAGTAACTTCCATCAGAGCACTCCACTACATAAAAACAATGCTTATTCTTCTCCATATAAAATAGAACGAATCTCCTTTGTATATTCATTATTTTCTTCATATACAAAAAGAGGTGGCAATATTTTTAAATCTGCGTTTCCGTCCTTAATTCCTTCAATTAACAATGTATTCGCTTCTTTTCCTGCCTTAGGATAAACAAATCGTACACGCTTCGGTTCAATTTTATACTTACGCATTAATGTAACAATGTCTAGTAAACGACCTGGACGATGTACAAATGCTACTTTCCCGCCTTGCTTTACTAGCTGACTACTTGCAGATACAACATCCTCTAGTGTACACATAATTTCATGACGAGCTATTGCTAAATGTTCATTCATATTTTTTTCAGAAGTTGCAGGTGTTTGGAAATAAGGCGGATTACATGTGACAACATCATATTGATGACGTCCAAGTTTCTCCGGCATATCTTTCAAATCCCCGTGTATTAAGTGAATTCTTTCTTCCAACTTATTGTATTGAACACTTCTTATTCCCATATCATATAAGCGTTCTTGAATTTCTACACCAGTAATATTCCCTTTCGTCCTTGTACTTAATAGAAGGGGCACAACGGCATTACCTGTACACAAATCAAGTAAATTACCTTTTTGAATTGGCACCCAAGCAAAGTCTGCAAGTAAAACAGCATCTAACGAGAAATTAAATACTGATGGGCTTTGTATAATCTTCAAATCTTGTGCTAATAAGTAATCTAAACGTTCATCTTCATATAAATTCATATGTTGCTCCTTTTCTTACACTTAACCTACCCTATTTCATCTTCTACTAATAAAAAACATATTCGATTCTACTCTCATGTATAAAAAATTACCTTTCCAATTATTATTGGAAAGGTAATTTCACTTTTTATTTAAAAATGACAGGCAGAATAAACAATCTCCCTCTTTACGTACACTTCCATAATGCAGATTACAAATATGAAAACCTTCTTGATATAGTCTTGCTAAATTATCGTAGCCTTCACCAATATCTGTCTTCGGCTTCACTTCTTTACGTTTTTGAGTTTTTTGTTTTTCTTTAATCTGCACTTCTTCAAAGCGGTGTCGCAAATTTTCATTTTCCATTTTTATATGTTGGTTTTCTTCCAGTAACTCTGCAAGATGTTGTTTTAATTCTCCCAACTGTTTGTATAAATGTCCAATTTGCTCTTCCATACTAGAAACCGATGCAAAAATATCTTTTTTCTCCACAAGCACCCACCTCATTAATCTGTGGTTTGACTCGAAACGACCCCTTTATTCACTAACTCATCTAACGTATATTCTACTATCCGTTCCTTGTCTACTAGTTCCACTTGAATTAATCTTTCTAAAATATTTAATCCGATAACACGGCCAGTACCATGCGGGGTTTGTATACGTTGATCTAAATCAGGAAGTTGTTCCTTTGCTGCCTCATATTCATCGTTCTCATATTTTAAGCAACACATTAAGCGACCACATAAACCAGAGATTTTTGCAGGATTTAATGATAAATTTTGATCCTTTGCCATCTTAATGGATACAGGTTCAAAATCCCCTAAAAAAGTAGAACAACAAAGCATACGACCACATGGACCAATACCACCAAGCATTTTCGCTTCATCACGAACACCAATTTGTCTTAGTTCAATTCTTGTCCTAAAAATTGCTGCTAAGTCCTTCACTAGTTCGCGAAAATCAATCCGACCATCCGCAGTAAAGTAGAAAATAATTTTATTGCGATCGAACGTATACTCTACATCTACAAGTTTCATATCAAGATTATGTTCTACTACCTTTTGCTGACAAACTTGATATGCTTCTTTTGCAGCATGTTTGTTCTCTTCAACAATGGTACGATCGTTTTCATTTGCAATGCGAATAACCTTTTTTAGCGGTAATACAACGTCGTTTTCATCAACTTGCTTTTTGGTAATAACTACTTTTCCGTATTCAATACCTCTTACCGTTTCTACAATTACAAACTCATTTTCAGAGATATCGAACTGATTCGGATCAAAGTAATACACCTTTCCGGCCTTCTTAAAGCGAACACCTACTACATCATACAAAACGGTCATCCCTCCTGCAACCGCAACACTAACTGTTCGAACACAAGCTGCGCATTTACATTAGCGTTGATTCTATTTTTTGCCTCTAATATATTAAAGAGAGCTGATACAATGCGCTTCTGAGCGTAGGAGAAAGATTCAAACATCTCTTTCTGCTCATGAAAAACAAGACGATCTTCTTCTCCAAGTTGAACATATAATAAATCCTTATAAATAAGGAGTAACATATCTAAACCTTGCTGTAATTGTTCTTTCTCTCCAAAGTGTTTTCCCCATTTTTCTTGTACAAAAAAAATAGAGGCTTTATCTTTTTCGAGCGCTTCACATAATTTTATCACTAAAGCTCGTGCTTGTGCAAACCATTCATCACTACATAAAGCTAAAGCTTCATCAAAACTATTTGTGAGTTGTGCAGCAAGTGTCGATAAAGATGTCGTAACACCTTCATCCTGTAATCTTCTAATTAAAGATTCCGTAGGTAACGGTCTAAATGTAACAACTTGACAACGAGATAAAATCGTATTTAAAATTTGATGACTTTGTTCAGTAAGTAAAATAGCTGTTGTATCACTACTTGGTTCTTCTAAAAATTTCAACAGTGTATTCGCCGCATTTGCTGTCATACGGTCTGCGTGCTCAATAACATATACTTTTTTATTTGCTTCTAATCCTGTTTTTGAAAACTCTTCTTGTAAATCATGAATTTGCTGCTTCTTAATAGATAATCCGTCTGGTTTTACAATATGTAAGTTTGGGTGGTTACCTGAATCAATTCGCTTACAATTTGTACATACATGACAAGGCTCTACCCCATTCCGCTGAGAACAGAGGAAACTCTTTGCCATTTGAATTGCTGTCGCAAACTTTCCTGTCCCTTTCCCTCCCTCTAACAAGTAAGCGTGGGATATACGCTCTTTTGCGATGCTATTCATCAACATTTTTACACCGATGGGTTGTATAGCAGAAAGCTGCTCCCACGTCTTCGTCATAATGCATACCTCACTTATTTCATTCTTTCCTTCTATTATAACAATTTATCTTCTATAACTTGAATAACTTCTTCTATAAGTTTTTCCATTGGTTGATCAGCATTTACTAATACAATACGATCCGAGAAACGTTCTACAACTTGTAAATACCCTTCACGCACACGTTTATGGAAAGTGATATCTTCCATATCTAACCGATTCACTTCACGTCCTGCATCTTTTGCAATTCGAGCTAAACCAACCTCGGGTTCAATGTCTAGGTAAATTGTTAAACTAGGCATGCAGTCTTCTGTTGCGAAACGATTGATTTCAAATACTTTATCCATACCTAACCCTCTTGCATAGCCTTGATACGCTAAAGAACTATCTATAAAACGATCACATAATACAAGGTAATCCTCATCAAGTGCCGGCATAACTTTTTCTACTAAATGTTGTCTACGTGCAGCGGCATATAGAAGTGCCTCTGTACGTGCTTCCATCATCGTATATTCTTGCTTATGTAAAATCGTTCTAATATCCTCAGAAATTGCAATACCACCTGGTTCTCTCGTCGCCATTACCTTTTGTTCCTTTTGTTCAAAGTATGGCAATAAACCTTGAATTAATGTTGTTTTACCCGAACCTTCTGGCCCCTCAATTGTTACAAATAATCCCTTCATCCTAAAACCTACTTTCTATATCATACACTTTCATATATTTCGTGCTACCTTGAAAACGGGCGCCTGCTCTCTCTAAATGCATAATTTGCTCTTTATGTTCTGAAGTAATTCTTTCCCCATACATAATCAATGGAATACCAGGTGGATATGGAATTACCATTTCCGCCGCTATCATCCCAACTGCTTCTTCTACAGATACTACTTTTGTTTCATATCCTTCCAGTTGTTTATATGTATACGGTAAAGGAGAAATTTCTCCTTTATAAGTATAACGAATAGATTCCGTCTTGTCTTTCACCTCATAAGATTGCAATGCCGCCCGGATCATCTCTACAGCCTTCATATACGTCTTATTTACTTGCAAAGGTAAAATAAATAAGACATTATATGGATCTGCCATTTCGGTATATATACCAACCTTTTCTAATACAGACTGTAATTCGTATCCTGATAACTGACAACGCGTCTGTACGGTAACTTTTAGCTCGTCTTGTAATGGATATTGTAAAATAGCTATTTGTGGGATAGAAGACAATTCTTCTTTAAACTCCCGTAAAAACTCGACAATTTCATCATGTCCCTTTTCTTTTATACGCGCTATCGTAAAGCGTGCAATATCAAGAGAAGCCATAATTGGATACGATGGACTACTAGATTGTAGCATACTTAAATAAGTAGAAACTCTTTCTTCTTTCACTAAGCGGCTATTTATATGTAAATAGGATCCCATCGTCATCGCAGGTAATGTTTTATGTGCGGAATGAACTACAATATCTGCACCATATGCTAAAGCTGACTTTGGAAATGCCCCGCCTAAACAAAAATGAGCTCCATGCGCTTCATCTACTAACACAGGAATTTTATGTGCATGTGCATAAGCAATGCTTGCCTCTAAATCCATCCCCATACCATAATAATTAGGATGTGTTAAAATAAGTGCTTTCGCATTTGGGTATTTTTCAATTGCTTCCTTAATAATCTCATCATGAATTCCCACGGGTACGTTATAAGCTTCATCAATCCATGAATCTAAAAAAATTGGATTTGCTCCTGCTAATTTTAAACCATTAATAATTGATTTATGACAATTTCTTTGTACAAGAACAATATCATGTTCCCTACAGCAAGACAAAATCATTGCTAAGTTCCCGACTGTTGAACCATTAATTAAAAAATAACTTTTTTCCACTTCATATACATCAGCTAATAATTGTTGTGCCTCATCTATACATTCAAACGGACTATGTAAATCATCTAACCCTGATAACTCAGTTACATCGATAGATAGTATATCTTTAAACTCCTCTACTGCCCCTTGAGGGAAGTTTAAACCATTTTTATGACCTGGAACATGAAAAGATAACGGCCTTCTTTCTTTAAACTCTATTAATGCTTCATATAAAGGTATGCGATTTTGATTCATCTATATCTCTTCCTTATTATTTCATTCTTTATCTATTATACAGAACAAAAAAAATAATAGGCATATGCCTATTTAAAAATATGATACTTCTAATTTCCGAAGCTGTTTTAAATAATATATATACTTCGGATCATTTGTTTCTGTATTCACCATGTCCTTTTCACATTCATAACATATTAAATTATTATAAACATATATCCCTTCTTTTCTTTCTGTCTCACAAACAATACAAACTTCGTTTTGTGATTTCATATCTTTCCCTCCCTATTTAATTTAAATGGACATATTTTATACTTCTATTCCTTAACAATTTACAGAAAAATATACATCGATTTCTTATATAATATGATTCATCCTTGGGCAACGTGTTTGTATTACCATTACTTCTTTTTGCATACTGTTTGAAAACACAAAAAAACACAAGTCAAAAGACTTGTGTTTTTAGTTGCTTGGCGACGTCCTACTC
>NZ_DALYZR010000019.1:0-48502 GCF_031983925.1 Bacillus sp. (in: firmicutes) | reverse complement strand
CTAATAATCAGTGGGGGATGAAGAAAACCCCCACTGATTAAAGTTTCACTTTATGAAAAGGGAGAAAATGCGACTATAAGGTGGGGGATATGGCACATAGCTGATCATAATCGGTACCATCAAGCTCATATTAGTCAGTTAAGAAAACTATATAGAGCTAGATACACGCGAGATGAAAAATTTGAATTTTAATTATATTTAAATTGTTGTATAGTAGTAAGAAGAAACTGAACAAGGGGTTTTATAATGAAAGCTATAGCAGTAGGGATATTGGCATCATTTTTCTTTGCCTTTACCTTCGTTTTAAACCGGGCGATGGACTTAGAAGGTGGAAGCTGGATTTGGAGTGCATCATTACGGTACTACTTTATGGTTCCGATGCTTTTACTTATTGTCATGTATAGAGGAAACTTAAAGCAACTCTTTCAATATATGAAAAACAATCCGAAAGAATGGTTAGTTTGGAGTATCGTTGGATTTGGTCTCTTCTATGCACCACTTAGTTTTGCCGGAGCTTTTGGACCTGGTTGGCTCGTTGCATCAACATGGCAAATTACAATCGTCGCAGGGATTTTATTAACACCATTTTTTGCGGTAGATCCATTACATAAAAAACTCCCAATGAAGGAATTAGTTATGTCGGGTATTATTTTATGCGGTGTTGTACTTATGCAAGTAGAACATGCTTCTTCATTAGGAATTCGTGAAACTGTTTTATGTGTCGTTCCTGTACTTATTGCAGCGTTTGCGTATCCTCTTGGAAATCGAAAAATGATGCAAGTTTGTAAAGGGGAGTTAGATGTATTCCAGCGAGTTCTCGGTATGACTTTAGCCAGTTTACCATTTTGGTTTTTACTATCTGGTTATGAAGTATCAACAGGCGGACTACCGTCAAGTAGTCAAGTTTTTCAATGTTTTATTGTAGCAGTTAGTTCTGGCTTAATCGCAACGGTATTATTCTTCTTTGCGACAGATCTTGTAAAAGATGATCCACAAAAACTAGCAACAGTGGAAGCGACTCAGTCCGGTGAGGTTTTATTTGCGCTAGTAGGAGAACTTATCTTGTTATCTGCACCAATTCCGTCATCTTTATCTTGGATTGGTATGAGCCTCGTTATTATCGGAATGATACTACATAGTTATGTAGCGGTCGTTGTGAAGAAAGAAGAAAAAATAACTGCGTGATGAGATTAGCTCTTTATATAAAGAGCTAATCTTTTTTCATAGAAAGGAATGATGATATGAATTTGCAATGTGTTAAACAAATTGAGAAAGATCCCATATTAAATGTACTACTGTATGCAGTCGGCCCAAGTGAATCTAGCAAAAAGAAAGCAGTTTTATTTTATGAAAGCAATAAAGGGACTTTGCATAAATATGAGGAAAAGGCTTGCATAGGTATTGAAATAACCGGAGCAAATAAAGCGAGAATATGCCACATAGCAGTGGTACCGCAATATCGTCATAAAGGAATAGCGGTGCAAATGATAAAGGAAATAGTAAGAATGTATCAATTGACGTATCTAGAGGCAGAGACAGACGCTGAGGCAGTAAAATTTTATAAGAAAATGGGTTTTCAGATTCAAAGTTTAGGAGAAAAATATCCGGGGATTGAAAGGTTTCATTGTTATTTGGAAAAATAGTACGAAAATATGCAAATATATATTGTGTTTAGTTTGAAAAAAGTAACATTTACATTATATAATAAAGGTATCTGGAAAAATATAGATAATGGAAATTAGGTGTATAACACATGAGAATGGATAAAAGTAAATTTATAAAAATTGCTACTTCAATAGGGGTATCATCTTTTTTATTAACTGGATGTGGTGATTATGAAGAAGATACTGCTCAACAAGAAAGTACTGCTGTTAAAACAGATGGTGCAAAACAGGGAAATGAACAAGAAACATTAAATTGCGATGATAAAACGCCTACTAATGAAAATGTAGAAAATGATGAGTTATGTAAGGAAATGAATCCATCATTTTCATCGTATCATGAAAATTCACATTTACCGATACTTCCATTCGTAGCAGGATATTTATTAGCAAGCAGAACTTCAAATATGAATTATACAGCAAAACCAAATATAATGAAGAAACCGTATGCAAATAATATTATTCCATATCGTGAGAAAGACCAAAGTAGAACTGGTGGCAGCGGTGGAGGAGGATACTACGGTGGAACTAACAGCAACAACAATAATTCTTCTAATAAAGTGGATTTAAATAAACAACAGCCAAATTCCTCAAATAAAGCGACGCCAGATACAAATACGCCAAAATCATCTACGACACAAACGCCAAAAGTGAATTCAGGTTCAAGTGGAATTGGGAACGCAAAAGCGCCAGCCGGATCATAACACGAAAGGATAATAGAATCATGTATACAGAACAAGAGCAGAAAGAGTATATGAAAGTATGGTTTTCACTAGCGGAAGAGGCTGGTCGGAATGGATTTACTTGGCCGAGTCTATTAGAAAATGAAGAATGGAATCAATATATGGCAACAGGTATGTATCGTATGCCTGTAAACACATATACTGCTATTTCGAAAGCAACAGAAGAAATTATGTACGTGTTATATAGAACGTATCAATATATTCTCAATACGGCAGAAGATTTTCAAACACTAGGATTTCCTGCTGAAACATGGGAAATTGCGAGAATGAAACACACTGGTTTGTTTTCATATTTTACGAGATTTGACTTTATCGTAAATGGTGAAGATATAAAGTTAATAGAAGTAAATTGTGATACACCAACAGGTTATTTAGAGCCATCTGTTGCAAATGAAGTGTTGTGCCGTTATCACGATGTAAATCACCCAAATCATATAGAAGAGCATATTGTGCAGGCGTGGGAACAAATTAAACATGACTATAGTATAGATCCTAGAGAAACGATTTATTTTACGAGTTATGATTGGCATGATGAAGACCATCAAACGGTTCAATTTTTAAGAAGTTATTGTTTAGATCAATCAACGGATTATATAGGTATACAAGATATTGTCGTTGCAGATGATGGTATATATACGCAAAATGGTGAACGAATTCATTATTTATATAGACTATATCCAATTGAATATTTAGTTTCAGATGCTGATAAAAACGGGAAAAGAATTGGACTCCAGTTTTTAGATCATATTGCGCAAGGTAGAGTGAAAATCATTAATCCACCAGCTGCTTTTCTTATGCAAAATAAAAGTGTACTCGCATTAATATGGCAACTTTACGAAGAGGAAGTTTTCTTTGAGGAAGAGGAGCGAGGAATCATTCAGAACTACTTTTTACCGACATATTTTACAAATAAACCGTTTATAGAACGAAATGAATCATATGTATCTAAACCTTTATACGGCCGTGAAGGCGGAGGAGTATCTATATACGAAAATAATGAACTATTAGCTGAAGATAAAACAGAGTATTACTTTGAACAGCGGAAAATATATCAGCAATACATAGAAATGCCTGACTATACAATTGACACATGGGACGGTCCGTATACTGGTAAACTATTAATTGGTTCACACTGTATTAGCGGGAGAGCTGCTGGTTTATTTTTACGTGTAGGTGAGAAAATAACGGGAAACTTATCGATGTTTACTGGAGTTACAATTGAAGGATAAATGGAACAAAGAGCTCATCATTTTTGATGGGCTCTTTCGTTTAAATATATTGTTTTTATTGCTGTGATGTAACGCCTTCATGTTGCTTCTTTTGTTATATAAAACTAATTTATTACCATTTTTTGTGTAGATAAAAATGATTAAGTTAAAAATTAAGAAAAATATGATAATATATGTATGTAGTAGTTTAAAACAAAATGGGGGAACAATCGTGAAAATGAATGAAATAGTGGCAAGTACGCCATTGCCAAATACAATTAAAACAATTACAAATGATTTAAGAAAATTAGGATTAGAAAAAGGAATGACAGTTATTGTACATTCTTCGTTAAGTTCCATAGGCTGGGTATCTGGAGGCGCAGTTGCAGTAGTAGAGGCGTTAATGAATGTTATTACAGAAGAGGGAACGATCATTATGCCAACTCAATCTTCGGATTTATCTGATCCGAAACATTGGTCAAGACCACCTGTACCTGAAGAATGGTGGCAAATTATTCGGGATAACGTCCCAGCATTTGAGCCACATATAACGCCAACAAGGGCAATGGGAAAAGTAGTTGAATGTTTTCGTACATATCCGAATGTAGTACGTAGTAACCATCCATTAGGAAGTTTTGCTGCATGGGGAAGACATGCAGAAGAAATAACGATGAATCAGTCACTATCAATGAGTTTAGGAGAAGAATCTCCATTAAGAAAAATATACGATTTAGACGGATACATATTATTAATTGGTGTTGGATATGATTCCAATACTTCTGTACATTTATCAGAAGTACGTTCTGGTGCGTGTGAGTTAATAAAAGTAGGGGCACCCATTATAGAAAATGGTGAAAGAGTGTGGAAAGAATTTGTTGATATGGATTACGATTCTGACAAATTTGTAGAAATTGGTGTGGAATTTGAGCAAAAGGGAACTGTGAAAATAGGAAAAATAGGAAACGCAAAGTGCCGTCTTATGAAACAACGTGATATAGTTGATTTTGGAACAGAATGGTTTCGTAAGAAAAATTAGTAAGGGATGGTTACAATGAAGGGGAAAAAGGTATTAATTACAAGCGGTGGTTGTTTAGAAAAATGGGATCAAGTTCGTGGTCATACGAATATGGCAAAAGGAACAATTGGAAGAATAATCGCCGAAGAACTTATAAGTAAAGGGGCCTATGTTATATATTTACATGGTTATTTTGCGGAGAAACCGAATGATATAAACAATCAATTAGAATTACACCCATTTGAAGGAATTGTTGATTTACAAGATAAAATGAAGAGTATCATTACGCATGAAAAAGTCGATGCGGTTATTATGGCAGCGGCTGGATCTGATTGGATTGTGGAGAAGATTTGTGATCAAGAGGGCAATGTTCTTGATATGAATGGAAAAATCTCAAGTGATATAGCGCCAATTATACATTTTCAAAAGGCACCGAAAGTATTAAAACAAATAAAAGAGTGGGATCCAGAAACTGTACTCGTTGGCTTTAAACTTGAAAGTGACGTAAATAAAGAAGAACTGTTTGAAAGAGCGAAAAATAGAATGGAAGAAGCGAAGGCGAGTGTAATGATTGCAAATTCACCACATTCTTTATATTCGCGCGGAGCAATGCACTACGTAATTGGACAAGACGGTAAAGGGCAGTTCTGTAATGGAAAAGATGAAACAGCGAAAGAAATTGTCAAAAGGTTAGAAGTACTATGTAATCGCGTTACTGCTTCATAATTTTAAGTATTTGGATAAGAGTGAGTCCGCATAGTATATATTGGTAAGCGAAACTTTAATTTATGGGAATTTTACTTTTGCACAAACGTTAACCATTCAATATGGATACATAGAATAATTGGTGAGGAGTGAATTCTATGGAACATTTATTAAAGCAAGCTATTAAACTCCGGAAAGAAAAGAAATATGCGCAGTCTAAAGAGATACTCATCGGATTAACAAACTTTACGAGGGATGCAGAAGTACTTTATCAATGTGCCTGGATACATGATGTAATGGGTCTTGAAACAGAAGCTATGCCGTATTATGAACAGGCAATTGCAAACGGTCTTGAAGGGGAGTCACTTTGCGGCGCATATATCGGTCTTGGTAGTACATATCGTTGTATAGGCGAGTATGATAAAGCAATTACTGTTTTAGAAACAGGTTTGCAGCAGTTTCCAGATAATGATGTGATGAAAGTATTTTTGTCATTAGCGAAATATAACGTAAACGATCATGAATCCGCGATGAAATTATTACTTGAAACAGTCGTAAAAGTAGAAGAAGTTAAAGAGTTTGAACGGGCTATTTCATTTTATAAAGACCATTTAAACGAGGTTTTTAAATAGAGGAGTGAAAGTATGAGTGTCACACTTTCGCGAAGGCGAAAAGGTATATGGATTGGACTCGTATCTTTAATCTTATTATCAAACTATTTATTGTATGCTCTTCCGATTGTACCAGCTACTCCGAAAGAAGTTGTTCTTGGGTCATTATTAGATTGTATGTTTGTAATTCCGGTCATTACGTATTTCTTTATTATTCGAAAAAGATACTCGTTAACGTATATATTCCCTGTCGTAATAGCTGGTTATATATTTGCAAGATTTATTATTCCAAGCGACTATTTACAAGCTTTTTCATACGTTTCTTATATTATAGTTGCAGGAGAAATTGCTTTTGTATGTGTAGAGTCATTCCTTCTATATAAAATTGTTAGAAAGCTTCCTAACATAATAAAAAAATATAAAGAATATAAAAGTGAGTATTCTTCATTTTCTTATGCAATTGATGCTGCGTTTGACGCTGCTATGAAAAGAAATAAATTAGTAGATATTATTGTAACAGAGTGTAAGTTAATCTATTATGCATTTTTATCGTGGCGTGAAAAAGTACCAGAAGGTGAATACGTATACTCATATCACAAAAAGACTGGCGCAATAGGTGTATATATTATGATCATCCATGCGACCTTAATAGAAAGTATTGGCTTTCATTATTTGTTTCATCAATGGAATCCAGTTGTAGCATGGGTGTTACTTACTTTAAACGTATATGCAATGTTTTATTTTTTAGCTGAAATACAAGCAATGCGTAAAAATCCAATTATTGTTACGGAAAAAAAGATAATCATTCAAATCGGATTAGGAAAGAAAATTATTATACCTTTTACACAAATTGATAAGATTACGTTCTATAAAGGAGAACTTTTAAAGAAAGAGAAAGAGGTTCTTGACGCAACGGTGATGGAATTTATAAAGGAACCTCCAACATTTGAAATTATACTTAAAGAGCCGGCGAAAGTACAATTGTTATATGGGTTTTCTAAAACAGTAAGTCGTGTTCACTTAAATGTTGATGAGGAACGGAATTTTTATGATGTGATGACGGAGAAATTGAACCATGAATAATGCTACTAATTTTCATCGTACGTTTGGTGTGTATGGCATTTGTATCGAAAACAATAACATATTAGTAATAGATAAAATTAAAGGTCCATATAAGAACAGATATGATCTACCTGGAGGGAGCTTAAATGAAGAGGAGTCGTTGTTATCGGCACTCCGTAGGGAATGTAAAGAAGAAACTGGATTAGAAGTAAAGGTCATAAAGCAAGTAGGTACGGTTGATTTTCAATACCCTTCAAAGTTTAAAGATTATACACATGTACACCATATTGCAGTTTTGTATGATGTTGAAAAGAGTGCAGGGAAAATCATAGTACCAAAACAATTTGAAGGTCAAGATTCTTTAGGAGCGAGATGGGTTTCTATAGAAAGCATTACAGAAGACAATTCATCTCCACTTGTATGTAGTGCAGTAGAGTGGCTGAAAACAAATGAGCTTCCATTAGAAGTGAAAAAATATGAAGCATGGACAGTGAAAAACTCCTTCTAAAATAAGAGGGAGTTTTATTGTGTACTTGGAGACCAAATACTTCTTTATGACTATATAAACCGATATAATAAAGCTAGAAATAGCATAAGGGGAAACAAAGAATGAATAAATTACTAACATCCAAAAGTGAAATTATAGAAAGAAAAATACGATATGACTCGACAACAGTAGAACACACTTGTTTATTACTTGAAAAGCAGTTGCGAAGTATCGTGTTATTTCATGAGGTTCAGTATTCATTTACGATGAATACACATGATTCAAGTTTAACAATCCCGAAAGGCAGTTACACCATTGCATACTACTGGGAGGATCGTCCGTACAATTTATACATATGGAGAGATAAGGATGGAATGTATGTAGGCTCTTATTTTAATGTTGTAAAAAATACGCAAATAACAGATGAACTAGTGTCATTTGAAGACTTAATTATTGATATTTTGGTACTTCCAAGTGGAGAATATTTTATTTTAGATGAGGATGAGTTGCCTGAGTCTTTAGAGGAGTTTGAGGATGGTTATGTGAATGAAGCTCTTCATGTATTAGAGGAAATAATTCAAAAGACCCTTCCTCAAATGATTGTAGAAACAGAAAGAGTGAGGTTAAACTAAATTGTAATCGATTTGAAGATAGAATACGTGTTTAATGAAATTGAGTAGTCTCAAGTTATATAATCTAACTTTTTTGATAAGTCTAAGGTTAGATGTATATTTCTTGGGATTACTCTTTTTTGTGGAAATTAATATTGACTGAATATAGTTCAGTCGTTTATGATTGAATCAGATTCAGTCGAGGACAAACTTAGTAGGAGATGGCCTATGAAAAGAATATCAAAAGAACCAGATATAAGACGACAAGAGTTAATGGATATTGGCTTTGAACTATATATGAAAAATGGTATGAAAGGATTTGGCATAAAAGATGTTGTGAATCATGCAGGTGTAGCAACAGGCTTATTTTATTATTACTTCAAGTCTAAAGATAACTTTGTTGATGAAGTGTTAAATGATTTTATTGTGAAAAATATGAAGTTAATCGAAGAAGTACTAATTTCAAATGAACGGTCTGTCATGCAAAAGATGGAAGATTCTCTAAATATATTTTGGACATTTATTGAAAAATTAGCGCCTTATAAAAATGTGAGTTCTTTTCAGACAGAACAACATTTTCAACTGGAACAGAAATTATTCACGCGAATTCAGCCATTAATTCGACAAGTGATTGAAGAAGGGATGAAAACGGGGATTTTTAATACTGATAACTCATTACTAGCTTCAGGTTTTATTTTATACGGTCTTAGCAGTGTTGCTCATTCAGAGGTGAATTTGAATTTAGATACGAAGCAAGAAATGGTTAATTTAGTATTAAATACACTACGATATGATCAAAGAGAAGGAGAATGTATATGAAGATTATGATCGATGGAAACAATATTTCGAATGAACAACTTACAAAATGGAAAAGAGAACGTATTAAAAAAGTTTTAAATACATTAGGACATAAAGAGCAAGAATTAAATGATACAGACGTTATGATAAAAAAACTAACGGAACTAAAATTAAATTATTCATACGATGAAATGTATGATAAGTTGAAGTCTAAACTTAAATTAAGTGAAATGGGTATGCGTATCGCTACAGTTTTATCTGGTAATAGACGGAAATTTTCAAAAACAAGTATTTATTTAGATGGGATTACAGCAGAAGAAGCGATAAATGGGATTGACAGTTTTATGCTTGAACAATCACGTGAAAATAATCAGGTGAACTTGTCAGCTTGTCCTGATCACTATGTACTAAGACCGTTTGGGGAAAATGAATTAGAAGTTATCGAAACTACTGGTAATTCTCCATTTCCAGTTCAATTTTTTATTGTTTTTGGTGACGAAACGGGATTGAAGACACCTAGAGATAAGTCTTATCAATACCAATCAACAGGTGTTGCACGTATGAAAGACGGTACTACTATTGGTGGAGTTCGACATCAATTCAAAGATACAGATACTGGTATAGAAGTAAGTCTAGTTGTAGAGTTTCCAGCACTTTGTCCTAATAGCCTTATTAAATCGCACCAAATGCATTTGGCATGTGAGTTTTCTTATTGGTTACAGTGGATTAAGAACCATAAAAAATAAATAACAATAAGGATGTTCAAACGAACCATATGTATTTTTAAACAAAACCTAGTTGACTTATCGGAAATATTTGTATAATATGTACTTAATTCTATTACGTATTGCTGATTGGAGAAACCAAAGGCATTTTATCTATTGATAAAATGCCTTTGGTTTTTTTATTGCATAAATACTGAATCTGTTCATTTAGATGAATCATTTCAAGGAGGCGAAGAAGTGACTGTTTCAATTGATGGAGTATCAAAATATTTTTCGAAACAAACTCGTACTGTTCAAGTATTAGAGAATATTAATTTTCAATTAGAGAAAGGGGATTTTGTTACAGTAATTGGTCCGAGTGGTTGCGGAAAAAGTACACTATTAAAAATTATTGCAGGCTTAGACGGCGAGTTTGAAGGAGAAATCATTATTGACGGGGAGCGTATAACAAAACCGAGTAAGAAGCAAGGATTTATATTTCAAGAGCATCGATTGTTTCCGTGGCTTACAGTGGAAGAAAATATTGCGGCGGATTTATCATTAAAAGATAAGTATGTGAAGGATAAGGTAAAGGAATGGGTTGAAATTGTTCGGTTAGACGGTTTTGAAAAATCATATCCGAAAGAAATATCAGGCGGGATGTCACAACGTGTTGCGATTGCAAGAGCGTTGCTAAGAGATCCAAATGTATTGTTACTTGATGAGCCATTTGGAGCATTGGATGCATTTACCCGAAGTCATTTGCAAGAAGTACTGCTCAACATTTGGGAACAAAAAAAGACGACAATGATATTCGTTACACATGATATAGACGAAGCAATATATCTTTCAAACAGAATTGTCATCATGAGTGCAAAGCCTGGAAAAATACATAAAGTGATTGAAAATAATTTACCTTATCCGCGTAGTAAAACTTCGGAGTCATTCCAAGAAATTCGAAAGAAAGTATTACAGCAGTTTGAACGCGGGGGACTAATTCAAACAAGTATATAGGGAAAGGGTGAGTATATGTATAAAAAAATCAAAATTCTTTCTTTTGCATTAGCTATTTCTTTCTTTTTATTCGGATGTGAAAAAAGCACAGCAAGTAGTAAGAAGGAAGATGTAACAGTACAAATTGGTATTCAGCAAGGATTAAGCCCACTTTTATTGGCACAGAAAAAGGGATGGTTTGAAGAGGAGTTTAAAAAAGAAGGAGTTAAGGTGAAATGGACAGAGTTCCAAAGCGGACCTCCTTATTTTGAGGCAATCGCATCAAATCGATTAGACTTTGGTGAAGTTGGCAACTCTCCAGTTATTTCCGCGCAAGCAGCAGGTATTGAATTTACTGAAATTGCTAATACGAGTTATGCGAGAAAAGGAACAGGCATTCTTGTACAAAAAGATAGCAAGATTACGAGTGTAAAAGATTTAAAGGGTAAAAAAATCGCAGTAGCAAAAGGAAGTAGCGCATTTAATTTATTGTATCGAGCGCTTGATAAAGAAGGTATCAATGCAAAAGATGTAAATGTCATTCAGTTACAACCAGATGAAGCGCAGCCAGCATTTGAATCAGGATCAGTAGATGCATGGGCGATTTGGGATCCTTTCATATCGTTACATACGGTAAATAAAGGAGCGAAGGTGATTACAGATGGTGAACAATTAAACGTATCTTCCCCAGAGTTTTTAATTGCGAGAACAAAATTTGCGAAAGAGCATCCAGAATTAGTGGAGAAATTCCTTAAAGTATATGAAAAAGCACGTGTATGGCAAGATGAAAACTTGGATGAAGCAATAAAAATATACACTTCTGCAAAGAAAATAGATGCAGATATTGTAAAAGAAGTGTTTAATCACGACAAACCCATCTTAGTTCCGGTAACGAAAGAAATAGTTGCAGAACAGCAACAGACAGCAGATTTTCAATATAAGCTCGGTTCTATAAAGAAAGAAATCAAAACAGATAAAGTTGTAGATAATTCTTTCGTAGAAAAAGCAATAAAGGCGAAATGAAAAGAGGTTTTGTAAATTGGAAAATACGAAGACTGCTGTGAAAAGGGCGAGTTTAACGATTGGCAAAAGTAATGTCAATGTAAAAAAAGTGCGAAAGACAAATGTAAAAGTGTTAGTAAGAGCGATTACGATACCAATTGTCGTATTAATTATTTGGCAGTTAGCTGGCGTATTCGATTTAGTCTCTAAAACAGTATTACCAACGCCATTACATATATTTCTAGCTTTCCAAGAACTTATAAAAACAGGAGAGTTATACGGTCATCTAAGTATCAGTGTATTCAGGGCTGCGGCTGGTTTCTTTATTGGTGGGAGTCTAGGAATTATATTAGGAACGATTGTTGGGTTTTCAACGAGAAGCGAGCAATATTTAGATCCTTCAGTACAAATGTTAAGAACTGTGCCTCACTTAGCTGTTGCACCGCTTTTCGTATTATGGTTCGGTTTTGGTGAAACATCGAAAGTGTTATTAATTGCAGATGGTGCATTTTTTCCTTTATACGTAAACGCGTTTCTAGGAATACGAGGTGTAGATTCAAAGTTATTTGATGTTGCGAGAGTGTTAGAGTTTAGTAAAAGAAAATTAATTACAAAATTAATTTTACCTGCCGCATTACCTAACCTTTTACTAGGAGCAAGATTATCATTAGGAGTTGCATGGGTGAGTTTAGTAGTAGCAGAACTTATGGGATCTACAGAAGGTATTGGCTATATGATAATGGATGCAAGGCAATTTTCAAATACAGATATTGTATTTGTCGGTATTATTATCTTTGCATTCGTTGGGAAGTTTTCTGATTCACTTGTTCGTTTACTAGAAGTGAAGTTTTTAAGATGGAGAGATAATTTTAAAGGAGAGATAGGAAATTAACATATAAATTATTAGGGGTAATTTATATAGAGTATTTTAGTGTATGTTTCAACATAAATAAGGGGTGTGTAAAGGTATGGAATTATTATGGTTTATTCCGGCGTATGGAGATGGTCGATATTTAGGAACGACAAAACGAGGAAGAGCAGCTGAGTATGGTTATTATAAACAAGTTGCACAGGCAGCCGATTATTTAGGATATACAGGTGTGTTACTTCCAACTGGTCAAGGTTGTGAAGATCCATGGGTACTTGCATCGGCACTTGCAGCTGAGACAGAGAAATTAAAGTTTTTAGTAGCAGTTAGACCAGGACTAATGTCACCGACAGTTGCAGCGAGGATGGCTTCTACATTTGATAGAATTTCAGACGGGAGGTTACTTATTAATGTAGTAGCTGGAGGGGATCCAGTTGAATTACAAGGAGATGGATTATATCTTGAACATGATGAAAGGTATGAAGCAGCTGATGAATTCTTAAAAGTTTGGAAATCGACTTTGCAAGGTGAGACCATTTCACTAGAAGGAAAACATATTAAAGTTACAGATAGTAAAGTTGTGTTCCCACTAGTTCAAACGCCATACCCTCCTATATATTTTGGAGGATCATCCACTGCTGGAAAGGAAGTTGCAGCAGAACATAGTGATGTATATTTAACGTGGGGAGAGCCGCCAGAGCAAGTGAAGGAGAAAATAGAGGAAGTAAGAAAACTAGCAGAAGAGAAGGGGCGTTCAGTACGATTTGGCATCAGGTTACACGTAATTGTAAGAGAAACAGAAGAAGAAGCGTGGGAAGAGGCAGAACGTTTAATTCAATATGTAGATAATGAGACAATTGAGCTTGCTCAAAAGACATTTGCAAGATATGATTCAGTTGGTCAAAAACGAATGACCCATTTAAATGAAGGTACACGAGAGTCGTTAGAGATAAGTCCTAATTTATGGGCTGGCATCGGGCTTGTAAGAGGTGGTGCAGGTACTGCGCTTGTTGGAGATCCGCATACAGTAGCAAATAGAATAAAAGAATATGAAGCGTTAGGAATTGATACATTTGTTTTATCAGGATATCCACATTTAGAAGAGGCATATGAAGTGGCAGAACTGTTATTTCCTTTATTGAAGGAAGATAAGAAGCAAGAAAATAAAATTGTTGGTGAAATGATAGCTGATGCATATGCATTAAAAAAATAGTGAGAAATAAAGTGAAGCTTTCATCCTTTGGGTGAATTGTCCCAAAGGATTATTAGCCTTCACCAATTGGGTATTTAGAGGCAGTTTCACCTATGTTTTGCTTCATTTTGTTTACTGCCTGTTAATACGGGGTAAAAAACTCGCAAGTAAATGACTTGCGAGTTTTCATCGTAAACTATTAGAAAATATGATAAAATTAAATAGTAACTTAAGGTACGGTTGGTTGTTCAATTATCACTTCTCCAACTAGGAGGGGGGTGATAATAAGTGAGTGAAATAGCGTTGTTACTGCAAGGTGGACTGTTTCTCGTTGCATTGTTAACATTCGTCGTCGTTTTAATAGACAAGCTCAAAAAATAACAACCCACCTATGCCAATAGAATGTGGGTTGTTTTGTTTGTAAGAAACAAATAGGATAAATGAACAATCCAATCTGCTAAGTTACGTGGACTAGTGTGTAGCCGCACACTAGTCTTTTTTATTTATATACAATTTATAATTGGTTTATGTGATTGTATTGTTCTTTTCATACTTATTATAACACAGTGTCTTTTCATCAAGAAAGGAGACCGTATGTTCTGTTTCTAATTAAATAGAAGGTGACTTTTCTTTAAAGAGCCCGTCCATATACTGTTTTAAAGTTTGAACGTAAAATTCTTGCTTATTTACATCATTAACGCCGACAATTGGTGAAGGAAGTTCATATCTCTTTTCTGATAAATGAACGACAACATCAAAAATATCAAATAGACGAATGAAACAGAACAGGCCATCTTTATCACTTAATAAAATAAAGTAGTGGTTTTCGCTATTTGTATTTAATGTATTCCATAAAGAACTTTTGCTTAAATCGCGAACAATGCTCTTTTCTTTTAATTCCATGAAGTCGGCATTTGATAGGATGCTAGAAATATCAATCGCATCTGGATCTTCAAAATAGCCATCGACTGCTTGTACAGCGAAAGTATAAGCCATTTTTAATACACTCATTTTATACTTACGGTTATCTAAAAGTAATTCACGTTGAATAGAGCTAGCTACTTTCGTTACACGTTCTTCTTTCCAAATTTCATTATGTAGTGAAATATCGTGCTTTTTACATAGTTTCATAATTAATGCATTGGAATAAAGTATTTCGTCACTTACTTCAACAACATCCGTCTCAGCCGCTGCAAGTTCCTCACCATGCTCATTCGTATAGAGTGGGGAGTCAATCTGTTTTTTCATGTGCTCAATCTTAAACTGACTTAATTTATGCCGAATTAAAGGGCGATCAATATTTGTTGTCATTTGTTCATGACAAGTATCACAAATTGAGTTTGTGAAATAATATCCACATAATATTTCTGGGATGACATATTGTTCACTAAGTTCTTTCGTATCTTTTCTGCAAATGATGCATTGTGTCATTTTTATCACCTTTACCTGCAAATTTGTATGTAATCTCATTGTAGTGTATTTATTGGTATTTTGGAATATTGTAAAGGAAAATATTATGTGAAATTGTTACTTATTTTGGTACAATGAAGAGAAGTGCTAGTTTAAAGGAGGACGTTTTTTTGAAATCGAAAGTGCACTTTTGGACATTAGAAGTGCTAATGGTTGTAGCGATCATATTTATTTGCACAAAAATATCGTTTCTATTTCAACCGATTGGTATCTTCATATCAACGCTGTTTTTCCCAATCTTAATCGCGTTATTTTTATACTTCATATTTAATCCGGTATTAGTCTTTTTAGAGGAGAAAAAAGTACCTAGAAATTTAGCGATTTTACTGTTATATCTTTTTATCATAACATTAACTGCGGTTGGCGTTGGGGTAGTTGTTCCAACGATCTCACAACAGCTAATGGATTTAGTGAAAAATATGCCAGGCTATATAAAAGAGGGAAAACTATACATACAAGATTTATCCCATCATAGATTGTTTGAATGGTTATCTACGCAAAACTATGTTTCCATTGAAACAATTGAAAAAAATGCAATTGAATACTTAAAGGATATACCAAACACAATTACGTCGAGTGCAACGGCTTTATTTGGTATCATAACGAACGTCGCATTAGTTATTTTTACAGTACCGTTCATTTTATTTTATATGTTTAAAGATGGACATGCGTTTCCAGGAAAAGCGGTAAGTTTATTACCAGAGTCATACCGTGAAGAAGGGCTTCGTATCATTAAGGAAACGAACGAAACATTATCTGCATATATTCAAGGGCAAGCGCTCGTTTGTATATTTGTAGGTGCTTTTACTTTTATCGGTTATTTAATTATCGATTTACCGTACGCTTTTGTTTTAGGAATTATAGCTGCATTTACAAATATAATTCCTAACTTAGGTCCATTTATCGGTGCAGCACCAGCTGTTATTGTAGGTTTGTTCGTATCTCCGATGCAAGCGTTGTACGTAATTATTATCGTAACAATTGTACAACAATTTGAAAGTAACATCATTTCACCGCGTATTATGAGTTCAAAATTAAATATCCATCCGTTAACAATTATTATTTTAATTTTAGGGGTAGGTAACTTTGCGGGAATTATCGGAATGATCTTGGCGGTGCCAGTGTATGCAGTAACGAAAACAGTTGTATCGAACTTAGTGAGATTGTTTAAGACGAAACGAAGTAATCGAAAATAGTATATGTTTAGAAAGATACACCGCTTTTTAAGTGGTGTATCTTTTTGTTTATTAACCCAATGTTGAAAAGTGTACAAATGCAATTTTATTGTATATTTATTACATATCAAGTATAACGTTCAAGTTGTATAATATAGCTCCAATAAAACTATGTGGAATCCCTCTGAACTATCCAAATCATTTTCTTACAACGTGCTATCAACATCATAATCGACTCCTTTCAAGTTTTATATTTTTAAAGGATTATAGGTGAGTGTAGTATTTGCTTCTACGATTTCGAATTTCGTCCATAATCTTTTTGTATTGTTGCTCTTGTTTTAATTCATCTTCAGAAAAGATTTCTTTTTGGATTGTAATTGTTAAGAAGAAAAGATGAAACTTCATGATACATTCCTCCTTTCGAAAGGAATTATAGATGGCTACAGTAGTGACTTTGACGTTCTTTTACATCTTCCATAGCTTTATTAATTTGATGGTCATGCAATATCTCACTGTCCGAGAACTTAGTTTTTTGAATTGTGATCGTTAAAAAGAATACTTTAAATTTCATTAGATAAAACCCCTTTATAAGTTTATTAGAAAAGACGGCTGTAATAAGAAGCTTGACGTTCTTTTACTTCGTCCATAATAGTTTGAATGTGTTGCTCACGCAAAATCTCTTTCTGTGAAAGTTTACGTTTTTGAATGGTGATCGTTAAAAAGAATGCTTTAAATTTCATTAGATAAAACCCCTTTATAAGTTTATTAGAAAAGACGGCTGTAATAAGAAGCTTGACGCTCTTTTACTTCGTCCATAATGGATTGAATGTGTTGCTCACGTAAAATTTCGTTGTGAGAAAGTTTACGTTTTTGAATGGTGATCGTTAAAAAGAATGCTTTAAATTTCATGAAGGTAGTTCTCCTTAAAAATATATTTTTAATACATATGCGTATAATATGAACTTTTAATGTCAGTCATTTTATCAGTCAGTTGTTTTATTTGTTGTTTACGATGGATCTCAGCTTCAGTTAAAGTGTTTTTCTGAAGTACAGTCGTAAAAAAGAAAATATGAAAAGTCATAAATGAATTCCTCCTTTCGAAAAGGAATTACATGTGATCACAATAAAGTGCTTGGCGCTCCTTAACATCATTCATAGCTTTTTCTATTTGCTCATTATGAAACATTTTATCTTTAGAAATTTTATTTCTTTGAATCGTAATACTTAAAAACAATACGCTAATAGTCATCGAATGTTGCTCCTTTCTTTAAAAAATAATGTAAGAGACTAAAAAATCGCATAAAAAAGCCACAGGAAGATATAGTTCTCCTATGGCCAGGCGTGAAAAAGCCACAGGAAAGTATACGACCTCCTGTGGCGAATTTATGAATTAATCGAAATAATGTACGATTTTCAATTCTCCATTAGGGTGGTCGAATTCATATTGAATTGTCCAGAAAACACAGGTGCAGTTAACGCTAAAGTTAAAGCATGTAATTGTAATTTCATCATTTCCTTCGACCTCCTTTTAGAATATTTTTCTTACGTTAGTAAGTATATACAATTAATGGATAATTGTAAACATAAAAAATGAAAATTTTTAATTTTGATTAAAATGCGTATATTTTAAAGGGTTTTGAGAAGGTGTATTGTAATTAACGAAATATCGATAAAAATGGGGGATGCTAAATGAAATATATGCATCGTAATGTAGTTGTTATGCTAACAATTTTTTTATGTATTACTGCTTGTTCTAGAGGAGAAAGAATAAAAGAAATATCCGATGTTGAACCTGGTGATTTTAATAAATATGCAGGGACATACGTTGGGAATAACTCAGATGTAGTTGCAATTGTTAATCATTTACCTGGTGGTGAAACATTTCAAAGTGTAAGTTTAGAGAATGAAAGTATAAAGGTGAACTATGGTGCAAAAGGGAATGGCCCCCTTACAGAAGACATGGTTGAGACGTATTGGTTTGATGGTAAGGATACAATAAAGAAGAATTTTCTCTTTAATGCTATTTATCTAGCGATTTTAGTACCAAATGCAAAAGCTTTTGATTTCCAAGTAGAAAATAAAAAGTTTACGATAAAAAGAGAAGAAATACTACCAATATTGTATGAAAATTTTAATGATTTTCCAAAAGAAGATAATATATGGGATAAAAAGAAAGTAGTAAAGTTCCTTAATGATAATAACGAAAAAATGAATAGGCTTGTGAATGATAAAGATTTCCGAAAATCTTTATTTGTTAAACATCCAGTAAAGTAGTCGAAATAATTGGAGGGAAAAAGATGGAGTTAGTATACAAAATTACTTATCATAGAATACAGGCTCATTATTTACCTAAGTTAGTACAGGCAGTTCAGTTTGTTAGTGAAGAGAATTTATGGAAACAAGGGGAGTCTGTTAATTCAATTGGTGGAATCGTACTACATATTTGTGAACATATGCAGAGAAATACTAGTCGTTATAAAAATCCAAATATAGTTTTTGAAAAGGGAATCGAGGAGTATTTTCCAACAAAACGACAACATACTGAAGTTTTGCTACAGTACGTTGAAAAGGTATTTGATGAATGGGGAAAAGCATATATACAAGCATGGGAAGAAAAAAGACATATTGAACTTCATAGTTTATTACATTTAGTGGAGCACACAAGTTATCATTTAGGGCAAATAGTAGATCGTACAAAGTTAATAAAAGGACAACAATTTAACTTTTGTCAAAATGGTATAAATGAAAAGAATTTAAGAACAAGAGTTGAAACTTCAAAATTTTAGAAAGAGAGTCATTCTTAAACGAATGACTCTCTTTTTTTGTAAAAGAAATTTATGGAAATGAATATGTTTATGTGGTATGGTTAATTACATAAGTAATGAACCTATGAACCGAACTAAGGTGGTGAAATTGTGAAACCTACTCTGGAGCAAAATAAATTAATATACTTACAAATTGCAGAAACGATTGAATCTGATATTTTAAAAGATATATTGCTTGAAGAAGAACAAGTTCCATCAACAAATCAATTTGCGAAGATGTTACAAATAAATCCAGCTACTGCAGCTAAAGGGGTAAATGTATTAGTTGACGAAGGGATTCTATACAAAAAGAGAGGGATCGGAATGTTTGTTGCAAAAGGAGCAAAAGAAGTCGTACTTAAAAAAAGACAAAATACTTTTATGACCGAATATTTACCGAAAGTGTGGGAAGAAGCAAAAGTATTAGAAATATCAAAAGATGAATTGATGGATATGATTCAAAAAATTACGAAGGAGGGGAAAGAGGGATGATTCCACTTGAAACGAAAGATATAACGAAAAAATATAAAAAGAAAGTAGCAGTAAATGAAGTAACGATTTCATTGGAAGAGCATAAAATATATGGTTTGCTCGGTAGAAACGGTGCAGGAAAAACGACACTATTAAATTTACTTGCAGGCCAAATTACTTCAAGTAGTGGTAGCATATCAATATTTGGTGAAAATGTTTTTGAAAATAGTAAAGCAATGCAAAATATTTGTTTTGTTAGAGTGAAAGAAGAAGCACATTTCAGTTATAAAGTAAAAGATATTTTTAAGATGTGTAGCATGTTTTATAAAAACTGGGATGGAAAGTATGCTGAAGAACTCGCTAATAAATTTCAGCTTAATATGAAAGTGAAATATCATAAGCTATCACACGGTATGCAAACAGTTGTTGGAATTATTCAAGGATTAGCAAGTAGGGCACCAATTACTATTTTTGATGAACCAACTACAGGTTTAGACGCAGCACATCGTGAATTATTTTATAGTCTACTCCTAGAAGATTACGGTGAGTATCCACGAACAATTATATTATCAACACATCTAGTAGAAGAAGTAACCCATGTGATTGAAGATGTGATCATCATAAAAGAAGGAAGATTAGTTGTTCAATCATTGGTGGAAGATTTATTACAACAAGTTCAGATTATTTCAGGGCAAAAGGATAAAGTGGACGAGTTCTTGATCGATAAAAAAGTATTAAATCGAGAAGTTTATGGAAATAAGGGTATTGCTGTTATATGGGAAGAATTGTCTAATGAAGATTATGACTCTATTGAAAAATTAGGATTAGTAGTTGATGGAATAACATTACAAAAATTATTTATTCACATAACTGGTGGTGAAGTGAAATGACGATATTAATGAAGCAGTTAAAGTTACATATTAATTTTCATTATAAAGCAATTTTAATATTTTGGATTGTAGCCTTATTAATAAAAGAGGTTTTAAATGCTGCTCATTTAAATGGAGCGAACATTGGTTATTTACCCGAAATTATAAATAACCCTTCAATAGCAATTATGTTATTTATAGTAGGGAGTGTTTTCATCATACAAGATGAGCTATTTCGTTTAGCAGTTTCATTCGGTGTAACGAGAATACAATATTTTATCGGGGCAATTTGTTATATCGTATTGCAATCTGCATTATTTTCATTTCTTCAAGTTATGCTTTTACAAGATATAAAATATAATTTAGTAAATGTTAGTTTTGGAGAGCAATCGGTACAACAATTTATTTTGCACTTTTTATTTTATGTTACAACAGCATGTTTCTTTCAAGTGGTAGTAGTTTTTAAACAACGATTTCAGTGGATCGGTCTTATGATTGGTGGGACCCTTTTCTTATCAACAAATAGTGTACTTTATGGAGAAGCAGGGGTAACCGGTTTATTATTTACGAGTGATGGATCTTTAGTAGATATACCGTATTTTATTGTTATTTCAATTGGATTAACTGTTCTTTATATCATAACTAGTAGTATATTTATTCGTAAAGTATCATTCGAAAAAACGATTTGAAATATTATTAGATTACTATAGAGAGAAGGATAGTAAATGGGAGACACATCTTCACTCATTACAGTCTTTTTAGGGATTGCACTATTAATATTCTGGCGTCGTTATCGCTCCATGCATAAGCCAATAAAGGGATCAGGAAAACGTATGTTATGGCCATTATTATTTTTAACACCAGGGATTATATGGTTTTTTGGCCCCGTACATCCAGCTATATTACAAGTAGTTATAGCGGTATTCATTGGGGTACTTTTCGCTGTGCCGCTTATAGTATTAACAAATTATGAACGAAGAGATGATGGGAATATTTATACGAAAAAAAGTGTTGCCTTTTTAATTACTTTTATTGCACTTATCGTTTTAAGGTATGGTTCAAGGAAATATATTGCTAATTTAGATCAACAAACGATAGGTTTATTATTTTACGTCGTTGCAGTATCGTATATTATTCCTTGGAGAATTGCTTGTTATATAAAGTTTAGGAAAGTTTTGCGTGGGACTAGTAATCATGCTAAATAATTTGTTGATGTTCAAGGCTATCATAGAATACGATACATATTAAAATGAGAGGAAAGTAGAGGGATAAAAATGCGTACTATTTTAGTCTTTCTAAATAACATGTCCATCGATAAAATAGAGGACATTAGACAAAAACATGATCCTTTATTTAGATTAATTCCACCGCATATAACAATCGTATTTCCATTTAAGAGTAATATTTCAAATGATGAATTAAAATCTCATATTTTGAATTTATCAAAAGGGGTAGGCAAAATTGAAATTGAGTTTGCAAATCGTATCACTAGTGTAGGAAACTATTTGTTTTTAGAAGTTGAGGGAGGGAAAGAACAAATAGAAGAACTACATGACTTGCTGTATACAGGACCTTTAATCCAATTTTTAAAAGAAGATATTCCATACATACCGCATGTAACAGTCGGGAGAAAAGAAAGTGCGGAGTTAGCAGCTGAAGTAGCTAAGGAAATTCATAGTTTCCCTCAAAAGTTACAATGTGTAATTGATAGAATTAGTGTAGAGCGAATTGGAGAGAACGGGGAATCAATTATTGAATTTGAAGTACCGTTGCAAAAAAGCTGACAAAAGTCAGCTTTTTTTATTCGCAACATGAAGTAAAGCACCAATCGCACCGCTATTACCACCATCTTGTAAAAAAATAGGTATTTTATTTTGATATTTTGTGTAGCTACTAATAATATTTTGAAGATGTATGTTATTACATAGAGTCGAACCAATATAAATAATATGGTCAATGTTTTTTGTTTCGGCAAATTGAAGGCTTAATGCAGTAACGACTTCACCGACGAGTCCTTGTACAGTAGCAAGTATATCTGAGCTATTATAATTTGATTCTATAGTAGCGGCTTTACCAAAATTGCTTGCAGTTAAACTATTATCAATAGGGGAGAGAATACCGCCATAAATATCACCAACTGTAATATCTAATTCTTTTCTAGAACCTACTTTTGTTAAAGGGATCACATCTTCAAAATGCTCTAGATTTGTTAACAATTTTGAAAGTCCCATAATAGTACCACCGCCAACACCAGTTCCGCCAGCTCGAATATATTGGTCATTATAAACGTAATGAATAGAAGTACCTGTGCCGATATTTGTTAAAATAAAGTTGTTTATATCATACTTCTCTTCTTTTAAAATGTATCGGACGCCTATAAGAGTAGCTTCAAATTCATTTAGTTCTACTATTTTATATGAGTTTGAAAGTAGTTGCTGTAATTGTTTTGCTTTACCACCTGTAATACATATTTGTTTTTTACCAGTGTTTTGCTTAAGCCAATCTATTATTTTATTTTGTTCATTTGAATAAAACTTTTCAAAAGCTAATTGCATTTTTTCGTTCAAATAAGCAATTTTCGTTAATGTTCCTCCAGCATCGATACCGATCGTACTTTCCATTTACCTGCTCCTAACTACGTAATATGCTTTCGTGTTAAATCATACTCTCAACTAATGTAAGGAACACTCTAATCAGCTTGATATATTAATAGCTTTTCTATCGTTACAATCGGCTGATTATTAACAGTTGCGGTCCCTTTACCTAGAATAAAACCTCGGCGATTGCGAGTTAGCTCATAATGTAAATCAAGTTTATCACCAGGATATGCTTTTCCGTGGAATACAACTCCATCTAAAGAGGAGAGAAAGCCTAGTCCTTCAGAGTCACTCGTATGTACAAATGCACTAAGCTGAGCAAGTGCTTCTACAATTAACATATGAGGCATATGTTTTTGACTATCATTTATAAACCACTCATTATTTGTAATGAGTTTATATCCTGTAACGGATTCGCGTTGTTTTACATTTGTTACTTTATCAATCATTAAAAATGGATAACGATGAGGAAGAGTGTCCTTAATATGCATATGAAAGTACCTCCAATAAATAATACCCCTGCTACAGTTAAGCAGGGGAGTTATTCATTAATTTTTAACTAATTCATTAATTTTTTCAAGAGAAAAAATACCGCTATTCCTAATGTTTTCAATAACTTGTTGTAACACTTCTTTATCTTGAACGAGTGCAATACGTACAAAGCCTTCTCCGTGAGGTCCAAATGCATGACCTGGCGTAACAACGACATTCGCACGATCCATTAATGCGTATGCGAAATCTATAGAAGTCCAGCCGTTCGGAATTTCAGCCCAAACGAACATACTACCAGCTGGTTTATCGACATTCCAGCCAAATGTTTTGAACCCATCGATTAAAGTATCTCTACGTTCTTGATAAATACCGCGGTTTTTCTCGCAAAAAGCAGCGCCATTTTTTAGTGCAGCACATGCCGCTTTTTGAATTGGTAAAAACACTCCGTAATCTGTATTGGATTTAAACTGGGTAAGCGCACGAACAATTTCTTCATTTCCAATCATATATCCAATACGACTACCTGCTAAACTATAACTTTTTGACAAAGAGTTGATTTCTACGCCAACTTCTTTAGCGCCAGGTACAGAGAGGAAGCTAATTGGTTTATTACCATCAAAATAAAATTCAGCATAAGCAAAATCATGGACAACAATAATATTATGCTTTTTCGCGAATACAATTACCTCTTTAAAGAAATCTGCATGAGCCATTGCTGGAACCGGATTCCCTGGGAAGTTTAAAATCATCATCTTCGCTTTATCTGCAATTTCTTCAGGAATTAGCTCTAAGTTAGGTAAGAAACCATTATTTTTCTTTAAAGGCATGTAGTAAGATGTTGCTCCAGCCATTTGAATTCCTGTTTCATAAGCTGTATATCCTGGATCAGGAACTAATATAATATCTCCCGGATTCGCATAAACCATAGGTAAATGAACGAGTCCGTCCTGTGACCCCATTAATAATAAAACTTCTTTATCGGCATTTAATATAACATTATGAGTGTTGTTGTAATATTCAGTTACAGCTTCGTGAAATTCTTGAATACCACTTAATGTGTATCCATAGCTTTCTTTTTGATTTGCTGTATGTACCATTTCTTCTCTTACGAAATCAGCAGGTGGCATATCAGGATTCCCGATACTTAAATCAATCATTTTGTGGCCTGCTGCAATCTTTTCTTTTTTATAGGCCCCTAATTCACTAAATATAGAAGATTGGAATGCTTTCATTCTAGTTGCTAACGTGTAAGTCATCAAAACCCCTCCTAAAAACAGTGTTTTCTTTCTGCGTTTTTAATTATTCTGAAAACACATGAGTACATTTTATCATTTTTTTATGAAAATTAAAACGATTGACAAATTTAGAGGGAGGATAAAAATAACGCAGAAAACATTTTCTGCGTTTTAAATGAAGAGTAATCATTTCTTTTTATATGTACATAATTTTTCCACTGCATAAAAGTATACGTTTAATTTGCCATCGACAACTTTTAAAGTTTGATCTGATGTAAATGAGTTACCATAATCAATGTGATATACATTAGAATCCTTAACAAATGAACCTTTGTATAAATCATCTTTTTTCTTCGTTGTTTGCATCTCTACTAAATATTGAATGATTTTTTCTTTCTTTTCTTCTTTTACAACTGTTTCAAATTTATACGATACAGGACAAAGACCGTTTTTGTTATCAATGACTTCCCAAGTACCGTATATGTCATTATTGCTACATCCACTGAGTAGTATAATGAATAACGGAATAATGAATAGAACCTTTTTCATTTTGTACTCCTTTCTTTTCATTTTCGATAAACGTGCGAATGCGATACGAATATTGTAATAAATAAAGTTTAAATTTTTATAAAGAATTATTTAATTTCATATAAAGTGAAACTTTAATCAGTGGGGGTCTTACTGTCCATTAAATTGGGGAAGGTAGAGTTTTTAAAATAAAAAGGCATGAATCAAATGTAATCCAGATTCATACCTAATGTGCTATCTTATATTTTGTTTTTTGAGGATAAATGAAGCGGAAAGAAGAATGACAATGCCGTTTAAAATGTATACATTTACAATAGAAGAGGTTAGGTTAATTGCTCCCAAACCAGCGTTATCCAATATAGAAGTGAGTGCCGTAATTGTCAAAAAAATAATAGGCATTAGTAGTAAAAATATGAAGCCTGCCAAAACCCTTCTTTTAAAGCTATGTTGAGATAGGGAAATTGCTAAAAAGTTTATGATGCTAAACATAACGAATACAACAAAAAGGATAATAAATAACTGGATGCCATCAGACATTTTGCGCCTCCTATATACTTTATTTATATATTATATTCGAAAGTAAAATAGGTACTCCTTTAAATAATTTCAATAAGTGTATTAAATAAAATTATATATAACAAAAAGCATGAATTAATCTAATACTAATAAATCCATGCTTTTTGTTTATGTTATAAATTCGCAGATTGCGAAGGTTGTTTTTCATACTGTTTCTGTTTAGATAGCGATATGAAAATAATTAATAATGAAATAACTCCGAAGATTAGAACCATATATTGCAATCCAATCGTATCTAAGAAGAAGCCTGTGCCAAGTAAGACAATTTGGAACATAACTCTCTCAAACATATTACGGAATGAGAATAGACGGCCGTGATAGCTTTTTTCCACTTTCGTTTGGAAAATTGTCGACATAATAGGGAAGAAGCAACCGACACTAAAACCAAATAAACCAAATGATGTAAGAGACATCCATTTTATATCGCTAAAGAACAATGATAGATGTGCAAAAGCGGTACAAGCTGCGAAGAAATATAGTAACTTTTCAGGTTTGAAATGGTCCGATAAACGTTTAATAACGAAGGCACCCAACATAAATGCGATACCTTCAATTGTATATATAAATCCTTTAATCGTTGGATCATGTTGCATTTCGCTAATATTAATTACCATTAAATTAAATCCAGCTATAAATAATAGCGGGATAATACTTAATATAAGTGCTGTGAAAGCAATCGGAATTCCTTTTAAAATACGAAATACTTCCATAAAGCTATTATCTTTTGCCGCTTGTTTACTTGGTGTTGTTGATTTCTTATCTTCGAATTGTAGGAAGAAAGTTGAGAGGAATAATAAAGCGTACGCTGCCATTGAGAAGGCATACATATACTGTAAACTCATTACAACTAAAAGAATTCCACCTAGTGAAGTACCTGCAATACGAGCGATTGTACCTACATTCATATGTACACCGTTCATTTGTAATAACTCATGCTCACGTACGATGAGCGGGATTACAGATTGTAATGCAGGGAAATAAAATGCTGCTGAAATTTGAAGAGCAACCATAAATGCAATCATAAAGGCAATACTTTCAAATTGGATAGCGAAAAACATAAAAATAACACTTATAACACGACCAAACCCGGCGTAAAGAAGAACTTTTTTCTTTTCATATTGATCAATTATGCGACCTGCCATAGGACCAACTAGAACACCAGCTAATAGTCCGATAAATAATATAACTGATTTCATGAAATCAGAAGGGACATATTTTTGCATAAACTCAAGGTTACCAAGAATACCAAGCCATAACCCTAGACCAGCAATAAACTCCCCGATTAAAACAATCCAAACATTTTTATTACGCCACATAATATAAAACCTCTCCGTCTTTTAAAATGAAAAACTCGTATATAAAACCTCCTTATTTTATGTATTATTAGTAACGAACTTTTTAGAGTCAGAGTCTATATTACGTGTTTCATCAGCGGATTTCAATCTTTTTGATTTATCAAAAAATAAAAAAGCAAGAACATATAACTATGTCTCGCTTTTCTCAATTGCAAAATTAAACATTAGATTCACTTAGCAGCATTTACGCTCTTGTCCAATAGCTAAAGCGCTAAAAGATAGAGGACCAACAACTTCTGCACTTGCACCACTAGTAAGGTTTTCTACAGTTAATGAATATTCGTGTGTGCCACTGCTAACATTTTGATCTATAGCTTGAAATGTTTGAGTGTAGAATTGCTCAGAATCTGTAGATTCAATACCTGCTTGTGCATTGAAAATTTCGAAGTTATCACGGAAAATTCGGAATAAAACTTGTGAAGTCCCAGATATACCTTCTACACCAATTGTAGCGATTAATTCTACTCGATTATTACGTGAATCTCTACTTGAAATTCTTACTTTCAAATTTGCTAGAATTGCTTTATTTGGAGAAGCTGGGATTGCAAAAGTGGTTTCACCCGTTTTACTTATAGGTTGAGTAGCTTGGTAATCAATGATATGAGTCATATTCGTCACCTCCTCATATACTAAAATATGAAAGTAGCAATCGAATGGCTTGGACAAATAATGGAATATTTTAATAGAGTCGACAATAATTGATGAAAAGGGTAACTTACAAAAAAGCATCAGGATCTTATCACCTTATTGTGATAAGATCCTGATGCTTTTTTGTCATTAGGCCGAATATTCTTCTTTACGTACTTCGAAAAATTCATTACGACGTAAGTAATTATAAACTTTCTCGGATACCTCTTCTTCTTCAGACATTAAGAAACGATGATCAAAAGCATAGAAGGATTGACCTTTAATTAATTTTACGTAGTAAATTTTACACGCCTCCTCTAGCGAAATTAGTATTTACTTAATATTATGATGACCTATAAGTATGTGAATCATACTTGAAGTTTCAAAGGATTGAAGCTAAACAAAATAAAAAAGCTTACAAAATTGTAATGTTGTTGTCACGTTTTCCGATAGTTAAAAATAACCAATCTCTTCTATACTACAAATAAGTTACATAAAATAAGGGGGTAAAAAGATGGATGAAGTGATTGGAGAAGTGGTAGCAGGTATTTGTGAATTTGTGGTGGAAGTAACAGTAGATGCTATTGGGAATTTAGTTTCCGGAAATGATGAGGAAAAAGAAACATTATAATAGTTTGTAAAAGTATACAGATGATCAAACTAAAAAGGTTGATTTCTAAAGAGAAGTCAGCCTTTTTAGTTTTTACATTATATTAACATTATTTGAATATTCATTTGTTATTATGTTTGTGGAACGCATAAAGGAGGTGAATAAATAAAGATGTCAAATTTAGGAACTGATTTATCTGATTCTCGTTTGATTGTGGCGAATGTGGAGGAAAAGGAATATCACTTTATTGTTCGTGAACATCCGATTGTAGGGGGGATTATATCGCTATTGGAAAATGGAAAAGAATATGGTTTAATAAATAAACAAATTGCTAATAAAGATAAATTTATTAAATCGGAGCTTGCTAAATTAGATTATTTTAACATAGATGTTCTATATCATACACCTGGATGGATATGGATTGGCATGGATCAATTTGGTTTACATGCTCGTGAGGCTACTTATAACGAAATAGACATTATTATGAAGTTGAATGAGGATTATATTATATAGATGAAAAAGTAAAAATGTAATTGATATTTAGTGAGGTTAGGGGACTAGTTTCCGTAACCTTTTTTGTTTAATATTGAAACGGAAAATAGATATGATGTAGGACAGTATGATAAGAAGTGAGCTGAAAAGAGGATTTGAAAATACATAAAGAGAACTTTAATTATTATATGAATTCTATATGTCAATAACAATAGAAAGAAGATGATAAAATGAGTAAAGAAGAGCTTGTGAAACAACAGTTTGGTAATAATGCAGAGAAGTATGTAAAAAGTAAAATTCATGCTAAAGGACCGGATTTACAATATGTAGTTCAACAAGTTGAGTCTCGTCATAATAATCGTCTTCTTGATATTGCTACTGGCGGAGGACATGTTGCAAATGTATTAGCTCCATTGTTTCAAGAAGTAGTTGCCTTAGATTTAACAGAAAAAATGTTAGAGAATGCGAAAAACTTTATTATAAGTAATGGACATGAAAATGTATCTTTTGTCGCTGGAAATGCTGAAAGTTTGCCGTTTTCGGATCGTTCATTTGATGTGATAACATGCCGAATTGCAGCACATCATTTTACGAATCCAGATCAGTTTGTTTATGAAGTAAATCGGACGTTAGAAGATAATGGATTGTTTATTTTAATAGATAATGTTTCACCGGAAAATAATGAATACGATACATTTTATAATTTTATAGAAAAAAAGCGGGATCCGAGTCATGAACGAGCGTTGAAAAAAACAGAATGGATTACCTTGTTAGAAAAAAATAGTTTGCAAATGCTGTCATGTCTTACTTTTGACAAGAAATTTGAATTTGACTGGTGGTGCGATATGATGGATGTACCTTTGCAAAAACGAGCGAAGTTAACAGAATGTATGATGAAAACATCACTTGAAATACAAGAATTCTTTAACATTCAATATGAAAATAATAAAATTATATCGTTTTATACTGAAATGGCATTGTTTATATGTAAAAAAAGCGGGACATTAAAAAGATAAATTCCTTGCAGTCTTTTCAAAGTACGTTATACTTAGTACAGAGAAAATGAGAATTGAGGAAAAGTAATAATGATTCGCGTACGTATTGAAGGAACTGAAGAAGAAATGCTTGAATTTATGGAGAAAATGCCAGATATTCCTGGATTTGAAAAAACACATATGAGAGAACCGAGAAAAGGAAATAATCCAAAATACGATTCAAGTAAGAATGTATTAGCATATTTATCTTATAAAAAGATCGAAGTCGCCAATAAATAGGCGGCTTTTTTAGTTTGCACTGTTTCACAGCCTTGTCTTTTTTACATAATAATAATAGTAGATTATGCTGAAGAGGGGTGAGGATAGTTAATAAGAAAATCATCTTTTTTGGAGACTTTGGTATTGACGATGCTGTGGCGTTAATTTATGCAAATAAAACATGTAAATTAGATATTATAGGTATTGTTGCTGAATATGGAAATGTATCGCGAGAAATCGTAACGGAAAATGTGTATTTTTTAGAAAGATACTATGCTACAGAAGTAAAGATCATTGAGGGTGCAGCAAGACCGATGACAGCTGAAGAACCTTTGTTTTTTCCTGAAATTCATGGAGAGCACGGCCTAGGCCCCATTATTCCACCTGAAATGAGGATTTGTAAACGGGAAAATTTTTGTGAATTAATTAAATTAATTGAGCCTTGTCCAGAAGATATTATTATCGTAGCGACAGGACGATTAACAACATTGGCAACATTATTTTTATTATATCCAAATGTAATGGATAAAATATGTTCGTATTATATTATGGGCGGTGCGTTTTTATTTCCTGGTAACGTTACTCCTGTATCGGAAGCAAATTTTTATGGAGATCCAATTGCTGCAAATATTGTAATGAAGTACGCAAAGAATGCGACTATTTATCCATTAAATGTAACGCAACAGGCCCTAATTACGCCTGAAATGGTGGATATTATTAATAAAGAAGGAACAGGACAGGCAAAGCTTATTAAACCAATGATTGATTTTTATTATGAGAATTTTTATAAAAAAGAATACCCTGGTATTGCTGGAAGTCCGATTCACGATTTGCTTCCGTTCATTTCATTTATAAATGATGATATTTTTGAATATAAAAAATCTGCAGTTTGGATTAGTACGACAAATGATGTAACAAGAGGACAAAGTGTGGCTGACTTTAGAAAAATAGCTGAGCCAACAAGGTTTGATGATCGGCCAATACAAAGAATTGCGGTTGGTTTTAACTATCCTGCATTCAAAGAAGAGTTTATGCGTACAATATTGAAGCCTGATTGCCCATAATATGAGAAATATGAAGGGTTTCCACCACTAATCCAAAAACTAGTTGTTCATTATTTTGAAATAATCTAATAGTTGAGCTGTATGAATAACTTATGAAAAATGTAGCATAACTAATGGTAAGCAATTGTTTCTAATTATATTTTGATTGGTGAAATATAAAGGAGGTTATCATATGATTTGGTCTTTAATCGTTGGTGGTATATTAGGATGGTTAGCTAGTTTAATTACTGGCAGGGATGTACCTGGTGGTGTAATTGGTAATATTATTGCTGGTATTATTGGTTCTTGGATTGGTGGGAAATTACTTGGTAGTTTCGGCCCAGTAATCGGCGGATATGCAATTATTCCAGCTTTAATCGGTGCGATTATTTTAATCTTCATCGTAAGCTTCTTATTGCGAGCAATGCGAAAATGAATGTAAGGACTGTTTACATTTGTAAGCAGTCCTTTTTATATGTTATGCTAGTATTATACAATCAGGAGGTGTCAGCATTGAAAACATTTACAGTAAATTTCCATCAAGAAGATAATGCAAAAGCGACAACAGTACATAAATTAAGTGAAGAGGACTTCAACAAAGCAACAGAAAAAGGTACTCGTCATCTATTTGATTTAGATACAAACGTTGGATTCTTCGTATTCTTTGACGCAGAAGATGCAGAAGGAAATGATCAATACTTAATGCTACAATATGAAGGAGATCATGAAGAACCAACTGCGTGCTACGGATTTGATTTAAAACTATACTATCAATTTTTAGCATTATACTTAAACGATCTTGAATTCCAAGGTGAAACAGATGAAGAAGAGGAAGAGTATGGTCCAATTCATCATTTAGCTCACTTACTTTATCATATTGTTGAAGATGGAAAGTCAATCGAAGTGTAAAAATACATATGTAAAGCTGTCCTTTTGGGGCAGCTTTTTTCTATTTAAGGAAGGATTGCAGTGTAAATGGCGAGAAGGGATATATAAGGAGATGGAAAAATGATAAACAATACAATTCCAAGTTTTTTAAAATTATGGGAAAGCACCGACGTAGAATTAGCGGTCCTCAATCAATACTTCACTTCGCATCCAGAGATATTTGAAGAATACTTTAAGTATCATTGCAGAAACATTACCGACTATTATTCAAGAGATAACGAATAAATATCGTAATAAATATAGCTTTGATGTAAATATGAAATTCCACATATTTGTTGGAGCTTTTGGATCTAATGCATTCGTAGAGAGGGAGATCATGGGAGATATATTTTTTGCGGTAGAAAAATTATCTCCAGATTTGAATCATCTTCGTGTTATGGTTGCTCACGAAATAGGGCATATATATCATAATGTTATGTTACAAAATAATGGAATGGATTGGGAGAAAGCTGAGTGGACCGATGCGGCAGTTAATTTGTATCGTGAAGGTGTTGCAACATATGTATCAAAGCAAATTGTGAAAGGTTTAAATGAATCAGTGTATTACTCATATGACGATGATGGTGAACGTTGGTTACAATATTGTATAGAAAATGAAGAACAAATAAAGAAACGTTTTTTGGAAGATTATATAGAAGGATGGACGTTTGAAAAAGAGAAAGAGTGGTTTCGGTTATCTGGCGGACAATATTTTGGGTACAACCGACTCGGTTATTTTTTAGGAACAGCTTTTGTAGAATATGTTGCACAAGCATTGGGCGAGAGTGAAGTATTTACTTTTTGGAACAAACACAATTTGAAAAGATCTGTAATGGATTGGTTATCGAAATGAATCAGATTATGATAGGGGGCTGAAATGTATGAGAGTGTATGTGAAGATAGGTATGTTATTTCTCGCTTTTACATGCATTTTTGCATTAGTAGCATGTAAAGGAACGGACGAAAAAAAGGAAACAGATCCAACAACGGAAAATAGTAAAAATGAACAGAATAATACTTCTGAAGAAAAGAAAGAGCCTGATGAAAAATCAAATAATGAAGGATCAACAATACCAAAGCCAGATCCAAGTACGAAAGATACAGTAATCAATCAAAAATCAATTAACCACGTTAAAGAATTGTTTGAATTAGCGAAAGAAGGAAAAGTACCTAACGTTCCGTTTGCAGCGCATACAGGAGATATTGAAGAAATAGAAAAAGCGTGGGGGAAAGCAGATAAAACGGAACAAGCAGGAAATGGAATGTACGCTACCTTTACAAATAAAAATGTTTCCTTCGGTTTTAATAAAGGATCACAAGTTTTTGATGTACGCTCCTATCACGCAGAACTAAAATCAATTACATTACAAGAAATAGAAAAAGCATTAGGAAAACCAACTTCAGTTAAAGGAAATGGTGAAGATAAAATATATGTATATAAAGTAAACAATCAGTTTGAGTTAAAATTCATTATTCCAAAATCGACTGGTAAGGTAAATCATATTTCGGTATTTTCACCTGAGGATAGTATTAATAAAATGGCAGGGTAGGATAATAAAAAAGGATGTCACAAAAGTCGAAATCGATGACCATGTGACATCTTTTTTTGGTGTAAATAAGAAACTTCCTTTTATAAAATATGATGGGGATGCTCTAAAACATCTTTTTGAATATCTTTTCTTCTTTTCTTACGCTCTAAATTTTGAACAAAAAGAACTTGAATAATGCCTCCAATTGTTAAGAAACAAGCACAAATATAAAATAGCATACTGCCGTTTAGTTTACTTAATAAAACCGCACCGATAACAGGACCGCACGTTCGAGATACATCCCAGTGTAAGCCGTAAATTGAAAAATACAATCCACGTTTATTTGTAGGAGCGATTTCTGAAACGAATCGAAGTAAATGGTTGAAAGCAACACTTTCTCCAATGACTAAAAAGAGTAATGTGAAAAATAATGACAAGATTGTTGCTGAAAATCCATAGCCAATTGCAGCTATCGTAAAGCAGGTGTAAGCAATAAGTATGATTTTCGCCATAGAAAATTGTTCAGACCATTTTACAAGGAAAACTTGTAGAGTGATTTCCATAAGAGCTTTGCATGTTGTAATAAAAACGAGTATGCGATCGAAATCCGGAAGTGTATGTTTCACGAAAATAAGATAATTTGTTTCAGTTTGTGCATAAAAAAAGCTAATAGGAATTGTAGTAATCATTAGTCCAAATACGGCGTAATGTTTGTGTACAAATTGCTTTGGAGATGATACTTCAAGCTTTTGCGTTGGTGTTGTCATTGCCGGAGCAGTTTCTGGAAGCTGCGTCCAAACAACGACTGCATATGCTATAAGTGTAATGCTTTGCACAATAAATACATATTCAGGGTGAGTCTTATAAAAAATAGTACCAATTAAAGGACCGATTAGAGTACCTATTGCTCCCATCGTTTGCAGAAGTGAGAAGATTTCTGCTTGCTGCCCATGTTTTGTTAAATCAGCAATTTGTGCACGTTGAGCGGGAATATATAAGGAACGGCCAATACCATTTATAACGTATAATAATGCAAAGATAAAAACAGATTGAGCGAAAATGAAACTACCGATTGCAACACCTTGTAGTAACAATCCTAGTAACATAATTTTCTTTCGTCCATATTTATCAGTAATTCCACCAGCAATTAGTGTAAATACAATGTCTGAAAGTGGTTGTAATCCGAAAATAAGCATAGTTATTATGATATTACCGTTTAACATTTTATCAACGTAAATAATCATAATGATGGCTAACATGGATTCTGTTGTTCGGGTTAATAATTCGCCGCACATTCTTATAATAATTGGTTTGTTATAACGTAGTAAGAGATTGGTCAATATTAATTCCTCCTTTCTATATTGAAATGATAAGATGAAAGGAGAAAGAGAAAAAGGGTAGAAATAAAAGGGGTTATTTTTCACCTTTTAGGGGGAGTATGATGTTTATTTTAGATCAATATATTGAACTATGGTGTGTCTACGGTAAAGGGAGACGAGAAGGAGAACGATTAGAAGTAACCGTACAAATGATAGCAGAAACATTATTTTGTACAGAGCGTAATAGTAAATTAATTATAAAAAAATTAGAAGAGTTACATTGGATCACTTGGTTTCCAGGTCGCGGGAGAGGGAATCGTTCTAAATTAATATTTCAAAAGCAACCAATTCCACTAATTTTAGAAAGAGGAAAAGAATTAACGAAAAAAGGAGATGTGAAAAGTGGAATCTCATTTGTAGAACGCTACAGCTCACAATTTCCATCAATAAAGAAAGAGTATGAAGCTTGGGTAGATTCTATATTTGGTCATCAAATAGAACGGACATCTGAAGGAAGAAAAGATGTACTTCGTTTGCAAGTACAAATGAACCTGGACATCGCTTTAGATCCGGTTTACGCTACGATGCGCTCAGAATGTCATATGGTTAAACATCTTTTTGATACACTCGTATATGTAAATGAAGAAACAAATTCTATAGAACCAAGGCTTGCTTTTCAATGGGAATATAATGATGCTGAAAAGGTATGGACTTTTTATTTACGAAAAGGCGTTCGTCTTCATAATGGAAAACGACTCACTGCACATCATGTTATACATTCATTGAATCGATTTATGAAAGCTGAAAACAACCCACACGCATGGATGTTACAACATGTTGAAAGTTTCCGTGCAGTGGATGAATTTGTTGTTGAAATTCAATTACATACGGTAAATAGGATGTTTTTACATATGCTAAGCGCAGAACAGTGTTCTATCGTAATTGAAGATGAAGCAGGAAACTTCATAGGTACAGGTCCTTTTATATTACGAGAGAAGAATACACATTTATTTGCATTAGAAGTACATGATTTATATTATCGTGAAAGACCTTTTCTTGACCGAATTGAACTATTGAATGTGGAGCAAAATGTAAATACTTATGACGTGTTAGTAAAGGCGCAGTATAAAGATAAAGAAAATCTCAATAAAGAACTTTCACGGCTTGAATCGAACGTGACATATGTAACGTGTAATCTTGTAAAAGAAGGGCCAATGCAAGATGAACTGTTTCGGAAAGCGCTATATAAAATTATTCATGGCGATAAAATCGTTCAAGAACTCGGCGGAGAACGTGGAGAAGTGGCAAAGAAACTAATATTAGCAAATGAAAGCATAGTAGAAATTGAGGAAGATATCGAAAGTTTAATTAAGAGAAGTACGTATCATAATGAAGTGCTACAACTATATACATTTACAGGACGAGATCACGTTGAAGATGCACAATGGATACAAAAAGAGTGTGCGAAGTACGGGATTCGTGTAAAAACTAATTTTCTTGAGCTAGAAGAGTTATTGGAAATAAATACGATACAAAAGGCTGATATGATGCATGATAGTGCAACAATTAGCGAACGAATAGAAGATAGTTTACTATATATGTTCCTTACAAAAAACAGTTTTATTCATGGGCAAGGCAGCATGGACTTTCATAAATCACTGTCCTCTTATTTTAAACAAGAACAAGTAGAGAAAAGAGTTACACTGTTACACGATATTGAAGACACTTTGTTACGTCAAATTCATATAATTCCTTTATACCGTAACAAACAACAAGTAACTTCTCATGAAAAAGTACAAAATATAATGATTAATTCACAAGGGTGGATTGATTTTTATGAAATATGGTTTACATGTTGATATATAAGGGTTTTTACGCATTTTATAAGATGCGTGAGAACCCTGTTTTTTTGTGTGAAACAGGGTTATTTTACACATTGTTACGTTACTTGTGATAAAAGTCTATTTACAGCGTAACAGTGTTATGTTACATTGTTATCAGGAAGGAGTGTTATACAGTTGAGTACAGATTTAATTTCAAAAAAAGATTTATTAGAACTTACTGGTATTTCATACGGACAATTATATAGGTGGAAAAGAAAAAATTTAATACCGGAAGATTGGTTTGTACGAAAGTCTACATTCACGGGTCAGGAAACATTTTTTCCGAAAGAAAAGATATTAGAGCGTATTGATAAAATTCAAACGATGAAAGAGGATCTATCACTTGATGAACTAGCAAATATGTTTTCGCCGAGTGTGAGGGAAATTCTTTTAACGAAGGAAGACATTTTACGTAAGGGGATTGCATCAGAACCAGTTTTACAATTTTTCATAGAACAAACGAATAAAACAGCGGAGTTTCAATTTGTAGATATTCTTTATGTGTACATGTTAGAAGAATTACTACAATCGGGAGAAATTAGTTTAGAAGAAGGAAAAATGGTCTTGCAAGTTTTACGTGAAAATTATGAAGCAATGAAACATAAAACGTGTGACTTAATCATTATTCGAAAGTTAGGGATTTCTACATGTTTATTAGTTTCAAACGTGGACGACTTAATTTTTGAAAAAGGCACCAAAATCGTTTTACGCGAAGCGATTATGAAATATACCGAAGCATTAAAAACTAAATTGTTGTAATGGAGGAGTAAGTATGCGTACAGATAATTTGATTATAAATGGTTACGGTTCATCGAATGGCGGTGAGTTTCATAAAGTGCAATTAAACGGAAAAGGAACTGTGAATGGAAATGTCGAATGTGAGCAATTTGAATGTAACGGTTACGGAGCAGTTACTGGCGATTTGAAAAGTAACAGTGCACGAATTAGCGGATCTGGTAAAGTCGATGGCACAGTTCATGCTGAAACGATGCGAATTGATGGAAAAGCTACAATTACGCAAAATGTAAAGGCAAACAGTTTGAAAATTGCAGGAAAAGGTACGATAGGCGGGAATGTCACAGGTGAAGAATTCAAAGTCAATGGTCAAGCAACAATTGACGGTAATTGTGAAGTGGATACTTTTTCTTCAGAAGGACAATTTACAATTGGCGGATTATTAAGCGCTGATGAAATAAATATTAATATTCACGGTACATGTCGCGCGAAAGAAATTGGTGGTCAAACGATTAAAGTAAGGCATAGATCAGGTACATTAAGTAGGCTATTTAAAACAGTATTTGGCTTGCAGTTAGAAGCTGAACTATTAGAAGGGGACAATATTGATATTGATTATGCTCACATAAGAACGGTAAGAGGAAACAATATTACAGTAGGACCGAACTGTGAGATTGAATTCATTGAATATACAGGTGTTCTTACTGTTGATAAAAGCGCAAATGTAAAAGAAATTAAGCAGGTTTAATGGGAGGGAGAAAGCAATATGGAACATCCACATAGTCTCACAGTAAATGGTTCCGGCAATTCAGCAGGCGGAGATTATAATAAAGTGAAGATTCGCGGTGAAGGAACGATTTCTAATGATATGAGCTGTAATGAATTTAAAACGTACGGCACGAGTGATGTACGGGGTAATATGAAAGTGAAAAATTATGTTGTGTATGGAGATAGTGAAGTACAAGGAAATGTAGATGCAGAATATGTAAAAGTATACGGTAATACACAAATTCATGGTGATGCACATATTGAAAAAACAAAAGTTAGAGGTATGATAGATATTGCGGGGAAGTTTTCAGGTGATTTTGTCGATGTAAAAGGTGCTTTAAATGTTAGGGGAAATATTGAAGTAGAAGATTTATCATTAACTGGTGGTCTTGAAAGTGATGGATTACTTAATGCTGAAAATATTCAAATCTCACTTCGTTATGAAGGAAGTAAGGTAAGAGAAATTGGTGGTAAAAACATTACGATTCGTAAAAAAGCGAGATTTCTTCCTTTTATTAGTCATGTTGGAAACCTCCAAACTTCAATTGTGGAAGGAGATGATATTTATTTAGAACATACGATTGCTGAAGTAGTGAGAGGAAACAACGTTACAATTGGCCCTGGGTGTGAAATTAGTGTTGTAGAATATCATACTAGTTTTAATCAAAAGGGTAATGCAGTCGTTAAAGAACATAAACAAATATAAGTAGTACGAGGGAGAGAAAGGTTATGGTTGAGAAGAATAATAAGCTCGGCTTTGTTGTGGCGGGCTTATTGCTAGGTATTTTAATGGCATCAATGGATAATACCATTGTCGTAACAGCGATGGGAACGATTGTTGGTGACTTAGGAGGTCTTGAAAACTTTGTATGGGTCGTTTCTGCCTATATGGTCGCAGAAATGGCAGGCATGCCGATATTCGGTAAACTATCAGATATGTATGGTAGAAAGAGATTCTTTATTTTTGGTTTAATCGTTTTTATGATTGGTTCGGCACTTTGTGGTACTGCTGAAAATATTACACAGTTAGGTATTTATCGTGCCATTCAAGGTATTGGTGGTGGGGCATTAGTGCCGATCGCGTTTACTATCGTTTTTGATATTTTCCCTCCTGAAAAACGCGGGAAAATGGGCGGTTTATTCGGAGCAGTATTTGGTTTATCGAGTATTTTTGGACCGTTGCTTGGCGCGTATATTACAGATTATATTAGCTGGCACTGGGTATTTTACATTAACTTACCGCTTGGCATTTTAGCACTTATTTTTATTACATTCTTTTATAAAGAGTCACGAGTTCATAGAAAGCAAAAAATTGACTGGTTTGGTGCAATTACTTTAGTTGGTGCAGTAGTTTGTTTAATGTTTGCTTTAGAGCTTGGCGGACAAAAATATGACTGGGATTCTAGCTTTATTTTAAGTTTATTTGGTGCATTCGCTATTTTAATTGTTACATTTATTTTTATTGAACGAAAAGTAGAAGAGCCGATCATATCATTTGAGATGTTTAAGCAGCGCTTATTCGGAATGAGTACAATTATTGCATTATGTTACGGTGCTGCGTTTATGTCAGCAACTGTGTACATACCGTTATTCATTCAAGGTGTATACGGTGGTACCGCAACAAACTCAGGATTACTACTATTACCGATGATGTTAGGATCAGTTGTAACAGCGCAATTAGGTGGATTTTTAACGACGAAGCTTAGCTACAGAAACATTATGATTATTTCTGCTGTTATTATGCTAATAGGACTATTCTTATTAAGTACATTAACGCCAGAAACAAGTCGTGCATTATTAACAGTGTATATGATTATTATCGGATTTGGGGTTGGTTTCTCATTCTCTGTACTAAGTATGGCGGCTATCCACAACTTTGGTATGGAACAGCGAGGGTCTGCGACTTCAACGAGTAACTTTATTCGTTCATTAGGCATGACGCTTGGTATTACAATCTTCGGAATGATCCAAAGAACAGGTTTCCAAGATCAATTAGAAGAAGCATTTAAGGGTATGAGCGGAGGAATGAATACAAACGCTTTAGGAGATTCAAGAGCTATTTTATCAGAAGCGGCAAGATCTCAAATCCCGCCGCAAATATTAGATAAAATTATTGATGCTCTTTCTAGCTCAATTGTCCAAACATTTATGTGGGCATTGGTACCAGCTGGTTTAGCATTCATATTTATTTTCTTTATGGGAAATGAGCGTATGGTAATGAAGAAACAACAAAAGAATAAAAAGAGCGAAACATCTAAAGCGTAATGAAAAAGCTCCCTTCCAATTGGAAAGGAGCTTTTTCGTATGTACGGTTTTAGATTAGCCTTCGATGATTTCGTATTCTTCGTCTGCTAATAATAAAATTTGTGTTTTCTTACCTTTGTTTTGAACTTCGATTACATCGTAAGCACCTAGGTCTCTTATTTTGCTTTGAGAAGCGTTAACCATAACTTCAATAGAATCAATTAAGATATCTTCTTCAATGTATGATTCAGGCAATGCCATATCTTCAGTATCTAATACACATGCGTATAGATTTTGTAAGTTTTCAGCAGTTGGATTTTGTTCTTCAACATCAATGATGTTTTTTACTGCTTCCATATTTTCTTCTTTTGCTTGGTATACTTTAATTTTAGCCATTGTTTTAATCTCCTTTATAACGTAATCGTAGAGGCTACACTTCATTATAACGTTTTTTTTATGAAAGATGAAATCGTTATATGTATTTATAGGGAAATTTATGCGTTATTACTCATTATTGGCGTAATTTCATTATTAATGAGATGAGTAGGTAGCTATATTCCTACGTTAAAGTTATATTGTCCAAGCTTATCTCATATCCCCCTCATATTATGTGTATGAGATAAAACATATAGAGAAGGGATGGGGTGTAAGTGGGTTGTGAGCCGAAAAGAAATTATCGATGTTTCCAAAAGGATACGAGTTAAGAAAAATAGATGAACATATTGTAAATAACTCTACATTACATAAAGTCTCTGAAGATTTTACAAGTCAATTTCAATCAGTTGAAGATTATATAAACCGAGGTATAAGATATTGTGTTTTGTATAAAGGAGAAGTTGTATGCGGTGCATCATCATATAGCATTTATGATAGCGGGATTGAAATTGAAGTAGCGACTAATTACAATCATAGAAGAAAAGGGTTAGCGACTATAGTTAGTGCAGCACTAATCTTGGACTGTTTAGAAAAAGAGATATACCCAAACTGGGATGCAGCGAATACTACATCTGCAAAACTAGCTGAAAAACTAGGATATGTTTTTGATAAGGCGTATGATACTTATTTTGTGGATAATAGATGAAATCGTATTTTCAAATAAAAGAGCAGTTAGCAAAAGCTAACTGCTCCTCTCCAAAGGGGGAATGGAGAGATACAATCATGTTACTTACATTATTGACGGGAGGTTGATTTTTAATCAATCTATTATAAAAGTTGAGATAAAATATTTTTAATTAACCCTGAGGATCCAATTAAGAGTACTGATAAAAAAACGATTGAGAATATACTTTTTTTAGGTTTTTTTAATTCTATGTATATGTTAATAATGGCACCAATTGCAACTACAGTAAAGATAACGAGTCTTACTACATCTATCATAAATAACGCTCCTTTTAATTACTTAATTGTATTATATAGGAATTCGCGTTTCGATTAGTTTATTTAAATACGATTTAAGGTAATTTTAAACAAACTAATCTTTTATACAAAAGTAAGGTTAAGGAAAAAGATAGCGTAAGTAGTAATAGTATATCTTGTAGAAGCTGATGTAGACCAAATAAAGTAGGGTTATTATCTATGGGCAAGTATAACTAATATATATACTCACTTTAGGTACCTTTACAACTTAAATAATAAAACATGCTTTTCATAATGATCCAAACACCAATTATATTTTTCTAGAATAATTGGATGAACAAATTCTTTCGTAGTATCGACCTCAGTATAGCCATATTTCTTATAAAAGTTTTCTAATTCCTCAAAAGGAAGGCAATATACATGTTGTACTTGTAATTTCTTCGCAGTTTCTACTAAAAATGAAACAAGTTCCCCAGCTAATTGTAGACCTCTAAATTTAGGAAGAATAAGTATCCCACCCATTTCTAAAGTATCTTCATCTATTTGGACTAATCGTCCAATACCTGCATACTCATTGTTGTATGTAATAATTGCAACTTTATCTCTTTTTAAATCACTTCGTACAAATCCTATTGAGTCATATTGATTATTAATCCATTCTAAATCATTAGATGTAGCCATTTGGATACTCATAGACATCCTCCTTCGGAATACTAGCACTATCTTTATTATATAAAACATAAGATGCTATATCAAAAGAACTTTGATATAGCACATTTGCAAAATTTATTAGTTGAAGTTGTGGATTTGCTGGTATTCAAATGATAACTTCAACTAAAAGAGGATAAGAACCTTGTGAATTTAGTGTAAAACTAGTTCGTGTGTTTGGTAACGCATTATTATTTAAGCGTATAGAGTTTATAGGTTTATTTTAATTGGTGTAGCTACTATATTATTGGAACTAGTAAGGAAATATAATAATCACCAGCCTGAGTGATAAAAATCGTATTAGAATTTAGCAAAAAAACCTCCTGAAAAAGAAAAGGGATTTAAAAATAAGAGCACTTCGAAAAGTGCCCTTCAGTAACGACTACTCATTCTAAAAAGAAAGGATGCAATATATCATATGAAGTTAAGTTTATTTAATTATGGGCCTTTTATATAAAATTTTTATTTTGTTCCGAATAAAAAGGTGGTTGTTTCCGCAACCACCTTTCAGTAAAATAAAGCACTTTTTATGAAATAAATTATGGATGATCCCTAAAAAAGGTTATAGGATATACTCACATTTTTATAACTAAAGTGACGAGCTCAGGTTATAAGAAAGGAACAATTATATTGTATGAAATCTAGACTAGATTCGTTACAAAGAAAGCTGTCTTCTTATTAGAAGGCAGCTTTCTTTTATTAAAAAAGAAGTAGAAATAAAATAGAAGATTAAGTTACTTGTCCAAACAAATTTTTTGAAAATACATAAGATGCTAGTAGTTAGTCAATATTTTAATATTGCCAACTTTTTAGACTAAAAGGAGTGGTTTTATGTGTGATTGTGAAGTTTGTAGAAGAAAGAAAAAACGGGATCCATTAAATCGGTATTCTGAACCAAAAAAACAGGATTCAGAACCATTAAATTCTTATTCGTTTAGTAAAAATGCTAATTTTTTAGAAGAAGCTATACAAACAGATGAGATTGATCAAGTTTCTGAGGAATATATTGAAATAGTTGATTCAGCAGATGTACAAGTTACTACTACAGATACAAAAGCTGCACTATCTATCCAAGCGGCATTACAAGCAGCTATTGTGGTTGTAGTAAGTATTTCTATAGCAGATAGTGAAAAAGCAGATAAAATAACACAAGAATTATTTCAAAAATCATCTATTAAACAAATTAATAGACAAAAAACAATCATTAAAAATTCTAGAAACGTAACCGTAACAACTACTGATACAGATATTGCAGTGAATATTCAAATTCTCCTTCAAATTTTATTAGCTTTACTAGTTAAACTAAACATTTTATAAGGTTTCTAACTTGTTTATATTTAGCGATAAGGGTTTACTCTAAGTAAATGTTTTTTGTTGTAATATGTGGTACAAGCTTGGACTTCTTATTATGACTGAACTAATATTCAAGATTAATGGGAAAGTAAGTGTGGAAAACAAGAGTAAAGGTTAAACACATTATTTAACAGTAAATGAAACTTATGTTTATGTGAAGTGAAGGAAAGCTGACTTCTTATTAGAAGCCAGCTTTTTTATTTTATTAGTAAAAACGTTGAAAAGATAATATTCAGTTACTTGTCCAAGCAATTTGTATTAAAAAACATATAATGCTTGTAGTTATTTAAAATCTTTGCAGAAAATTGATTGGAGTGAATATTGTAAATGGATGATTTAAACAAATTTTCTTCCTTTAAATTTGATAAGGATCAAAAGAATATAATCATAGACCTTTTACTCTCAGATATTTTGAATAGGCATGGGATAAGTGAAGAAAAGTTAAAAGATTTATCACCAGAAAAAAAGCAGCAAATTAAAAATATTGTTTCAGAAATACAATCACAGGTTAATAATTATTTAGATTGAAAGGGGGTGAACATATGGACAAAAAATGTCATTCAAATGAAAATAAAAAGTGGAGTGCATTAGATTCTTCAAATCCCCATCCATCTTTTAAAAATGCTAACGTTTCAGAAGCAGCTGCGCAGGAAAGTAAAACTTACCAAATTTCTGAAGAATCTATTACAATTGTTGATTCAGCAGATGTAGAAGTTACTACTACAGATACAAAAGCTGCATTATCTATTCAAGCAGCTTTACAAGCAGCTATCGTGGTTATAATAAGTATTTCTATAGCAGATAGTGAAAAAGCTGACCGTGTAGCGCAAGAATTGTTTCAAAAATCATCTATTAAACAAGTTAATAAACAAGAAACTGTTATTAGAAATTCTAGAAATGTTACGGTTACGACTACGGATACAGACATAGCAGTAAATGTTCAAATTCTTCTCCAAATTTTATTAGCTTTACTAGTAAAATTAAATATTTTATAAAATGTTTAACCCCTTTTTTAGATACAGTGTTTCTTATAGGAGAATGTAGTACAGGCTATAAATATTTATCATAACTGGACTAATATTCAATATCGCCAAAATAATAATACAAACAATCTGATGGAAAATAAAGTTTGGTTATTGTATAAAAATCTAAAAGCCATTTCCTTTATTATTGGATTTGGCTTTTAAATTTTAAAAAGTATAGATTTTAAATGGTTAAATAAAATTAAAGAATTAAATACAAAAACTCACAAAATTATTCGTGTTATAGAAAAAATAAAAATAAAAAAGTGGTTTAAATGACATTACTTTCATTAACAGTTCAAGTTTTGAAGAATAGTGCATACAATATAAAGTGTTTTCCTTTCTTCATTTAAGTTTTACGTATATAATTTAAAAGTACTATTTTTATTTTATATTTTTTATATTTATAACAGAATAGAGGTTTAAAAATGGGTGTTAAAATCATTACGGATAGTGCGGCGGATTTACCGGTAGAATTGCTGCAAGCATATGATATTGATTTAATTCCACTCCGTGTTTATGATGAAGCAGAAACAGAGTATTTAGATGGAGTTACATTAGAGTCAGTTACATTATTGCAAAATATGAGAGAAGGCGCTGTTTATAGAACGTCATTGCCTTCCCTTGAAACTTTCCAAGAAAAATTTGTTTCTTATGCAAAAGAAGGTAATCCTTGTATATATTTAGCTTTTTCATCTGAACTGTCTGGTACATATCAATCATCAGTTCTCATTAAAGAGGAAGTAAAAGAAACATATGCTAACTTAGATTTAGAAATTATCGATACGAAATGTGCCTCGCTCGGTCAAGGGCTTGTCGTATTAGAAGCTGCTAAAATGGCGAAAGACGGTGCATCAAAAGAAGATATTTTAAAACGTGTTGATTTTCTAATGAGCCATATGGAACATATCTTCACTGTAGCTGACTTACAGTACTTAGTGAGAGGTGGACGTTTAAGTAAAGTCGCAGGATTTATCGGTGGTTTACTAAACATTAAGCCAATCTTAAACGTGGAAGAAGGAAAGCTTGTACCACTTGAAAAGGTAAGAGGAAAAAAGAAAGTACTAAGCCGAATTGTAGATATTATGGAAGAGCGCGGAAAAGAACTTAAAGGTCAAACAATCGCAATGACTCATGGTGATGACATAGAAACAGCTGAAGCTTTAAAAGCATTAATTACAGAGAGATTTGGCTGTGAAGTATTTATCGTAAATACAATTGGAGCAGCAATTGGAGCACATACAGGACCGGGTGTTATAACGTTATTTTTCTTAAATGAAGTCGAGTAAAGGATTGATCTTTTGATCAATCCTTTTTTCTTATTAATCTGTAATAATCGGTCGATATGGTATCGGTGAAGATAAAATCATCGAAGTTTTGACTGTTCCAAATGGTATAACGATATCAATTAATTCCTCTAATTCTTTCATAGAGTGAACCGCTACCTTTAAATAATAGCTACTTTCACCTGTTACTCGATGACATTCGAGTATTCTATATTCTTCGTAGATTTTCTCCTCAAATTTTTTGCAAGGAATCTTTAGATTTTCAATTCTTAAAAATGCTTGAATTGATTTTCCTACTGCATCTAATGATATCCGTGCAGTATATTTCTCGATTATTCCAGTATCTTGTAATCTCTTTAGCCTTTCGGTAACACTAGGACGGCTGAGGTGTAAGTGCTCAGTCATTTCTGTAATCGTCATTCTCGCATCTTCTTGTAGTAATAACGTAATTTTCTTGTCAATTTCATCCATGAATTATGCTCCTTTGCAAAATTGAAATTAAATTTCCGAAATAAATACATAATATAAAATCTAATGTTAAATTACATACACTTTTGTATATTGAATAGAATGATAACTTTCTATAATTAAAATATAAATGGAGGTGCATGTAATGTCTAATCATTTTGGTGAAACAATTTCTATTAAAAAGGGAACAGCCTTATACGTCGGAGCGGTTCTAGGATCAGGAATTCTTATATTACCTGGTATGACAGCGAGTGTAGCAGAGGGGAATGCAATTGTTTCTTGGCTTGTTATGATATTACTTAGTATTCCACTTGCATTCACATTCGCATTTTTATCGATAGAGCATCCAAGTGCTGGTGGAATAGCTACTTTTGCAGAAAAAGCTTTCGGTAAAAAGATAGGTGCTATTATAGGATGGTGTTTTTTTATTGCAGGTAGTGTTGGGCAAATCGTAGTCTCAATGACTGGTGGAATGTATATAGTGAGAGTGTTTGATTTATCATCATATTTTTCTTACGTTATAGCGCTTATTATTTTAAGTACTTCAATTGTTTTCAATTTATATGGGTTAAAAATGAGTGGGTGGTTTCAAGTATGTATTGGTGTATTAACTTTCTTTATTTTAATTGTAACAATTATTAGTTCACTACCTTATATTGAAATGAAAAATATAAATGTACATATTTCTATGCAAGAAATAAATCCAATTTTAGAGGCATCAGTATTAATTTTTTGGTCTTTTTTCGGCTGGGAAGCTATTGCAAGTTTAGCTCCAGAATTTAAAACACCTAGAAAAAGAAATATTATTTTATCTACGGCATTTGCGATTGTTATTATTGGAGTTTTATATATTGGTATTGCATTATCCGTAATTGGAACGAAATCTTATCATATAAATGCTGATAATACTACAGCTCTCGTGCTTGTAATCAAGCAAACTTTAGGTGAACAATTTGCATGGGTAATTGGATTTTTAGCTTTTATCATTTGTTTAGGGACGACAAATGCCTTTATTGCAAGTATGGGTCGCTTAGGTTATTCACTAGGGAGAGAAGAAATTGCACCTCGTTATTTAGGATATATTAATAAAAAAAGAGAAACACCAACAAATGCAGTAAAAGTTGTAGGTTGTATTGCAATAATAGGTTTGCTGATAAGTTTCGTTTTTCATATTAGTATAGATAAAATTGTATTAATACCGAATTCGTTAGGAATTGTTACATATATAGTAGGTACTGCGGCTGGGATGAAATTAATAAAGAATAAGTTAGGTGAATTTTTTTCTATAGTAGCTTTTACATGTTGTGTAGTAGTTTATCCTTTTATTGGAGGAGTAATATTGATTCCAGTGGCAGTAGCATTTATCTGTTTGTGTTATGTGCGTTTCAGTAGCGTAAGCAAAGAGCATAAATAAGAATGTTTGTATAGAAATCTAAATATTAAAATATATTAAAATTTTACCATTTCATCTAAAATCGGCAAGGATACCCCCTACTTCAATTGTGTGAAGGGCGATAGCCCAACGATAAGTGGGGGAGGAATTGCCGGTAGATACGGTATGGTACGTTAAAAATCGTAAGATTCTGTACCATATCAAGTATCTGAAACTTCCACCTTGCCTCCTACTTTCTCTACTTAAGTTGTTTG
>NZ_DALYZR010000018.1:0-58272 GCF_031983925.1 Bacillus sp. (in: firmicutes) | reverse complement strand
CGATGGTAGTTGGGACCTTGTCCCTGTGAGAGTAGGACGTCGCCAAGCAACTAAACACGAGTCAAATGACTCGTGTTTTTTCGTGTTTTCTTTTATAATCCATAGTAATTAAAAATGTATTTAAATAATTATTATTTTGATTAAATACAGGAGAATGTGGCTAGGATAGTAAATAAGCAAAAGAGTTGCAAATTTTATTAATACGTATATAATTAAAGTCAAAGATAGTCAAAGTCAATAAAGGTGGCGGATAAATGAGAAATATATCTGATATCATTGAGCAATATCTAAAGCAAGTTATTGACTTAAGTAATAATAATGTGATTGAAATCAAAAGAAATGAGATTGCGGATCGATTCGAGTGCGTACCATCTCAAATCAATTATGTAATCAATACCCGTTTTACGTTAGAAAGAGGATTTGTAGTAGAAAGTAAACGTGGTGGAGGAGGTTACATTCGCATTATAAAAGTCAAACTGCATGATGATATAGACATTATTGATCAAATGCTTCATATGATTGATCATAGCGTTGCGCAAGGAAATGCAGAGAGTATGATTATACGTTTAATAGAAGAGGGAATCATAACGAATCGTGAAGCTAAACTTATGTTAAGCGTACTAGATCGTTCTGTATTATCAATGGATGTTCCTTCTCGAGATGAACTTAGGGCTCGAATATTATGCGCAATGTTAAGAACACTGAAATATAAATAAATACAGCTTTTGTAAAAGAATAATAACTAAGAGATAAGGCAGTTAAATATTGTAGAAGTTTTGAAAAAAGAACACGCACTTTTATGTAAACGAATAAAGGCAAGTGAACAGTCTAGTAATGTATGAAAAATACTATGAGATAGATCGTTCCTGTTGTAAAGGTGGGGATAGTGATGACTTGTCAAAACTGTAATATAAGACCAGCAACTTTACATTATACAAAAGTAATTAACGAAAAGAAGGCGGAAGTTCATCTTTGTGAGCAATGTGCAGAACAAAGTGGCTATACGTCTTTCTTTCAATCATCGCAGTCTAACTTTTCATTCCATGATTTATTTGCTGGGTTATTACACGGTGAATCAACAATGTTTGAAGAAGGAAAAAGCGGATTTTCGAACACAAATATATTAAGATGTCCAGATTGTAAAATGACATATGAGCAACTTACAAAGGTAGGACGCTTTGGATGTGCTTCTTGTTACGATACATTTAAGGAACATTTAAAGCCATTATTAAAACGTCTTCACGGCGGGCATACAGATCATTGCGGAAAAATTCCGGAGCGTATAGAAGGAAATATTCACTTAAAGAAAGAATTAGATGAACTAAAACTCATTCTGAAACAATACGTACAGAAAGAGGAATTTGAGAAAGCTGCTGAAGTAAGGGATAAAATTAGAAACCTTGAAAATCAGCTTAGTGAGCATAGAGAGGGGGAATAGTTCTATGTCACTGGACAAAATTATGAATGAAGCGATTAGTCCATGGATGAAGGGGGATGGCCCTGATTCTGATATTGTTTTAAGTAGTCGAATTCGTTTGGCTCGTAATTTTAAAAAATATCAATTCTCTACTATGCAAAATGAAGAAGAAGCTAAACTGATTCAAGAATTATTTAAAAAGGAATTTATAAATAAAACGGTAGAACCTTTTGGAGAGTTTGAGCTATTAAAAATGAATGAATTAACGCCTCTTCAAAGGAGAGTATTAGTTGAAAAGCATTTAATTAGTCCCAACCTTGCAGGAACAGAATATGGAGCATGTCTATTGTCAGAAAGCGAACATATTAGTGTTATGCTGAATGAAGAAGACCATATTCGGATTCAGTGCTTATTTTCAGGATTGCAGTTATCAGAGGCTCTTCAAAGTGCCAATCAAATAGATAATTGGATTGAGAAAGAGGTTGAATATGCTTTTGATGAATCACTTGGATATATTACAAGCTGCCCTACTAATGTTGGTACAGGATTGAGGGCTTCCGTAATGATTCATTTACCGGGACTCGTTTTAACGAAAAGAATTAGCCGTATTATACAAGTAATTCAAAAATTAGGGTTAGTAGTAAGAGGAATATACGGTGAAGGTAGCGAAGCGTTAGGTAATATATTTCAAGTGTCAAACCAAATGACGCTAGGAAAATCTGAAGAAGATATTATTGCAGATTTAAAGAGTGTCATTCAACAAATCATACAGCAAGAAAAGATGGCTAGAGAATTAATTGTACAAAATTCAAGTATTGAGCTTGAAGATAAAGTTTATCGCTCTTATGGCATACTAGCCAACAGTCGTTTAATTCAATCTGCAGAAGCAGCCAATTGCTTATCAGATTTACGACTTGGTATTGATTTAGGATATATAAAAGGTATATCGAGAAATATTTTGACTGAGCTAATGGTCCTTACACAACCAGGCATTTTACAACAATATGCAGGAGGACCTTTAGGACCAGAAGAAAGAGATTATCGAAGAGCAACCTTAATCCGTGAGCGATTACGTATTGAAAAAAACTAAGCGCAAGTAGGAGGCGATTTCTATGATGTTTGGAAGATTTACAGAAAGAGCACAGAAAGTATTAGCTTTATCTCAAGAGGAAGCGATTCGTATTGGGCATAACAATATTGGAACAGAACATATTTTACTTGGGCTTGTACGCGAAGGTGAAGGAATTGCAGCAAAAGCGTTGATTGCTCTTGGATTAAGCCCGGAGAAAGTTCAAAAAGAGGTAGAAGCGTTAATTGGGCGCGGAACAGAAGCTTCTCAAACTGTACATTATACACCGCGTGCTAAAAAGGTTATTGAGTTGTCTATGGATGAAGCTCGCAAATTAGGCCATTCTTATGTTGGAACAGAACATATCTTACTTGGTTTAATCCGCGAAGGTGAAGGGGTAGCAGCACGTGTTTTAAATAATTTAGGTGTTAGCTTAAATAAGGCAAGACAACAAGTATTGCAACTTCTTGGAAGTAATGAAGCAAGTTCAGGTCATCAAGGTGGTTCTTCAACAAATGCAAATACACCAACACTTGATAGCTTAGCACGTGATTTAACAGTTGTTGCACGTGAAAATCGTTTAGATCCTGTTATTGGACGTGGTAAAGAAATTCAACGTGTAATTGAAGTTTTAAGTCGTAGAACAAAAAACAACCCTGTATTAATTGGGGAGCCTGGTGTAGGTAAAACGGCAATTGCAGAAGGATTAGCACAACAAATTGTAAATAATGAAGTTCCTGAAACTTTAAGAGATAAGCGTGTTATGACACTAGATATGGGTACGGTGGTAGCCGGAACGAAATACCGTGGTGAATTTGAAGACCGTTTGAAGAAAGTAATGGATGAAATCCGCCAAGCAGGAAATATCATTCTATTTATTGATGAACTTCATACATTAATTGGTGCAGGTGGCGCAGAAGGTGCTATTGACGCATCGAATATTTTAAAACCATCTTTAGCTCGTGGTGAATTACAATGTATTGGGGCGACAACGTTAGATGAATACCGCAAATATATTGAAAAAGACGCAGCTTTAGAGAGACGTTTCCAACCAATTCACGTTGATGAGCCAAGTTTAGATGAATCAACTCAAATTTTGAAAGGTTTACGCGATCGTTATGAGGCACATCACCGCGTATCTATTACGGATGATGCAATTGATGCAGCTGTAAAGCTTTCAGATCGTTATATTACAGATCGTTTCTTACCAGATAAAGCAATTGATTTAATTGATGAAGCTGCTTCAAAGGTTCGCTTACGCTCTTATACAACACCACCAAATCTAAAAGAGCTTGAAGTGAAGCTTGAGGAAATTAGAAAAGAGAAAGATGCAGCTGTACAAAGTCAAGAATTTGAAAAAGCTGCTTCGCTACGTGATATGGAACAACGCTTACGTGAGAAGTTAGAAGATACGAAGCGTCAATGGAAAGAGCAACAAGGAAAAGAAAACTCAGAAGTGACAGTAGAAGATATTGCAAATGTCGTTTCTACGTGGACTCGTATCCCGGTTTCTAAACTTGCACAAACAGAGACTGATAAATTATTAAACTTAGAATCGATTCTTCACGATCGTGTTATTGGTCAAGATGAAGCGGTAGTAGCTGTAGCGAAAGCTGTTCGTCGTGCTAGAGCAGGCTTGAAAGATCCGAAACGTCCGATTGGTTCATTTATTTTCTTAGGACCAACAGGTGTAGGTAAAACGGAGCTAGCAAGAGCGTTGGCAGAATCTATGTTCGGTGATGAGGATGCAATGATTCGCATCGATATGTCTGAGTACATGGAGAAGCATTCTACTTCTCGTTTAGTTGGATCTCCTCCAGGATATGTTGGATATGAAGAAGGTGGACAATTAACAGAAAAGGTTCGCCGTAAGCCATATTCAGTTGTCTTATTAGATGAAGTAGAGAAAGCTCATCCTGATGTGTTTAACATTTTACTACAAGTATTAGAAGATGGTCGCTTAACAGATTCTAAAGGGCGTACAGTTGATTTCCGTAATACAATTGTTATTATGACATCTAACGTTGGTGCAGAAGCGTTAAAACGTAATAAACATCTTGGATTTAACGTACAAGATGAGAGCCGCGATTATTCAGATATGAAAGGTAAAGTAATGGATGAACTGAAAAAGGCATTCCGTCCAGAATTCTTAAACCGTATTGATGAAATTATCGTGTTCCATATGCTTGAGAAAAAACATATTCAAGAGATTGTAACACTTATGGTAAATCAGTTAGTAAATCGCTTAAAAGAGCAAGAAATTGAATTGCATTTAACAGAAGGAGCGATTTCAGCTATTGCTGATAAAGGGTTTGACCGAGAGTACGGTGCTCGTCCGCTTCGTAGAGCAATTCAGAAACATGTAGAAGATAGACTATCGGAAGAACTTTTAAAAGGTGCTATTGAGAAAGGACAAAAAGTTATCTTTGATGTTGAAGGAGAATCATTTGTCATTCATAGTGCTGAAAAGGTAAAATAAGTATAGACAAACTAAGAGGGCTACGAGATAGCCCTCTTTCTTGTACGACAAAGATAAATTGTTTATAGATGAAAGTGAAGTGAGATATAAAACGATATGGCTAAAAAGAAAACAAAATTCACATGTCAAGAGTGTGGGTATCAGTCACCAAAATATATGGGGAAATGCCCTGGATGTGGTCAATGGAATACGCTTGTTGAAGAGATGGAACCAGTTGTATCATCAAGGCGCCTTAATTATGCCAATGCAATTCAAACAGAAGTAACAAAACCAAGACGTCTAACAGAAGTGGAAACAAAGTCTGAGGCGCGTATTGAAACAAAATTTCAAGAATTTAACCGTGTACTTGGTGGCGGGATTGTAGATGGATCCTTAGTACTGATTGGTGGAGACCCCGGGATTGGAAAATCAACGTTACTGTTACAAATATCATCGCAATTAGCAGATTCTTCATATGATGTCCTATATATATCGGGTGAAGAATCAGCAAAACAGATTAAACTGCGTGCGGATCGTTTACATGTAAATGGTAGTAATCTATTTGTTGTATCAGAGACGGATTTACAGCGAATTGCAACACATATTGAAGAGGTGAACCCAGCCTTTGTTGTTATTGATTCTATTCAAACAATACATCTACCTGAAGTAACATCAGCGCCGGGAAGTGTGGCACAAGTTCGTGAATGTACAGCGGAATTAATGAAACTTGCAAAAACGAAAGGGATCCCTATTTTTATCGTTGGACATGTGACAAAAGAGGGAGCGATTGCAGGACCTCGTATGTTAGAACATATGGTCGATGCAGTTCTTTACTTTGAAGGAGACCGTCATCATACATACCGCATTTTGCGAGCAGTAAAGAATCGTTTTGGTTCTACGAATGAAATGGGTATTTTTGAAATGAAAGAGCTTGGCCTTGCAGAAGTATTAAACCCTTCTGAAATTTTTCTTGAGGAAAGACCAGTTGGGGTTGCAGGATCAACAGTGGTTGCCTCAATGGAAGGAACAAGACCAGTTTTAGTAGAAATACAAGCATTAATCTCCCCTACTAGTTTTGGAAACCCTCGAAGAATGGCAACGGGAATTGATCATAACCGTGTATCGCTTATTATGGCAGTGCTAGAAAAAAGAACAGGCTTATTATTGCAAAATCAGGATGCATATTTAAAAGTAGCAGGTGGTTTAAAGTTAGATGAACCAGCAATTGATTTAGCTGTCGCTTTAAGTATAGCTTCAAGTTTTAGAGATAAATCTACGGCACCAACCGATGCAGTAATAGGAGAAGTAGGATTAACTGGAGAAATAAGAAGAGTATCAAGAATTGAACAACGTGTACAAGAAGCAGCTAAATTAGGATTTCAACGCGCTATTATTCCTAGAAAAAATTTGGGAGGATGGACAATTCCAGATGGGATTGAGGTAGTTGGTGTATCTAATTTAGGAGAAGCGCTTCGTTTGACATTAGGAGGCTAGGCTATGGAAGAAAACAAGCAACGTGTCAAAAGTATGATTAATATTTTACAACTTGTGGCCCCGGGAACACCACTGCGCGAAGGGATAGATAATGTACTTCGCGCACAAACAGGGGGATTAATTGTTCTTGGATATAATGAGCAGATTAAAAGTATTGTTGATGGAGGTTTTCATATTAATTGTGCATTTTCTCCGGCTAGTTTATACGAATTAGCAAAAATGGATGGGGCACTTATTTTAAATGAAACTGGAAGTAAAATTTTGATTGCGAACGCACAGTTAGTTCCAGAGTCATCTATCGACTCTATTGAGACAGGTATGCGCCACCGAACAGCGGAGCGTGTAGCAAAGCAGACTGGTAGCCTTGTTGTGGCTATTTCACAGAGACGTAACGTAATTACGCTATACCAAGGGAATTTACGTTATACACTAAAAGATATAGGTGTTATTTTAACAAAGGCAAACCAAGCTATTCAAACGTTAGAAAAATATAAGGCTGTATGGAATGATGGGATTACGAATTTGGGCATTCTAGAATTTGAAGAGGTTGTTACAATGTCCGAGGTGGTTCATGTTTTACATAGTGTTGAAATGGTACTACGTATTAAAAATGAAATATTGAGCTATATTCATGAATTGGGAACAGAAGGTAGGTTAATTCGTTTACAACTTACGGAACTACTAGCCGACTTAGAAGCAGAGGCAGCGCTATTAATTAAAGATTACTATCAAGAAAAAACACAAGACCATCATCAAATTTTGAAAAAGTTACAAGAGCTTGCGAATACACAACTTCTAGAGGATAGTGATTTAGTTAAATTGCTCGGATACCCGGGACAAACGAGCTTAGAAGAAAGTGTGACGCCGAGAGGATACCGAATCACAAGCAAAATTTCGCGTGTTCCACCACTTATCATTGAAAATTTAATTAATCGATTTAAAACCTTGCAGGGTGTTTGTCGTGCAACTATTAATGAATTAGATGATGTGGAAGGAATTGGAGAAGTCAGGGCGAAGAAAATACGAGAAGGCCTAAAAAGAATTCAAGAGCATCTCTATATGAGTAGACACAATTAAGAATATTACATTGATTCCATAATATAACGACACTAGAACATTTTTGGTATATGATATGATATATTGGTAAATAAAACTATTTATAAAAAAACACGTCCGCTTTTGCATTCGGCGTTTTGATTAGCGAAACAATGGTTAATAATGAGTAGGAGGTGGTTGGATGTTAAAACGGATTGTACAGCTCTTCTTTTTAGTAATCGGGGGAGCGTTAGGGATTTACTTAATCCCAAAAGTTATTAATGTATTAGACATCGGTGCCGTTCCTTTATTGGAAGGATCGTATGTTCGTGCAATTATTGGTGCAATTATTTTATTTTTAACAACATTTTGGCTTGTAGATTATATTGTTCAACTTATTAAGCATATTGAAGAGGCTCTTGTAAAGGCGCCTGTAGCAGATGTTTTATTTGGTACATTAGGGTTAATCTCTGGGCTTATTGTTGCGTATTTAATTTTAATACCAATTCGTGAATTTACAATTCCAGTTATTAGTACAGTGTTGCAAGTGTTCTTTACTCTTTTACTAGGATATTTAGGATTCCAAGTAGGGTTTAAAAAGAGGAATGAATTGCTAGGATTATTTACATTACCACAACGTGGGAAAAAGAAAAATAATAATAGTGAGAATGAAGAACCAGAAAATGAGGTAGAAGAATCTTTAGCGCATTGGAAAATTCTTGATACAAGTGTAATTATCGATGGACGTATTGCTGATATTTGCCAAACAAAGTTTTTAGAAGGAACAATTGTCATTCCACAATTCGTGTTAGAAGAACTTCAGCACATTGCCGATTCTTCTGATGCTTTAAAACGTAATCGTGGTCGCAGAGGATTAGATATTTTAAATCGTATTCAAAAAGAGATGCCGATTCCGGTAGAAATTTATGAAGGCGATTTCGACGATATTCAAGAAGTGGATAGCAAACTTGTAAAGTTAGCGAAAATCACTGGTGGAACGGTAGTAACGAATGACTTCAACTTAAACAAGGTCTCTGAATTACAAGGGGTAACGGTGCTAAACATTAACGATTTAGCTAATGCAATTAAACCTGTTGTACTCCCAGGTGAAGAACTAAGTGTTTATGTTGTAAAAGATGGAAAAGAACAAAATCAAGGTGTGGCATATTTAGATGATGGCACAATGATTGTAGTAGAAGATGGTAGAGAATATGTGGGCTCACAACTCGATGTACTCGTTACGAGTGTGTTACAAACATCGGCGGGGCGTATGATTTTTGCCAAACGTAAATTATTAGAAAAAGCATTATAAGTAGAGGATTATTAATATGTATACATTAATTATTCCAGCAGCGGGTCAAGGAAAGCGGATGGGTGCTGGCAAAAATAAGTTGTTCTTACTTATTAATGAAGTACCGATTATTGTGCATACGTTACGTGCTTTTGAAAAGGATAAAGCATGTAAAAATATTATTATGGCAATTAATGAAGAAGAGCGCCCGTATTTTGAAGAGTTAATGCAGAAGTATCCGGTTAAAAAGCCAGTGCAATTTATTCAAGGTGGAGCTGAAAGACAAGATAGTGTATATAACGCGATTCAGCATACGAGTGATGTTGAGTATGTTCTTGTACATGACGGTGCGCGCCCGTTTGTAACGAATAAAGTGATTCAAGATGTATTAACTGCAGCAGAAAAATATGGAGCTTCCATTTGTGCGGTGCCAGTGAAAGATACTGTTAAGAAAGTAGAGCAGGGTGTTGTTGTAGAAACAGTAGAAAGATCTCAGCTGAAAGCTGTACAAACACCGCAAGGGTTCTCTGTTTCTCTTTTGTTAGAAGCTCATAGAAGTGCGAAACAGAGTTGTTTTCTTGGTACAGATGATGCAAGTCTGGTAGAACGTATCGGGAAGCAAGTAGGTGTAGTAGAGGGGAGTTACTATAATATTAAGGTGACGACTCCAGAGGATTTACTAATTGCTGAAAGTTTTCTTCACGTTCAAAAGAAATGATAGCAATGATTATAGCGAAGAAAAGCTCGGCAACAGCCGGGCTTTTCTTTATAAAGATAGCGATATAATATAGAATCATAAAGCTCAGTAGTTTAGCTCGAGGAGGATGTAAAAAATGTTTCGAATTGGACAAGGTTTTGATGTACATGAATTCGCAGAGGGTAGACCGTTAATTATTGGTGGGGTTACAATTCCTCATGAGAAAGGATTAATCGGTCACTCCGATGCAGATGTATTGTTACATACAATCGCGGACGCTTGTTTAGGTGCAATTGCAGCAGGAGATATCGGAAAACATTTCCCTGATACAGACCCTGCCTTTAAAGATGCTGATTCAGCTGTATTGTTGCAAAAGGTTTGGGAATTTGTGCGTGAACAAGGTTATGAATTAGGAAATTTAGATTGTACAATTATTGCTCAAAAGCCAAAAATGGCACCACATATTGAAAGTATGCGTAAACGCATTAGTGAACTATTAGAAACGTCTATTGATAATATCAATGTAAAGGCAACAACAACAGAAAAATTAGGATTTACAGGTAGAGAAGAAGGAATTGCTTCTCAAGCAGTTGTTTTATTACAGAAAAAATAATGGTTTTTAATTCGTAAGATGGATAATCACATTTTTTTGGTGTACAATTATAGAATGTGTTGACATTAAGAATGGAAGGTGTACCAATTATGGAAAAGCAAGTGAGAGTGCGCTATGCGCCAAGTCCAACAGGACACTTACATATCGGAAATGCGCGTACGGCATTATTTAATTATTTATTTGCTCGTCATCAAGATGGTAAGTTTATTATTCGTATTGAAGATACTGATGTAAAACGTAATGTTGCTGGTGGAGAAGAAAGCCAATTAAAATACTTGAAATGGCTCGGTATGGACTGGGATGAAGGTGTTGATGTTGGTGGTGAATTTGGACCATATCGTCAAACAGAGCGTTTAGATATTTATAAAAAGTTATATGAAGATTTATTAGAGCGTGGTTTAGCTTACAAATGTTATATGACAGAAGAAGAACTAGAAGCAGAACGCGAAGGGCAAATTGCTCGTGGTGAAACACCTCGTTACGCAGGTAACCACCGTGATTTAACTGAAGCGCAAGTGAAAGAATTTGAAGCTGAGGGACGTATTCCAAGTATTCGTTTCCGTGTACCAGCTGACCGTGATTACACATTTAAAGATATTGTAAAAGATGAAGTTGCATTCCATTCAAATGATTTCGGTGATTTCGTTATTGTGAAAAAAGATGGGATTCCAACTTATAACTTTGCAGTAGCAGTAGATGATCACTTAATGGAAATTACACACGTGCTTCGTGGTGATGACCATATTTCAAACACTCCAAAACAAATGATGATTTATGAAGCTTTCGGTTGGGATATTCCACAATTCGGTCATATGACTTTAATTGTAAATGAAAGCCGTAAAAAATTAAGTAAGCGTGATGAATCTATTATTCAATTTATTGAGCAATATAAAGAGCTTGGATATCTTCCAGAAGCAATCTTTAACTTTATTGCATTACTAGGTTGGTCGCCAGTAGGAGAAGAAGAAATCTTCTCTCAAGAAGAGTTTATCAAAATGTTCGATGCAGCTCGTTTATCAAAATCACCTGCATTATTTGATTCTCAAAAACTAAAATGGATGAACAACCAATATATGAAAAAGCAAGATTTAGATACGGTAGTAGAATTAAGCTTACCGCATTTAGTGAAGGCTGGACGTATAGGTGAAACTTTAAGTGAACAAGAACAAGCGTGGATTCGTGATGTAATTGCGTTATATCATGAACAAATGAGCTTTGGAGCTGAAATTGTAGAGCTTTCTGAAATGTTCTTCAAAGATCATGTTGATTATGAAGAAGAAGGACAAGAAGTATTAAAAGGTGAACAAGTACCAGAAGTACTTCGTGCATTTGCTGGTCAAGTAGAAGCACTAGAAGCTATGGAACCGGCAGCAATTAAGGCGGCTATTAAGGCAGTTCAAAAGGAAACAGGTCATAAAGGTAAAAACTTATTTATGCCAATCCGTGTTGCAACTACGGGTCAAACACACGGCCCAGAGCTTCCTAATGCTATTGCACTTCTTGGAAAAGAAAAAGTTTTAAATCGTCTTCAAAAAGTAATTGGTTAACATTTTCTAGGTTTAGAAATATAATAAGTATACTTAAAACCTAATAAGGAAAAGCGACGAGAAGGAGAAGTAGAAAATCAGGCTTTTTACAGAGAGAACCACCTTAGGCTGGAAGTGGTTTATAAGCGGGTTTTTGAAATGCCCCTTCGAGTCTTCTGCTGAACAGCAAATGGTTTTGCGAAACGTCTTAGGACGTAAAGTAAGCAGAAGCGGTGTACACCGTTATCAGAGATGAGTTTGAGGCTTTTTTAGCCTAAACAGAGTGGAACCGCGCTTATAAGGCGTCTCTGTCAATATGACAGAGGCGTCTTTTTTTATACCGTAAAACTGGGTGTGAGTATAAGCTTTATCCACGTGTATAAAGATTTAGGGGGATAAGTAGGGAGTTAGTTCACTCGAAAAAGCAGCCCATAAAGGGGAGGGAACGTCGATGTTTAAGAGGCTTCGGGAAGATATTGAAGTCGTTTTTGAACAGGATCCAGCGGCAAGAAGTTATTTCGAAGTCATTTTGACTTACTCTGGATTACATGCAGTTTGGGCCCATCGAATTGCACATGCTTTTTATAAAAAGAATTTCTTCTTTATTGCACGTTGGATCTCACAAGTTAGTCGTTTCTTTACTGGCATTGAGATTCATCCAGGAGCAACAATTGGTCGTCGTTTTTTCATTGACCATGGAATGGGGGTTGTAATTGGAGAGACGTGCGAAATTGGTGACAATGTAACGATCTATCAAGGAGTTACATTAGGTGGTACGGGTAAAGAAAAGGGAAAGAGGCACCCTACAATCCAGGATAATGTATTAATTGCAACGGGTGCTAAAGTACTAGGTTCTATTACAGTTGGAGAGAATTCTAAAATTGGAGCAGGTTCTGTCGTATTAAAAGAAGTCCCTGCACATTCTACAGTTGTAGGTATACCTGGCCGAGTCGTTATTCAAAATGGAGTAAAGATCGGTCAGGAATTAAATCATTCCGACCTTCCAGACCCAATTTTTGATAAATTAAAGGTCATGGAAGTAGAACTTGATAAATTGAAAAAACAACTTGAAGTAAAGGTAGAAAGGAAGGATAAAAATGACTATTCACATTTATAATACGTTAACACGTCAAAAGGAAGAGTTTATTCCATTAGAAGAAAATAAGGTGAAGATGTATGTATGCGGACCTACAGTTTATAACTATATTCACATCGGGAACGCAAGACCACCTATGGTATTTGATACAGTGCGCCGTTATTTAGAATATAAAGGGTACGATGTGCAGTATGTATCTAACTTTACTGACGTAGATGATAAATTAATTAAAGCAGCAAATGAGTTAGGCGAAGATGTGCCGACAATTGCGGACCGTTTCGTGGAAGCGTACTTTGAAGATGTAACGGCATTAGGTTGCAAACATGCAACAGTTCATCCGCGTGTAACAGAAAATATGGATATTATTATTGAATTTATTCAAGAACTTGTGAATAAAGGATATGCATATGAATCAGAAGGGGATGTGTACTTTAGAACGAAGGAATTCGAAGGGTACGGTAAGTTATCACATCAACCGATCGCGGACTTACGTCACGGTGCGCGTATTGAAGTAGGAGAAAAGAAACAAGACCCTCTTGATTTTGCACTATGGAAAGCTGCGAAAGAAGGAGAAATCTTCTGGGAAAGCCCTTGGGGTCAAGGTCGTCCAGGCTGGCATATCGAATGCTCGGCAATGGCGCGTAAATACTTAGGGGACACAATTGATATTCACGCCGGTGGTCAAGACTTGGCATTTCCTCATCATGAGAATGAAATTGCGCAGTCTGAGGCGCTAACAGGAAAAACATTTGCACGTTATTGGATGCACAATGGATATATTAATATTAATAATGAGAAAATGTCTAAGTCACTTGGGAACTTCATTTTAGTTCACGATATCATTAAGCAATATGATCCGCAGTTAATTAGATTCTTTATGCTATCAGTACATTATCGTCACCCAATTAATTTCAGTGAAGAGTTATTACAAAGCACAAATAACGGACTGGAAAGAATTAAAACAGCTTACGGTAATTTGAAACACCGTATGGAAAGTAGTACGGATTTAACAGATCATAATGAGAAATGGTTAGCTGATCTGGAAAAATTCCAAACTGCATTTGAAGAAGCGATGAATGATGATTTCAATACTGCTAATGCAATCACTGAGTTATATAATGTAGCAAATCATGCAAATCAATATTTACTGGAAGAACATACGTCTACAGTGGTAATTCAAGCATACGTAAAACAACTTGAAACATTATTTGATATTTTAGGGTTAGAATTAGCACAAGAAGAGTTACTAGATGAAGAAATTGAGGCGCTTATTCAAAAACGTATTGAAGCTCGTAAAAATCGTGATTTTGCATTATCAGATCAAATTCGCGATGATTTAAAAGATCGTAATATTATTTTAGAAGATACCGCTCAAGGTACAAGATGGAAAAGAGGATAAGAATGATTGATGCAAAGCAATTAAACAGCTTAGCGTTAGCATATATGGGTGATGCGGTATATGAACAATATATCCGCTATCACCTACTTCAAAAAGGGAAGGTTCGTCCTAATCAGTTGCATCGATTAGGGACAAGCTTTGTTTCGGCAAAAGCACAGGCGAAAGTTGTTTATCATTTATTAGAGACAGCATTTTTAACTGAGGAAGAAGAGGCAGTACTAAGAAGAGGGCGTAATGCAAATTCAGGTACTGTTCCGAAAAATACAGATGTACAAACATATCGACATAGTACAGCCTTTGAAGCGTTAATTGGCTATCATCACTTATTAAATAATCGTGAAAGATTAGACGAAATTGTATATAAGGCAATTGCTGTTCTAGAAGAAAAGGAAGGGGGCACATCATCATGAGTAGTGAATATATTATCGGACGTAACCCTGTAATTGAAGCGTTACGATCAGGGAGAGATATTAATAAAATTTGGATCGCAGAAGGTGCTGCCAAAGGACAAGTACAAATTGTACTAGCACTAGCGAAAGAAAATAAAATTATTTTGCAACATGCACCAAAAAAGAAGTTAGATCAATTAGTTGAGGGGAACCATCAAGGTGTAATTGCTCAAGTGGCCGCATATCAATATGCGGAGCTAGAAGATCTATTTAAAGTAGCAGAGAAGCGTAACGAAGATCCGTTCTTCTTAATTCTAGATGAAATTGAAGACCCGCATAACCTAGGTTCTATTATGCGTACTGCGGACGCAACAGGGGCTCATGGAATTATAATTCCGAAAAGAAGAGCTGTGGGACTTACTGCATCAGTTGCGAAAGCATCTACTGGGGCAATTGAATATATTCCTGTTGCACGCGTAACGAATTTATCTCGTACAATCGATGAATTAAAAGAACGTGGACTTTGGATTGCTGGTACAGATGCAAAAGGGAAAACGGATTATCGTAATTTAGATGGTAAAATGCCAATTGGATTAGTAATTGGAAGTGAAGGAAAAGGTATGAGTCGTATTATTGGTGAAAAATGTGATTTCTTAATTACTTTACCGATGGTTGGTAAAGTTACATCCTTAAATGCTTCAGTGGCCGCAAGTTTGTTAATGTATGAGGTATATCGTAAACGTAACGAAATTGGTAAATAAAAAATGAACGATATTTTAATCGTTGACGGTTATAACATTATTGGAGCTTGGGGAGACTTGAAGAAACTACGGGATGTAGATTTGCAGTCATCAAGAGATGCACTGATTGATAAGATGGCGGATTACCAAGGTTACACAGGGACAAAGGTAATGATAGTTTTTGATGCGTATACAGTCCACGGTATTGAAAAAAAGATGAAACAATCGCGTGTGGAAGTTATATTCACGAGGAAGAATCAAACGGCAGATGAAAAGATAGAGCAACTTGCGATTGAACTTAGAAATATAAATACGCAAATATATGTTGCGACTTCTGATTATACGGAACAATGGGTTATATTTGCTCAAGGTGCGCTCCGGAAATCTGCGCGGGAATTAGAGTTGGAAGTACAAGCGATGGAGCAACAAGTAAGAAGGCGTACACAAGACACAAAAGAAAAGCAACCCGCCATGCGAAAGATATTTAGTAAAGATATTACAGAAAAGTTAGAAAAATTAAGAAGAGGAGAGCGTTGAAGCATTGACGCTCTTTGTCTTTTTACTGTATAATATTGCTAAATAAATAGCGGTCGGAGGGATCAAGGTGGAAGCAGGCTTCGTAAGTGTAGGCGACGTTACATTTCGTGATTTAGAAGATGAGGCAATCGTTGAGTTAGTTCGAAAAGGTAATACTGACGCTCTAGAATATTTGATTCACAAATATAAGAACTTTGTTCGCGCGAAATCGAGATCTTATTTCTTAGTGGGTGCCGATCGAGAAGATATTGTTCAAGAAGGTATGATTGGATTGTTTAAAGCGATTCGTGATTATAAGGAGGACAAGCTGTCTTCATTCAAAGCATTTGCTGAACTGTGTATCACTCGACAAATTATTACCGCTATTAAAACAGCAACCAGGCAAAAGCATATTCCGTTAAATTCATATGTGTCTTTAGATAAACCGATTTATGACGAGGAATCTGATCGGACATTATTAGATGTTATTTCGGAAGCGAAGGTAACTGATCCTGAAGAAATGATTATAAGTCAGGAAGAATATACAGACATAGAATCTAAAATATCTGAATTATTAAGCGATTTAGAAAGAAAAGTGCTTTCTTTATATCTAGACGGCCGTTCTTATCAAGAGATTTCGGAACAGTTAAATAGACATGTGAAATCTATTGATAACGCTTTACAGAGGGTGAAGCGGAAATTGGAACGATATATGGAAATGCGAGAGAGTACTACTTTAAATTCATAACAAGTACTACAGGTGTAAAAATCACCTGTTTTCTTTTTGTAGGGAGTACAAAAGGCATGACATTGACATTGTCTTTTATTGTATGATACATTTTTAGGGACATAATGTTACAAGGTTGGTGTAACTAATGAGGAAAAAAGTTGTACTCTCATGTGAAGAGTGTAAAAATCGAAACTACTCTACGATGAAAGATACGAGCTCAGTAGAGCGACTTGAAATAAAGAAATTTTGTAAAACATGCAATCAGCATACAGTTCACAAGGAAACAAAATAAATAATTGAAATAATACACTGGAGGTCCCGTAGATGCGTTTAACGAACTTTTTCGGCGATGTAGGTCGCGAAATGAAAAAAGTAAGTTGGCCTAAAAAAGATGAATTACTCCGTTCAACAGCGACTGTTATCGCTACAGTTGTCTTCTTTGCGATTTTCTTCGCAGTTGTTGATATGGGCATTTCTTCTTTAATTCGGTTAATTCTTGGTTAATTCTTGAATAAGAAGCACTTATCCATGATATAATGTTATTTATAAGAACTGTGTAAAAGCCCGGTGAACGGGTTTTTTCATTTGCGCAAAAAAATGTACGTCAGGGAGGGAAGGACGCTCGTCCTAAATGAATGGAAAAAAGTTGGTATGTTGTCCATACTTATTCTGGATATGAAAATAAAGTAAAAGCAAACCTAGAGAAACGTGTAGAATCAATGGGTATGCAAGATAAAATTTTCCGTGTTGTTGTCCCGGAAGAAGTAGAAGTAGAAATGAAAAATGGTAAAGAAAAATTAATGAAAAGAAAAGTGTTCCCAGGTTATGTATTAGTAGAATTAATCATGACTGATGACTCTTGGTATGTTGTACGTAACACACCAGGTGTAACTGGGTTCGTTGGTTCTTCTGGTTCTGGATCTAAACCATCACCTCTATTAGAAGAGGAAGTTGTTACCATTATGAAACATATGGGAATGGACAACGAGGTGGTTGATTTCGACTTTGAACTTCATGAGACAGTACGTGTAAATGAGGGGCCATTCGCAGATTATACAGGTGCTATCGAAGAAATTGATGTGGAGAAGAAGAAGGTTAGCGTGCTTGTGGACATGTTTGGTCGCGAGACTCCAGTTGAACTTGACTTCCATCAAATTGAAAAATTATAAAATGAAACTTGAAATGAATTGTAAAAAGTGATAATATCTTTTAAGTCAGTACGTCTTCGTTATCGGAGACGTTTTTTGAAAGATTTTATCCTTAGAGATAAAATATGACGTGGGAGGGCAAATCACTGTCCAATTGACCACATCACGGACTTAAGGAGGTGTGTCTCGTGGCTAAAAAGGTAATTAAAATGGTAAAGCTTCAAATTCCTGCAGGTAAAGCTAACCCAGCTCCACCAGTTGGTCCAGCATTAGGACAAGCAGGTGTTAACATCATGGGCTTCTGTAAAGAGTTTAACGCTCGTACAGCAGATCAAGCTGGTCTTATCATCCCTGTTGAAATTACGGTATTTGAGGACCGTTCATTCACTTTCATTACTAAAACTCCTCCTGCTGCTGTTCTTCTTAAGAAAGTAGCTGGTATTGAGTCTGGTTCTGGTGAACCAAACCGTAATAAAGTGGCAACTGTTAAGCGTGATAAAGTACGCGAAATCGCTGAAACTAAAATGCCTGACCTAAACGCTGCTAGCGTAGAAGCTGCAATGCGTATGGTTGAAGGTACTGCACGCAGTATGGGCATCGTTATCGAAGACTAATTCGATTTGTTTTTTAAAAAAGGTTGCGGGTCTGGAATTCCAATTCGCAACCTTTATTATCGTAAATGATTATCGTTTTTAAATAAATGGGTGGCGCGCATCCTCAGGTTATACCTGAAAATAAGCGTAAACGTGGGAGGTTATTCCGCTAAAACCACATTCGAGGAGGAAATAAAAATGGCTAAAAGAGGTAAAAAGTACGTAGAAGCTGCAAAGCTTGTTGATCGTGCAGCTGCTTACTCTGCAACAGAAGCAGTAGAATTAGTAAAGAAAACAAACACAGCTAAATTTGATGCAACTGTAGAAGCTGCATTCCGTTTAGGTGTTGACCCTAAGAAAGCTGACCAACAAATCCGTGGTGCAGTTGTTCTTCCACACGGTACTGGTAAAGTACAACGTGTATTAGTATTCGCTAAAGGTGAAAAAGCTAAAGAAGCTGAAGCTGCTGGAGCTGACTTCGTAGGCGATGCTGATTACATCGGTAAAATCCAACAAGGTTGGTTCGATTTCGATGTAGTAGTAGCAACTCCTGACATGATGGGTGAAGTTGGTAAACTTGGTCGCGTATTAGGACCTAAAGGTTTAATGCCAAACCCTAAAACTGGAACAGTTACTTTCGATGTAACTAAAGCTGTTAACGAAATCAAAGCTGGTAAAGTTGAATACCGCGTTGATAAAGCTGGTAACATCCACGTTCCAATCGGTAAAGTATCTTTCGAAGATGCTAAATTAGTAGAAAACTTCAGAACAATCGCTGACACTTTACAAAAAGTTAAGCCAGCTGCTGCAAAAGGTACTTACATGAAGAACGTAACAGTTGCTTCTACAATGGGACCTGGCGTACGTGTAGACGTTTCTACATTAGCGTAAATTTTGGAAGTTGACTTCATAAAGAAGTTTTAATATAATCATTTATGTTGTGAATTTAATTAGTGTACCGTAGACAGTAGGTGTCAATAGACTTAATTTCCTACCTAGGTGTTAATATACGAAGCGGAATTTTTTTCTGTGACTATATGCCTCCATGTCTACAAGTTGGGCATGGAGGTTTTTAGTGCACTTTCGGTACATCTTCTATATAATCTACAGGAGGTGTAATAACATGAGCAAAGTAATCGAAACTAAACAACAAGTTGTAACTGAAATCGCGGACAAACTTCGCGCTAGTAAATCTACAATCGTTGTTGACTACCGTGGTTTAACAGTTTCTGAAGCAACAGAATTACGTAAGCAATTACGTGAAGCTGGCGTTGAGTTCAAAGTTTACAAAAACTCTCTAACTCGTCGTGCTGCAGAATCTGCTGAAATGGCTGAGTTAAATGAATTCTTAACAGGACCAAACGCAATCGCGTTCAGTAACGAGGATGTAGTTGCTCCTGCGAAAGTATTAAACGACTTCGCTAAAGATCATGAAGCTTTAGAAATTAAAGCGGGCGTAATCGAAGGTAAACTTGTAACACTTGATGAGGTTAAAGCTATCGCTACTCTTCCATCACGTGAAGGCTTACTTTCTATGCTTCTTAGCGTTCTTCAAGCTCCAATCCGTAACCTTGCACTTGCTACTAAAGCAGTTGCAGACCAAAAGGAAGAGCAAGGCGCTTAATTTTTTAAAAGATAATTACGTATTATCGATAAAACAATACAAACCTATTTAAGGGAGGATATTTACAATGACTAAAGAACAAATCATTGAAGCAGTTAAATCTATGACTGTATTAGAACTTAACGACTTAGTAAAAGCTATCGAGGAAGAATTCGGCGTAACTGCTGCTGCTCCTGTAGCTGTTGCTGGTGGCGCTGGAGAAGCTGCTGCTGAGAAAACTGAATTTGATGTGGAACTAACTAGCGCTGGTGCACAAAAAATCAAAGTTATCAAAGTTGTTCGTGAAATCACTGGTCTTGGCTTAAAAGAAGCTAAAGAATTAGTTGACAACACTCCAAAAGTAATCAAAGAAGCTGCTGCTAAAGAAGAAGCTGAAGAAATCAAAGCTAAACTTGAAGAAGTTGGCGCTGCTGTAGAAGTTAAGTAATTAACTTTTGATGCTTTAAAAAAAGCTCGCTCTCATGCGAGCTTTTTTTTTAACTGTAAAGAAAAGAGGTGGCCATATGGCAGACCATTATTTTTCTAACGACCCTTCTAGTAAAAGTGATCGTAAGCGATGGGAATTTACGCTTCGTGGATCTCAATTTACTTTCTTATCTGACCGTGGGGTGTTCTCGAAAAACGAAGTGGACTTTGGTTCTCGTCTTTTAATTGAAGCGTTTCAAGTGCCAGATATTAAAGGTGACATATTAGACGTAGGTTGTGGATATGGACCAATTGGTTTATCGTTGGCGAAAGAGTTTCAAGACCGTAAAGTTCACATGGTGGATGTGAATGAAAGGGCACTTGAGCTTGCAAAAGAAAATGCCGCTAACAATAGAATTGGAAATGTGCACATTTTTCAAAGTAGCGTCTATGAAAATGTAGATGGTATGTATGCTGCTATTCTATCTAATCCTCCAATTCGTGCAGGTAAAGATATCGTGCATGAGATTTTAGAAAAAGCTGTAGAACATTTAGTTCCAGGTGGAGAGTTGTGGATTGTTATTCAAAAGAAACAAGGTGCACCATCTGCGCTGAAGAAACTAGAAGAAGTGTTTTCTGAAGTCGAAGTTGTAGAAAAGAAAAAAGGATATTATATCATAAAATCAAAAAAACGTTGACGGTTATTTTTGGCTATGTTAACATTATACAATGCCAATATATGATTTTCTGCGTTGAGAAAGATGTATATTTTTGTTTCTCTTGGAAAAGATAGTAAAATCAGCAGATTATGAAACAGAATGATGGTTTTCTTATAGAAGCCATTTTTCTTTTTTGAACAGGTAGAAAGACTCAACGTATTTATCTTTAAGAGAAAAAAGACTACGCTAAATAGCAGTAGTTGTATTTATTTGTGATTTTGCACAAATTTTTTTGTGCATTTATAATACTCATGATTTGAGGGGTGAAGCAGTTGACAGGTCAACTAGTTCAATACGGACGCCACCGCCAACGAAGAAGTTATGCCCGTATTAGTGAAGTATTAGAGTTACCAAATCTTATCGAAATTCAAACCTCTTCTTATCAGTGGTTTCTTGATGAGGGTTTGCGAGAAATGTTCCAAGACATTTCTCCGATTGAAGACTTTACGGGAAATCTATCGCTTGAATTTATCGACTACAGCTTAGGTGAACCTAAATACTCTGTAGACGAATGCAAAGAGCGTGATGTGACGTATGCAGCACCACTTCGTGTAAAAGTGCGTCTAATCAACAAGGAAACTGGTGAAGTAAAAGAACAAGATGTGTTCATGGGAGATTTCCCACTCATGACAGAGACTGGAACATTCGTAATTAACGGTGCAGAACGTGTTATCGTTTCCCAGTTAGTTCGCTCTCCAAGCGTATACTATAGTGGCAAAGTGGATAAAAACGGAAAACGTGGTTTTACTGCTACTGTAATTCCAAACCGCGGAGCTTGGTTAGAGTATGAGACAGATGCTAAGGATGTTGTATATGTGCGTATTGACCGTACGCGTAAACTTCCTGTAACTGTTTTGTTACGCGCATTAGGGTTTGGCTCTGATCAAGAAATCACCGAGCTTTTAGGTGATAACGAATACTTAAGCAACACATTAGAAAAAGACAACACAGATAGCACAGAAAAAGCATTGCTTGAAATTTATGAGCGCCTACGTCCTGGTGAACCACCAACAGTAGAAAATGCTAAGAGCTTACTTGTGTCTCGTTTCTTTGATCCAAAGCGCTACGATTTAGCAAATGTAGGTCGCTACAAGATCAACAAAAAGTTACACATTAAAAACAGATTGTTTAATCAACGTTTAGCTGAAACATTAGTGGATCCAGAAACTGGTGAAATTTTAGCGGCAGAAGGAACAATCTTAGATCGTCGTACACTTGATCGCATTTTACCTTACTTAGAGAAAAACATTGGATTCAAAACAGCGAAACCAATGGGTGGAGTGGTAGAAGGCGATGTTGAGCTGCAATCTATTAAGATTTATGCTCCTGAGTCAGAAGGCGAGCGCGTAATTAACGTAATTGGTAATGCAAATATTACTCGCGATGTAAAACACATCACACCAGGTGATATCCTTGCTTCTATCAGTTACTTCTTCAACCTACTATATAAAGTAGGGGATACAGATGATATCGACCACTTAGGAAACCGTCGTCTGCGTTCTGTTGGAGAACTATTACAAAATCAATTCCGTATCGGTCTTTCTCGTATGGAACGTGTTGTTCGTGAGAGAATGTCGATCCAAGATACAAATGCAATTACACCACAGGCATTAATTAATATTCGTCCTGTTATTGCATCTATTAAAGAGTTCTTCGGAAGTTCTCAGTTATCTCAGTTCATGGACCAAACAAATCCGTTAGCAGAGTTAACTCACAAACGAAGATTATCTGCATTAGGACCTGGTGGTTTAACGCGTGAGCGCGCAGGCTTTGAAGTACGTGACGTTCACTACTCTCACTATGGTCGTATGTGTCCGATTGAAACACCAGAGGGACCAAACATCGGTTTGATTAACTCATTATCTTCGTTCGCGAAAGTAAATGAGTTTGGTTTCATTGAAACACCATACCGTCGTGTTGACCCAGAAACTGGTCTTGTAACAGGGCATGTTGATTATTTAACAGCAGATGAAGAAGATAATTATGTTGTAGCCCAAGCGAATATGAAATTATCTGAAGAAGGAGAATTCCTTGATGAAGATATCGTAGCTCGTTTCCGTGGTGAAAACATTGTCACAAATAAAGAACGCATCGACTACATGGATGTATCACCAAAACAAGTAGTGTCGGCAGCGACAGCTTGTATTCCGTTCTTAGAAAACGATGACTCTAACCGCGCACTTATGGGAGCGAACATGCAACGTCAGGCGGTTCCGTTAATGAATCCGGAATCTCCGATTGTAGGTACAGGTATGGAGTACGTATCAGCAAAAGACTCAGGTGCTGCAGTAATCTGTAAACACCCTGGTATTGTTGAACGAGTAGAAGCACGTGAAGTTTGGGTACGTCGCTATGTAGAAGTTGACGGTCAAACAGTAAAAGGCGACTTAGATCGCTACAAAATGCAAAAATTCATTCGTTCTAACCAAGGAACTTGCTACAACCAACGTCCAATCGTAAGTGTTGGAAATGAAGTTGTAAAAGGTGAAATCCTTGCGGATGGTCCTTCTATGGAATTAGGTGAACTAGCACTTGGACGTAACGTGCTTGTTGGTTTCATGACTTGGGACGGTTATAACTACGAGGATGCGATCATTATGAGTGAGCGCCTTGTAAAAGATGATGTGTACACTTCTATTCATATTGAAGAATATGAGTCAGAAGCTCGTGATACGAAGCTTGGACCAGAAGAAATTACACGTGACATTCCAAACGTTGGGGAAGATGCATTACGCAACCTTGACGAGCGCGGTATCATTCGCGTTGGTGCGGAAGTAAAAGATGGAGATTTACTTGTTGGTAAAGTAACACCTAAAGGTGTAACAGAATTAACAGCTGAAGAACGTCTATTACATGCTATCTTTGGAGAAAAAGCGCGTGAAGTACGTGATACATCACTACGTGTACCACACGGTGGTGGCGGTATTATCTTAGACGTAAAAGTATTCAACCGTGAAGATGGCGACGAATTGCCACCAGGCGTGAATCAACTTGTGCGTGCATATATCGTTCAAAAACGTAAAATTTCTGAAGGTGACAAGATGGCCGGACGTCACGGTAACAAAGGTGTTATCTCTCGTATTTTACCAGAAGAAGATATGCCTTACTTACCAGACGGTACGCCAATCGATATCATGTTAAACCCATTAGGGGTACCATCTCGTATGAATATCGGTCAGGTATTAGAGCTTCATCTTGGTATGGCAGCAAGATACCTTGGCATTCACATTGCAACACCAGTATTCGATGGTGCTCGTGAGGAAGATGTTTGGGGCACAATTGAAGAAGCTGGTATGGCAAATGACGCGAAAACAATCCTGTATGACGGACGTACTGGTGAACCATTCGATAACCGTGTATCTGTTGGTGTCATGTATATGATCAAACTTGCGCACATGGTTGACGATAAACTTCATGCTCGTTCTACTGGACCATACTCACTTGTAACGCAGCAGCCTCTTGGAGGTAAAGCTCAGTTCGGTGGACAGCGTTTCGGTGAGATGGAGGTTTGGGCACTTGAAGCTTATGGTGCTGCTTATACTCTTCAAGAAATCTTAACAGTGAAGTCTGATGATGTTGTTGGACGTGTTAAGACGTATGAAGCAATTGTTAAAGGCGAAAATGTTCCAGAACCAGGCGTTCCTGAATCATTCAAAGTATTGATTAAAGAGCTGCAAAGTTTAGGTATGGACGTTAAAATGATGTCTAGCGACGATACAGAAATTGAAATGCGTGATACGGAAGATGACGATGATCATCAATCAGCAGACAAATTGAATGTCGAAGTTGAGACAACTAAGGAATAATTGGGATAACCTGTAGACTAAAAGGGAGGTAGGCCCCTTGATAGATGTAAATAACTTTGAATATATGAAGATTGGACTTGCTTCACCTGACAAGATTCGTTCTTGGTCATACGGTGAAGTTAAGAAACCAGAAACAATTAACTATCGTACGTTAAAGCCTGAAAAAGATGGCTTGTTCTGTGAGCGTATTTTCGGACCACAAAAGGACTGGGAATGTCATTGCGGAAAATACAAACGTGTACGTTATAAAGGTGTAGTTTGTGATCGATGTGGCGTTGAAGTAACGCGTGCGAAAGTGCGTCGTGAACGTATGGGTCATATCGAATTAGCTGCTCCTGTATCTCATATTTGGTATTTCAAAGGTATCCCGAGCCGCATGGGACTTGTCTTAGACATGTCCCCTCGCGCGCTTGAAGAAGTAATTTATTTCGCTTCTTATGTTGTAACAGAAAGTGGAGATACACCACTTGATAAGAAGCAATTACTTTCTGAAAAAGAATACCGTGCATATCGTGATCGATATGGTAGCACATTCCAAGCTGCTATGGGTGCAGAAGCGATTAAAAAGCTATTACAAGACATCGATTTAGATAAAGAAGTAGACTTCTTAAAAGAAGAATTAAAAACAGCACAAGGACAACGCCGTACTCGTGCTATTAAACGTCTAGAAGTATTAGAAGCATTCCGTAACTCTGGAAATGAGCCATCTTGGATGATCTTAGATGTTCTACCAGTAATCCCACCAGAACTACGCCCAATGGTACAGTTAGATGGTGGACGTTTTGCTACTTCTGACTTAAACGACTTATACCGTCGTGTAATTAACCGTAACAACCGTTTAAAACGTCTATTGGACTTAGGTGCACCAAGCATTATCGTTCAGAACGAAAAACGTATGTTACAAGAAGCTGTAGACGCATTAATCGATAATGGTCGTCGTGGCCGTCCAGTTACTGGACCAGGTAACCGTCCATTAAAATCACTATCTCACATGCTTAAAGGTAAACAAGGACGCTTCCGTCAAAACTTATTAGGTAAACGTGTTGACTACTCTGGTCGTTCTGTAATCGTTGTAGGACCGAACTTAAAGATGTACCAATGTGGATTACCAAAAGAGATGGCGCTTGAACTGTTCAAACCTTTCGTAATGAAAGAGTTAGTTGAAAAAGGATTAGCACACAACATTAAGAGTGCGAAACGTAAAATCGAGCGTGTACAACCTGAAGTTTGGGACGTTTTAGAATCTGTGATTAAAGAACATCCAGTACTTCTAAACCGCGCACCAACACTTCACCGTCTTGGTATTCAGGCGTTTGAACCTACATTAGTAGAAGGTCGCGCAATCCGTCTTCACCCACTTGTATGTACTGCATACAACGCGGACTTTGACGGTGACCAAATGGCCGTTCACGTACCTTTATCATCAGAAGCACAAGCAGAAGCTCGTCTTCTTATGTTAGCGGCACAAAACATCTTGAACCCGAAAGACGGTAAACCAGTTGTTACTCCATCTCAGGATATGGTATTAGGTAACTACTACTTAACACTTGAGCGTGAAGGTGCAATCGGTGAAGGTATGGTCTTCAAAGATGCGAACGAGGCATTACTTGCATACCAAAATGGATATGTACATCTTCATACACGTGTTGCAGTAGCTGCAAGCGCAGTAAACAACGCAACATTTACTGAAGAACAAAAGAGTATGCTTCTATTAACAACAGTTGGTAAATTAATATTTAACGAAATCTTACCAGAGTCGTTCCCTTATATTAATGAACCAACAAATTCAAACCTTGAAAAAGAAACACCAGCGAAATATTTCGTTGAAAAAGGTGCGAACATTAAAGAGATTATTGCTAGTCGCGAAGAAGTGGCGCCATTCAGCAAGAAAATCCTTGGTAACATCATTGCGGAAGTGTTTAAACGTTTCAAAATTACAGAAACGTCTCGCATGCTTGACCGTATGAAAAACTTAGGATTCAAGTACTCTACAAAAGCTGGTATTACAGTTGGGGTATCTGACATTCTTGTATTAGGTGAAAAAGATGAAATTCTCCACGAAGCACAAGCAAAAGTAGATAATGTAATTAAACAATTCCGTCGCGGTTTAATCACGGAAGAAGAACGTTACGATCGCGTTATCTCTATTTGGAGTAATGCAAAAGATGTTATCCAAGGAAAACTGATGAAATCCTTGAATAAACGCAACCCAATCTTCATGATGAGTGATTCCGGTGCCCGTGGTAACGCATCGAACTTTACTCAGCTTGCTGGTATGCGTGGTCTGATGGCCAATCCATCTGGTCGTATCATCGAACTTCCAATCAAATCAAGTTTCCGTGAAGGTTTAACAGTACTTGAGTACTTCATCTCTACGCATGGTGCGCGTAAAGGTCTTGCCGATACAGCACTGAAAACTGCCGATTCTGGTTACTTAACACGTCGTCTTGTTGACGTTGCACAAGATGTAATCGTTCGTGAAGATGATTGTGGAACAGATCGCGGTTTATTAATTGGTGCGATTAAAGAGGGTAATGAAGTTATCGAGTCATTATATGATCGTCTTGTTGGACGTTTTGCAAGAAAAACTGTAAAACATCCTGAAACAGGTGAAGTATTAGTTGCTGAAAATCAATTAATTACTGAAGATATCGCTCATATCGTTGAAAATTCGGGTGTTGAAACTGTAAACATTCGTTCAGCGTTCACGTGTAACACTCGCCACGGTGTATGTAAGAAGTGTTACGGTCGTAACTTAGCAACTGGAACAGACGTAGAGGTAGGGGAAGCGGTAGGTATTATCGCAGCTCAATCTATCGGTGAGCCAGGTACACAGTTAACGATGCGTACGTTCCATACAGGTGGGGTTGCCGGAGATGATATCACTCAAGGTTTACCTCGTATCCAAGAGATCTTCGAAGCTCGTAATCCGAAAGGTCAGGCAGTTATCAGTGAAATCGACGGTGTTATCGCAGCGATCAACGATGTTAAAGATCGCCAAGAAGTAGTTGTACAGGGTGAAGTTGAAACTCGTACGTATGCTATTCCTTACGGTGCTCGTCTGAAAGTAATTCCAGGACAGCAAATTAGCCACGGTAAAGAGTTAACAGAAGGTTCTATTGATCCGAAAGAATTACTAAAAGTAACGGACATTACGGCAGTTCAAGAATACTTATTACGTGAAGTTCAAAAAGTATACCGTATGCAAGGGGTAGAAATTGGTGACAAACACGTAGAAGTAATGGTACGCCAAATGTTACGTAAAGTTCGTGTAAGTGATGCAGGTGAAACAGATGTATTACCAGGAACATTACTAGATATCCATCAGTTTACTGATGCAAATGCGAAGGTGTTACTACAAGGTAAACAACCAGCAACAGCTAGACCTGTTCTACTTGGTATTACAAAAGCTTCACTTGAAACAGATTCATTCTTATCTGCAGCATCGTTCCAAGAAACAACTCGTGTCTTAACTGATGCAGCAATTAAGGGTAAACGTGATGAGCTTCTAGGATTGAAAGAAAATGTTATTATCGGTAAACTTGTTCCTGCTGGAACAGGTATGAATCGTTATCGCAAAGTGGATCTTGTTAAAACAACACAAGATGACATGAATGTAGAAAACGATGAAGTTTATGTGGAACAGTAAAATTTTCCGTCGTAAATTTTGTATAAAAACAGTTAATCCTAGTTGACATTGTATGAGTCAAAATGTTACTATAAGCAAGGTTGCTCCTGAACGATGCTTTGGAGGATATTTATATGTCTTATCAAAAAGTGTCAAATGCTGAAAATGTGGTCGTTGGTCATAAACGCACATTGGAAGCAATCAAAAATGGTATAGTTAAAGAAGTTGTCATTGCAGAAGATGCTGATATGCGGTTAACCCATGTTATCATTCGTACTGCATTGCAACATAACATACCCATAACAAAAGTTGAATCAGTTCGTAAACTTGGAAAAGTTGCGGGGATTCAAGTGGGAGCTTCAGCAATAGGAATAATAAGTTAAAACTGTTTTTGTGAGGAGAGAGCATTTGCTCTCCCTTGCAAAAACTTTGTTTTCAACTAATAATGAACCACCTGGATATGTGGTCATACAAACATGCGAAGGGAGGATAATCAAATGCCTACTATTAACCAATTAGTGAGAAATGGTCGTACTGATAAAGTATGGAAATCTAAATCACCTGCGTTAAACAAAGGTTTTAACTCTTTAAAGAAAAAATCAACTGATATCTCTGCACCTCAAAAACGTGGTGTATGTACTCGTGTTGGTACAATGACTCCAAAGAAACCAAACTCAGCGTTACGTAAATATGCTCGTGTTCGTTTAACAAATGGTATTGAGGTAACAGCATACATCCCAGGTATCGGTCACAACTTACAAGAGCACAGCGTAGTATTAATTCGCGGTGGTCGTGTAAAAGACTTACCAGGGGTACGTTACCACATCGTTCGTGGTGCGCTTGATACAGCTGGTGTTGACAAGCGTATGCAAGGCCGTTCTAAATACGGTACTAAAAAGCCAAAAGCGGCTAAGAAATAATAACTTTTTAATGAAAGGAGGAACTCAATATGCCTCGTAAAGGACCTGTTGCAAAACGTGACGTGTTACCAGATCCAATGTACAATTCAAAGCTAGTAACACGCCTTATCAACAAAATGATGGTTGACGGTAAAAAAGGTAAATCTCAAACAATTCTTTATAATGCGTTCGATATCGTAAGCGAACGTACTGGTAAAGAGCCAATGGAAGTATTCGAGCAAGCTCTTAAGAACATTATGCCTGTTCTTGAAGTACGCGCTCGTCGTGTTGGTGGTGCTAACTACCAAGTTCCAGTTGAGGTTCGTCCAGAACGCCGTACAACTTTAGGTCTTCGTTGGTTAGTAAACTACGCTCGTCTTCGTGGTGAAAAAACTATGGAAGAGCGTCTTGCTAACGAAATCTTAGATGCAGCTAACAACGCTGGTGCATCTGTTAAGAAACGTGAAGACACTCATAAAATGGCAGAAGCTAACAAAGCATTTGCTCATTACCGTTGGTAGGATACAACGTAAAATAAATGTAAGCATAGACCGCTTTATTTGTCGCTTATGGAAGTGTGGAGAGGGAGAATGCCTCTCCCTTTCAATGGCGCTCGTTTTACATAATGAGAGTACTGGACATACTGACATATGTAACAATATAAAGTGGCTTTTTTGCTACTTAAAATAAAAAATCCAATCCATATATGGAAGGAGCAAGACACCAAATGGGAAGAGAGTTCTCTTTAGAAAACACTCGTAATATTGGTATCATGGCTCACATCGATGCTGGTAAAACAACAGCTACTGAGCGTATTCTGTACTACACAGGACGTATTCATAAAATCGGTGAAACTCACGAAGGTGCATCTCAGATGGACTGGATGGAGCAAGAGCAAGAGCGTGGTATCACAATTACTTCTGCTGCAACTACAGCACAATGGAAAGGTCACCGTGTAAACATCATTGACACTCCAGGTCACGTAGACTTCACAGTAGAAGTAGAACGTTCTTTACGCGTACTTGATGGCGCGGTAGCAGTACTTGATGCACAATCTGGTGTTGAACCACAAACAGAAACTGTTTGGCGTCAGGCTACTACTTATGGCGTACCTCGTATCGTATTCGTTAACAAAATGGATAAGATTGGTGCGGACTTCTTATACTCTGTAGGAACAATCCACGATCGTTTACAAGCAAACGCACATCCAATTCAGTTACCAATCGGTGCTGAAGATGAGTTCAATGGTATCATTGACCTTGTTGAAGAATGTGCTTACATGTACGGTAACGATTTAGGAACAGACATTCAACGTGTTGAGATTCCTGAAGAGCACAAAGAACTAGCTGAAGAATACCGTGGAAAACTTATCGAAGCGGTAGCTGAGCTAGATGAAGAAATGATGATGAAGTACCTAGAAGGTGAAGAAATCACTGTAGAAGAGCTTAAAGCTGGTATCCGTAAGGCTACAACTTCTGTAGAATTCTTCCCAGTAATCTGTGGTTCTGCATTCAAAAACAAAGGTGTTCAAATTCTGTTAGACGCAGTTATCGACTACCTACCATCTCCATTAGACGTACCTGCTATTAAAGGTATCGTTCCTGATACAGATGAAGAAGTAGAACGTAAGTCTAGCGATGAAGAGCCTTTCTCAGCATTAGCATTCAAAATCATGACTGACCCTTATGTTGGTAAGTTAACGTTCTTCCGTGTGTACTCTGGTGTGTTAAACTCTGGATCATACGTGAAAAACTCAACTAAAGGTAAGCGTGAGCGTGTAGGTCGTATCCTACAAATGCACGCTAACAGCCGTGAAGAGATCTCAACAGTTTACGCTGGTGACATCGCTGCTGCTGTAGGTTTAAAAGATACTACTACTGGTGATACTCTTTGTGACGAGAAGAGCCTTGTTATCCTTGAGTCTATGGAATTCCCAGAGCCAGTTATCTCTGTAGCTATCGAACCAAAATCTAAAGCTGACCAAGATAAAATGGGTACAGCATTAGCTAAGCTTTCTGAAGAAGATCCAACATTCCGTGCTCACACTGACCAAGAAACTGGCCAAACAATCATCGCTGGTATGGGTGAACTTCACCTTGATATCATCGTTGACCGTATGCGCCGTGAGTTCAAAGTTGAAGCAAACGTTGGTGCTCCTCAGGTAGCATACCGTGAGACTTTCCGCTCTGCTGCGAAAGTTGAAGGTAAGTTCGCTCGTCAATCTGGTGGACGTGGACAATTCGGACACGTTTGGATTGAGTTTGAACCTAACGAAGAAGGTAAAGGATTCGAATTCGAAAACAAGATCGTCGGTGGTGTTGTTCCACGTGAATACATCCCAGCTGTAGGCGCAGGTCTTGAAGATGCACTTAAAAATGGTGTACTTGCTGGATATCCAGTAGTAGACATTAAAGCTGCATTAGTTGACGGATCTTACCATGATGTCGATTCATCTGAGATGGCGTTCAAAATCGCTGCATCTATGGCACTTAAAGCTGCGGTTTCTAAATGTAACCCAGTAATCCTTGAGCCAATGATGAAAGTTGAAGTTGTAATTCCTGAAGAGTACATGGGTGACATTATGGGTGACGTAACATCTCGTCGTGGACGTGTAGAAGGTATGGAAGCTCGCGGTAACGCTCAAGTTGTTCGCGCTATGGTTCCACTTTCTGAAATGTTCGGTTATGCAACGTCATTACGTTCTAACACTCAAGGACGCGGAACATTCTCTATGGTGTTTGACCACTATGAAGAAGTACCAAAGTCTGTTTCTGAAGAAATTATCAAAAAAAATAAAGGTGAATAATTGATTTTTATCGATTGTTCAAGTATAACTACTTATGTAAGCTTAGAAAGTGGGACGCAAGTTTCGCTTTCTAGACTAAATATAAAATAACCTATATAAACTAAGGAGGAATTTAGAATGGCTAAAGCTAAATTCGAACGTTCTAAACCCCATGTTAACATCGGTACAATCGGCCACGTTGACCATGGTAAAACTACATTAACTGCTGCGATCACTACAGTTCTTGCAAAAGCTGGTGGTGCTGAAGCACGCGGATACGATCAAATCGATGCTGCTCCAGAAGAAAGAGAGCGCGGTATCACAATCTCAACTGCACACGTTGAGTACGAAACTGAAACTCGTCACTATGCACACGTTGACTGCCCAGGTCACGCTGACTATGTTAAAAACATGATCACTGGTGCTGCTCAAATGGACGGCGGTATCTTAGTAGTATCTGCTGCTGATGGCCCAATGCCTCAAACTCGTGAGCACATCCTTCTTTCTCGTCAAGTAGGTGTACCTTACATCGTTGTATTCTTAAACAAATGCGACATGGTAGACGACGAAGAATTATTAGAATTAGTAGAAATGGAAGTTCGCGACCTATTATCTGAATACGGATTCCCAGGCGACGACATTCCTGTAATCAAAGGTTCTGCTCTTAAAGCTCTTCAAGGAGAAGCTGATTGGGAAGCAAAAATCATTGAATTAATGGCTGAAGTTGATGCTTACATCCCAACTCCAGAACGTGAAACTGACAAACCATTCTTAATGCCTGTAGAGGATGTATTCTCTATCACAGGTCGTGGTACAGTTGCTACTGGTCGTGTTGAGCGCGGTATCGTTAAAGTTGGTGACGTTGTAGAAATCATCGGTCTTGCTGAAGAAAATGCTTCTACAACTGTAACTGGTGTAGAAATGTTCCGTAAACTTCTTGACCAAGCTCAAGCTGGTGACAACATCGGTGCTTTACTTCGTGGGGTTGCTCGTGAAGACATCCAACGTGGACAAGTACTTGCAAAAAGCGGTTCTGTAAAAGCTCACGCTAAATTCAAAGCTGAAGTTTTCGTATTATCTAAAGAAGAAGGTGGACGTCACACTCCATTCTTCGCTAACTACCGTCCACAGTTCTACTTCCGTACAACTGACGTAACTGGTATCATCCAATTACCAGAAGGTACTGAAATGGTAATGCCTGGTGACAACGTAGAAATGACTATCGAACTTATCGCTCCAATCGCTATCGAAGAGGGAACTAAATTCTCTATTCGTGAAGGTGGACGTACAGTAGGTTACGGCGTAGTTGCTACTATCGTTGAGTAATCTTAACTGATATAAAAAACCCCGAGGGATTTTCCCTTGGGGTTTTTGTTTGCATTTATATAATGAACAAAATGATTGTTTCATATTTTGACGAGTTTCTTCTATAGTAATGTAAAATCATCAAAACTGAAATCCAGAAACTGTAAAATGAATTCTGCTAGATGAAAACTTGAAATTCTTTAAAGTGCCATGTATAATAGCAAAAGTAGAGAAAAGCAGATGCAAACAAAAAGATGCTTGCATCTAGACGAATAACATTGTATAATAGACAATGTTGGTCTTTGACTGCGATGAAGTGGAAGGTTGCTGACACACCCGGCCGCTTTGCCATGGCATGGTGTGAGGAAATTTCCATGGAGAAGGTCTATTTTAGAAATAGGCGAACGAAGGAGGGAAAATAATGGCAAAAGAAAAAATTCGTATCCGTTTAAAAGCTTACGATCACCGTATTCTTGATCAGTCAGCTGAGAAAATTGTAGAAACAGCTAAGCGTTCTGGGGCAACAGTTTCTGGTCCGATCCCATTACCAACTGAAAAAACTGTTTACACAATTCTTCGTGCTGTTCATAAGTACAAAGATTCTCGTGAGCAATTCGAAATGCGCACGCACAAACGTCTAATCGACATCGTGAGCCCTACTCCACAAACAGTAGATTCATTAATGCGTTTAGACTTACCATCTGGTGTAGATATCGAAATCAAACTATAATTTATATAACTTAAAAATGTAGGAGGTGTAACTCATGACCAAAGGAATCTTAGGAAGAAAGATCGGTATGACTCAAGTATTTGCTGAGAACGGTGAGTTAATCCCAGTAACAGTTATCGCTGCTAATCCAAACGTTGTTCTTCAAAAGAAAACAACTGAAACTGATGGCTACAACGCAATTCAGTTAGGATTTGAAGATAAGCGTGAAAAGTTAACTAACAAACCTGAACAAGGCCACACTGCTAAAGCATCTACAACTCCTAAGCGCTTCATTCGCGAAATCCGCGATGCAGACGTGGACGGATTAGAGGTTGGTCAAGAGGTAAAAGTTGACGTATTCGCTACAGGTGAAATCGTTGATGTAACAGGAATTTCTAAAGGTAAAGGTTTCCAAGGTGTTATCAAACGCCACGGACAATCTCGCGGACCTATGTCTCATGGTTCTCGCTATCACCGTCGTCCAGGTTCAATGGGCCCAGTTGCTCCGAACCGTGTATTCAAAGGCAAAAAACTTGCTGGACGTATGGGTGGAGACCAAGTTACTATCCAAAACTTAGAAATCGTTCAAGTTGACACTGAGCGCAACTTATTACTAGTAAAAGGTAACGTTCCAGGTGCTAAGAAATCTCTTGTAGTTGTTCAAGGCGCTGTGAAGGTTAGCAAATAATTCACAATAGGAAGGAGGAATTCCAATGCCAAAAGTTACTGTATATAACCAAACTGGTTCACAGGTTGGTGAAATCGAATTAGCTGAAGCTATTTTCGGTATCGAACCAAATGAAGCTGTACTTTTCGAAGCTGTAATGATGCAACGTGCATCTTTACGTCAAGGTACACACAAAGTAAAAACTCGCTCTGAAGTTCGCGGTGGTGGTCGTAAACCATGGCGTCAAAAAGGAACTGGACGTGCTCGTCAAGGGTCTATCCGCTCTCCTCAATGGCGTGGTGGTGGTACGGTATTCGGACCTACACCAAGAAGCTATGCGTACAAACTTCCTAAGAAAGTTCGTCGTTTAGCAATCAAATCTGCATTAGCTACTAAAGTAGTTGAGAACAACATTGTAGTTCTTGAAGACCTAGTGTTAAATGCACCAAAAACAAAAGATATGCTAGCAGTACTTAAAGGATTAACTGTTGAGAAGAAAGCTCTTATCGTAACTGCTGATGCAAACGAATCTGTAGAGTTATCCGCTCGCAATATCCCTGGAGTAACAGTAATCACTGCTGATGGCGTAAACGTTTTAGACGTGCTTCATCATGATAAGCTAATCATGACAAAAGCGGCAGTGGAAAAAGTAGAGGAGGTGCTTGCATAATGAGAGATCCTCGTGATATCATTAAGCGCCCAGTTATCACTGAACGTTCTATGGAAATGATGGCTGAAAAAAAATACACGTTCGATGTGGACGTTAAATCTAATAAAACAGAAGTTAAAGATGCTCTAGAAGCGATCTTTGGTGTTAAAGTAGAAAAAGTGAACATCATGAACTACAAGCCGAAAGCAAAACGCGTTGGTCGTCACGCTGGTTTTACTAGCCGTCGTCGTAAAGCAATCGTTAAGCTAACTGCTGACAGCAAAGAAATCGAAATCTTCCAAGGCGTTTAATTCTTACTAAAGAAGGAGGGAAATTGAGATGGGAATTAAAAAGTATAATCCAACTACTAACGGTCGTCGTAACATGACTACGAATGATTTCGCTGAAATCACGACTGACAGACCCGAAAAGTCTTTACTTGCTCCTTTAAGCAAAAAGGCTGGTCGTAATAACCAAGGTAAAATCACTGTACGTCATCAAGGTGGCGGACATAAGCGTCAATACCGTATCATCGACTTCAAACGTAACAAAGATGGAATTCCAGGACGCGTTGCTACGATCGAATACGATCCAAACCGCTCTGCGAATATCGCATTAATTAACTACGTTGACGGTGAAAAACGTTACATTCTTGCTCCTAAGAACTTAGAAGTAGGTATGGAAATTATGTCTGGCGCTGAAGCTGACATTAAAATCGGTAACGCATTACCATTAATCAACATTCCAGTAGGTACTGTTGTTCATAACATCGAGCTTAAACCAGGTCGTGGTGGACAATTAGTTCGTTCTGCTGGTACATCTGCACAAGTACTTGGTAAAGAAGGTAAATACGTTCTTGTACGTTTAACTTCTGGTGAAGTGCGTCTTGTATTATCTGCTTGTCGTGCAACTGTAGGTCAAGTTGGTAACGAGTCACACGAACTTATCAAGATCGGTAAAGCTGGTCGCTCTCGCTGGTTAGGTAAGCGCCCAACTGTTCGTGGTTCTGTAATGAACCCAGTTGATCACCCACACGGTGGTGGTGAAGGACGTTCACCAATCGGACGTAAGTCTCCAATGTCTCCATGGGGTAAACCAACTCTTGGATTCAAAACTCGTAAGAAAAACAAAGCGTCTGACAAATTCATCGTTCGTCGTCGTAAAAAATAATGGGATTGTAGTACGGTTCACTTTAAGAACCGTACGGCAATCACGAAGGGAGGCACCAAAATGGCTCGTAGCTTGAAAAAAGGACCATTTGTCGATGATCATTTAATGAGTAAAATTGCAAAGCTAAATGAAACTGAGCAAAAGCAAGTTGTTAAAACTTGGTCTCGTCGTTCAACGATCTTCCCTCAGTTCATCGGTCACACAATCGCTGTATATGACGGTCGTAAACATGTACCTGTATATGTTACTGAAGACATGGTAGGCCACAAGTTAGGTGAATTCGCACCAACTCGTACGTATAAAGGTCATGATGCTGACGATAAGAAAACTAGAAGATAATGAGAGGAGGCACTTCAATGCAAGCTAAAGCAGTAGCGAGAACAGTTCGTATTGCTCCTCGTAAAGTTCGTTTAGTTGTAGACTTAATCCGAGGTAAGCAAGTGGGTGAAGCGATTGCTATCCTTAACCACACACCAAAAACTGCTTCTCCAGTTGTAGAAAAAGTTTTAAAATCTGCAATCGCAAATGCAGAGCACAATTATGAAATGGACATTAACAACCTAGTTGTTGAGAAAGTTTTCGTTGACGAAGGTCCAACGTTAAAACGTTTCCGTCCACGTGCAATGGGTCGTGCAAGCCAAATTAACAAACGCACAAGCCACATCACAGTTGTGGTATCAGAAAAGAAGGAGGGATAATCGATGGGTCAAAAGGTTAATCCAATTGGTCTTCGTGTCGGCGTTATCCGTGACTGGGAATCTCGTTGGTTCGCTGAGAAAGATTACGCTACATTATTACATGAAGACATCAAAATCCGTGAGTACATTAATGTACGCTTAAAAGATTCTGCTGTTGCTAAAGTAGAAATCGAACGTGCAGCAAATCGTGTAAATGTTACAATTCACACTGCAAAACCTGGTATGGTAATTGGTAAAGGTGGTACTGAAGTTGAAGCACTTCGTAAAGCTCTTAACCAATTAACAGGCAAGCGTGTACACATCAACATTTTAGAAGTTAAGAGAGCTGATCTTAACGCTAAATTAGTAGGCGAAAACATCGCTCGTCAATTAGAAAACCGTGTATCATTCCGTCGTGCACAAAAGCAAGTTATTCAACGTGCTATGCGTGCAGGTGCTAAAGGTATTAAAACACAGGTTTCTGGTCGTCTTGGCGGAGCTGATATCGCTCGTGCAGAATCTTACAGTGAAGGAACTGTTCCACTTCATACACTTCGCGCTGATATTGACTATGCAGCAGTTGAAGCTGATACAACATACGGTAAATTAGGCGTAAAAGTATGGATCTACCGTGGAGAAGTCCTTCCTACAAAAAAGAAAGCTTCTGAGGAAGGAGGAAAATAATATGTTAATGCCAAAACGCGTAAAATATCGTAGAGAGCATCGTGGTAAAATGCGTGGTCGTGCTAAAGGTGGAACTGAAGTAGCTTTCGGTGAATTCGGTTTACAAGCACAAGCTGCTTCATGGATTACAAACCGTCAAATCGAAGCTGCTCGTCGTGCAATGACTCGTTACATGAAACGTGGCGGTAAAGTATGGATTAAAATTTTCCCTTCTAAACCTTACACTGCAAAACCTCTAGAAGTACGTATGGGTTCCGGTAAAGGGGCACCAGAAGGCTGGGTAGCAGTAGTAAAACCTGGGAAAATTATGTTCGAAATCGCGGGTGTATCTGAAGAGGTAGCACGCGAAGCATTACGTCTTGCAGCTCACAAGTTACCTGTGAAATGTAAATTCGTAAAACGTGAAGAAAATGGTGGTGAATCTAATGAAAACTAATGATATTCGTGAATTAACCACTGCCGAAATCGAAACAAAAGTTAAAGCTTTAAAGGAAGAGTTGTTTAATCTTCGCTTCCAACTTGCTACAGGACAATTAGAGAATCCAACTCGCATTCGTGAAGTGCGTAAGGCAATTGCTCGTATGAAAACTGTAGTTCGTGAAAGAGAGATCGGAATTAATCGATAAATTGAGGGGAGGTTTGCATAGTGAGCGAACGTAACCAACGCAAAGTTTATACTGGTCGTGTAGTGTCTGACAAAATGGACAAAACGATTACAGTTTTAGTTGAAACTTACAAAACTCATTCCTTGTACGGAAAACGTGTTAAGTATTCTAAGAAGTACAAAGCCCATGATGAGCAAAACCAAGCGAAACTTGGCGATATCGTAAAAATCATGGAAACTCGCCCGCTTTCTGCTACTAAGCGTTTCCGTTTAGTTGAAATCGTTGAAGAAGCGGTTATTATCTAAATAGACGAATCGGAATTTTTAGTCCGAAGGGAGGTTTCATAACATGATCCAACAAGAATCTCGTTTGAAAGTTGCTGACAACTCTGGTGCACGTGAACTTTTAACAATTAAAGTATTAGGCGGCTCTGGTCGTAAATATGCTAACATTGGTGACATTATCGTTGCTACGGTAAAACAAGCAACACCAGGTGGCGTTGTTAAAAAAGGTGACGTTGTTAAAGCAGTAGTAGTACGTACGAAGAGCGGTGCTCGTCGTCCGGATGGTTCTTACATCAAATTTGATGAAAACGCAGCGGTTATCATTAAAGACGATAAGAGCCCACGTGGTACTCGTATCTTCGGACCAGTAGCTCGTGAATTACGTGATAGCAACTTCATGAAGATCGTTTCTTTAGCTCCAGAAGTTCTATAATTTAAGGTATTGCCTTGCTAAGGAGGTGCAGAATTAAGATGCATGTAAAAAAAGGTGATAAAGTACAGGTAATCACTGGTAAAGACAAAGGAAAACAAGGCGTTATCCTTGTGGCTTTCCCAAAGCAAAACCGTGTTATCGTTGAGGGTGTTAACATCGTTAAGAAGCACTCTAAGCCATCTCAATTAAATCCACAAGGTGGAATTATTACTAAAGAGGCACCTATTCACGTTTCTAACGTTATGATTTTAGATCCGAAAACAGGTGAACCTACTCGCGTAGGCTTCAAGGTAGAAGATGGTAAAAAAGTTCGTATTGCAAAAAAATCTGGTGAATTATTAGATAAATAATTTTCTTAAGAAAGGAGGTCACTTCATTGAATCGCCTTAAAGAGAAGTTCCAAAAGGAAATTACTCCTGCTCTAATGAGCAAGTTTAACTATAAATCTGTAATGCAGGTACCAAAAATCGAAAAGATCGTAATCAACACTGGTGTTGGTGACGCGGTATCTAACTCAAAAGCTTTAGACAACGCAGTAGAAGAATTAACACAAATCGCAGGTCAAAAACCTGTTGTAACTCGTGCTAAAAAATCAATCGCTGGTTTCCGTCTTCGTGAAGGTATGCCAATCGGTGCGAAAGTAACTTTACGCGGCGAGCAAATGTATGAGTTCTTCGATAAATTAGTATCAGTTTCTTTACCACGTGTACGTGATTTCCGTGGTGTTTCTAAGAAATCATTCGATGGTCGTGGAAACTATACATTAGGTGTTAAAGAGCAACTTATTTTCCCTGAGATTGATTATGATAAAGTAAGCAAAGTCCGCGGTATGGACATCGTAATCGTTACTACAGCGAACACTGATGAAGAAGCTCGTGAACTTTTAACACAATTCGGTATGCCATTCCAAAAATAATGGAAGCCAACGCTAAGTAGAGGAGGCGAAAACGTGGCTAAAAAATCTATGATTGCGAAACAAAAGCGTACTCCTAAGTTTAAAGTACAAGAGTATACACGTTGCGAACGCTGCGGTCGTCCGCATTCTGTATACCGCAAATTTAAACTTTGCCGTATTTGTTTCCGTGAACTTGCATATAAAGGTCAAATTCCTGGTGTTAAAAAAGCTAGTTGGTAAAACCCACAAATGGGAAGGAGGTAAAACACATGGTGATGACAGATCCAATTGCAGACATGCTTACTCGCATCCGTAATGCGAACATGGTACGTCATGAGAAATTAGAGGTTCCTGCTTCTAAAATCAAAAAAGAGATCGCTGAACTTTTAAAACGTGAAGGTTTCATTCGTGATGTAGAATACATCGAGGATAACAAACAAGGTATCCTTCGTATTTTCCTGAAATATGGTGCAAACAACGAACGTGTAATCACTGGATTAAAACGTATCAGTAAACCTGGCTTACGCGTTTACGCTAAAGCTGACGAAGTACCACGTGTACTTAACGGATTAGGTATCGCTCTTGTTTCTACATCTAAGGGAGTAATGACAGACAAAGACGCTCGTCAATTACAAACTGGTGGAGAAGTAGTAGCATACGTTTGGTAATATATATTTAAAACGAACGGAGGTGTGACCACATGTCTCGTATTGGTAAAAAGATTCTTGAAATCCCTGCAGGTGTTACTATTACAGTTGCAGAAGACAATACTGTAACAGTAAAAGGCCCTAAAGGTGAATTAACTCGTACTTTCAATGCTGATATGCTTATCAAAATTGAAGAGAATACATTAACAGTTGAGCGTCCATCTGAACAGAAGGAACACCGTGCATTACACGGTACAACTCGTGCTTTAATCGGAAACATGGTTGAAGGTGTAACTGAAGGTTTCGCACGCGGACTTGAATTAGTCGGTGTTGGTTACCGTGCTCAAAAACAAGGTGATAAACTTGTATTAAGCGTAGGTTATTCTCATCCAGTAGAAATGACTCCGGAAGCAGGTCTTGAAGTTGAAGTACCTGCACCAACTAAGATCGTAATCAAAGGTATCGACAAGCAACGTGTTGGCGAATTCGCTGCTAACATCCGTGCTGTACGTGCTCCTGAGCCTTACAAAGGTAAAGGTATTCGTTACGAAGGCGAAGTTGTTCGTCGTAAAGAAGGTAAAACTGCTAAGTAAACCCGTTAGGTGAGAGAAAGGAGTGACAAGAATGATCACTAAAGCTGATAAAAATGCGACTCGTAAGAAAAGACATGCGCGTGTACGTGCTAAACTTACTGGTACTGCAGAACGTCCACGTTTAAACGTGTTCCGTTCTAACCAACATATTTACGCTCAAGTTATTGATGATGTAAATGGTGTAACGTTAGTAAGTGCATCTACTCTTGATAAAGACCTTGCTCTTAACGGTACTAGCAATATTGAAGCTGCTACGAAAGTTGGAGAATCAGTTGCTAAGCGTGCTGTAGAGAAAGGCGTTAAAGAAGTAGTATTTGATCGCGGTGGTTACTTATACCATGGCCGTGTTAAAGCTCTAGCTGAAGCTGCTCGTGAGGCTGGATTACAATTTTAATGGTCAAAGGAGGGAAAATTGATGCATCGCATTGACCCAAGTAAATTAGAACTTGAAGAACGTGTAGTTACGATAAATCGTGTCGCGAAAGTTGTTAAGGGTGGTCGTCGTTTCCGCTTTGCTGCACTAGTTGTAGTTGGCGATAAAAACGGTCATGTTGGATTCGGTACTGGTAAAGCACAAGAGGTACCAGACGCAATCCGCAAAGCTATCGAAGACGCTAAGAAAAACTTAATCGCTGTACCATTAGTTGGTACAACAATTCCACACACAATCAACGGTCATTTTGGAGCTGGTGAAGTATTCTTAAAGCCTGCTGCTGAGGGTACTGGTGTTATTGCTGGTGGACCTGTTCGTGCGGTCCTTGAATTAGCAGGTGTACAAGATATTCTTTCGAAATCTCTTGGTTCTAACACACCAATCAACATGATTCGCGCTACTGTGAACGGATTAAGCGAACTTAAGCGCGCTGAAGATGTTGCAAAATTACGCGGTAAATCTGTAGAAGAGCTACTAGGTTAAGGAGGGAAAACAAATGGCGAAAAAGTTAGAAATTACCCTCACTCGTAGTGTAATTGGTCGTCCACAAGATCAACGTGCGACGGTAGAAGCTTTAGGTCTTAAAAAGTTGAATTCAACTGTAGTTAAGGAAGAAACTCCTGCTATTCTTGGTATGATCAACAAAGTTTCTCACCTTGTAACTGTAAAAGAAGCTTAAGGATAACTCATTAATATAAGGAGGTGCCTGGGAATGAAACTTCATGAATTAAAACCTGCAGAAGGTTCTCGTAAAGTACGTAACCGTGTCGGTCGTGGTATCGGTTCTGGTAACGGTAAAACTGCTGGTAAAGGTCATAAAGGACAAAACGCACGTTCTGGCGGCGGTGTTCGTCTTGGCTTCGAAGGTGGTCAAACTCCATTATTCCGTCGTTTACCAAAACGCGGCTTCACAAACATTAACCGTAAAGAGTTTGCTATTGTAAACTTATCAACGTTAAATCGTTTTGAAGATGGTACAGAAGTAACACCTGAATTATTGCTGGAAACTGGCGTTATCAGCAAATTAAACGACGGTGTTAAAATTCTTGCAAGCGGCGCAGTAGAGAAAAAACTAACTGTTAAAGCGCACAAGTTCTCTTCAAGTGCTAAAGAAGCAATTGAAGCAGCTGGCGGATCAGTTGAGGTGATCTAATGTTTCGTACAATCTCCAACTTTATGCGCGTTGCTGAGATAAGACGTAAAATATTATTCACTTTAGCGATGTTAATCGTATTCAGGATTGGCACGTTTATCCCCGTGCCATTTACAAATGGAGACGTACTGAAGGCACAAGATCAATTAAATGCTTTAGGTATTCTAAATACATTTGGCGGTGGAGCCTTGAAAAACTTCTCCATCTTTGCGATGGGAATCATGCCGTATATTACAGCATCCATCATCGTGCAATTATTGCAGATGGATGTTGTTCCTAAATTTTCGGAATGGGCGAAACAAGGTGAAATGGGCCGTCGTAAATTAACGCAATTCACGCGTTATTTTACAATTGTTCTTGCGTTTATTCAGGGGTTTGGTATGTCAATCGGTTTTAACGGTATGGTAGGTGGACAATTAATTTTGAATCCTGGTTGGAGCACTTATTTATACATTGCTACGGTACTGACTGCTGGTACTGCATTTTTAATGTGGTTAGGTGAACAGATTACAGCTAAAGGTGTAGGTAATGGTATTTCCATCCTAATCTTTGGTGGTATTGCCGCAGCGATCCCAAGTGTTATATCTCAAGTGTATCAGCAACAGTTTCAAAATATCGGAGATCAATTGTTCATGAGTATCGTTAAAGTTGCATTGATCTTACTAGCTGTGTTAGCAGTTATTGTGGGTGTTATTTTCATTCAACAGGCTGTTAGAAAGATCCCAATTCAATATGCGAAGCGTGTAACAGGAGGAAATGGTGGTTATGCTGGAGCACAAAACACACATTTACCGCTTAAGGTAAATAGTGCTGGTGTTATTCCAGTAATTTTTGCTGTTTCATTCTTAATTACGCCTCCGACTATTGCACAGTTCTTCCCGAAACATGATGTATCGCAGTGGATTATTGCAAACTTTAACTATTCTCACCCAGTGGGAATGATCATATATGTTGCGCTCATTGTAGCCTTCACATATTTCTATGCGTTTGTTCAGGTTAATCCAGAGCAAATGTCAGAGAATCTAAACAAACAAGGTGGATATGTTCCAGGTATTCGTCCGGGTAAGAATACAGAACAATATCTAACAAAAATCTTGTATCGTTTGACCTTTGTAGGATCAATTTTCCTAGCAGCGATTGCAATCTTACCAGTTATCTTTACGAAGCTGGGAAATCTTCCTCCATCTGCACAGATCGGTGGAACGAGTATGTTAATCGTTGTCGGCGTTGCTTTAGAAACAATGAAGCAACTAGAAAGCCAACTGGTAAAACGCCATTACAAAGGGTTTATCAAGCAGTGAGTAAGTGGGAAGTATTGTCTTCCCTACATGCTCATGTACTCTGAGGGGGAACAAGGATGAACTTAATTTTAATGGGGCTTCCTGGTGCTGGTAAAGGTACACAAGCCGAACAGATTGTTGCCAAGTATAACATCCCTCACATCTCAACAGGAGATATGTTCCGTGCAGCTATGAAGGCTGAAACTGAAATGGGTTTACAAGCAAAATCTTTTATTGATAAAGGTGCACTTGTTCCAGATGAAGTTACAATCGGAATCGTTCGTGAACGTTTAAGCCAAGAAGACTGCGTAAGAGGCTTCTTATTAGATGGTTTCCCACGAACTGTTGCACAAGCATCAGCTCTTGAAGAGATTATGAAAGATCTTGGCAAAAAAATCGACTATGTTTTAAACATTAATGTGGATTCAGGGTTGTTATTAAAGCGCCTTACAGGCCGTCGCATTTGTAAAGAGTGCGGTGCGACTTACCACTTAGAATTCAATCCGCCAGCAAAAGCTGACGTGTGCGATAAATGTGGTGGCGAATTATATCAACGCTCTGATGACAATGAAGAAACTGTAGCAAATCGCTTAGATGTAAATATTAAGCAAACTAAACCTTTGCTTGATTTCTACGAGGAGCTTGGTTACTTACAAAGCATTAATGGTGAGCAAGATATCAATAAAGTATTTGCTGATATCGATGTTCTCATCGGAGGCTTAGCGTAATGATAATCTGCAAAACTCCTCGCGAGATAGAAATCATGCGAGAAGCTGGCAGGATCGTTGCTTTAACTCATCAAGAGTTAAAACAGCACATTACTCCAGGAATTACAACGAAAGAGCTCGATCAAATAGCGGAAAAGACGATTCAAAAATATGGTGCTACGCCATCTTTTAAAGGATACAACGGATTTCCGGGGAGCATATGTGCTTCTGTAAATGAAGAGCTTGTACACGGAATTCCAGGGAAGCGCAAGCTCAAAGAGGGCGATATCATCAGTATCGATATTGGTGCGAAATACAATGGGTACCATGGAGATTCTGCATGGACGTATCCAGTTGGAAACATTTCTGAATCTGTTCAAAAGCTACTTGATGTCACAGAAAAATCGTTGTATCTTGGTCTAGAACAAGTAAAACCAGGCGAGAGATTATCAAATATCTCACATGCGGTTCAAACCCATGCTGAAGAGAATGGATTCTCGATCGTTAGGGAGTATGTTGGTCACGGAATCGGGCAAGACTTACATGAGGACCCTCAAATCCCGCACTATGGTCCACCAAATAGAGGCCCTAGATTAAAGCCGGGAATGGTCATCTGTGTTGAGCCGATGGTGAATCAAGGAAGACGATATGTAAAAACACTATCTGATGACTGGACAGTGGTAACGGTAGATGGTAAATGGTGTGCCCATTTTGAGCACACGATTGCTCTTACAGAAGCAGGATACGAAATCCTTACCACTTTATAAGTAGCTGGCTCTCCGGGATTTCAGAGCAGTGTAAAATGTTACTGATTTGAAGAAGGGAGAACTATTGAATGGCTAAAGATGATGTAATTGAAGTCGAAGGTACCGTTCTTGAAACGTTGCCAAATGCTATGTTCAAAGTAGAATTAGAGAATGGGCATGTCGTATTGGCTCACGTTTCTGGTAAAATCCGTATGAACTTCATTCGTATTTTACCAGGAGACAAAGTTACGGTAGAATTATCTCCGTACGATTTAAATCGTGGTCGTATTACGTACCGTTTTAAATAATATAGCACTCCGTAATCTTTAAGGAGGTTCGAGACATGAAAGTAAGACCGTCAGTTAAACCAATCTGCGAAAAATGTAAAGTTATTCGTAGACGTGGAAAAGTAATGGTTATTTGTGAAAACCCTAAACATAAACAAAAACAAGGTTAATCAGAAGGAGGTGCATTCGGAATGGCACGTATCGCAGGTGTAGATATTCCTCGTGACAAACGCGTTGTTATTTCTTTAACTTACGTATTCGGCATTGGTCGCACAACTGCTGAAAAAATTCTTGCTGAAGCTGGTGTTTCTGAAGAAACACGAGTTCGTGATTTAACGGAAGACGAATTAGGACGTATCCGTGATATCATCGATCGTATTAAAGTTGAGGGAGACCTTCGTCGTGAAGTATCTCTTAACATCAAACGTCTAATGGAGATCGGTTCTTACCGTGGTCTTCGTCACCGTCGTGGTTTACCAGTTCGTGGTCAAAACTCTAAAAACAATGCTCGTACACGTAAAGGTCCACGTCGTACAGTAGCAAATAAAAAGAAATAATAAGTAAAGGAGGTTGAACTAACAATGGCACGTAAAACAAACACTCGTAAAAAACGTGTGAAAAAGAATATTGAAGCTGGTGTAGCTCATATTCGTTCTACTTTCAACAACACAATCGTAACACTTACAGATACTCACGGTAACGCGCTTTCTTGGTCTAGTGCTGGTGCACTTGGTTTCCGTGGATCTCGTAAATCTACTCCATTCGCTGCGCAAATGGCTGCTGAAACTGCTGCTAAAGCTGCAATGGAGCACGGTTTAAAAACTTTAGAGGTTACTGTTAAAGGTCCTGGTGCTGGTCGTGAAGCTGCAATTCGTGCTCTTCAAGCTGCAGGTCTAGAAGTAACAGCAATTAGAGATGTTACTCCAGTTCCTCATAATGGATGTCGTCCACCAAAACGTCGTCGTGTGTAATTTTTCTGTATAGAATTTTCCCTTTTGTCTATAATGGATATGATGCATTATCGAGAAATTTCGTACAGAAACATCGCTTGTTGTGCACAATCGGGAACTGCCTAAGGGGGACTTTCGGTTAGACAGGGGTTATACCTTTGTTTAACCGGGGTTTCGACGTTTTGAAGGAGGGTTTAGTTAATGATTGAAATCGAAAAGCCGAAAATCGAAACGGTTGAACTTAACGAAGATGCTAAATATGGTAAATTCGTAATTGAACCGCTTGAGCGTGGATATGGTACTACGTTGGGTAACTCCTTACGTCGTATTCTTTTATCTTCACTCCCTGGTGCCGCTGTTACTGCTATCCAAATCGATGGCGTATTACATGAATTTTCAACAGTTGAGGGCGTAGTAGAAGACGTTACAACGATCATCTTAAACTTGAAAAAGTTAGCTCTTAAAATCTACTCTGAAGAAGAGAAGACGTTGGAAATTGATGTGCAGGGCGAAGGTATTGTCACAGCTGCTGATATTACTCACGATAGTGATGTAGAAATCTTAAATCCAGATTTACACATTGCAACGTTAGCAAAAGATGCGCATTTCCGCGTGCGTTTAACTGCAAAGCGTGGCCGTGGGTATACGCCAGCTGATGCAAATAAAAGCGAAGATCAACCAATAGGAGTAATTCCTATTGATTCTATTTATACTCCAGTATCACGTGTGACTTACCAAGTGGAAAAGACACGTGTCGGACAAGTGGCTAATTATGATAAGCTTACGCTTGATGTATGGACGGATGGAAGCATCGGGCCAAAAGAAGCTATCTCTTTAGGTGCCAAAATCTTAACTGAGCATTTAAATATCTTTGTTGGTTTAACTGATGAAGCACAAAATGCTGAGATTATGGTCGAGAAGGAAGAAGATCAAAAAGAGAAAGTTCTTGAGATGACTATCGAAGAACTAGACCTTTCTGTTCGTTCTTATAATTGCCTAAAACGTGCAGGAATTAATACTGTACAAGAGCTTGCGAACAAAACAGAAGAAGATATGATGAAAGTTCGTAACTTAGGACGTAAATCCTTAGAAGAAGTTAAACATAAACTTGAGGAATTAGGTTTAGGTTTACGTAAAGACGACTGAGGATTTAAACCCATCAACAAAGGAGGGAACTACGAATGGCATACAGAAAATTAGGCCGTACAAGTGCGCAACGTAAAGCTATGTTACGTGACTTAGCTACTGATTTAATTATCAACGAGCGCATCCAAACGACAGAAACTCGTGCAAAAGAACTTCGTTCTGTAGTGGAAAAAATGATCACTTTAGGTAAACGCGGAGATCTTCATGCTCGTCGTCAAGCAGCAGCTTTCATTCGCAATGAAGTAGCTAACGCTGAGACTGGTCAAGATGCACTTCAAAAACTATTCGCTGATGTAGCTCCACGCTATGCTGAGCGCCAAGGCGGATACACTCGTATTGCAAAAATTGGTCCACGTCGCGGAGACGCAGCACCAATGGTAATTATCGAGTTAGTATAATGATAATTAAAAGGGCAGGACAGTTCTTTTCAAGAAACTGGTCATGGCCCTTTTTTTTAAATATAAAAATAGGCTTACTTGGCGAAGGAAAGGGTGCCTTGTATTGAAAAAAGAGAAACTTCGGACAGAAAATATATCATTTCAATATCCTGGTGCAGCCACTTATGCATTAAAAGATGTTTCATTCTCCTTATATGAAGGTGAAGGTGAATGGGTATCTGTTATTGGACAAAACGGTTCTGGGAAGTCTACACTTGCAAAATTATTGAATGGTTTGTTTTTGCCAGAAGCAGGGACAATTACAGTAAATGATACAATGGTTTTGTCAGAGGAAACGGTATGGGATGTTCGAAAACAAATTGGGATGGTATTTCAAAATCCAGATAATCAATTTGTTGGAACAACAGTGCAAGATGACGTTGTCTTTGGTTTAGAGAATATCGGAATGCCAAGAGAGCAAATGGTAGAAAGATTAGATCAGGCCTTACGACTAGTCCGTATGGAAGATTTTCTTAATGATGAGCCACATTCGTTATCTGGTGGGCAAAAGCAGCGAGTAGCAATAGCAGGCGTTTTAGCACTTCAGCCATCTATTTTGATATTAGATGAAGCAACGTCAATGCTAGACCCTCAAGGGAGACGTGAAGTGGTAGAAACGGTTAGACAACTTGTTAATGAAAAAGGTATTACCGTGTTATCAATTACGCATGATTTAGAAGAAGCGGCACAGTCAGACCGTGTCATTATTTTAAATAAGGGAGAGATATTAGAGGAAGGGACTCCAGAACAAATTTTCAAGTCCTCTCATATGCTCCAAGAAATTGGATTAGATGTACCATTTTCAGTGAAAATAGCAGAATTATTAAAAAGAAATGAAATTCTCTTGCAAAATACGCATCTTACAATGGAAAGCTTGGTGAACGAACTTTGGAGATTACATTCCAAAAAGTAGAACATCGTTATCAACATAAAACTCCATTTGAAAGACGCGCACTTTATGATGTAGACGTGTCGTTTCCAAGTGGGGGCTATTATGCCATTATCGGTCATACTGGTTCAGGTAAGTCGACGATGATTCAACATTTAAATGGTTTATTGCAGCCGACAAATGGCACAGTTCAAATTGGTGAACATTTCATTTCGGCAGGAAAGAAAGAAAAAAAGCTAAAGCCACTACGTAAAAAGGTAGGGGTTGTCTTTCAATTCCCAGAACATCAGTTGTTTGAAGAGACTGTAGAGAAAGATATTTGCTTCGGACCTACTAATTTTGGTGTATCTGTAGAAGAAGCGAAGCAAAAGGCAAGAGAGGCAATTGAACTTGTAGGGTTAGAACCAGAACTGTTAGCACGTTCACCATTTGAGTTAAGTGGTGGGCAAATGAGGCGTGTTGCGATAGCAGGCGTATTAGCGATGGAACCCGAAGTGCTTGTATTAGATGAACCTACAGCAGGACTAGATCCAAAAGGGCAAAATGAACTTATGGAGATGTTTTATAAGCTACATAAGGAGAAAGGCCTTACAGTTATCCTTGTAACGCATAATATGGAGGATGCTGCTAAATATGCCGAGCAGATTGTAGTCATGCATAAAGGAACGGTCTTTTTGCAAGGAAGTGCAGAGGAAGTATTTTCACATGCTGATGAACTAGAGAAAATTGGCGTGGATCTTCCTATGTCTTTAAAGTATAAACGTGCAATTGAAGAGAAGTTTGGCATTTCAATCCCAAAGGCTACCTTATCTTTAGAGGATCTTACTCATGAAGTTGTGCAGGTGTTACGAAAAGGTGGTCATGAATCATGCAGCAGTTGATTATTGGAAGATATATTCCAGGGAATTCTCTTATTCATCAACTTGATCCACGTACGAAGCTGCTGATTGTCTTTTTATATGTATTTGTTGTTTTCTTAGCAAATAATGCGATTTCATATGGATTTTTATTTTTATATGCACTCATTGCTTTATTTTTTGCAAAAGTGCCGATTCGTTATGTACTTTCGGGCTTAAAACCAATTCTATGGATTTTTCTTTTTACATTTTTCCTGCATATTTTAACAAATAAAGAAGGGGAAGTACTATTCCAGCTTGGTTGGTTTTCGATACATGAAAAAGGATTAGAGCAAGGAATATACATTTCTATACGATTCTTCGTTATTATTTTAATGACGACATTATTAACGTTAACGACGACACCTATTGAGATTACAGATGGTTTGGAGACGTTATTAAAGCCGTTGAAGCGTATAAAAGTTCCTGTTCATGAAATCGCATTAATGATGTCAATTTCTCTTCGCTTTATCCCGACATTAATGGATGAAACGAGTAAAATAATGAAGGCACAATCGTCACGTGGTATTGATTTTGCAGGGGGACCGATAAAAGATAGGATGAAAGCTATCATTTCACTACTCGTTCCTCTATTCATCAGTGCTTTTAAGCGTGCAGAGGACTTAGCAATTGCTATGGAAGCCCGTGGATATCAAAGTGGCGAAGGACGTACTAAATTCAGGCAACTACGCTGGAAAACAAGCGATACAGTAACAATTATAAGCTTACTTTGTTTAGCTTGTATTTTGGCATGGGTGCGATCGTAATGGAGAATAAAGAAATGGATAGAATAAAATGTACGGTTGCATATGATGGCATGCATTTTTGTGGTTATCAAATTCAACCGCAGCATCGTACTGTTCAACAAGAAATAGAGAAAGCTTTACAGAAATTGCATAAAGGGGAACTTGTCCGTGTTCAGGCATCGGGCAGAACAGATTCGACTGTTCATGCTAAAGGACAAGTGATACACTTTGATACACCGTTGTCTCTTGAAGAGTGGCAATGGAACAATGCATTAAACACAATGTTACCAGATGATATTGTTATCACACAGGTAGAGAAAAAAACAGAAGAATTTCACGCACGTTACGGTGTCGAGAGAAAAGAATATCGTTATCGTGTATTATTATCAAAGACTGCGGATGTATTCCGTAGAAATTACGTATATCAATATCCATATCCGCTCGAAATAAACGCTATAAGAAAAGCGATCCCTTATTTTATTGGAACGCATGATTTCACTTCTTTTTGTTCGGCAAAAACTGACAAAAAAGATAAAGTGAGAACAATTTATGAAATCGAGCTAATTGAGCAGGACGACGAATTAATTTTTCGTTTTGTAGGTAATGGATTTTTATATAATATGGTCAGGATTATTGTTGGTACGTTACTGAGCGTAGGGCAAGGAAAGCTTGATCCGGATAGCATTCCAGAGATTTTAGCGAAACAAAATCGTCAGTTTGCTGGAAAGATGGCTCCTGGTCATGGGCTTTATTTATGGCAGGTAAACTATAACAACTAATCCTGGTGTAACATTTGCTTGACATTAGAAACTCAAAAGTATATCATAACATATGGTATTGTTTCTAAAACCACGATTAGCCCCGGAAGGAAATCGTGTTTAAGATAAACAATAGATTTTTTCTATGGAAAAGATAACGAGGAGGGAAACACATGCGTACGACTTTTATGGCAAAAGCTAACGAAGTTGAGCGTAAATGGTATGTGGTTGATGCTGAAGGTCAAACTTTAGGTCGCCTTGCTAGTGAAGTAGCATCCATTTTACGTGGTAAAAACAAACCTACATTTACACCACACGTTGACACGGGTGATCATGTAATTATTATTAACGCTGAGAAAATTCATTTAACAGGTAATAAATTAAACGATAAAATTTACTACCGTCACACTAACCACCCAGGTGGACTTAAACAAAGAACAGCTCTTGAAATGCGTACAAACTACCCTGTACAAATGTTAGAGCTTGCAATTAAAGGCATGCTTCCAAAAGGACGCTTAGGCCGTCAAGTTTCTAAGAAACTAAACGTGTATGCTGGAGCAGAGCATCCACACCAAGCACAAAAACCAGAAGTTTACGAACTTCGCGGATAATCAATTAAAGGAGGGCTTACTTTGGCACAGGTTCAATACTATGGCACTGGACGTCGTAAGAGTTCAGTAGCGCGCGTACGCCTAGTTCCAGGCGAAGGACGCGTTATCATTAACGGTCGTGATTTTGAAAACTATATCCCATTTGCTGCATTACGTGAAGTAGTGAAACAACCTCTAGTTGCAACAGAAACTTTAGGTAACTACGATGTACTTGTAAACGTAAATGGTGGTGGATACACTGGTCAAGCTGGTGCTATTCGTCACGGTATTTCTCGCGCTTTATTAAAAGCTGATCCAGAATACCGTCTAACACTAAAACGTGCAGGTCTATTAACTCGTGACGCACGTATGAAAGAGCGTAAAAAATACGGTCTTAAAGGCGCACGTCGTGCACCTCAGTTCTCAAAACGTTAATTTTTGCGAACTACAAACCCCAACCATTTTGGTTGGGGTTTTTTTATGTTTCATTCCTCTTTTGTAATTTTTGTAGTTTGGAATATTTTAGTGCTATCCTCTCGCGTATGCTTCTTCTTTAGAAGTTTAGACTAATACGTATTAGGGAGGTTTATAAGTACTATGAATGTCATTGTCAGCTTACAAGAAAAACAAAAAGAAAAGCAGTTGAAATATGAGCGGAAGATGCTGCGGGAATTATCATTAAAAACATTACGTTCAAATATTAGAGATGCCTTTCAGATGCAGGAACTTCATCGTCAGTATGAAGATTACTGCATTGAATTAGGGATAGAATCGTATTTATTAGGAGCGAGATATAGTAAATTTGGCTATTATGGCGAATCGTTCTTTGATGTGAAATATAGGGCCTTAGAAGAAGAGCAACAATTAACGGAAACACTATTTCAATTTTTAACGAGCATGACTATGCGGGAAATTAAATTACAAGATGAGGAATTACTTTTTGAATCTTGCCAGCAGTTTATCGGCTTATGGTGGCAGGAAGGATATGAAAAAGGTGAAAGAAGATATCGATTAAAGCTTCATTAAGACAAGCATAAACTTTCCTCTTGTCCCATATAAGTAATTAGAGGGACTAGCTGGAGGAGGAAAGGTATGAAGAGAATTCGAATTATCTCTTTTGCACTCGCTGCGGTTATTTTGTTTTTTTTAGTCAAACAAGAATTTCAAATTACAAAATCGTGGCGAGCTTGGAATTTACCCTTATCAGGGAAAGTAATCGTATTAGATGCTGGGCATGGTGGACCAGACGGAGGGGCTGTTGGTGGCAAGGATATTGTAGAAAAAGATATTACGCTTGAGATCACAAAGAAGGTGCAAGATTATTTACAAGAGCAAGGTGCACTAGTTATTTTAACGCGTGAGGGAGATTATGATTTAGCCCAGAAAGATACAAAGTCATATAGTAGACGTAAAGCAGAAGATTTAAAAAAACGTGTAGAGATTATTAATAAACCCGATGTAGACTTTTTTGCAAGTATCCATTTAAATGCTTTAACTAGTAGTGGATCGAAGGGCGCACAAACGTTCTATTACCGTTCTTCAATTGAAAATGAACGTGCTGCGAAATTTATACAAGCTGAGTTGAGAACGAGTTTAGAGAATACAAATCGTTCTGCTAAAACAATTTCTCATGTGTATTTATTAAAGTATGCGAAAACACCAGGCGCTTTAATTGAAGCTGGCTTTTTATCGAATGTAAATGAAAGGTATATGTTAAATTCGGAGAAATATCAGCAAAAGGTAGCAGCTGCAGTATATCGTGGTATATTACGTTATTTCACGGAAAAAGGAAATCCTCCAGAATAAGGAGGATTTTTTTGCGTTTCTCTCGTTAACGAAGTTTTCCGAAAATATGTTATACTGGAAATGTAAACGCATTTATTTCAAAAGTAAAGAGAGATATATTTAATTAACATTATGTTATTTTTCATACAGGGGGCTGGGCTAATTATGGTAACGAAAGAGCAAGTAGTGGAAGCGTTAGAAGGGATTGTAGATCCGTTTTTACATAAAACGTTAAAAGAAACAGGGGCAATTAAAGAGGTGACAGTCAAGCCTGAGAAGGAACATGTAAGTGTTAAAATTGCAATCCTAAAAACCGGTACAGCGGAACAAATGCAATTGCAATCTGGAATTGTAAAGTTAGTGAAAGAACTAGGAGCAGCAACAGTAGGGCTTCGCTTTGCAGAATTTACAGAAGAGGAATTAGCTCAGTTTGCACCAGAACAAGAAGAAGAGCAAACTGAATCTTTATTGTCACCAAATTCGAAAACGACATTTTTAGCAGTGGCGAGTGGAAAAGGTGGAGTAGGGAAATCAACAGTTTCTGTTAATCTTGCTATTGCTCTAGCTCGTCTAGGGAAAAAAGTTGGTATCATTGATGCCGATATTTATGGTTTTAGCGTACCTGATATGATGGGGATAGAAAAACGCCCTGTAGTAAGAGGAGATAAAATCATTCCAGTGGAGCGTCTAGGTGTAAAGGTAATCTCAATGGGGTTCTTTGTAGAAGATAATGCACCGGTTATTTGGAGAGGACCTATGCTTGGGAAAATGTTAAATCATTTCTTTACAGAAGTAGAATGGGGCGATTTAGATTATTTAGTTTTAGATTTACCACCAGGTACAGGTGATGTTGCGCTAGACCTACATTCGATGCTACCAGCTTGTAAAGAGATTATTGTCACAACACCGCATCCAACAGCGGCATTTGTAGCAGCACGTGCTGGAGCAATGGCTTTACGTACAGAACATAGTATTCTTGGTGTTGTTGAGAATATGGCTTATTTTGAAAGTAAAACAACTGGCGAAAAAGAATATGTGTTTGGAAGAGGTGGAGGAGATAAACTAGCTACAGAACTTCAAACAGAAGTACTTGGCCGAATCCCGCTTCAACAACCTGATTGGAATAAAGAAGATTTTGCGCCGTCAGTATATGAAGATACGCATACGACAGGTCTTATTTATCGCACAATAGCTGAAACGGTAATTGATAAAACAACTGTTGCGCAAAAATAAAATAATAATGAGTGGATGATACATATATTGTCCACTCATTATTATCGTTATTATTTTTACTGCTGTTCCTTTTTACCTTCTTGGGAACCACCTTCACCGCCGGCTTCCTTTTTATCAGAACCACTTTTTTCGGCTTTTTGGACACCTTTACTAATAATATCAATCATCTTAGCTTGGAAGAGTGGGCTTTCAGCAGTTTCTGTTAGTACTTGTTGTAAATATTGACGGTATTCTTTGCTCTTCATCGTTTGTAACATCATTTTTTCTACTTCAGGGTTTTTCATAATTTCCATGACGCCTGCTTGGTATTCAGGGTCTTTTAGTAATGTTTTCATTAAGGCTGTTTGTTCTTTTCCCATACTTTTAGCGAATTTCGATGAGAACTCAGGGTCTTTAAAGAGCTTTTCCCAGAATTGTTGCCCTTTATCGGATACCATTGCATCTTCAATCGTTTTCTTTACTACTGTTTCATCTAGTATGAGTGCTTGTTTCATTTTTTCATCAGTTAACACATCTTGAATGGCTTTCTTACCTTGATCGGTTTTTAAAATATCAACAATCATTTTCTTCGTTTGATCATAATCAAGTTCGGACTTTGCTTCTTTTTCTTGTGCACATGCTACAAGTACAAGAAATAGAAAAGAAGAAGTCAAAACGAGCAGCATCCGTTTCATAAGTTGGAACTCCTTTCAGCACAGTTCTCTCTTTTTAATATAAATATCTTTAAGGAATTTATACATGAACATGGCTAGCTTTTTGAAATTGTCATTGATACAATTTAATTAGAAATATAAGGATAATGGGGGATGTGTTGTGAATAGCCGCAAGTGGGTACGACTATTTTTTACGACGTTGTTTCTTGGTGGGGTTAGTACAGTCATTATTGGATTTGTTTTAGAGTGGGACAAGTACGCTGAATTTTTTCAAAATTTCGACGGAAAGGAAATTTTGGCAGTCTCCTTCTGGTTGATGGGTGTAGGATTTATTTTTAGTGTGATAAGTCAAATGGGGTTCTTTGCTTATTTAACAATCCACCGTTTTGGACTGGGAATGTTTCGATCGTCTTCTTTATGGAATATAGTCCAGCTCTTCTTTATTGCATTCGTTTTATTTGATTTTGTGTATTTAAGATCGGTATTGATTGCAAATGGGGAAGTTTCATTAGGGAATAACATACTTGTTGCTGGGGTGTTATTTATGTTTGGTGCCATCGTTGCTTATATAAAAAGTAAGGAAACGAATAAAAAGGCATTTGTGCCAGCTTTGTTCTTTATGGTCGTTGTAACAATTCTTGAGTGGGTACCAGCACTTCGAATTAATGATACAGATTGGTTATATTTAATGGTGATACCACTTTTATTATGTAATGCATATCAGTTACTTATATTACATCGTTTAATTGGAAAGGCGAGTAAGTCGGCCTAATTAAGAGAGTTTTTACGCAGGGTAGTTGTACGAATGAAAATATCGGGATAAAAAAAGCTCTATTACCTGAACGAAAGGTAGTAGAGCTTTTTATGTGTGAAAAATTATTGGACATCTTTACTTTTCGTACTTGTGTTGGAAATAAGTTGTGATACGGATATTTGTTCATAGCCGTCACTCTTTAATTTCTGTAGAAGCAGTGGTAAAGCTTTATTTGTTTGAAGAGCAGAATCGGATGCATGTAATAAGACGATATCTCCACCTTTTAGATTATTAGAGACGGTGGAAACGATATTGTTTACGCCAGGGTTTTTCCAATCGTTTGAGTTATTACTCCAATGAACGACAGTGTATCCGAGTGATTCTGCTATTTTAAGTGTTGCCTTGTTAAAGTCTCCACTAGGTGGACGCAATAGTTTAATTTGTTTCACGCCGAGTTTTGTAAAAACATCTTGTGCTCGCAGAAGATCTCTTCGTATTTCATTTGCCTCTAGAGAAGTGTAGGACGTGTAATTATAACCCATACTACCGATTTCATGTCCATCTTTTATGATGCGTTCAACAACATCAGGGTGTCTTTCTGCCCATGCAGCAGAAAGGAAGAAGGTTGCATTCTTAATATCTCTTTCTTTAAGTGTATCAAGGATTGGAATTGCTTTTTTGTCTCCCCAACTAATATCAAACGTGAATGCAACTTGTTTTTTAGAGGTGTCGCCTTTGTAAATAACTTTAGGTCCTGTAGCGGTTGAAAAAGCAGACTCGTGTGAATATGTTTTCAAAAAGAGTAGCCATGCTGTAAATAAGGAAAGTATCACTATTAAGCTAATGTGTTTAAAGTTTCTTTTACTCGTAATAAAAAAGAAAAACATAATATTACGCCCCTTTGTCCAATCCTTTTCAGTTACATATATGCTGTAAATATAAAAAAGAGAACAAGGGATTAATATCGTAAGTAGTGGATATAATGGATGGTAGGATTTTGTTAAATGAAAATGGGCTTAATGTTTATTGCTCTGGAAGAAATGATTGAGGTGATGATTTGCTTGGGTTTATGTTAACGAAAGAAGAGAAAAAAGAAATGGAATACATATTGAAGAGAGAGTTAGAAGAACTTTTATTTGATTTTGAAGATGAACGTATTCATGACGTTGTAAAAAAGGCAATGGAAGAAAGATATAAAATCATTTTTTGTTTGTTTCGAAGAGTCGCTAATGCAGAGGAATGTATTCGTTATGTAAGAAAAAGAACTTTTTATTAAAAAGTGTTGACGTTGGTAGATATTATATGATAAATTAATAACCGTCGCTGATGCGGAAACGCAAAAAACGACAAAAAAGAAATTGAAAAACTTAGTTGACATTGAAAAACGAAGATGTTAACATAAGGAAGTCGCAAATGAGCGACCAAGTAGTTCTT
>NZ_DALYZR010000017.1:0-63398 GCF_031983925.1 Bacillus sp. (in: firmicutes) | reverse complement strand
CTACCCATGCTTTCACTGTATTCGTTACATTGAACTGGGCCCATTTTCCGCGTCCGACATCAGTTTGTGCAATGTTATTAGAACCTGGTTTATTATTCCAGTTCACACCACCAACATTCCATCCACCTGTTACTTCATCTAACCAAACACCATTCGGTTGATTTCCATAATAATGCCAAACTGCATAGGCATGGAATGTTGCACCTTCAATCTTTGCACCTTTTAAATCTGAAACATTCGGTTTAATAAATGCAAAGTTTGTTCCAGATGAGCCATCATAATACCCAACTTTTAACGTGTAAGCATTTTGACCTGAATCCCACAGTTTTCCTCCTGAATAATTGACAGTTGGATAGGCACTTGCAGCGTATGCATTTTCAAAGTTACCTAGTTCAACAGAAGGATCTACATATACTGGATATTTTCGCTCTGGTGCCTGTAACCACTGCGGGTCTGCAGTAACAGTTAATGTATATGTTTTTTCATCTGTTTTCTCAATAGTGTAACGAACCGCATCTGACGTTACAGCCTCACCTGATTGTTGATCCACATTTGAATCATTCATATACGGTTTCGGTAATGTGAATACTTTTTCTTTTTTCTCATTTTGGAAGTCGATTGAACCATCTTCCTGTAAGCTCGGTGTTAAATCTGTTTCTAATGCAAACGTAAAAATATGATGTCCTGTATATTCACGTAAGACAAAATCTTCTTTTACATTTTCGTTAAACGTCGTGCTCTTTAAATCAACATTTGGGAAGATCCCTTTATACCATACTGTATTATTTTCATGTGTCGCAGTGACCGGTGATGGCTTCACTTCACCTTTTTCACCATTTGCACTCATTAATTTGTACTTAATGGTATGATCTTTTACTTTAAATTGAACGTACTTTCCATCTTGTGTTGTTTTCTCGAACTCTGGTTCTAATGTTGTATTTTCCGTTACAATTTTTGCGTTAGGTGCTTCTACTAATTTCGGTGAAACCTCTTCTAACTTTCCATTCTTTTCAATATGAATCGGTTCCGTATATACCTTTTTCGTATACGTACCATCATTATTATCGAAAACTTTCTCTGTTTCCGTTCTTTCTTCTACAATCTCAGTCGGACTCGCCTGTGCTTTAGTCTTATCCTTCTTTAATTGATCTGGATGTGGATCTGGTAATTCCTTTTCTTCTTTCTTTTCCACTTCCGGACTTTGTTCTGAATTTGGAGATGGTGTAAACGGTGGTGCCGTTTCCGCCAATCCATTGAGTGGTATGGAGGTAACAATTAATGCAACTACGATAAGTTGGATTAAATACCTATACCATTTCTTTGCTCCCATAAACTCACCTCGCTGAAATATTTTTAACATATATAATGTTACATATCACAATGTAAACAAATGAAATAGTAAAGTAAATATCGTTTTAAAGTTTTGAAGATTTTGTGCACAAAATCCGACAATTTAACAACAATTTTATAAATATTATGACAGATATCTATTTTTATTATATAATTTAAGATTAACAATAATAGATGCGATTATTGTTTGCTAGCGACATGATATAAATATCATTCAACTAACCTTTTATTTTCACTTTCAATTTTGTTCTAATATTCAATGAAGCTAATATACTGAGCTTCATATTCCTGGTGTAAATGTGCCTCCCTTAACTGTAATACCTTTATTTATAGAAGGTAATAAGAATATATTCCTTAATAACTGTTTGAACACGCCCCCACGCCTTGTTATATTTCATATGTGAAAAAGTTATCACTACAAATAAAAGAGGAAGTCTCCTAAAACATATTTTAGGAGACTTCCTCTTATTAATAGATTGCTGATTTTAACTCTCTTAAATTACAAAATCCTCCGGAATAAACACTTTCACTTCTTTCGGCTGTACGTATACAACATCACCCGCTTGAATGCTTAGCTGTCTAAACTGTTCTTTACTAATTTCTGCTTCTAAATACTCATCTGTTCCGTCTCGTTTTAATTCTACATATACGACAGGTCCAACTGCGTGAGAATATGATACTTTCGCTGGGATTGCATCTACGCTTTGTTTTGTACGAGAGATAGATAAGTGATGTGGCCTTACGTAAGCTACTCCGTCTACATTTGAAATGTGCTTATGCTCTGGTGCTTCTAGTTCCACCGATCCTACATTTAGCTTACCTTTATGGACGCGGCCGTGAAATAAATTTACATTTCCTAAAAAGTCGTACACGAACGGACTTGCTGGGTTTTCATATACTTCCTCCGGTGTTCCCATTTGTTCAATGCGCCCTTCATTCATTACAACGATGCGGTCCGCAACGTCTAGTGCTTCTTCTTGATCATGTGTTACGAATACGCTCGTAATTTGAAATTCGTCGTGTAGTTTCCGGAGCCATCTTCGTAATTCTTTTCTCACTTTTGCATCAAGGGCACCGAACGGCTCATCTAGTAATAAAATTTTCGGTTCGACTGCAAGTGCTCGAGCTAGTGCGATACGCTGTCGTTGTCCGCCAGATAGTTGCGCTGGGTAACGCTTAGCAAAGCCATCCATTTTTACAAGCTTTAATAATTCTGTTACTTTTTCTTCTATCGCTTCTGCTGAAGGTCTTAAGCTTTTCTTTCTTACTTTTAAACCGAAAGCGACATTTTCAAATACATTCATATGTTTAAAAAGCGCATAGTGTTGGAAGACGAAACCGACTTGCCGATTTTTTACGTGAATGTCTGTTAGATCTTCCCCTTCAAATGAAATAGAGCCTTCATCCGCTTCTTCTAATCCTGCAATAATTCGTAATAACGTCGTTTTTCCAGAACCTGACGGGCCTAATAAGGCGACAAGTTCACCCTTTGGGATATCCAAATGAATGTCTGTCAACGCTTGAAATGTACCATATTGTTTTGATACACCTTGAATTTGAATACTCACCGTAATCCCCCTTATTGTCGTTTTTCCATTCGCCATTCGATCCAGTTTTTTATAACAAGCGTAAATACCGCGATTAATGACATTAACGTCGCTACTGCAAACGCTGCTGAAAATTGATATTCATTGTACAAAATTTCAATATGAAGCGGCATCGTATTCGTAATGCCACGCACGTGACCTGATACAACAGAAACGGCTCCAAACTCACCGATAGCACGGGCATTACATAAAATCATGCCGTATAAAAGGCCCCATTTTATATTTGGAAGCGTAACGCGCCAAAACATTTTCCAGCCACTTGCGCCAAGTGATAAAGCTGCCTCCTCTTCACTTTTCCCTTGCGCCTGCATAATCGGAATTAATTCACGTGCAACGAACGGGAAAGTTACAAAGATTGTTGCGATAATAATGCCAGGTACAGAGAAGATAAGTTTCACTCCATGTTCGAGTAACCATTCACCAAGAGCCCCCCTCGGTGTGAAGAGTAAAACGAACACTAATCCTGCGATAACTGGTGACACGGCAAACGGCAGTTCAATAAGAGATAATAATACCTGTTTCCCCTTAAACTGAAACTTTGTAATAAGCCATGCCGCTGCAATTCCGAATACCGTATTCAGTGGTACAACGATTAACGCAACGAGAAGCGTTAACCTAATTGCTGAAAATGCTTCTTGATCAGTGATAGCAGCAAAGTATACATCAAATCCTTTTTCAAAAGCTTTCAAAAAAATTGTTACGAGCGGGAGCAATAGAAAGAGAGATAAAAATAAAACTGTAATCGCAATTAATATGCTTGGTACAAGTTTAGATTCTTTTTTAGCTGACACTTTTTTTATTATTTTCTTTTCTAATAATGTTGGCTCCATTTTCTCTCCTCCTATTCACTTTTTAATTCATGCCTTCTACTCCAGCTTTGAATCATGTTAATAAAAAGAAGGAACAGGAGAGAAATAATAAGCATCACGGTCGCCACAGCTGTTGCACCTGCGTAATCATATTGTTCGAGTTTCGTCATAATCATAAGCGGTGCGATTTCTGTTTTGATCGGCATATTCCCTGCGATGAAAACGACAGATCCGTATTCTCCTAATGCCCGTGCAAATGCGAGTGAAAAGCCAGCAAGTAAAGCTGGGAATATTTCTGGCAAAATGATTTTCACAAATATTTGGAAGCGTGACGCCCCTAAACTAGAAGCCGCCTCTTCTACTTCTTTATCAATATTTTGAAGTACTGGTTGCACCATTCGAACGACAAACGGTAACCCAATAAACGTAAGTGCAACAATAATTCCGAGCGGCGTAAAAGCTACTTTTATATGAAACATACTAAATATTTTCCCCACCCAGCCATTTTCGGCATATAGCGTTGTCAGTGTAATACCAGCTACAGCAGTCGGAAGAGCGAAAGGTAAATCTATTAATCCATCTAACAATCGTTTCCCTGGAAATGTATAACGAACGAGTACCCAAGCAATTAATAAGCCAAAAATGGCATTTACAACCGCTGCTGCAAGTGAAGTCGTTAAACTCACTTGATAAGAATGCAGCACACGCTCGCTCGTTACAACTTCAGCAAATTTCTTCCAACCTAACTGTGAAGTTTGAATAAATACGATAGAAAGTGGTATAAGTACGAATAAACTCATATATAGCATTGTAAATCCAAGAGATAATCCAAACCCCGGTAAAACACGTTTTTTCCTCATCTTCTTTCACCTCATCCCCCCTTATTTTTTATAAATTTGATCGAATACACCGCCATCATTAAAATGTTTTTCCTGCGCTTTTTTCCAACCGCCAAATAGTTCATCTACTGTAAATAATTGAACTTTTGGAAATTGAGATGCATATTTTTCTGCTACCTTTTCGTTACGAGGGCGATAGAAGTTTTTCGCTGCAATTTCTTGCCCCTTTTCTGAATACAAATATTCAAGATATCCTTCTGCCACTTTTCTCGTTCCTTTTTTATCAACTACTTTATCCACAACAGCTACTGGTGGTTCCGCTAGTATACTAATTGGAGGTGTTACAATTTCAAATTTATCTTTTCCGAGCTCTTTTTGTGATAGTAATGCTTCATTTTCCCACGCGATTAATACGTCACCAATTCCTTTTTCAACGAAAGTTGTCGTTGCTCCGCGTGCCCCTGAATCTAGTACTTCCACGTTTTTATAAATTTGACCGACAAACTCTTTCGCTTTATCTTCACTATTGTTATATTTTTCCAGCGCATATCCCCATGCCCCTAAATAGTTCCAACGTGCTCCGCCTGATGTTTTCGGATTAGGCGTAATGACAGACACACCTTTTTTCGTTAAATCATCCCAATCTTTAATTCCTTTCGGGTTTCCTTTTCGTACAAGAAATACAATTGTTGATGTGTACGGAGTGGAATTATCCGCAAGTCGCTTCTGCCAATCTTCTGCTAGTTGTTTCTTCTTGCTAATCGCATCAATATCATAAGCTAGCGCTAGCGTAACAACGTCTGCTTCTAAGCCATCAATAACAGAACGCGCCTGACTTCCAGATCCTCCGTGCGATTGTTTTACATTTACTGTTTGCCCATGCTTCTCTTTCCAGTACTTCGCAAAATCTTTATTAAAATCTTGATATAACTCACGTGTTGGATCATAGGAAACATTTAAAAGTTCGACTGGTTTTTTGTCTCCACTTCCTTCAGAATTACTAGTGGATGTTGCTGAACCACACCCTGATAAAAGTACAACTGCTGATAATAAAACACCTGTACTTTTCATAAACGCTGTCTTCCCCCACTGTTTCATCGTTAAATCCCCCTTAGTTTATACAATAGAAAAAGGCACACAATATATTCACAAACGTGAACATTGTGCGCCTTCAGTTTATCTGATTAGCTTCTAATGTATTCGATTTCTTTTCATTTTAATTCTGTAATTCGCATGTGTCAACTTGGAATTTGTTTTTTTAATAACGAAAAGTCAGTGAGGATTTTCCCTCACTGACTTTTCGTTCACTTTATTTCTTCAACTTATCCGCCTTCGCAATAAATTGTGCTGCTTCCGCACGGCTTACCGCTTTATCTGGAGCCCAGCCATTATCTGTTCCAATTGAAATGTTTTCTTGGATTAAAATATTGGCATACTTCGCACCCCAATGATTGTTTAAGTCAGCAAATTCTTTCGGTAGTTTTATATTTTCATTTCTTTCTAATTTATATGCATTTACTAGCATAGAAGCCATTGATGCACGGTTAATTAACCCGCTCGGATTAAAGTTCCCCCTCTCATCACCTTTTACAATACCTGCTTTTTCAACAGCAGCGATATACGGCGTTGCCCAGTGATTTTGTGCATCAGGAAATGATGGCTTTGCATCTTTCTTAATTTCTAATCCTAAAACAGTTGCTAATATTTTTGCAGCGGAACTACGATCGATATTTTCAGCCGGTGCAAATGTACCATCTGGCTTACCGTGCACTGCTTCTTTATCTACTAAATATTGAACTGATTCTTGTGCCCATGCTGGTACATCTGAGAATTTAGATTCCTTTTTTATTGTACTTCCATCTACTTCAAATTGTACTTGGAAGTGATGATCATATTGCATTGCTGGAATCACGATATGTAATTTCATATTATATTTCTTTGAAAAGTCACCCAGCTCAAATTGAACAACTTTCGTACCGTTATTCGCTGCGCTTTCCGAGATTACTTTCACATCCTGGTACGTTCCTAATTGATTCGGATTTTCTACTTTGAACTCTTTAAAATAATTACTATCTGTCGCTGTTAATGTAACAATTTTTTTATTACCTTGAATCGTTACTTTTGCATCTTTTAAATATTTTGAAGCGATTGATGCTTCATTTGTTTTATCTTTATATGCTTTAAATACAACGTCATACGTGCCATCTGTTAGTCTACTATTTGCTTTCATTTCAACCGCTGCTTCAGCTTTCGCGATTGGTGCCATAATACCGCTAAATGGAACTACTAACGTTGCTGCTATAACGAATGCATTTACATGTTTTTTCTTAATCATTATCAATGTCAAATAAAAATAATAATATTATTTCCTACATAAGTACGCCTTCCGCTCGTTATTAAAAAGTAAATAATGTGCCGTATGAACTTTCCTCTCTAAATAATCAATAGAATACGAGCTTGATGGATCCACTAAATCACCTATCGCTCCTGAAAGATGATCAATGACTTGCTGCAAAATCTCTAAGTTTTTCTTCTCACTTTCAGCATTCATTTCATCCATAATGTCACAAATAAGATACTGCACTCGCCGTAAACGTAATTCCTTCTGTTCCACTTATATCTCCTCCTTATTAGTCATATTACGGTTTAAATATATGGCACCATAGCTTAACCAATGCTAAAAAGTAGAAAGGCAACCATCTTCATAAAGATGGTTGCCCCTATTTTTAAACTTGCATCGCTTTTTCTCTCAAAGCTCTTCTCAGCAATTTACCTGTCGTATTCTTCGGCAATTCTGTTAAAAATTCAATACTCTTTGGCACTTTATATTTCGCTAAATGTAACGCACAGTAATGCATCAGTTCTTCTTCTGTTACGTTCGTTTGTTTCAGAACGACGTAAGCTCGCACTGCTTCTCCTAAGTTTTCATCAGGAACGCCGATTACGACCACTTCTGCTACAGACTCGTGTGTATACAATACTTCCTCTACTTCACGAGGGTATACGTTATAACCGCCAACTAGGACGATATCTTTTTTACGATCAACGATATAGAAGTAACCTTCTTCATCCATCTTCGCTAAGTCTCCTGTATACAACCAGCCGTCCTTTAATGTCGCAGCTGTATCTTCTGGCGCGTTATAATATCCCTTCATAACGTTAGGTCCGCGAACAATTAATTCACCAACTGCTCCAACAGGTACTTCTTCCCCAAGTTCATTTACAATTTTATTTTCTACATGCCAAATATTTGTACCGATCGATCCTGGTTTACGCGGACGATCAAGCGGATTAAAACAAGTAACTGGTGATGCTTCTGATAAACCGTATCCTTCTGAAACGATAACGTCAAAACGTTTTTCAAAGTTTTGCAGAAGAGCAACTGGCATTGAAGCACCACCTGAAATACAAAGGCGAAGTGTCTTCACATCTTCCGCGCTCGCTTCTTCGAATAAATATAAATAATTGTACATCGTCGGTACACCAGCAAAAATCGTCGGTTCGTACGTACGACAAATACGGAATACTTCTTTCGGGCTAAATTTCGGTAACATTAAAATCGTTGCTCCGTTCACAATCGGTGCATTTACCGCCACCGTTAAACAAAATACGTGGAACATCGGCAGTGCCGCAACGACGCGATCATCAGCCGTATATTGTAAATACGACGCCACATCGCTCGCATTACTATATAAATTTTTATGAGTTAACATAGCGCCTTTCGGTTTTCCAGTCGTGCCTGAAGTGTATAGAATAACCGCTACATCTTCTTCATCTAGCTCTGGGCCTTCGTAAGTTAAATCTCCAGCCCCTATCATTCTAGTAAACGTTTTCATTTTTTCGGTTTCTGTATGGTTAAAATCTGATGAGGTTTCGCATATGATGATGTTTTCTAATGAAGGAAGTCTTGTTGTAAGAGATTGTATAACAGGTAGAAGGACGTCGAGTACGATGATTGTTTTTACATCTCCATTTTGTAAAATGTAATGCATTTCGTCTGCTGTATAAATTGGATTAACTGGAATAACAGTTGCTCCCGCTTTCATTGTTCCGTATAAACCGACCAAAAAATGTGGTGAATTCCCAACAACTAATGCAACATTGTCCCCTTTTCCAATGCCCATTTCTGCTAAATTGCTAGAAAACCTTGTGACCATTTTGTTTAATTGGTCATATGAGACCGACTGATCCATAAATATATAAGCCGGTTTATCCCCCTTCTTTTTCGCCGTTTCAGCCAAAGATTGAACGAGATTCACACAAACCCCACCTTTATAAAATTTAGAATATTTAAAAATTCTAAATTAATTATATTAAAAGAAAATTAAAGTGGCAAGTGTTATTCCATTAACTGCATATAGACAGATCACTTTCTCTTCATTTACTTTGGAAGGATAAGGGAATTTTGTTTGCAAGTAATTTATGAAACTAGACCAGAAATCATTTTAGGATAATATGCACTCATCTTTTCTCTCAGCATTGCAAGTTCTTGTTTATTTAAACTCGTATACTCCCCGTACAAGTTAAGAACGTCCGCTCCATCTTCATGAAAATACACCGTAACATATAATGTTGGTAACCCTGCATTGTCTTCATCTATTGAAAAGACGACATCTGGTGTCTTATTAACAGTGCTGAATGTTTCATTTCTTTTCCACTTCTTATTTTGAAACATGTCTTGTATTTCCTGTATCTTTCGTCTGTTATCTGTATGCGTAAAATATATAACATTATCTTTCGCTGGCTTTCCAATAGATAAAAGTGTGCGACTTTGGGACGTTTCATCGTTACAAGCTGTCATTCCGATGACAAAGCTGAGCAATAATACAACGTACATTACCCTCTTCATTTCAATCCGCCTCCTTTTAAATATATATATTCCTTTATAAGGGGCAAATGTCTTGTGATTTTATGGTATATGAAATTATATCGGCGATTTTTCACATATATCAGCGCAACTCAATTTATATCAGCGATTTTCCAAATATATCGACCGCAACTCGAAATATATCAGCGATTTTTAAAATATATCGACTTACCGACAAAACGCGACAATCTACGCAAAAAAAAAAGGCTGCTCGTTGGCAGCCCCCCTTATTTTTAGAAGAATAAATGTAAGAAATCTTCTGTTGTAATATTACCGAAATAGCGTTTAATATCTACGCCTTCTAAAGCTACAGTAAATGCATCTTTATCAAATTGTACCCCTGTTAGACGCTCTTCAATATCATGCACATCTAATGAACCGAAGAAGTCACCGTAAATTTTACATTCTGTTACTGTTCCTTTTTTCACTTCCAGACGAACATCAACTTGTCCAACTGGGAAGCGGTGTGAATGTTGTAAGTTGAACTTCGGAGATTTTCCGTAGTTCCAATCCCAATTTTGGTAACGCTCTTCAGAAAGTTTATGGATTTCTTTCCAATCTTCTTCTGTTAATTCATACGTTGGAATTTCTGTTTCTCCTTCGAAAATTGTTTCTAGAAGAAGTTGTCTAAATTCTTCTGTCGTCATTTCTTCGTTTAGGAACTCTGTAATATTCGCAACGCGGCTACGGATTGATTTAATGCCTTTTGATTGGATTTTATCCATTTTTACTTTTAACGCTGATACGACGTGATCGATTTCAGAGTCAAATAGTAACGTACCGTGACTGAACATACGACCTTTCGTTGAGAACTGCGCGTTACCTGAAATTTTTCTACCTTCAGCTAAAATGTCGTTACGACCACTTAGTTCTGCATTTACACCTAATTTACCAAGTGCTTTCGTTACAGGCTCTGTGAATTTTTTGAAGTTGCTGAAACTGTCCCCATCATCTTTCGTAATAAAACTGAAGTTTAAGTTTCCTAAATCATGATATACTGCGCCTCCGCCTGATAGACGACGAACGACATGAATCCCTTTTTCTTTTACGTAATCAGCATTAATTTCTTCTACTGTGTTTTGGTTTTTACCAATGATAATAGAAGGTTCGTTAATGTAGAACAGTAAATACGTTTCGTTAATATCTAAATTCTTCACACAATATTCTTCAATTGCTAAGTTTATTCTAGGATCTGTAATTCCTTTATTATCAATAAATAACATCGTATCACCTCATGAGTTCCATACGTAGCCACTATGCGCTAACGTAATATGGCCACTGAAAATTTGTTTTGCTTCTGTTACTAAATCAGCTGGATTGCCTGTATGCGGTAAGTGCGTTAATAAAAGTTCTTTTACATTCGCATCTTTCGCAATACTTGCTACTTCTGTACTATTCATATGCCCTGCTTTTGCAGCCTCTTGATGTGCATACATATTACACTCACAAATGAAAAGATCAGCATCTTTCGTGAATGGAATAAATTCAGGAATATAACTGGAATCTGCGCTATATACTACAGCGTCATTACCTGCTGTAATACGCATCGCAAAGCATGTAACAGGATGAACAGTTTTTAAGAATGAGATCGAGAACGGTCCAACTTGAAGTGTTTCTTCTGGATTGTACGCGATTCCTTTCGTATGCGGTTCATGTGTTAAAGAATGAAATCCATTCTCGTCAAACGTATGACCGTATATTAGTAATTCCGGTAGTTGCCTTTTTGTCGCACTCGTAATTAATCTCGCATATTGCAATACCCCAATATCTGCAACATGATCGTGATGGTAGTGCGAAAGTACAACTGCATCTATATCAGATGGCGTTATATATTTTTGAAGCTGTGCTAGTACACCACTACCACAGTCTACAAGTAAACGAAAACCATCGTGTTCAAACAAATACCCCGACGTTGCTTCTCCCGCTTCTGGAAAGCCGCCCCAAAAGCCGACAACAGTCATTTTCATATGTATCCATCCTTTCTAAAACCGAGTAGAAATGCATGTTTTACTTACATCCTACATTGTTAACTATAATCCATTTCCTAAACTTTTTCATTAATTTTCAATTTTGTTATAAAACAGTTGTTGACTTTTGTTTTTTGTACTAATACAATGATAGTAAGAAATGGAAATGGAGGGATTGACATGATCGATCAACCAATGGAGTTTTTCAGAAATTTACCGACGAAAACTTGTGCGCACTGCGGGAAAGAAATTGATGAGCAGCACGAAGCATACCATAACAAATGTGATGACTGCGTTCACGAAGAATAGTAGTTTGTGAACATAAAAAACCTAGCAGACATAGTCTACTAGGCTAATAACATCGTATCCTTCATCGTTGAACCTTTCACCAAGAGCTCCAGTTCAAACTCATACAATTCTTTTTTTCGATAATTTTTCGTATGGATTTTATCCATCATCAGGTCGACAACTTTTCGGGCCATCTCATCGATTGGCTGTTCAATTGTCGTAATACCTGGCTCTGTAATCTGTGATAAAATTTGATTATCAAAACCGATAACAGCGAGATCATCTGGAATACTCCAGTCATGGCGCTTCGCCTCTGAGATAATTCCAGCTGCTACCTCATCGCCTCCTGCCAAAATCGCGGTAGGATTTTTTTTGTCCTTTAATACTTCATGGAATATTCGTTTTCCATCTTCCCAAGAGAAAGCGTTTTCAAGAAAATCAATCGCTTCTACTTGGCGGCTCTTCTCCGTTATGGCACGTAAAAAGCCCATTTTTCGCTGTTGACTAACGACTTTGGTTTCGTTTCCACGGCAAAAAATAAGATTACGATATCCTTGTTCTAACACATGCTTAGCAGCTATGTATGCTCCTTGCGCATGATCAAACTTCACTGTTGGAATATTTGCTTCCTCAATATATTCATTACATAACACGATTGGACCGTGTTGTAAGTATGGCTCTACATCTTCCCACGGATTTTCTAGTGAACATAGAATAATCCCATCTACTTGCTTCGTAGATAATAATTGTAAATACTCCATCTCTTTTTCCGGTAAATATCTTGTTTGACAAATAATCAGTTTATATTTATGCTCAGAAGCAGCAATCTCGATTGCTTCAATAAATCTACTGAAGAAAGGATTTGTAATCCTTGGAACTAGCACCGCAATTGTTTCTGTTTTTTGTTTACGAAGCCTTCTCGCCGCAGAATTAGGAACGAAGCCTAAATGCTTCATTGCTAATTGAACCCTTTTTTTCTTCTCATCTGAAACATATGGATGATTATTAATCACCCTAGAAACCGTTGTCCTTGATAACCCCGCTAATTTCGCCACGTCCTCTATAGTCGACACGAAATTCTCCCCCTTTGCATGAAAACGTTTTCTTAAATTGATTATATAGTATATTATTGGAAACTGCAATACGGCTTCTTATGATTTTACTATATTAATATTATACATAGGGAAAAGTATGTTAAGGGGAGGGGAAAACATACTGCTTTTAGAAGTTTATAGTAAACATATTTATAAAAATTTGAAGGTGATATTTCATGAATCGGACAGATCGTTTATTAGCCATATTAATTGAATTACAAAGAAGACAAACTGTTACAGCAAAAAGCTTAGCTGAAAAATTCGAAACAAGTATAAGAACGATTTATCGAGACATGGATGCACTTAGTGAATGTGGCGTCCCACTTTTCGCTATGCCCGGCCACGGTTATTCATTAATGGATGGTTATTTCTTGCCCCCCATTCAGCTTACGCCTGAAGAGGCTGTTACTCTTTTACTAGGCGGTGATTATATCGAGAAAACTTTTACTTCTTCTTTTTCTGTACATGCACGATCAGCAAAAGAGAAACTTGAAATTGTTCTCCCTGCTGATCAACAAAAGAAAGCCCAGGAATTACGAGAAACTTTTCGTTTCCTTTCTCCTATATTTTCACATCAGCAATCTGAACAAGAAAAACTAGAAAATCACCTTCTTCTATTGCAAGAATCTATTCAAAAAGAACAAGCTATCTCTTTTTCTTATCGGAAACCGAGAGAAACTACAAAAATAAAGCGGACCGTTCATCCTTACGGCTTAGTCAATATTTCAGGGATTTGGTACATCGTTGCCTACTGTTTACTTAGAAAACAAATACGTAATTTCCGCTTAGATCGAATGGAGAAATTACAGCAAGAACAAGAATTCTTTACAAAACCCGAAGACTTTTCTTTGCAAGAATATCAGCCTGAAAGCAACCGTACTGTGATGATTCATTTATTATTCCCCTCCCATATTGCACATAAAATTATTGAATCACGATATTTTTTTATAGATTCATATGAACATAGAGATAACTATTTTCACGTCTTTTTGAAATCTAGAAACATAGATGAAGTGTTTCAATGGGTATTGAGCTGGGGAAGCCAAGTGCACGTACTTGAGCCAAAAATTCTTTCTGAAAAAATTCGTGATGAAGCAAAAAAAATGTTAAAACTTTAATTTCACTACTGACATAATGTTGTCAGTAGCCATCCTTTATATTAGGTAGTAACAAATATATTTTCATAAAAAGGAGTTAACGCTATGAAGAAATTTGAAGAATTAGCTACGTATTACATGGAGGAATTAGAAAAATATTCGATAGAACAATTTAGGATCAAACCTTCTGCTGAGGAATGGTCCCTCGGTCAAATGTATAATCATTTAATTACCTCTACATATATGCAGTTAGATGCAATCACGAAATGCAGAACTGAATTACCTTCTGTAACTAACAAGAAAACAGATATGGGAGAAAAGGTATATATGATGGGGGCTTTCCCAGACATAAAAATCAAATTACCAGATCATCCTGGATATACGCCTGAAAACCCAGCTAATAAAGAAGACGTACAGAAACAGCTTCTAGAATTAATTACAGTTGTTAAAGACATTGAGCCAACACTTTCTTCTATCCCTAGGGATTGTAAAGTCGAACATCCTGGGCTTGGTTACTTACATGCAGCAGAATGGTTTCAACTTATTTCTATGCATTTTGCACATCATCTTCGTCAGAAAGAAAGATTGGAGACAAAAATTTTAGTGTGAACAATGAAAAAAAGGTGGATTGGATATATCCAATCCACCTTTTATAGTTCTGCTTCTCATAATACCTTTATGGATTAGATATTTCCTGCATAAATCCAGCCATACTTGCTAATAAACTAGTAAAAATGAAAAGTACAATAATAAGAGGAATAAGTTTATCCTTATTTAAATTCGTAATCGTTTTTAAACCTATGCCTAATAAAATGTAATACCAAATATTAAATATATCTATTCTTTGAGCGATTGTATGTAAAACCATATTATCCGTTGCTATCGCGCCTAAACTTGTATAAGATATCTCATACCCACTTAGAGACAGTGCAATTAATCCGTTTAAAATCATCCCTAATCGCAATACAAATGAAGCATAAATAATTATCGGGAATGTTTGCTTATAGTTAATGTCAACCCCGAAAAAAATCATAATATTTTTATAGAATATAGGCGCAAAAAATAAAGCTACGATTCCACTGACTGTAGAAATCCCAAATGTGGTAAAGAAAGTTATGTATTTTGGTACAGTAAATCCCGTTTTATCATGAAACATACTAAGCGCAGGATTATTTAAAGCATTCCAAGACATTAAAGCACTTGAAATAATAATAAGAACCATTAAAAGAGCGAGTGGTAAAAATATATTTCTTTGATTCTTCATCCTTTTGAATTGCAGTGTTGGTGAAGTAAACATCCCCAAAATTGATGGTTTCCCTGAAATCTCTTCATGTATAAGACTACTAACTTGCAAGAAAATCCCCCTTCCTCATTACATCTATAACTCCTCCCACTTCGTCCAAACTTCTCTTTCATTTATACGATACATATTATCCTCGCGATCCATAAACCCCTGCACAATAAACTCGCGTCTAATCGTACAAAAATCGTCATGATATTGTTTGATGAATGCATTGATTTCTTTTTCCGTATACTGATTTTCAACGTTTAATTTGCTAATTAAATACTCTAACAATACTAGTTTTTTCTTCTTTTGACCTGGAATCGATTTTAGACGGTCCTCTTTATCAAAAAAGTTACGAATGGTCGTATCCCTGAATTTTATTTCACTTTCAGTCATTTTGTTGTCCTCCATCGATTTTTTCTTTATCATTTTTATTGATTTTTTTACTTAAAAAGTAAATAAAGTACTAACCACCCATTAACACATAGTAGAACGTAAGTATTCCAAATGCATCTCTCATACTTGTATATACTTCTTTATCAAACAATATAGGTGAAAGGGCATAAACAAGAAAAATAATTAGCGGATTTATAATTAAATAAGAAATATGTTTTCTTTTCATCATATCCCCCCTCTACTCTATGTTTCTCTATAAATTGTTGTAATTCCTATCCTTTTATTTAGCCTACACATGAAATATGGTGAAATTAAGAAAAAAAAGGGATATAAAACAACCATTACATTATGAAGAAAATATTTTATCCACTTTAAATACAGTTGTACACCTTTCTTACAACTGTATTTCTTTTTCATTTTTACTCCTCTCATCTACACTTCTCTTAATTTATTTATTACTTTTACGTCTGCAACTTTTTATTCAAATTAATAAATTCAATATGGTAAATTATGTTATAATTTAATTATACATACTTTGGAGGGGAAATAGTGAAAAAAGCTATTATCGTATTAAGCATCCTATATCTTATTTTAACCGTACATACAGGAGCTGTTCTTTTAGGAAAAGAGGATTATAAAGGGACTATCAATACATTAAAGAAAACAAAGGAAACCGCTTCCTTCCAATCTGCAAAAGACGGTGTGATTTTATTAAAAGGAACATTAACTACCGCGCAACCTATTACAGAGGAAAAACTTCAAAATAAAGAATTCGCACTCCTTGAAATTAATACATATAAACGACGAAAAGCAAATTGGATAAACATTAATACTGAGCAGCATATTGCAAAGCAACTCTTACTAAACAATGAGACTCTTCCTACCTTAAAAGAAATCCGTTTCTCAATGGAACCAATTACACTGTCAGGCAAAGATATTTCTGCCGAAGACTATTCACTAAAAAAGAATGATACCCAATTAACAATTAAAGGTAAAGGATACCGATACACCGGAATAGAAAACAAATCAGACGTTCTTATTTTTGGCATAAAAAAAGGAGATACACTTGAAGGTTATAGTGGCTCTGAAATTCTAATAGGAAAAACAAAAGAGGACATTGCCAGCAACATGAAACTATATACTTTTGCTGAAAAATATGGTCCATTTGTTTGGATTGTAGCTACAATTATTCTTATAAGTATTGCTATATGCTTCTTCCGTAAAAATAGAAAAACAAATGAAATTTCTCAGCCAATAAAACAAAACTAATAAAAAAAGCACCATTTCGGTGCTTTTTTATGTTCCTTATTTACGCTTCAATCGATTGATTTTCAGCAATATTTCTAAATTGTCGTTTGTGCATCCAAGTTAATGAAGCGATTGTTCCAAGTGATAATACAACGATGAAGATCATGAGTACTCCTATGTTTTGCCACATGAAGTTAAAGTCTCCGCTTGATACGACTGCCTTCAATCCAGATACAGAGTATGTCATCGGTAACCAAGCATTGAATGGTTGTAAAAACTTCGGAATCAATTCTAGCGGGAATGTTCCGGCACTCGTTGTCAGCTGAATAATTAATGTGATGATGGCAATGAAACGTCCTGCATCACCGAATGCTGTTACTAAACATTGAATTAATGCGATAAACGCTAAACTTGTAACGATGCTAAAGAGTATGAAATACGGAATACTTTGTACTTCTACACCTAATCCGAATAGTAATATGATATCTGCTACTACAGCTTGAATAATACCGACTGATAGTAAAACGCCGAACTTACTAATAAACCAGCTAAACCCTGATTTTGGAACACCAACTGTGTCACGTAATGGATATACGATTGATAATAGTAATGCCCCAACAAATAAACCGAGTGATAAGAAATACGGTGTAAATCCAGTTCCGTAGTTTGGAACTTCTGCCATTTTCTCCGTCTTCACTTTTACAGGACTTGCAAACATATCATACGTTTTATCCGTCCCTTTTACTTCACCAGTTTTTTCTGCTCCTTCGCCAAGTTTCTCAGCAAGTTCACCTGAACCGTCGTTTACTTTTACGAGACCATCTGTTACTTTTCCTGATCCGTCTGCTAGTTTATTTACGCCGTCGATTAGCTGGGTTGAGCCTGTTGACATTTTGTTTAGGCCACCATTTAGATCGCCCAGACCTGTTGTTACTTGATTTGAGCCATCTGCTAATTTGCTTACTCCTACAGATAATGAGCCTAAACCGCCTGTTACTTGACTTGAACCGTCCGCTAATTGATTTATTCCACCTGCCATTTGATTTGCTCCTACAGATAATGTACCTAAACCACCTGTTACTTGGCTTGAGCCATCTGCTAATTGATTTGCTCCTTCAGATAATTGACCTAATCCTGCTGTCACTTTTCCAGAGCCACTTTGTAATTGCGTTACTCCATCAATTAATTGAACTGATCCATCTTTTAATTTATCGGCACCTATTTTTGCATTACCTAATCCTTCACCTAATCCATGGAACTTACTTACAAATTCGCTTTGTGCATTCGCTAATTTTTTAATACCACTCGTTAAATTTCCTACATCTTCCGGATTCGGCATTTTGCTTTGCATCCCACTTGTCTTTTCACCGATTTCACCTTTTAATTGTTTTACTTCTTCATTTAATTTATTTGTTCCACCTGCTACCCCAGCAGCTTTTTGCTGAACTGTCGTTGTACTTTTTACGGCACTTGTTATGAATGGTTGTAACTGCTCTTGATATTCTTTCGGTAAACTTTCAATTTGCTTTTGTAAATTCGCTACCTCTTGCGCTGCATTTTTTGCATCTCCTGCTGTTGATTGCGTAAGTTCATTTAACTGATTTACATTCTCTCCAGCTCCAGTTATTTTCTCATTTACTGTATTCAATATAGAAGGAACTTTCAACTGCATTTCCTCTAAAGCTCCAGCAGACTTTTGTACGTTACTATTTAATTCCTGCAAACCCTTTTGAATTTCTTGAGACACTTTTTCTAATTGATTTTGTCCTTCAACAAGTTTCTCCATACCATTTGATAGATCCGTTGTTCCTGTTTTTAATTCACCGGATTTACTTACTAATTTGTTCAAACCACCAGTCACTTTCTCAGATCCATCACGCAATTCACCCATTTTACTATTTAACGTATTTAAACCTGCTGTTACTTTTCCGGAGCCATCTACTAATTTCCCTATACCTGTCTGCAATTCACCTGTTTTGCTATTTAGCGTATTTAAACCTGCTGTTACTTTTCCGGAGCCATCTACTAATTTCCCTATACCTGTTTTGCTATTTAGCGTATTTAAACCTACTGTCACTTTCCCTGACCCATCTACTAATTTATTAGATCCATCTGCTAATTTCTGAACTCCATCCTTCATCTCTCCAGACTTCCCTTGAAGTGTATGAAGGCCGTCCGTCACTTTACTTGAACCATCATGCAGCTCACTTGATCCGTCGTGAAGTTTATTTGCTCCTTCCGCCCCATCTGCTAATCCTTTTGAGACGTCTTGAATGGAATCAAACATTTTCTCTGCATATGTTTTCGTTAACGTACTTGATACTTCACCTTTAATTTTTTCAATGGCTGTTCCGCCAATTTGTGAAGATAAGAAGTTCAAGCTTTCGTTTGGAATGTATTCTAAGTTTAATGGTTTTGGATCATCTTTTAATAACGTTGTAGCGTTACTTGAGAAGTCATCTGGAATGCGTACTAACATGTAATACTTTCTACCTTCCATTCCTCTTTTCGCTTCTTTTTCACTTACAAATTCCCATTTAAAACTTGTATTATCTTTTAAATTATCAACGAGCCCTTTTCCGACCTCAATTGGTTTCCCATCAAATACTGCCCCTTTATCTAAATTGACTACCGCAACTGGTAAATCATCTAACTGTTTATACGGATCCCAGAAGGCCCATAAAAACATACCTGCATATAAAATCGGTACGAATAAAACCGCGATAATTGGAATTAATATTTTTTTACTTTTTATAATTTGTGTGAACTCTTTACGAAGTAACTGATTTCCTTTCATTATTCCTCCCCCTTTTTAAAATGACCAAAACGTTCAATTGGTCATTTTCACCCAAACAAAAAGGCTATACTTATTCATACATATGCCTTATCCCCGAATTTATACTATGCAACTGTTCCTTAATTTGAAAGTAATATTTCTATTATCCCCCCTTAAATTGTATTTATGACCATTTTGTTCATACGGTCATTTTTTATAATAATAAAAGGATTATCTTAATTTGACAATCCTTTTAATAAATAAAGTTCAAATAATTCTGCAATTTTTTCTTTTTCTAGCGGTTCATGATTTTTTTCCCAATCAAAAATAAGCGATACATATAAGCGAAGCATAATAAATGCTGTAATTTCTGGATCACATTTGCTAATTTCACCTTTATCAATCGCAATCTTTAAATACGATTGAATGACAGAAACGATTTCCACATCTACTTGTTGCATCACTTCTTGTACTTCTTTCGTTCCCATATCACGCTCTTCTTGAATTAACTTAATCATGAGCTGATGTTCTTTTCTGAATTCTAATATGCTATATAATGCTCTATGTACATTTTCAAAAAATGAAACTTCTGAACGAATTGCATTTTCTGCAACTTGCTTCATTTCTGTAATTAAATTAGAAATAATCTCGCCAAATAGCTCTTCTTTATTTTTAAAAAAAGTATAAATCGTTCCTTTTCCTACATTCGCTAACTTCGCTACTTGATCCATCGTTGTTGCTTTATAACCGAATGCTGAAAAAGACTTTGTTGCAGCTTCAATAATAGAACGTTTTCGATCTATCGCCACATCTTCACCTCCAAAAATGACCAATTGGATAATATAGTCAATTAGTACATCTTTGATATTACCACACGCTTACATTGTATACAAGTTCTCTTTTTTATTATTTCCAGTATAAAAAATTCCAGTCAAGTTATATCATACTGTTCATAGTGTATCAAAAAGTATACTTGTATGGAAAGCTGGAATATATTAGTAAATAATTGCTGACTAGATCCCAATAGAAATTTAATAAAATAGACAGTGTTCTTAAAACAAAATGTTTAAGAACACTGTCTATTATTTTGACATAGAAAGTAAGATTTTCTCCATCTCTTTCTTAGTTAGCTCATCATCGATTATCTCTTCGTATATCTTTGTATCTCTTGTAAAAATATCATTCACTATGACAATTTGATACTCACTATTCTTACCTTGTGCTGGTACAAACATTTTGAGTCCTTTTAACTTACCCTCTCCATGAGAAGATTTATTATAGACCATTCCTTTCCCTTCTAAACTATAACTTTCTAGATTCTCTTCTCCAGGCATCATGTAGTGTAGTGGGTCCTTATTACCACCTGCATACATTCTTGACTGATAAATTGTAAAACCATATTTCCCTTTTTTATATTCTGATTTAGTAACTAATTCTATATCTCTTCCAAAATATGAATCAGCCCATTCTCTCTTTAACTCATAACCTTCAGGTATATAAGCCGGCTGCTTAATTTGAAATGGCACATGATTTTTCGCTTCTTCTATAGTATATGTTAAAGATTTCTCCAGCTTTTCTCCAAGCGGTTTTAATGTCTTCTCAATAGTAGCTAGTCTTTCCTGATCAGCTTTCTTCAAGCGTTCAGGTTTATATTCCTTTGTATCTCCATCATAATTTTCAGGCACATTTTTTTTAACCATTGCTTTTTTACGAATTTCTTGGGCTTCCTTAAATAATTGAACATACTGCTCAAATTCTTCTTTTGTAAAATTCTTTTCTGCCAAATATAAAAAATCTGTATTCATTTTATATGACTTTATTGACATCCCCCATTCTCTACTTGCATTCTCCGGTGTGCCTAATACTGTTTCTATCGCTTCTTCAAAAGCCGCTTTAGATTGCTTTTTTTCTACAACCTTTTCTTTCTGTCTTTCATCCCCCTCAGTTATCCTTGCATTTAATAAAAATCCGCCTGCTATAGCTGCTATAGCAATAACTCCAAGTAAAGAAAGACGATACGATTTCTTTTGGAACTTTTTAATCATAACGATTCTCCTTTTTAATGTTCGTTTATTTCTACTTAAATTTGCTAGGCTTGGTACTTGATAGGAATAATGTTCTAGGAGGGTAATAATTGTATGACCGTATGCAATTTGCTCCTCTTTATCTATAAACGTAAGCGCATATGCATCACAAGCTAATTCTTGATCTTCTCTCATACAGAAATAGGCGTACCAAAGAATCGGATTGAACCAATTTAATAGGATTAAACTGTACATAATCCAATTTACAGCTACATCGTTTCTTTTAATATGAGCTAACTCATGGTAAAAAACATGCTGTAATTGTTGCTCGTTTAATACTTTCATATGTTTTTTTGATAGTAATACTTTTGGGCGAAAGAAACTAAACACAGTTGGACTCGCAATCTTTCCTGCTAAACGTAATGAAACTACCTTCTTCATTTTCATAGACTGCTTACAGCGATTAAACACCGTAACGAACTGTTCATCCGTAATATCCGGTTGTTTCTTTATATAAGAATATAAACGTCTATTTGTAATAAACGTTATAACTGCTAATAGGAATACCCCAACTAACCAAACATACATAGCAAGTTTGTATAAAGAAAATGGAGTCTGTTGTTCCAAACTAACTTCTACTTCCGGTTCGCTAGTTTTTGTAACCATTTTAGAATTTGATTCCACTGTACGGTCGCTTTCTATATTCACTATACTCTCCGTAGACGGCATATTTTTAGGAATAACTTCCGATACGCTAGAACGATAGGAAAGTAATGAATAAATGCTATAAGAACTATCTGGTGACCATGGTAAAAGGAGTCTAATCATTAATACAATCCACAGCATATATTGCCACCGGGGTGTTAATTTATTTCTAAATAAAATTTTTATACATAAAATAAAACCCACTAATATGCTAGCCATAAGTGATGTTTCTATAAGCCAATCAAAAAAATGAGGAAGGTATACATTTATAAGCATGTCTATCATTTTTATCGATCCTTCCTCTTATTCTCCTCTGTCTTCTCATCTAAAATGCGTTTTAGTTCATTAATATCTTCTGAAGATAATTTCTCCTCTTTTAAGAAATTAACAAGTAATGGTTTAAACGCTGCACCGCAAAAACGCTTTAGCAAAGATTTCGTTTCCACTTGTAAATAATTATCTTGTGATACTAACGGATAATAAGCATACATACGTCCTTTATCTTGATGGTAAGAAACGGCTTCCTTTTGTACTAACCGATTAATTAATGTACGGATTGTTTTCGGTTTCCAGTCCATTTCATCTTCTAGTTCTTCTATAATTTCATTCGCTGTTTGTGGAGAATTAGACCAAAGTACTTTCATAATTTCTAATTCTGCTTCGGATATTTTAGGTAATTGATTTGTCATAATATATTTCACTCCCTCGTATTACATTTGTAATCTATAACTAAGATTACAAATGTAATACTTAATTGTCAACCATATTTTAGAAAAAACTAATTTCAACTAAACCTTACTTCCCAACAACAAATTTCTCTTTTTTCAAATAATCAAATAAAAAACAAGAAAATCTTTACATTTAATAGTAATATAGAAAATAGACAAGTTTATCCGACTTTAATGGGCAGTAAGACCCCCACCTCAAAATTCAGCGAAAGCAAAGAATTTAGGTGGGGATCGGGCTGTCCATAAAAGTCCGATTAGTGAAGACTAATAATCAGTGGGGGCTTTTTCAGTCATGATGCGTGCACTTCGTTTAAATATAAAGCAAGCTTTTTGTAATCGTGTTTCTTTAATTATTATGTTTAGTGGATTCGTTCTTATTTGTATTTATCATTATTATTATGTCATTCGTTATTTAGGAGACGCTTCGAGCGGACCTATATCAACAGATATAAAATGGATTGGATTTCGTGATAATGAAATGGATGTTTATTTATTATTAATGCCAGTTATTGCGAGTTTCCCCTTTAGTACAAGTTACAATTCCGATAAGTCAGATGGTTTTAAACCGTTCGTGAGCAAAGGAATTTCTTTATTCCCTTATTCAGTAACGAAATATATCGTTACGTTTTTTTGCGGAGGATTTCTTTATACCTTTCCATTCATCTTATCGTTATTATTTTGCAAATTAACAATTCCAGACGGAACACCTACGATTGGTTCTGGCATCATAAATGAGGATGGAATGTTCGCAAACCTATACTTCGATGCGCCTCTCACTTACATTACGGTATATATTGGAATTAATTTTTTATTTGCAGGTTTAATGGCCCTCTTAGGACTTGCTGCATCTGCATGGTCACAAAAAGACTATATGGCCATTCTATTTCCATTTGCAGTTAACTCCATTCCGTACGTCCTACTAAATACAATATTCCCTACAATAGGTGGAGCACCTATTCATTTATATGATCCAAAGCAACCATTGCAAGGCATGTCACCGTACATTTTAACGATGCAATGTGCTTTCTTCCTTCTCGTTAGCTTACTTATGTATATACAAGGAGTAAAGCGAGATAGAAAAAAATATAAAAGAAGACTGCAAAAAAGAGATCGATGTAGAAAAGCGTTTCAAGTAATTTCAGACTAAATCATTGAACGAATAAGAGCGTAATTCCCTAAGTTATATGGGAGTTACGCTCTTATTCTTAGTTCTCAAAAAAACTATATGCGATATTACACATTTGCTTTGGCTGCTCTACTACCGTCCAATGTCCACAATTCGCAATCTCTACAAACTCTATATGAGGTATGTATTCTGTAAAATGTTCTTTTATAGTGGCAAGAGTTAAAATATCATGACTTCCTTGCGCAATTAATATTGGAATTTTCGAGAGCTTTTTTATATGTTTAGTCACATCATAATTTTTCACCATATCTGCACCTAATATCGTATTAACTTCATTACTAAAAGTTGTTTTCTTTTTATAAGTTAAAGTTTCCATAGTAAATACATAATACGGATCTAACACTTGTAACATATCGTATATAGAAGCCTCTCCTATTTTAATCTTCTCGCTTACTTCAGAAATGATTACTTTATCTTCTTCCGTTAACCTCTTCTGCAGTTCTTCACCAAACATTTCTAATCCTTTTACATTAACTCCTATCGCAGCAGTTAAAAGTAACTTATTCACTCGTTCGGGGTATGTAGTTGCATACAATAATGCAAGCATCGATCCCCATGATTCACCTAATATATTTATTTTTTCAAACCCTAATTGCACACGCATTGCTTCTAAGTTTGCAACCTCATCCCTCATAGAATATTTATTATTCTTTGGTGCTTCCGATTCTCCACAACCTGCTTGATCATAAAAAACTAATTGGAATTTTTCTGCTAGTGGAGCCATATAGGGAAGAAAAAAGCGGTGTTCACTTCCAGGTCCTCCATGAAGAAATATGATTGGTTCACCTTCTCCTAACATTTTTACATAGAGATTATTATCATTTACATGTATCAATCGTATATTTTCAATACTCATATAATCATCTCCCCTTTACGGCGTACCTGCCAACATCCATAAAACTACAAAAACAATCATATAGATTATTTGAATTCCTACCGCCGAACATACTGAAATAATGGCATATTTACTTAATTCCTTTTTAATACCCAATATAGTAAAAATTACGGCTAGACCGAATGCTATATAAGCGATATTTGTACTAAGCGTGCCTAAATAATACATACCTAGTGGTTGCGTAAGGCCTGTTACATCGGCTAGAAACTTAATTATTATGAACATGCTAAAAAAAATCGCTAGTTGGTTCATTAGTTTCCCATTTAGTTGGGCTACCATATGTCTACACCCCCTAACAATAAAAATGAATATTCAGTCTATTTTACCACGAAATTCCTAATTATGTAAAAGAACGCTCAGTATATTTCTAAGCGTTCTTTTACAATTATTTAAGAAGCTTTCTTCAAATCAATTTGAGCAAGTACTGGGTCGTGGTCACTTACACGTCCATGTTCTTTCATAATGTTTGAGTTTAAGTGTACTGGATCTACTATTGTGTGCGGTGCAATGTTGTTTGTTACTAAAATATGATCTAACACTTGTGCATTTCCTTCATGGATGTACGTGTAGCGATTTTCTTTCGGCACTGTGTTTAACATATTTTTCAAGATTGTTCCTTCTAACGTTTTTAATGGTTTAGCAAACTCAAAATCGTTCATATCCCCTAACACAACAACTGGTGCATTCGTGTTTTTTTTCTGAATACCTTGTACGAAATTGTTTACTTCTTGTGCTAATTGAACTCGTTTTTCTTCACTTTTTAATACGAGTGGTTGTACTTTTCCAAATGGCGTTGCATCTCCTAGTTTTGAGTTTAAGTGATTTGCAACGACGACGACGTTTTGTCCTTGGAATGTAAATTCTGCCGCAAGTGGTTTACGTGTACTTTCAAACAATGGGTTTTCGTCTCCAATGCGAACGACATTTTTATCAAGTAACTTCGGTACCGCTGCTAATTTCACGCGTGATGGGTTGTAGAAGAAACCGACGCGAATATTCGCTCCTGGCGCTCCACCGTCTAGATTATTATGCGGAGCAATTTCTACATACTCATACTTTGGCCCGCGAATTTCTAGCACCGCATCAATAATACGTTTTGCGCTTAATGAAGCATCTGTTGTACCGTCATTAATCGTTCCATTATTATCTTGCATTTCCTCTACCCCGATAATATCTGGCATTTTTAAATTGTATTTAATAGAATACGCTAACGCCTTTACTTTTTCATCTGTTGTTTCTTTTTTATTCGCCGAGAAGTTTTCAATGTTATATGTAGCAACTGTTAACTTATCAAGACGCGGCTGAATATTCGCCCCTACTTGCTTAAATCCACCGTCTACTACAGATGGTAATTCCGTTATTGGCGAAATGCGGAACGCACCATAATCATATCCGACTACTCCTGTTATATCTCCAGTGAAAGTATCTCCTACTTTCGCTACATAATCACGAGGTACTTTTATAGAAAGACGCTCTGGATTTAATTGATTTTCATCTAATACAGGTGTGCCATATTTCGTTACGACTTTATTCCCGCCATTTTTCACTGTTACATATAAATTCCCGTTTTTCTGAGGGGCAATAATTTTTGGCGTTGGCATCGTAACGCGCATACCTTCTATACTTTCATAAAAGTCGATTGCATCTTCAGTTGGATCAAATAAACCAAATGCATCATTATCGATAATTTGATCAGGAATTTTCACACCGTTTTCTCCAAGTACAATCGGTGCTGGTAAAGCTTGATCTTTTGCGATTACAGCAACGCGACTCGCTTTAATTTCCGTCGTCGTTAAGTCTGTTTCAAACCTTTCTGCATATCCAGGTCCAACATATTCTTCTACTACTCCATCAACTTGAATAAGATCTCCTACTGCTACATTTGCATCTTTTTTGTATACGTACATACCTTCTGAAGTAGCTGGATCATTATCTGGCTGGTTGTCTTCTATATAAAAACCATTTTTATCAAGTGCTGTTACAACGCCTTCCACATTGTATACTTTCTTCCCGTTGTAAGGAGAAATATGTGATTTTCCTTGAATATCATGAATACGAACTGGCTCATTGTTTACGATAATAAATGAAAATGTTGAAACTACTGAAGAAGTAATCCCTTCTTTTTCAGCAATTGCTTTCACTACACTATTTTCATTCACTATAATTTGTCCATTATAACGAACACTTTTATTTGTAGGGTTAGAACCATCTAACGTGTAATAGATTGTTGCTCCTTCTGTATTCGTTGTTAACGTTACCGCTGTTCCTTTCGCAACTTCTCCGCCACTAGGTGAAGCTACTACATCGCTAACACGGTTTTGTCCTTCTCCTTGAAACTTATGAGCTGTTACTGATTTTAAACCTGGGCTACTAAAATATAATTCAAGCGTCCCTGTTAAACTAACTTTCTTCCCAATATTTTCAGGATGATCTTTTACGTTTACTGCCGCTCTCACATCGCCTTTTGGCAACTGAACAGGCATGATTTTGTCTGGATTCGTTTCATTTGGAGAATCGGCAATTGCCACATTTGTGTCGTCAAACTTAGCCGGATCCTTCGTGTACTTAGAAGGGCTTTGCGTATATCCAACGATATATCCTTCCACTGTCCCCTTCGTTTTCCCTTGCTGCTTAAATACTTGAATTGCTTTTTCTACTGACATAGAAGTAGTTTCTTCTGCTTGTACTAAAGTTCCAGTAAATGAAAGCAATAGTATGAATGATAAAAAGACACTTAACAATTTCTTCACAGCCATTTTCCTCTCCCTATTTCATATTTTCTCAGCATTTCTATCATATCAAATGATTCGTTATATAGAATGATATTTCGACAAGTTTTACAAAAAATTAATCTAATTTACTCGTTTTCAAACAATAATACAAAATAATAATTTTACACCTTCGACGAATGCGTTTTATAATATGAAAGAGAAAAAACAGAAATATCGAAATTTAATTGGCATGTAAAATGGATTCATTTGAATAGGAGTGATTGGATGGAAGTGCAAACAGAAACATACCGCGCAGCTATGAATGGAACATTAGAACGTCATTTTTCAGATATGATTGCTGTTATACCAACTAGAATTACAATTGAGCAATTAAAACAGCGGCTAGAAACTATCGCTACTAAAGTTGATGAGTTAAAAATTGTTTATAGTGATGAGACAAGCCTTATCGTTGAGTTACATATGGATGAAAAAGTCATACCATATGAACTGCATATTGATGAGGCGAATGACCCAGAAGAATATAAACTGTACAATAGACAAGATTCTACAATCGTAGATCGTCATTTTGAAGATGCGGCTTTCGGTACTGAAATTTTCAGCCGTACGCTATTTGTAGGCGATGTGCTGGACTGCTTTTTCCAGCAGTTACAATTTTTATGGAACCTCGCCCCAGATTTGTTATTTGTAATCGATTCAAGTGCCGCAATGAAGGTGATATCTAGAAGCTATATTGAATATCACGTTGAAAATGAATTATTACCTGACATTCCCGACTTATACGTTATTCATTCCGTTTATGAAGACGATAAAGAAGGCGAGCCTACGCAATATTGGTTTCATACACACGGCCTTTTAAGAGCGGGCGTAACAGAAATAGAATTAATTATTCCAAATCGTATTTCTTCCTACTACGGCATTGGTGACCTCTTTCAAACATTTGCGAATAATGCCGTTGAGAATGGACAAGTCCCTATGAATGAGCCTATCGTTATCGCGCATAGTCAGCAAGGTTCGATACATACAGTAGCTGTTCCGTGGGAAAAAGGATTATCTTATATTGGGCATAAAACGAGTATGGATCAATTATCTTCAATTGATAATGAAGAAGTGAAGCTACAACCAATAGATGCACAAAACACATTCTTAGGCGGGATGGATGACCGCGATGAATACCATCAATCACCATCTGTTCTCTTGTTCAAATTTGATACTTCAGAAGAATGTATCGAAAGCTTTTTCAAAGAACACGAGGAAGCTACAGGACTTATGTTCTATAAAACAAATAGTGAAACCGATCGTATGGCTTACAATGCGAAGAATACTTTCGGGTATTTCAGCAACATTTTTCAAATTGAACAATCGAATGAAGATTTTCGTTTTCTCGCTAAGTTTGGTGTTTCCTACGAAGAGGGAAAAAGTGAACATATGTGGTTTGAAATGCAAAACATTACGGAAGAATTCATTCAAGGAATACTCATTAACGAACCATATTTTATAAAAGATATGAGTGAAGGAAATAGTTATCATTTAGATTTTGATGACTTAACAGAATGGGTTATTTATGCAGGAGATGCCGTTATAAAGCCAAATAACTTATATATGTTTATTGGTGAATAAGTAACAAAACGCCTTCAATGTGATTGAAGGCGTTTCTCTTTACTGTGCGATTAATTCCGTATCCATTACTTTCTCCAAATGAGCTAGCACACGCTTTGCTGCTTTCTCACCTTGATCAATACAGTCCGGCAGACCAGAACCAGCGTAGGAACTACCTGCCAAGTATATACCTGGCAACTCTTTTTCCATAAATGTTGTGAGTTTCTTCATTCGCTCGTTATGGCCTACTGTATATTGGGGCATCGCTTCTTTCCAGCGGCTTACGACTGTAAACTCTGGATCCTCTGTAATATCCATCGTCTTTCGTAAGTCTTCTAGTACGAGCTGAACGAGTTCCTCTTCTGTTTGTTCTACAACTGCTTCATCACCAGGTCGTCCAACGTAACATCGAAGAAGCATTTTTCCTTCTGGCGTTGTATGTGGCCATTTCTTATGTGTCCACGTACATGCTGTAATTGTGTAATCACTATTTCGAGAGACAACAAACCCTGTGCCATCAATATCGCGCTGAATGGCTGATTTCGGGAAAGCCATTGCTACATTCGCGACTGATGTGGACGGGATGTTACGGAAGAAACGAAACTGCTTGTACTGCGCAAACATAGATGGCAATACTTTATGTGAACTTGCCACTACGACCGCGTCCGCTTCTATTTCTTTTCCGTTACTAAGAGTAATCGTATAAGCATCACCCTGTTTTGCAACTTTTTCAATGCGAGTTCCCTTTATTATCGTACCTTCATGCATCTTTGCTTCGAGAGATTCTACTATAGATTCTAAACCAGTTTTCACTGTTTGGAAGATTCCTTTTTTCGGTTCAGCTTTCTCTTCTTTTGGAGCGAGCGTACGCATACCGAGTGAAATACTGCGATGTTTCTGCTCAATTTGATACATTTGCGGGAATGTTGACATTAAGCTCATTTCATCAATATCTCCTGCATAAATACCTGATAGTAACGGTTCTATTAAGTTTTCAACCACTTCGTTTCCAAGACGATGTCTGAAAAATTGTCCGAGTGATTGGTCACATACTGGCTTTGACCTCGGCATTAATAGATCAAAACCAGCTCTTAGTTTACCAATTGGGGAGAACAGCCCGGAGAATAGAAACGGCGTAATTTGCGTTGGAATTCCCATCATTGATCCATTCGGCATTTTATGTAACCGATTGTTTACGAGGATAAATGATTGACCGGCCTGATTATTTACAAGTTCATCGCCAAGACCTAATTCTTTCACTAATGTAGCTGCACTTTCTTTTCGTGCTAAGAAAGAATCCGGTCCGCGCTCAATTGTAAATCCATCTTTTTGAACGGTTTGAATTTTCCCGCCAAGTTTACCCGATGCTTCTATAAGTAATGTATCGATCGGCAAGTTGTTGTCACGAATATCTTTTTGTAAATTATACATCGTTGTTAATCCTGTGATGCCACCGCCGATGATTACAACTTTTTTCCTCAAGCAGGCTCCCCCTTTCTTCTTACAGTACAGATTCTTTTTTCTTTAATACAACATCTGTTAAACAGTCAATAAATGCGTCCGATGCATTTGGCATTTCTGGACGATAATATTTCGCGCCAATTTCATCTGTTACAACTTTACACTCAAAGTCGTTGTCATATAAAACTTCTAAATGTTCCGCAACAAATCCAACTGGTGCGTATACGAATGAAGTATAACCGTGCTTTTCATTTAGTTCTCTCGTTAAATCTTGTACATCTGGACCAATCCAAGGATCTGGTGTGTTTCCTGCACTTTGCCAACCTACTGCATAGTTTGCTACTTCAGCGCCCCTTGCAATATAATCCGCTGTTTCATGTAATTGCTCTGGATATGGATCGCCCATTGCGATAATTTTTTCTGGTAAGCTATGAGCTGATACGATTAATACTGCTTTTTCACGTTCTGCGTCTGACATACCGTTATATATACCTTTCACTGCATCAACCCAGTACTGGATAAATTTCGGTTCTTTATACCAGCTATCGATGCCATGAATTGTTAAGTTTCCAAGTTTCTCAGCTTCTTCTTGTGCTCGTCCAACGTATGATTTTACGCTAAACGTAGAATAGTGCGGCGCAAGAACAAGTGCGATTGCATCTTGTATACCGTCGTTATGCATATCTTTCACTGCATCTTCAATGAACGGTTCAATATGTTTTAAGCCAAGATACATATGGTACTCTACTTCATCTTGTACTTCATTTAAACGCTTCTCTAACTTTTTAGCTTGCTCTAATGTAATAGTAGCTAAAGGAGAAATACCACCAATTGCACGGTAACGCTCTGTTAAATCTTCTAGCATTTCAGGACTTGGCTTTCTTCCTCTGCGAATATGTGTATAGTAACGTTCAATATCTTCTTCTTTATATGGCGTTCCGTATGCCATTACAAGCAAACCAATTTTCTTTTTCATACAGCAATGCTCCTTTACTTCGCTAACTGCCCTTTAGAGTATTCATGAATAAATGTAGTTAAACGTTTTAATGTATCTGGATTTACTTCTGGGAATACACCGTGACCTAAGTTAAAGATATAACCTGGCTGCTTCATCCCTTGATCTAAAATACCTTTTACATGTTCTTCAATAACAGACCATGGCGCAAGTAAGAATGAAGGATCCATATTACCTTGTACCGCCTTATGAACGCCGCGTGCACGTGCTTCTTCAATTGGTAAACGCCAGTCTAAACCAACTACATCAAGCGGTAAGTCGTGCCATTCATTTACTAAGTGTGCAGCTCCTACGCCGTGCATAATCATCGGTACACCCATCGTACGAACTTCTGCAAAAATACGCTCCATTGCTGGTTTAATAAATACGCGGTAATCTGCTACATTTACTGTTCCAACCCAAGAATCGAAAATTTGAACTGCTTTTGCTCCTGCGTTAATTTGCGCTTTTAAATATGTAATAACCATATCTGCTAGTTTATCCATTAATGCGAACCAAGCTTTCGGCTCTGCATACATGAACGCTTTCGTATTATGGTAGTTACGAGATGGACCGCCTTCAATCATATAGCTCGCTAACGTAAATGGAGCTCCTGAAAAACCGATTAACGGTACGTCTAACATTTCAGTCGTTAATAAACGAATTGTATCTAATATGTACGGTACGTCATCTTCTGGATTGATTTCCCCTAGTTTTTCTACGTCTTGTAAAGAACGGATTGGATTATCAATAACTGGGCCAATACCTGATTTAATTTCTACATCCACACCAATTGCAGGTAGTGGTGACATAATATCTTTATATAGAATTGCTGCGTCTACGTTATATTGATCAACTGGCAGTTTTGTAACGTAAGCACATAACTCTGGATTATGTGTAATTTCAAATAAAGAATACTTTTCTTTTATCTTTCTATATTCCGGCTGCGAACGACCTGCTTGACGCATATACCATGCTGGTACATAATCAGTACGTTCCCCCCTACATGCTTTTAAAAATGTCTCATTTATAGTTCTTACCAAGACCCTTGCTCCCTTCCTTACCAATGCTTCGAATACGTTCGATATTTATCTTTTTTTACTATACAGCTTGTAAAAACAAAATGCATAATATTATGTACGTTGTTCATTAAATTGACACAAACATTCTTAAAAACGCTTACTATTTTCACAACATTCTTATTATAACACAGAGAAAAACTATGGTTTAGCTACTTTTGACTTTTCTCCTTCACGATTCGTTTGTGTGTTATATGGCACAACGTAAAAACTCGGTTTTGAAAAGATGTTAACGAACTTTTCCTCATATTCCCCGGCACCTTTTACAGTACCTACATGCGTATGAATTCCATTTTCCACTCTATAAATACGATACATAATTCTTTCATCTGGAAGTGGTGTCCAGCTTAATTTCGCTTTAAATAAACCGAAAGGACTAAATGCTAATTTCATTTTCACATCTTCAATCTTGCGTAGACGAATCGGAGCACCGATTGTTTCCACACCTTCTGGCTTCCTAAATTGCTCTTTCTGTTCTACATTTGCTTTCGTTAAAATTTTCTTAAACAATTTCGTTGCTGACGCACTTTCTCCTTGCAACTGATGCTCTTTATCTATGCGGTCATAGCCAATCCAAACAGCACCTACTAAATTTGGCGTATAGCCAACGAACCACATGTCTCTCGCTCCATTATCGTCATTTGGCAGTGAAGTTGTACCTGTTTTCCCAGCTAACGCCCCATTATATACACCGGCTTTCGCTGTCCCTTCTTTCACAACTCCTTCAAGCATTTTCGTCATATACCAAGCCGTTTGTTTCGAGAAAATTTCCGTTTCTACTTTTGGCGATTCTCCAATGACTGCGCCGTGTCTATTTAACACTTTATCAATAACGTGCGGCTCAATAATATCACCATTTGCTAAAAACGCACGGTACATTTTCACAAGATCAAATGGTGAAACCCCGTTTTTTAATCCGCCAAGCGCTGTACTTAAACCAGCATCAGCAATGTGAACATTTCCTTTCTCTAAATATTGCTTTCCTTCTTCTACCCCTAACTCATTTAATAAAGAAACTGCTGGTACATTTGCTGACTCTAAAATCGCATCGTACATCGTTATTTCCTTCGAATATTCACGGTTATAGTTCCGAGGCTCATAACCTTCAAAAGAATGTCTTTCATTCGTCAATAAAGAATACGGATTATACTTTTTCGTTTCGAGTGCTGGCGCATAAACGATAAGTGGTTTTAGCACAGAACCGGGCTGTCTTTTTGCAAAAATACGATTGAACCCTCTCGGAACGTACTTTCTTCCGCCAATCGCCGCTTTAATGCCACCTGTACGATTATCCATTAATAAAAAAGCACCTTGCGCCCCCTCTTCTTTCCCAGGGAAATTCCTTGCATCTTGAAACTGGTTATATGCTACCTTTTGAATCTTTTCATCCATCGGTACAACAAACGTATACCCTCCGCGAAGTACTTCTTGATGAGACAATCCGTATAAACGTGCTGCTTCATCTATGACCATATCAATATACGGCATATATGCGAGTTCATTTTCATCTAAGTTTTTATATAGAGCAATTGTCTTCCCTTGATAACGTACGCTTTCTTCGGCAGTCAAATAGCCTTGTTTATGCATAAGTGACAATACGAGATCACGGCGTTCTTTACTCTTCTCTGGAGAAAAATAAGGTGAATAACCGTTTGGCGACTTCGGAAGACCTGCAAGCATTGCGCCCTCTTCTACTGTTAAATCTTCTACATTTTTATTAAAATATAACTTTGCTGCAGCTTGAATACCGTAAGCTCCATGGCCAAAATAAATATGATTCATATACATTTCAAGAATTTGTTGCTTCGTATATTTTTGCTCTAATTGAAGGGAAATTGCGACTTCCTTCAACTTACGCGTAAATGTTTTTTCACGAGTTAAAAAGACGTTTTTAGCAAGTTGCTGCGTAATCGTGCTACCGCCTTCGACCTTCCCTCCTGCTAACGTATCTTTATAAAGGGCCCGAAATATAGACGGATAATCAATTCCTTGATGCTCATAAAAACGAGAATCTTCCACCGCAACGAACGCCTGCTGCACATATTTCGGAATTTGCTCAATTGGCACCAAGTCTCTATTTTCTACGTATAATTTCGTAATTTCTTTCCCTTTCTGGTCAACGATACGTGATGAAGAGTGGAAAACGAGCTGCTTTTCATCCATCATATAGCCACCAGCTAACACAATTAGTTTATAAAGGACAATCGCTAATAGTAGCGTTGCTAACCCACCTAATAAAGTCCACTTTACTTTCTTCATACATCGGCCTTCTTTCCAAATGATGGTACATTTATTATTTGAAAAAGAGGTATCTTTATGTATATAATCTTCGAAGTTTTTTAAGAGAGTTGATATAATAGAAACAAATAGATAAGGGGGCATTAAAATGAAGGCTATTATTTCATACGAAACACCTCTAGAACAAGCACATTTCACTGCAAAAAATGATGAAAAAAATATGTTTTATAAAGAAAATACAGAAGAATCTGTAGAAGGTTCTCTTAAGTATGACGTACTAGACGCTGTTGGAGAATTTAAAGGTCAACCTGGCTATATCGTTTGTAATAATATTTCTGTCACAGACGAAGGCCGCCCTGTATTTGAAAACCGTTTTAAAAACCGCGCAGGCCTTATTGAAAACGAACCAGGATTCCAAGCGATCCGCGTTCTACGCCCATTAAGTGACGATACATATGTCATCTTAACGATGTGGGAAACAGAGCAAAACTTTAAAGACTGGACAGAATCACGTTCATTCGAAAACGCTCATAAAAAACGCCCTGCCCAAGCAGAAGGACAAGCTCCGGCGCATCCACATGCAGAACAACAAAAGAGTATTTTCTCTCGTCCGTCTTTCGTGACTACTTTTGATGTGTTAGTTTAGGGGTTTGGAGTTCGAAGGCCACGGTATGTGAAATTATATCGGCGATTTTCCGAATATATCGGCGCAACTTGAAATATATCGGCGATTTTCCGAATATATCGACTTATCGACAAATGACGACATAAAAAAGGAAACACTGTTACACGCTGGTGTTTCCTTTTTCTTTATACCAATTATATATACAAAGCGCATCTTCTTTTTGCATATGCTTCACTTTGTAAGGATGCCCCGCTACTGATACGACAGCTGTACATAGCTCGTCTTTCTTTTGAAAATACGATTGACTGTATCCGACTGCTTGAACATGCCTTCTTCGCATGATTCCTGTATATTTCGCGAGTCCTCGGTACACCATGACTAACTGATTGTCTCGTATCATATAACCACTACTTGTATACCGCGCGTATGCAAGTAACGTAAATATAATACATAGTGGTATGAGAGTGAATAACGCGATATTTTGTTTAAAATATATACTCGCACCTATGATTGGCACAGCGAGTACGGCACTTGTAATCCAGCCCATGATGACGTAACGACGTAATGCTGCTTTCGGTAAATGAACGATTTCCGCTTCCATTTCATACGGCAACTGTAAATATGCGAGTAACTGCTGCACATCTTTTTTCTTCATAAAAGGATGTAACATTACTTCATTTCCCGCCGCCTCTATACTTTGAATAACTTCTACTTCGACAGAGCAATATCCGAAAGGCTGGCGGAGAATACCTTCTTTCACCGTAATCGCTTGAATACGGTGTAATTTTAAAACAAACTCTTTCTTATCAAATAAACCTTGCACGATACGAACTTCATTTCCGTTTCGCTCAATTTTAAAGTTCGCATATTTTAATGCATAACCGGCTGTTGAAATGACCCACGAAACTGCCATTAAAATCGCCGCCATAACGATTAATTCATATACACCGTTATCCATCACATACGCTTCTACTTTATTGATAAGCCATTCTGGTAGAAATTGATTAAACTCTGTGTAAAGGATGACTAACATAGAAAACACTAATCCGAATCTACCAGATGTAATAGATGCTGCTAAAATTTCTTTTGTTGTTAACTGATATACCGTCTTACTTCCTTCTTCCGTAGGCCCTTCTTCACTCACAACACTTCTTTCTTTATGTAATAAAGTAATGAGTTCCTTCGCTTCTTCTTCTCTAATCCCCGCCAACATCACTTCTGGCTCAGTACCGCCGCCTGCCACTTCAATATTTAATTTCGTCAGTCCGAGCACTTGATAAATGATGTTAGAAGACGTACTAATATTTTGCACACGATCTTTATTTAAGTAACTTTCTTTCTTAACGAACACACCATGCTTTATATGTAAAATATTACTTTCAACCCAGTACACTTTGAAATACCATTTTATAGCTGAGAAAATTGCCATAATAAATAATACGGCCAAAAGGACAAGATGTAAGAAATACCAAGGTTCTACTTCACCATCTGAACGAAACAGAACGAGAAAAATAAAAGGCAGTAAACCTGCAATTCGAATACCTAACAATATTGTGATCGGATGTTGCCTCTTATACATCCTCATCACTCACTTTCGCAAGTTCTCCAATTTGTCTTTTCAGCTGCTCTGCTTCTTCTTTCGTTAAACCTGGAATACTATGAGAAGTTGCTGCTGTTGAAATATGTAATTCTGCTAAATTGTACTTTCTCATAATCGGGCCCTGCTCAATCGTTACGTGCTGCACGCGAATCATCGGAATAAGTACGCGTTTTACAACGAACATTCCCTTTTGAATCTCAATCTCTTCTTCATTTAATCTATAACTATAATAACGTTGACGTAAATTTGGAAACACAAAATAATCAAGCGGGATAAATAAAATAGCGCCTGTTACTAACAAGCCAAACAACCAACCCCACCAATTAAAATTAATCATAAAAAAGAAATATGCAATTACGACTGCTAGTATAACTGCCGCCCCAATTAAAGCGTGAATTCGCCACACTTTCAGCATATTAGAATGAATCTCCCTTTCTAACGGCTGCATTTCATCACTCCAATTATATGAATTTATTACTTATATATTAGTTGGTATATACATATTTGTAAAATTATAGTTTTTACATCGTATCAATTATTTCTTTAAAATTCCCTTCATTAATGGAATACACTTGAAACTGAATGTAATCTATCTCATTCGTATCTAGTTTAGCAAATGGCAAAATGTTAAATTTAGAAGCTGATCTTCCTAACATATCTACAATCATTAGAGAAACATCAATATGGTCGAAATCTACACGGAATACTACCTCTTCCCCTGTAAATTCATAATCTTGAATCGCATCATAAGACTTATTCGCACTAATGAGCATCACTTTTAATAGTTGGTTCAAATTTTCTGGTTTAAAATTAATCATATACGTGGCTCCTTTTCCAACAAAACACTATAAAAATAGTGTAATCTTATACTTTCATAGCTTCACACATCAATTATATTAAAAATAAAGCTAGTTTTTTATAAATTTTTTGATATAATTACTTACGGGAAAAGGGAAGAATTTTGTCTTCCCTTGTGTTTTTATTTGCATCTAGTACTTTTGCTAGATGCCTTTTTTTATGCTAAAAAGGTATCCTCAAACACTTTGAGGATACCTTTCCATTAATTTAGTGCACTTCAACAATTGTACCATCTTCAAATACTTTAAATACTCCAGTAAATCCTGATCCAGCTGCGCCTTCTATTTTATATGTCGTACGCACTCTAATTTGATAATATTTCTTTCCATTCTCTACTTGCGTATTTTCTAGCGTATAATCATAGTCTTCTTTATATTCATTTTTAATATATTCTTTCGCTTTCTCAAAAGTAAATGCATCTTGAGTCTTTCCTGTCTCTACCTTTTGGTTCTTCTCTGTCGTTACCTCCTGGTTCTTTTCTGTCTCTACTTTTTGAGGCTTCTCTGTTGTTACCTTTTGATTCGTTGCTACATTCGTTTTTTCTGCCTTCGCTACCGTTGCATTCTTTTCTGCTTCACCAATTTTAGTAATTAATCCTGAAGCTTTTTTATTATATTCTTCAAGATTTTTGTTATCTTTTGTTTCTGAAACTAGCTTATTTAATATATCTTTCGCTTCTGCGTAATTTTTCTTATTTATTAACTCTTCGCTTTTCACCAGTTGCTCGCTATACTTCTTTTTTTGTTCTAAAATGGCTAGTAATGCTGTTCGTTCTTCCTTTGCCTGCTTTATAAGCGCATTATTTCCATTCTTCGTGTTCTCTACTTTTTCAAATAATTGAATGGATTCTTCTATCTTTGTCTCTTCTTTTAATTTCACCGCTTCTATCATGATTTTCGTTTGTTCTACAAGCACTATTGCATCTGAATCGTCTTTTTTCTCATCCAGCGCTCGTTCAAATGATGATAAGGCATTTTTATATTCTTTATTCGTTAACGCAGTCTTCCCTGCATCCATTTCTTTTTCAAAATCTCCATTACTGCATCCTGCTAACATTAAACATGTAATTCCAATTACCGTTAATAACTTCCTCATTGTTTCTCCCCCTATGTATTCCTAAAACAATAACGTCATATGTATAAAAGCCTGCGTAGTAATTAGACTGAAAGTAAATATGTACTACATTGTGTGTGGGAAAGGAAGTACATTTCATTTACTATCATTAGTTAAAACTCCTAAATAGTTGGTAGTTGGTTTTCTTCTTTTAAGACAGAAAGGAATTTTAATAATGTGCGTAAAGCTCTCATCAGGTTCTTTACTACACACGCTCTTATACACATAGAAAAAATTTTTTTATTTTTTAAACTTTATATATCTTCTGGTGATTCGATACGCACTCCGTTTTGTAACGCAATGAAAAACAAAAGAAAACAAAATGCAATATATGTTACAGTTTGTAATCGACTTGTAACACAAATGTAACACAGTGTTTTTAAACATACAATAGTTTTTTACATTATTTTCCCCCACTTTCTATATTTTAAAGCGTTAATCAGGTTCCAAGCCTTAATGTAATACGTATTTTCATAACAATCACGCTAAAAAAAGAATTTACATTTTTGATTAAATTGAAGGATATACCCCCTTAAAAAGAAAAAATACGCTATTCTTTCCTATGAGCCTATAGGAAGAAAGAATAACGTATTTTTCAAAAATGAGTTCTTTTATACAAACGCTTTAGTTCTATATCACAATTAAAAGGGCAATCAACGCTAATATAGCTGGAAGCCCTTGTTTCACAATGATTGATTTATTAGATGTGAAACCGCCGAACAGAGCTGCTACTACCACACACATTACAAAAAATAATTGAACCATATAACCAATTGAATTGAAACCAAGTATAAGCCCCCAAATGAGACCAACAGCTAAAAATCCATTATATAAACCTTGGTTTGCAAACATAATGGCTACGTTTCGATCTCCTTCTAAATGCTCAGGTAATTTAAAAGCACGTTTTGCCACTTTTGAATTCATAAAAAACATTTCGAGGATCATGATAAATAAATGTTCTAATGCTACGATCCCGACTAAAATAGCTGCGATTATTTCCACAGTATTGTGCCCCCTCTATCTTCGCTTTAATCTTATAGCTTATATAAAAATCCGACATCGTCTGAATAACACGTTTTCAAAAATTCCTCCTTCTTACTTATTAAAACATTAATTGACATATCAATATTTGATATGTCAATTAATATACAACTCCCCTTTTAGTTTTGCAAGTTTTTTTGCTCAATTCGTTTTATCCCACTTTAATGGGCAGTAAGACCACCATCTCAAAATTCAACGAGAGCAAAGAATTTAAGTGGGGATCAACTGCCCATTAAAGTCCGATTAGTTCAACTAATAATCAGTGGGGATGAAGAAAACCCAAACTGATTAAAGTTTCACTTTATTTTGTTCCACCATCTTTAAATCAATTCAAATCCTATGTTAGCTCCCTAGAAACTATACTGTTTTTTAATAACTCCATAAAAGGAATCAGCTATATCGTCAAAATACATTATTCATTATTTTCACATAAAAAACAGCCCGCCTTCCGCAAAAGACGAGCTATTCCATTTAATTTTCACTTATTCTCTTCTTATACCAATCCTGCATTCTCTCCGCATCTTCTACTCTCGTATGCTCTAATTTATAACTTGATGATGCACTGGAAAACTTATACGTACATAAATCCGCGCGGCGCTGGAAATAGGATTGCGTCTTCTCCATTGATTGGACGTGTCTTCTTCTGACAAGTCCGGTATATTTTCCGACGCTGCGATATACAAGCGTAATTTGCTCTCCATTTACACTGTAACCATTTGTTTTAAATGTTGCGTATCCAAGTGTAAAGATGAGGATCGCGAGCGGAATGAGTGCCCACATAATGAAGTGCTTTTCAAAGTATATACTTATTCCAATAAGCGGAATAGCTAACATTGCGAAGAAGATGAAGCTATCAATGAGATAGCGGCGTAATGCTGCTTTTGGTAATGAAATAATATTTGTATTCAGTTCGTATGGTAGTTGTAAATGCACGAGTAACTGTTGTACTCGGTCTTTTCGAATGATTGGATGGAGTGTAACTTTCTCCTCTTTCCCCTCACTTTGAATAACTTCTACTTGCACAGCACAATAGCCGAACATTTGACGGAAAATGCCTTCTTTTATCGTAATCCCTTGAATACGATGTAACTTTAGGACGAGTTCTTTTTTCTCAAGTAATCCTTGTGAAATGCGGACTTCGTCATTTTTTCGATTTACTGTGAAATCTCCATGTTTTAGCGCATACCCGATTGTAGATATAATCCACGAAAGGGCAAGCAAAATAGCTACCATGAAAATCCAGCCATATATATCATGTTTCATTACATACGACTTTACGCTATTCTCTATCCATTTCGGAATATACTCATCTACTTGGTGATACACGAAAAAGATTAACGAGAATAATAGCCCAAACTGACCCGATGTAACAGAGGCTAATAAAATTTCCTTCCAAGTCAATTTATATTCTGTCGTTTGTTTTTCTTCTGTAATGATTTCTTTTTCTACTGTATTTTCTATTGCTTCGTCTACCGTTTCTTCTGCTTTCACTTCTGGAGTTGGCTCATTGAGTAAGGAAATAAGCTCCTTCGCCTCATCTTCCTTAATTCCAGCTAAGCTTACTTCTGCATCATCGCCTCCGCCAGCTGTTTCGATTTGAATTTTCTTTAAGCCAAGCATTTGATATAGCACGTTAGAACTTGTATTAATCGTTTGCACACGTTCTTTATTTAAGTAGCTCTCCTTCTTCACAAAGAGACCTTGTTTCACATGTAATACGTTATTTTCAACCCAATACGTTGTGTAATACCATTTTTCAAACGCTGAAAAAACGGTGAGTAAACCGAATGCAGCGGGAATTAAATACCAAAACGGAAATTTTCCGTTTAAACTAAACATGAAAATAATGAGTGGGATAAAGTCTGTTATTTTTAATTCTAATAACATCGTGATTGGATGCTGCCTCTTATACATCCTCATCACTCACTTTCGCTAATTCTGCAATTTTCATTTTCAACATTTCTGCTTCATACATCGTTAAGCCTGGGATGCTGTGAGAAGTTGCTGCTGTTGAAATGTGTAATTCTGCTAAGCCATATTTTCTCATAATCGGCCCTTGTTCAATCGTAACGTGCTGCACACGAATCATCGGTACTAATACGCGCTTTACGACGAAAAGGCCGTACTGAATTTCAAGTTCTTCTTCATTTAGTTGGTAGCTGTAATAACGCTGACGTAGTTTTGGGAATACGAAGTACTCCAATGGTGCTAACGCAACTGTTAACCCGATTAACACGTACAAAATCCACGCCCACCAATCAAACTTTATCATGAGGAAAAGGTAAGCTAAAATGACAAGAATACCGATCCCTTCTTCTATTACAGCCCGAACTTTCCACACCTTGACCATGTCAGGGTGAATTTCATTTTTCAATGGCTCCATGTAACCACTCCAAATCTAGTAATCTAATATATAAATAGTCTCAATCTATATTTTACGTAACCTTACAGAAAATTGAAATTTAATCTTCTTTCTTCTCAGGAATAAAATATCCGAACCAAAGTAGCCAAATGAAACCGATTAACTTCATCCAACTTCCATCCGCTTGAAAAGCTTCAATCATACCTGGTATTTTATAAATCCCAATAAATCCAAGAAAACCGAGCCACCAGTTTTTTTGCATTTTCATCTTTATCCCTCCTTCATGACGTTTTTCACATTTCGAATCCAAATTTCTTTATACTTTAGCTGAAATCCCATGAGCATGTAGTTGCTCATATTATCGATCACAAGCGCCAACGTATGAGCATTTTCTTCCGTTGCCTGTTGTGACACAACGTCAAGTTCCACACCTTTCTTCAATAAGTCGTGGAAACCATTTAAAAACTCTTCTTGTATTTCAAATAAGCGTTTCTGATACTTTTCATTTCGCGCCGCAGTTACGATAAATTCATTTATGACACGTAGTATTCCTTCTTGTCCTTCATACTCAGAGAGCATATGTAAACCATCTGCGATTAACTTTTCTGCAAAATTTTCTCTCGTATATTGCTCTTTATCAAAATAACTCATGAAATGATACCCAGAAAAAATTTCTTCAAATAAAAAGTCCACTAACGCTTCTTTAGAAGAAAAATGATAATAAATAGCCGGTTTTGAAATACCTACCTCTTTCGCAATCATGGAAAGGCTCATCTTCTCAATGCCGTGCTCTGCCATAAGTTTAAATGACGCCTCTACAATGTTTTGCGATGTTTGTAAATTCTTTGTCATACTGTACCTCACTTGTTTTTACTTACCGGTCGGTAAGTAAATTATAAAATGAAACAAAATGATTTTCAAGTTAGTTAGCGCTTCAGAAGGTATTTATTGGAAAATACAGAAATTTATAAAGTAAACGCAACATATAACAATAAGGAGGATATCATATGGGACTTGGTGGTAAAGGCGGTAGTGGTGGCACTGGCGGCGGTGAAGCTGGACAAGCTGGTAAGAACGGATTTTCATTCATCATTGTACTTTTTATCGTATTGATTATAGTTGGAGTTAGCTATATCGGACTTGGCTTCTAAGAAAAGGCGCCCTACATTACACATGTAGGACGCCTTCCTTTTAATCCTTATTCAATAATCGCATACGATAACAATTCATCGTTACTTCTCCAAGTCTTTGCAATAATTGATAGTTCGCATATGCGCCGACCGGGGCACCGATTATTGGTACGAGCTGAAGCATTTTGGCTAAATCGATATAGTCTCGGTACTCTGTTTGGAACTTTTCCCAGTCCATATGATTTTCTTCTTCTGTATCCCACGTTTCGATTGCTTTCCATATTTCTTTTCGGTGGTCGTCACTTGAAAAGGCAAGCTGGAAAACGTGAAGGATAAAAAGGCGCTCTTCTTTGTCGCTCGTATCAAATCCGTACAATGTTGCTGCATCGAATAAAAATTTAATTTTAATACCGAGTAGAAGCGGAAAGTCAGCAAGGCCAAGGAGAATACCGCCTGCTCCCGTCCCTGCTCCTTCTGCCGCTGCTATTTTTTTGTACTCATCCATTTTTTTACGTACTTCATCGTCTCGTCTTTGCAATGACCAGTTCGTCTCTTTTAATTTCGGCTTTATAAAGTTTGATCCGGCGCTAATTGTTTGCACCATCATCCGAATCGTTTCTGTTAATACTTTTTGTACTTTCGCCGGAATAAGCTGTTGTACTTTCGTCTGCACTTTCTTTGAGAACCGTGTCATCATAGAAGAATCTTTCATGAATGTAGCTTTCCACTGCTCCAGTTCTTTTATAACCTTTTCTTCATATGTAATCATGGGTTCATTCCCTTCAATTTAAACGCTCAATACGTTTTGCCCCGTATTGATAAACGAAGCCGATACTAAATACTATGCTTACGACTAATAAAATTCCCGTCATCATGAAATCTTTCGTCGCTAGTAGAAATATGATTGTAAAGATAATACTACCTGTAATAAGGATCGCATTTAATAAAGTAAGGAAATCTTTCTTCTTCTCTTCTCCGCCTACTGGGTACAAATCAAGCCAAATTTTCATGCGGTGATGTTTCCATAAAGTTAATAGCTGATAACCGATTAAGTATAGGAAGATAAGGCTTACGATAAATCGTCCATATAAAAACGGAATGAAGTAAAGAATAACTCCGCCAAGAACGAGCAGGCGTACATATAAGCCGAAATAGTTACCAGATCTTAAGAAAGTTCTCGTATATAAGTATAAATATGTACGCTTTTCGCCGATCATTGAAAGAATAAAATCAAGCCATTTTCTACGTGCTACTCTCTCTTTTAATGCTGGTACATCAACGAACATATTCGCGATGCGGTACAACAGCATCATCTTCTTACCTTCTTCAGAAATTAAATATTCCCAGTTTAACGGCTTTCCCTTCACCATTTGATACATAATCGCAAGGTATAACACCATGAGAAGGACGATTCCAGCAATAAAGATAACGGAAGTACGTTCTACAAGGAAATACACAAATAAGGCGTTTAAAATAAATCGAATGAACCAATCGGCTCTTTGTATATTTTGATCTGTTAAAAATGACTTTTCCCACGCTACAAATAAATTCCACGCTTTTACAATGACAAACGCGATTACAATCCATATGTAAGTCGCTCCTGTTTGCTTCATTTGCTGGAAGTATAACGGAGCAAGCGCTGCCGCTACAATTGCGATTATGTACAACTGAATCATAAACGTAAAAAGAAACGCCTTTGTAAAATATGGTTTTAATTTTTGTTCAACTGGCAGTAAGTAAACGAGATCCGCTTCTTTTAATAACGTTTGAATAGATCCGGCCGTTAATACGAATCCAAGTAACACTGCCATAACGAGCGCAGTCGGAAACGAAGGTGTTAACGTTTGTAACCATTGCTGGTAATAATACGCTCCTGCGCCGATGATGAATACGAAAATAAATTTTAAATGATCATTAAATACGTATTTACTATATGTACGAACTTCTTGTAGAAAGTGACGAAATCGTTCTTTCCATAACGCTGTGCTATTCATAATCTTCTTCCTTCGTTAATGCAATATAAATATCATCTAACGTTGCACCTGGCATATGAAACTGTGATTGCAGCTCAGATAACGTTCCCTTCGCTCTTACTTCGCCTTGATGCAAAATTATGAACGAATCACAATAACGCTCTGCTGTCGCTAAAATATGTGTACTCATTAAAATACCCGCACCGCTCTTTTTCATTTGATCCATCATTTGAAGGAGTGATTGAATCGCTAACGGATCAAGCCCAACGAACGGTTCGTCCACAATATAAAGAGATGGCTCCACTAAAAATGCACTCATAATCATTACTTTTTGTTTCATCCCTTTTGAGAAATGAGACGGAAACCATTTCAAACGATTTTTCATACGAAATTCTTGTAATAATTGTCCTACACGTTCTTCATATTGTTTTTCATCTACACCGTACGCCATCGCTGTTAACTTCAAATGTTCTTCTAGCGTTAGCTCATCATATAATACTGGTGTTTCTGGGATGAACGAAAAACTAGAACGGTACGCTGTCATATCATCACGAATTGTTTTCCCATTAATTGTGACAGTTCCTTTTTTCGGTTCCATTAAACCGATAATATGTTTAATCGTCGTACTTTTACCCGCTCCATTTAAACCGATTAAGCCGACAAGTTCGCCTTTATTCACAGAGAACGAAACATCTTTTAATACAGGTCGTTTCGTATATCCTCCTGTAACATTTTCTACACGCAATAACTCGCTCATACGACACCACTTTCTTCATTTATATTCGTTCTATATTTATCTTACCAAAAATTACGCTGTACTACATAGTATCGATGCGTTCAAAAAAAATTTAAATTTGTTCGCATATATTATTACGAAAGCGGACATCATAATTATTGAAGAAGGAACACATTGAAAAAGCGACCACCTATTGATGAGTACAACAACATAGTGAAGTCATCATGAAATGGGGTGTCCATGTTGGACAAAGAAATTTACACATAACCAGATCATTTGTTTCATTTTCGAAACGGGGTGTCTCTGAAAGAGCATATACTGTTTTAAAAAATAAACAATTTCATTTTATAAAAGATTGCAATTCATTTCACTTGAAAATGGGGTGTCTACGGCAGAAACTTTAGCCGATTTACCGTGCATTTCTTAAATAAATGAGGTGTCTGCGAAACGTAAATTACGATAATGCTTTTTCAATCCCTCTTCAGAAAACAGGAAGCTGATTCAGCTTCCTGTTTTTCGTGTTTGTTCTCTTATGTAATTATGGTAAAATACGGCTAAGGATATTTGAAAGGATGAGATCAATGAATCATACAGCGGACAATTGTATTTTTTGTAAAATTATTGACGGGCAAATCCCTTGCTCAAAAGTATACGAAGATGAACATGTGCTTGCATTTTTAGATATTAGTCAAGTAACAAAAGGACATACTCTTGTTATTCCAAAAGTTCACAAACAAGACATTTTTGCGTTAACGCCAGAAATCGCATCACACATTTTTTCTGTCGTTCCGAAAATCGCAAATGCGATTAAAGCAGAGTTTAATCCAGTTGGCTTTAACCTACTTAACAACAACGGTGAAAAAGCTGGACAAACTGTGTTCCACTTCCACCTTCATTTAATTCCACGCTACGGTGAAAACGATGGTTTCGGTGCTGTTTGGAAATCACATCAGAATGAATACACTATGGAAAATTTACAAAACATCGCAAGTACAATTGCAAATAGCGTGAAATAGTGACACTATAATAAGTAGTCATACATAACAAGCCACTTTCCTAAAGTGATTAAATATGGCACGGCTTGTTTCTTCACTCAAGATGCCAGGGACTATACACTTTTCCCTTGTCTTAAAGATATGCATATTTTTTCACATCATGAATACGAACAAAAAATAAGGAGGTCTCCTTTTATGTCAAAAGCTAAATCCTTTATTACAGGTGTCATTTGCGGCGGAGCAGTTGCTGGACTAGCTGTTCTTTTCTCAACTCCTTCTTCTGGCAAAGACATGCGCGGTAAGTTAAAAGAAAAAGGAAATGATATTAAAAAGACTTTAGCTGATATTACAGCTGATACAAAATTATTAAAACGTCAAATCGTTGAAACTGCTTCAGAAGGTAAAGAAGTGTTCCAAGAATTAAAAGACGACATGCACGATACACTTTCTAACTGGAAGCAAGATATTTCTCAAAACAAACGACATATTGAGCAAGAGATTTTGGACATTCAAAAATCAATTGAGAAACTACAAGAAGCTGTTCCGGAAAAAGCGTAAACAAATTCCTGCTTAGTTTTTTGCATATAACAAATATTTTTTATATAAATTGACCTTAACACGGCATATCACATAGATATGCCGTGTTTTTATGCATTTACAATATATGTTATCACTTAACATGTATGGACAACACATGTATTCATGACTTATAAACCGCTTCCATAGTTATGCATGATTTGTATAGAATGTCATTTTTTTAAAAAATTTTCACAATTCTCACAAAAAGACTTTATTAATTTTTATTTTACTGGCATAATAGATAGTAATGAAAAAGAATGTTAAAGTGGGTGAGTATATGAAAAGTGGAGAAAAAGATTACTCGGTGAAAGAAGCAATGATTTTCAGCCAACGCATTGCTCAATTATCGAAAGCGTTATGGAAATGTGTAGAGAAAGATTGGCAAATGTGGATTAAACCTTATGATTTAAACATTAATGAGCATCATATTTTAACAATCGCTTATCATTTAAAAGGGGCTTCTATTTCTGAGATTGCTAAGTTTGGAGTTATGCACGTATCAACGGCGTTTAACTTCTCGAAAAAGTTGGAAGAACGCGGCTATCTTGTATTCTCGAAAAAAGAAGATGATAAACGAAATACGTACATCGAAATTACAGACAAAGGGGAAGAATTACTACTTCGCTTAATGGAGGAGTATGACCCTGAAAATAATTCAGTGTTTAATGGGGCTCTTGCACTTCGTAATTTTTATGGGAAGTTCCCAGAAAATATCGAACTGATTGCTATCTTGCGTAACATTTACGGACAAGACTTCATCGATATTTTTGAGAAATCATTAGAAGATATTGAAGAGAACTTTACAGAATCCGATCAAAAGTTAGTTAAGAAGTAATCTATTTATTTTTCGCAATCATGCTTAAGAATTCATTCATAAGCGGTTTGAATAAACCTTGTTTTGCTAGCGCTTCCGCAGTTTCGTGTACTTCGAGCTGATGTGGAAGCGCTTTTTCAAATTGATCTAATAGCGCATCGAACAAAAGAAGTCCTTCTGCTTTCTCCGCTACATATTGTTCGTTCAGCTTTTCACAAAGATGTAGTATACGTTCAACATCTTTTTTACGAGCTTTTTTCTTTATGATCAAAGAATAAAATGGACACTTTTCTTCATCAATCATTTTAAATAGTAGGTCTACGTAGTATTCAGCTTGTTCTAATCTTCTAACAACGTCCATTTTCTCCCTCACTTTCTAACACAAAGTCTTCTATTTCTGAATTTTATAACACGAACAAAATATCGTATGATACAATATATAAAGTATATGTATTTTAGCCAAAAGGAGGTCTCGCCTCATGACACTTATAACAGTTGTTTTTGTCGCATTCGCACTTCTTGTTATATTTTACACGAATTTCATGACACATACACTGTGTGAACGAAAACAAATATCTGCGAGCCGCCAACCCGGTGTCTTTCGGGTTATTAATGTATGTATAACAATTTTATTAATTTCTAGTTATATAGAAATTATATTTCATGGAAAGTGAGGAAGGAAAGCCCCTTCCTCACTTTTTTCCTCTATAAGCAAATTATACCTACTATAACCAATAAAATAAACAGTACAAGTAATAAAATAAGTTGAGAATTCATCCCTATCCCCTCCTCTTTTCTGTATATGCGGCATACGCCCAATATGGAACACCTTCAAAATCTGACACGTACTGGTTAATTTTTCTTTATCAATATGAAAACACGTCGAAATATGATATATTAAATTTTGTACATATTGCTTATACTATGAAATAAATGACACGCATCTTAACTTTATCCTAAAGCCTCGGTAAGCCCTGTTAAGCGCGCTTTACCAATATAAAAAGCAAAAGTATCAGTGAGACTTAATCGGGCTCTGATGAACTAAAATTCATTGGTATAGGATAAATTAAAAATACATAATAGTAGGAGTGTTTATCGAATGAAGAAAGCGATGCTTGCCTTAGCCGCAACAAGTGTAATTGCATTATCAGCATGTGGAACATCATCATCAGACAAAATCGTTACATCTAAAGCTGGTGACATTACAAAAGAAGAGTTCTACAACGAAATGAAGCAAAAAGGTGGTAGCCAAGTCTTACAAAGCATGGTTATGGAAAAAGTACTTATTAAAAACTACAAAGTTGATGAGAAAGAAGTAGACAAAAAGTACGATGAAATGAAAAAACAAGTCGGTGATCAATTCGATACACTATTAAAACAACAAGGCCTTAAAGAAGAAACGTTAAAAAATGGTGTTCGTGCTGAATTAGCTCAAGACAAAGCTATTGAAAAAACAATCACTGATAAAGAACTAAAAGAAAACTACAAACCTGAAATTAAAGCAAGCCACATTCTTGTAAAAGATGAAGCGACTGCGAAAAAGGTGAAAGAAGAACTTGGACAAGGTAAATCTTTCGAAGAGTTAGCAAAACAATACTCTGAAGATACTGGTTCAAAAGAAAAAGGTGGCGACTTAGGATTCTTCGGACCTGGCAAAATGGTTAAAGAATTCGAAGATGCTGCTTATAAACTGAAAAAAGATGAAGTAAGCGAACCTGTGAAATCACAATTCGGTTACCACATCATTAAAGTAACAGACATTAAAGAGCCAGAAAAATCATTCGAGCAATCTAAAGCTGACATCAAAAAAGAATTAGTTGCGAAGAAAAAACAAGATACACAATTTATGAACGATCTTATGACAAAAGAAATCAAAAAAGCTGACGTAAAAGTTGACGATAAAGATTTAAAAGATCTTTTCGAAGAGAAGAAAGCTGACGCTAAGAAAGACGAAAAGAAATAATGAAATAAAAAGCTCGGGCTTAGGCCCGAGCTTTTTACTTAATATCAGTTTCTTCGATTTTCATTAAATTATCAAGAGTTAAATTTACACCTCGTAAACGTACTGCTTGATTTCGTTTTGTTTCCTCATATACATTACGTACGTACCTTCCGTTACCAAACTGTTCTGCTGTTCGAGCTATTTCGGTTTTCTCTCGAAGTTTCTCATAAGCAGCCTCTGTTAGCTCATATCCGTTCTCTTTAAACATTTTCTCTCCCATTTGCAGTAGCTCATCAACACTATAATCTTTAAATTCAATTTTATTTGGAATACGTGATCGCAGTCCTGGATTTGTATTTAAAAATCCTTCCATTTCATCCGTATAACCAGCAAGAATTACAATTAAATCTTCACGATAGTCTTCCATCGCTTTTAATAACGTATCAATCGCTTCCTTCCCAAAACCATGGCTAGTATTTACATCTTTAGCTAGGGCGTAAGCTTCATCAATAAATAGCACTCCACCAAGAGCCGATTGAATCACTTCTTTTGTTTTTATAGCCGTTTGACCTACATATCCAGCAACAAGGCCAGAACGATCTACTTCAATTACCTTATTAGAAGAGAGAATTCCTAACTGATAAAGTAACTCTGCCACAACTCTTGCTACAGTCGTTTTTCCTGTTCCTGGATTACCAGTGAAGATCATGTGTAATGCGGATCCTTCATCTACTGGCAAACCTAAGTTTTTCCTTGTTTGTGTAATTCGAATTTGATCTTGTAAACTTCTCATAAAGTCTTTCACTTCATTCAATCCAATAATTTTCTGTAAATGTTCTTCTAATTGGAATTCTGCAGTTGCATTATTTTGTTCCTTCTCAAAATCTTCAGGAAGCAAGGTAACCATTTCATTTCCATCTAGAATTCCTTCATTTACAATCCGATTATCTAACTCTCTCTTAGCTTTCTCAATCACATTTCGTACTAGCCTTCCATTTCCTGCATCGGCTTTCAAGCGTTTAACCTCTCTCGCAAGCACTTTCGACAACGGTGCAATTGACTCCTCTGCTAATACAAGTCCTGCTTTTTCTGTCGCTACCTTTGCAATCTCTACTAATTCAGCAACCGAATAGTCCGGGAAATATACATCATTCGGGAATCGAGATTTCAAACCTGAGTTAGCTTGTAAAAAGTCCCTCATTTCTTTCTCGTATCCAGCTAGTATAACGATAACGCTATCTCGATGATCTTCCACTAGTTTCACTAACGTATCAATCGCTTCTCTACCAACATTATCAGTACTCAACGCATATGCTTCATCTATAAACAGTACTCCACCAAGTGCAGACATAAATACTTCTCTTACCTTCTCAGGCGTTTGACCAGCGTAAGGAGAAATAAGATTACTCTTATCCACCTCAACCAATTTACCGCTTTTTAAAACCCCCATTCTCTTTAATAAATCACCAACTACACGAGCTACCGTCGTTTTTCCTGTCCCTGGATTCCCAGTGAAAATCATATTTAAATTTTGAGAAGACTTCTGCCTAATCCCAACGCTTTGGCGAAGTTGCTGGGCAATTAGTTGTTTTTCTAATGAACGGACGAAATCTTTTATGTCTGTCAATCCAACAATTGTTTCTAGTTCTTTTTCTAAATCAAAATCTTTATCTCTTGTATCTACGAGAAAATCTGATGCTTTAAAAGTAATAAGTTCTGTTGAATCCGTGTATTCGTATCCATCTTCACTAATTCGTGCCGACTGTCTACGCTCCCCTTCTTCCACAATATTTCTAATCATTCTTCCGTTTCCTGATTCTGCAGAAGATAGCTGCATTTCAGATTCTACTCTTTCCACTAAAGCTTCTCTTGCCTCTTCTGATAAATGGAATCCTCTACCTTTAATCATGCTTTCTCCAATTGCGACAAGCTCATGTAATGAGTAATCTTTGAAGTCAACATTTAAAGGGAATCGAGATTTTAGGCCTGCATTTGTTTTTAGGAATTCTTCCATTTCTTTCTCGTATCCAGCTAGTATGACGATAATATTCCCTTGATGATCTTCCATCAGTTTTACAATCGTATCGATCGCTTCTTTCCCAAAACTATCCGTAGCTAACGCATACGCTTCATCTATAAATAAAATCCCACCTAAAGCTGACATAAATTTGTCAGTTGTTTTCGGTGCTGTTTCTCCTACATATCTCCCAACAAGTCCACCTCGATCTACTTCAACAAAGTGTCCTGATTTTAAAATTCCCATTCTCTTTAGTAAATCACCAACTACACGAGCTACCGTCGTTTTCCCTGTCCCTGGATTACCCGTGAAAATCATATTTAAATTTTGAGACACTCTGTTTTTAATACCTGCACTTTGGCGAAGCTGCTCAGCACTTAGTTGTTTTTCTAATGAACGGACGAAATCTTTTATGTCTGTCAATCCAACAATTGTTTCTAGTTCTTTTTCTAAATCAAAATCTTTATCTCTTGTATCTACGAGAAAATCTGATGCTTTAAAAGTAATAAGTTCTGTTGAATCTGCATATTCGTATTCACTTTTACTAATTCGTGCTGACTGTCTACGGATCCCTTCTTCCACAATATTTCTAATCATTCTTCCGTTTCCTGATTCTGCGGAAGATAGCTGCATTTCAGATTCTACTCTTTCCACTAAAGCCTCTCTTGCCTCTTCTGTTAAAATGAATTCTCTTCCTTTAATCATGCTTTCTCCAATCGCAACAAGCTCCTGTAGAGAGTAATCTTTGAAGTCAACATTTAAAGGGAATCGAGATTTCAGACCTGCATTTGTTTTTAGGAATTCTTTCATTTCCTTCTCATACCCAGCTAGTATAACGATTATATTCTCTCGATGATCTTCCATCAGTTTTACAATCGTATCGATCGCTTCTTTCCCAAAACTATCCGTAGCTAACGCATACGCTTCATCTATAAATAATATCCCGCCTAAAGCTGACATAAATTTGTCAGTTGTTTTCGGTGCTGTTTCTCCTACATACCTTCCAACAAGTCCACCTCGATCTACTTCAACAAAATGTCCTGATTTTAAAATTCCCATCTCTTTCATCATTGTCCCTAATAATCTAGCGACAGTTGTTTTACCAGTTCCAGGGTTACCAGTAAAGATCATATTCAAGCTTTGATTCATCGTAGAGTGTAATCCAGCAGTCTTCCTTTTCTTTTGCGCTACAAGCTGAAGTTCCATCTCCCTCATAAACTCTTTCACTTGATCGAGGCCGATGATTTTATCTAATTCAGCATTTAAGTCAAATGTATTTTCGCCACCTAATCCAAAATCTTCTTTCGTTAACATATTTAATTCTTCATCACTTAAAAATTTTAAAGATTCACCAGAATTTTTGAGTCGACCTGATTGCTCTGCTATAGCTTTCTCAACAATATTTCTTGCCAATCGTCCATTTCCAGAATCATTTTTTCCTGGTATTTGTTTTCTCGTAAATTCTTCAATCAAATCATCTTTTAAATCATCTGCAATCGTAAACCCTTCACTTTCTACAATTTTTTCAGAAATCATGAAGAGTTCTTCAGATGTATAATCTGGAAAATCTATATGATTATTAAATCTAGATTGCAGGCCTGGATTTGTCTTTAAAAAATCGTCCATTTCATCCTTATATCCAGCAAGAATGACAACTAAATCTTCTCTAAGGTCTTCCATTCCTTTAACTAAAGTATCAATGGCTTCTTTTCCAAAATCATTTTCTCCACCTCTAGCTAAGGAGTATGCTTCATCGATAAATAAAACCCCGCCTTTTGCAGAATCAATCACAGCTTGTGTTTTTGGCCCTGTCTGCCCTACATATTGTGCAACTAAACGTGCTCGGTCCACTTCCACTAAATGACCACTTGATAAATAACCTAATGCCTTTAAGTATTTCGCTACTAACCTTGCGATAGTAGTCTTACCGGTACCTGGGTTTCCTGTAAAGATAAAATTCATCGTTAAACGTGTTTGTTTCGCCCCGCGAGATTGTCTAATCTTTTGTAGTGCCAAGAACTCTTCCAGCTGAAAAACTCTTTCTTTCACTGCATTTAAACCAATGACTTTTTCAAATTCTTTTTTAATATTTTCTAAATTCTCTGCCCCTGCTTTTTTACGAGTAACTTGTATTTTCTCCACACCATCATCTAAATATAATTCATCTGATGCTGTAAGCTGATAAATGATGCCAGGCTCTATTTTTCCTGATATGCGTAAATTTGTAATGGATTGATAAATATCGTCTTCTATATAACTCTTAATCCCATGTACCCCCATCGTTAAATTAGCTTTCTCAACAATAAAGTCAGATACACCATGTGTGTAGTTCATATTTACTTGTAATTTCGTATGAATACGTTTTTGATATTTTTTCAAATAGCGATCTGATATTTTTGTTAAAGTACGGGGCGGTAATACAGACGTTTGTGGATAATCTATTATTTTCTCTAATACTGTGGCTGGAAACATTGTACGAATATCTTTCAAATCTTTTTCGGTAGATAAAATAATTAACTTATTTTCTATTTGAATCGAATCAATGCTTTTCTCAGCTAAACTGCTATATGTTTTTTCGAGCGATTGCCAATTCGCATTATAAACATAGCGATCCTTCAACTTAATTTTCCCATCCATAATTAATTCTGATAACTTAGAAATTAAATCAGGTGGACATTTATCGACATTATCAAAGTACAGTACATCTGATTCAGACTTGATTCCTCTATACACATCTGATAAAAAAGTACTTTCAATATCTGATGCTCCAAGCGAACTGCTAATATCGATATAGTGTACATCTGGTTTTTCATATAAATCATACTCATTCATAATCGCCGTTAAATATTTTACGGATTTATATATACCTGTACCTTTTCGACCAGAGACAAAAATAACATTTTTTAAGTTCGCATCTGGACGTTCGTAAATAAAGCTTCTCATATAGCCCATACATAACTGATCGATAAACTCTTCCTGACCGAGTATATAGCTATTTAAACGTTTTTTCCCATCTTCAAATACCCTTTTATACTTATCGATTTCGTTGTTACGATTTTGCTCCCCCGTATTTGAATCGTAATTTGGGTCTCTTCTTCTTTGTTGCTTATATTCTTCTTTAGGGGGTTGCTTCACATTTACTCTTTGAGCATTTAACATTAACTCACGGAATCGATCAGCCCACGAGGAATTCGGATTTCTCATTAAAAACTTCTTACAACACTTTATGCATTGCGCTTCCATTTCTGATTGTAAAAGAGCTTTCGCATAGTAATACTCTAATTCGTCACTCTTTCCGTTTTTCAACGCTTGTTCAAAATATGTAATCGCTTGTTGCACATGTTTTTTTTCAAACAGATAGGCTTGTCCCATTCTAACATTCGCTTCATGGTGCAATGAATCTTGGCTTAAAACTTTATTGAAATAAAATCTAGCTTTCTCATAATTTTCTTGTTTTAAATATAATTTCCCTAACCCCATTAACGTAGTAATATCTGATTCACCTAAATTATATGCACTTAGAAGCAATGTCTCTGCTTGATTAAGCTGATTTAGTTCTACATATGTTATCCCTAAATACACCATATATTCGCTATTACTCTCATCTAATGATAGCGCTTGCTCAAAATACATTTTTGCCTTATCGTAATTTTGATTATGTAAAAATAACAACCCAGCTAAATAAAATAACCCCGGATGATCAGAATATTGAGTAAGTAATCCTTCAATTTGAGTCAATGCTTTTGACAACTCTCCTGAATGGACATTTGCTTCAAATAATGATTTAAAGGCCAAAAACTCTTCTTTGTTATACAAATTTACCGTTGACATTGTATCCCTCCTATAAAGCAATTAAAGATTTATGAATAAAGAAAACTCCTATATAGGAGTTTTCAAAGTGTTCATCATCTTCTACCAAATACAACCGCTATGGCGGTTAAAATACTTCGATTTCGCTTCTCTCTTTGACCTGTATGAACTTCTTTATTATCAAGCCAAACTGGAATTCTACTAATTTTCCAAACAAAATAAAGCAAAGCTCCACTAATTAATAAACTAATAAATGAGAAAGAAAATAGTGCATTTAAGAACCATATTGCTGGAATGAATCCTAAACCAACAAAACGTCCTACAAGGAACTTTGTTTGTAATGCTTTTTCACCTAAATCAATAAATGTTTGAATGTATCCAAGTAACTCTCTATCTGTCGCATAAATCTTAGCTTCTCTTAATAAGATTAGTCCTTGTTCAGCGCTCTCTTGAGAAATATAGCTATAATAAGTCTCACCATTACTCTCTTGAGGGTATAGCATTGATAAACACTTATAGTAGTAATTATAAGCTAATTCATTGCCTAGACTTGGGTCTTTCCCATATGTTTCAATTAGTTGATGTAAAATGTCAATCGCTTGATCATAATTATCTCTATGTCTTGCGATAACTGCCATTCTGAAACGATATGCTCGCTCATTCGGGTTAATACTTAATGCTTGTTGAGTTAATCTTTCAGCGTGATCTAATCGCTCTTCGAAGCTTAATTTCGGATGATCCAAATAAACATCAGATAAATCATAATAGAATACATCGTTATTCGTTTCGATATCCATCGCTTTTCTATACTCATAAATCGCATCATCAAACTCATTCCACATATAATGTGCTCTCGCTAATATCGCCCATCCGTGTGCGTTAGCTCCATAATCTTCAGTGACTTTTTTCCCTACAACAATCGCATCTGCAACTCTTCCTTCTTCTAATAGACTCCATGCAAGATCTATTAATTCTTGTGCAGTAGTTTCTGTTGGATTATCAAACTGTTCTTGTTGATTCGTATTCACTTCGGATTTAGAACCTTCTAACATACGATTATACTCGCTTCTCTTCGCTTCATCCAAAAGGATTACCTCAGCCTCAGCAAGAATCTCAACTTTTCGTTCTGCTTCCTGTCTACGCTTTAAATCAGGTGCATTCGTTCTCCCTAACCATTTTCGCTGCGCCTCAATTAACTTCTCTTTCAGCTCGCTTGCTCCAATATTTGGATCGACCTGCAGCAATTCATAATAATTCTCCAAAGGTTAAACACCCCTATCCGTATAAAATACATCAAAAAAAAATCGTTATTCCACTGAAATTCCTGCTAACTTTTCAGCTTTTTTCTCAATTGCTGCTTCTGTTAAATTTGATTTTCTTTCAATTTGCATTTCACCTAAATGTTGACCAGTATTTTCATCTTTTCCATAAACGTGTACAACGCCATTTTCGTCATATGTAAAAATAAAGCGAACTGGGTATCCTTGTGGTTTTGATCCTCTTAAATCTAGATTCGATTCACCGATAACTTTTACAAAGTCAGGGTCACTGTCTTCTCCTTCTGTTACTTGAACGTGAAGAGATGTTTGCCCATCATTAACTGTATAAAAGACAGCTTCTTCACTAGCTGGAATTGGTGTATTTCGAACAATCATTTTTTGGTTAATGAATCCACCAGTGTTATTATCATGAATTAAAATCCCTAAACTATGTGAGTTTACATCTACTACTCTCGTTTTTGGTTTAAACTCTTCTGCATTGTTAGACGCTTCATTATCTACTTGTAATAAACTTCCTTGAATAGCAGCTCCTAATGCAACTACTTCATCAGGGTTAACATCTTTTGAAGGCTTAATTCCTGTTGTACGTTCAATTAAATCTGATACAGCTGGAACTCTTGTCGATCCACCAACAAGTACAATCTTATCAATATCTCCCCAAGATAATTCAGCATCCATCAAAACATTTTTCATAATTAAAGCCGTACGACTTAAAAGAGGTGACAGAAGTTCATCAAATTTTTCTTTCGTCACTTCAACTTTTACTGTACGCCCTTGAGATGAAAGTGTAATAACCGATTTTTTACGAGATGATAGCATTTTTTTACAAGCTTCCGCTTTCTCACGTAAATCTTGTACTGCATTTAAATCATCATATAAATCTAATCCATGCTCTTCTTCAAATTTCTGTTCTACTAATTCAAAGATTTTGTTATCAAAATCGAAACCGCCTAAGTTACGATCTCCCCCAGTAGCCTTAACAACTACTTCATCTTGATTTAGTTGTATCAGCGTCACGTCAAATGTACCTCCGCCTAAATCGTACACCATTACATTCTGCTTTTGCTCACGATTCGCTAAACCATATGCTAATGCAGCAGCTGTTGGTTCGTTAATTACCTTAAGTACATGTAAACCAGCAATTCTGCCCGCATCTTGCGTTGCTTTTCTTTGCGCATCATCAAAATAAGCTGGTACTGTAATAACAGCTTTCGTCACTTTAGCGCCTATTGCTTCTTCTGCATCTTCTTTTAAACGTTTCAAAATAAGAGCCGAAAGATCCTCAGGTGTAAATACCTCTCCACCTATCGGGAATTTATAACTTGCATTTCCCATCTGTCTCTTCACAAATTGAACAGTATTTGTTGGGTCTGATACAGAAATACTTTTTGCAGTTGAACCTATAACAGGTGATCCATCTTCAAAAAATATAACTGATGGAGTAACTCTTTCTCCCTCACGGTTTGGCAAAATTGTTGGGTTTCCACTATCATCTATGTATGCCACCGCCGAGTTGGTTGTTCCTAAATCGATACCAATAATCACCTAATCAGCTCCTCAATATCCTTTTTTCACTACATATTGTTATAACAAATAAGATAAATCTAACATTTTTTTCACAAATTTACCATAAGCACGACTCATTAATTATAATAAATAGTTAAAAAAGTTCCGTCAATGAAAATTTCCCGTAATTTAACTACATCATTTTATGTATATTTTATACCTTCTACAACCATTTTTGTTGTGTTTTTTCAGAAAAATCATAAAATATTTTCTGATATAAAAATATGGCGGCTTTAGCAAGTACGCTACAAGCCACCTTAACTACAAATATATTAAATTTTTTCATCTACAATGCGAATCATAAAGTACTCAACAAGCGATTCAATTGTTGGAAACTTAGTCCCAACTTCGTTCAAGTCCATTTCAAAGTTCAACTCGAAAATATCATGTAATTCAATAAGAGCCGAAATGAACATCCCTACATCCCCAGTGTATGCAACAGGTGACCCATCTATCTTCAACTCTTCTACTGGCTTTAATCCTTTTTCCGAAATCACCGCTAATACCGATGCAATTACAGATTGTATTAAATTCTCTTTTATTGTTTTTAATGTTGACATTTTATCCACCTCATAAATATTTTATTAAACTACTATCTTTTTCGCTTATACAACAGTTTTCCTAATTTAATAGTCAGGCGAGGGATAGCAATCGTAGCATACGTAACGTGACGTCCTAAATTTTGAGCTTCTTCTCCCAATCCTTTCACAAATTCCCTCGTGAATTCTTTTCTTTCTAATAATTCTTTATAATGCGCAATGGCATTTTTCCATTGTTCTACAAATGTATCACCTTCACCATTTTCTTTCCCTTCCTCAACACGTGTACGAATGTGACGAAGAAACGGAACAACTTCTCCTAATATGCATTCCGTTATTTCACTTGCAAGTTCATCCATAATTTCTTCCATTCCCTCTTGTAATGTTTCACTTATTTCTTCGGGAATTTCATCTACACCGAGTTTCTCTTTCACATAATTGTCTACCGACTCTGCGAGTATACTATTATTTCCTTGCAACGATTCCATAAGGTCACTTACGTCTACATCAACTTTTACTTCTTGTATTTCTTCAGCAAACTCATTTATCGTATCCTCTGTCTCCGTTGACAGTACCCCTGGCGTCGCCTCTGTAAATTGTTTTTCAATATCTTCCCAGCCATCTAAGTATAATTTACTAGATATTTTCTCTCCAAGATTATCAATAAATGTTTCTCCAAGTGTTGTATCTGTCTCCACTTGTAACACTTCTTCTACAATATCTTCTTTCACATAAGCTTCCGCTGCCGAATCAATAAATGTATCCCTAATTTCTTGTTTACTGTCCTTCTTTAAATCTTCTTCTTCTTTTCTTCTAGCCGTCTCCAAACTAATTTCTTCACGTAGTTCTGCTACCAATTTTTTATAATCAGTCTCCTCAACACTTTCAATTTCAGCCATCATTTGGTCGAAGAAAGATGGTGGAAGCTGCTCTTCATACTTAAATGAATCATCTCCCTCTAGTTGATCCTCTACCCCCTCCCTTTCTATTTCTCTAACCTTTTTTTTATCATCTTTTTTCTCAGAAGCCTTATCATCAACTTCATCAAATAACCCTGGTGTGTCCATATATTTAATAAGATACATTCTTCCATCTTCAAACAGATGTCTCGTTTCTCTCTGAATACTTTTTATATTATAATCCCACCATGCTCTTGGACTCTTCTTAGCTATCTCTAGCTGCGCCTTAAAACTGCTTATTATCGTATTTGCTTCACCAGCTTCTCTCCATTTTTTATCACGTGCTTCCAAAATATCTCTTGCATCAGCTAATGGCTTATACTTATCAATGATTTTATTCGCTACTTTCATGCTATCTTCATAAACTGTTTTTATTTCTCTACTAAACTCTTCTTTATTATATTTAAACCATTCTGCCGGCCCTTGCTTTATCGCTTCTATTTGTGCTTTCATACTACCTTTCAATGTGTACTTTTCGTCTCCAGACTCGCTCCATATTTTCTCGCGTTCTATGGCAACTTCTTTTATAGAAAATAGTATTTTATTACCTTCTATCATTTTATTTGCTACTTTCATACTATCTTCATACACATTTTTTATTTCTTTACGAAACTCTTCTTTGTTATATTCCCACAATCTACCTTCTTTTGCTGCATCTATTTGTGCTCTTACACTATTTTTACACATTTCCAATAGCGTTGCGCCCTCGCCATCTTCTATTCGCTTTTCATGTCTCTCTCTCAATGATACTTTTGCATTTGCTATTACCTTATAAGTATCAGTAATTTTATCCGCTATTTTCACGCCGTCTTCATACACATTTTTTATTTCTTTACGAAACTCTTCTTTGTTATATTCCCACAATCTACCTTCTTTTGCCGCATCTATTTGTGCCCTCACGCTATTTTTACACATTTCTAATAGCGTTGCGCCTTCACCATCTTCTATCCGTTTTTGATGTCGCTCTTCCAGTGACACTTTTATATTTTTTAACGTTTGATAATTGTCGGTAATTTTATCCGCCATTTTTGCACAATCTTCATACGCAGTTTTTATCTCTTTACTAAACTCTTTCTTATTGTACTCCCACCATGCTTTTGGCCCTTGTTTTGCGGCTTCTATTTGCGCCTCAATACTACTTTTTAATGTGTATTTTCCTTCGCCGGCTTCATTCCATTTTTTATTCCGCTCTTCCAGTACTTCTTTTATAGGACCTAGTATTTTATTATTTTCAATTACCTTATTCGCTAACTTCATTCCATCTTCATACACATGCTTTATCTCTTTCCGAAACTCTTCTTTGTTATATTCCCACAATCTACCTTCTTTCGCTGCATCCACTTGTGCTTGTATGGCATTCTTCCAAATTTCTTTAAAACTATCACCATAGCCAGCTTCTCTCCAAGCATCTTTTCTTTCTTTTAAAATTTGTCCAATCGTTCGTTGATCTATCTCTTTCTTTTTCTGATCAAACAATTTATCTAGGTCGAATCCCGATTCTTCTTCGGTCTCACTTCTCGGCTCAAACTCTTTTTTAACAGTTTCTTCTCTTGAACCTTCCGACGAATCGGTTCCTTCTATATTCTCTCTTGTCTCAGAGGGGTTCTCATCCTCCTGCACTTCTTGTTCCAATGGTTCTTCTGACTGATCAAGCGCCTTGTCTCCATCTGCTTCCATTTGCTTCGGCATTTCTTCTACTTGTTCTGGAGTTTTTCCTCCCGCTTCTTCTGTTGTTTCTCCCAACTGATCAAGCTTCTTGCCTTCAACTGTTTCTTCTTTTTTCGGCGTTTCTTCTACTTGTTCTGGGTTCTTTTCCACATCTTCTTCTGTTGTTTCTCCCCACTGATCAAGTTTCTTGTCTCCATCTGCTTCCATTTGCTTCGGCATTTCTTCTACTTGTTCTGGAGTTTTTTCTCCCGCTTCTTCTGTTGGTTCTTCCAACTGATCTAGTTTCTTACCTTCACCTGTTCCTTCTTCCTTCGGCATTTCTTCTACTTGTTCTGGAGTTGTTTCTCCCACTTCTTCTGTTGGTTCTTCCAACTGATCTAGTTTCTTACCTTCAACTGTTTCTTCTACTTGCTCTGGAGTCTTTTCCACATCTTCTTCTGTTGTTTCTCCCAACTGATCAAGCTTCTTGCCTTCACCTGTTTCTTCTTCCTTCGGCGGTTCTTCTACTTGTTCTGGAGTTGTTTCTCCCA
>NZ_DALYZR010000016.1:0-72353 GCF_031983925.1 Bacillus sp. (in: firmicutes) | reverse complement strand
AATAATGGGAATCAGGAAGGAAACAATGGAAGAGGTTCCCAAGGAAATAATGGGAATCAGCAAGGAAACAACGGAAGAGGGTCCCAAGGAAATAATGGGAATCAGGAAGGAAACAACGGAAGAGGATCGCAAGGGAATAATGGGCACCAGCAAGAGAATAATGGAAGAGATTCTCAAGGGAATAGTGGACATAAGCAAGAAAACAATGGAAGAGGATCGCAATAAGGAAAATTCCTACCACATAATATCGAGTGAAAGAAAAATGTATCCCGCTTTAATGGGTAGTAAGACCCCTACCTCAAAATTCAGCGAAAGTAAAGAAGTAAGATGGGGATCAACTGCCCATAAAAGCCCGATTGGTTCAACTAATAATCAGTGGGGGATGAAGAAAACCCCCACTGATTAAAGTTTCACTTTATAGAATATTGAACAGAGGGGGGGATTCTTTCCATCTGAAAAGATTTTTTATTTTTTTAAAATGACGGACACAAAATCGTATATCCTTTCGAATTATATATATGGATATCATTAATATTTATGTAAAAGGGGAGAAAAAATATGAAAGAAATGTATGAAGAAATCACTGAAGTATTGAAGGTATTAGCACATCCTGTCCGTTTATCATTAGTAAAAATAATGGTTGCAAAAGGTCCTATTAACGTAACGACAATGTATGAAATGTTACAAATGCCTCAAAGTACAATTAGTCAACATTTATCTAAACTAAAAGCTACTAAAGTCGTTACAGGTACTCGAAAAGGGTTAGAAATTTATTATGAAGTAACGGATAATCGTACAAAAGCGATATTATTAAGCTTGGCTTAATGGATAATTGTTTAAACTTCAAAATGAAGTAAGAAAGACATTCAGCGACTATAATTTTCTTATTAACATCAGCCGTGCGTTGTTGTTAATTTGTTTCATATACTTCTTTATTTGGGTCTTGCCGTATCACTATCAAGCTAATTCTTAAATGGACTATAAACATGAAAGTTTTTTATTAAGGTCTTTTTGTTAGCTTGATAGTGATGTGCTGTTCCCACCAGTATGTAAAGAAGTTGGTAGTTTTTTTAGTCATGTAATCTTTTCATTTGATGATCTTTTCCCCACTCAAATAGTTCATTCATAATTTGCATTAAAGATTTCCCGTATTCGCTTATTGTGTACTCAACCTTTGGTGGTACTTCTTGATATACAGTACGATGGATAATCCCATCAGCTTCAAGTTGCCGAAGTTGTTGAGTCAGAACTTTTTGCGTAATGTTTGGGATTTCTCGCCGGATTTCATTTGTGCGCATTTTTCCATCCATTAAAACACATAAAATATGAACTTTCCATTTTCCGCCGATTACATCGAGTGTCGTTGCAATTGGGCAGTCATCATTTTGATTCATATAACACCTCCACAGGTACTTTAAGGTTCCTATAGCACTTTAAAGTACGTACTTTTCAATTATATGTGACTCATTCATACTAATACGTAAAGGGTTGAATAATTTATAAAGGGGATGGAAGATGATGAAAACACTTGTAATTGTAGCACATCCTGATATTGAAAAATCAAAAATTAATAAAAGATGGATTGAAGAACTTGAGAAATATTCGGATGAAATTACGGTGCATGAATTATATAAAGCGGCACCGAATTGGGAGTTTAATGTGGAAGAGGAACAAAAGCTGTTAGTAGAACACGACCGATATATATTTCAATTTCCGCTATACTGGTACAGCTCACCACCATTATTAAAAAAATGGTTTGACGATGTATTAACATATGGATTTGCTTACGGATCAAAAGGAGATAAAGTGAAGGGGAAAGAATTTGGTGTAGCTATTTCGATAGGTGGATTAGAAAAAGACTATGAAAATAGTGGGATCACGATGGATGAGTTAACAAAACCATTTCAAGCTACATGCTTATATACAGATATGAAATTTATACCTTCGTTTTATTTATACGGTGCTGAATATAAATTAAGTGATGAAGAGATTGATAAAAGCGCACCGGAGTATGTACGATATGTGATGAATAAGGAGTATTCTAATATATAAGAGGGAATAGCCATTTACTTGTTAAGTAGATGGCTATTTTTATAAAATTTATATTCACTAAGTGTAATCTTTAGTAAATTAATAATTAATCTGGTAAAATAAAAAACCTAACATATATAAAGGGGAGTTTTACTTGAGAACGATGCAAAAATTATTACAAAAAAGAGCAATGCAATCACCAAATTTGGAAGCGCTTGTAGGGGGAGGGAAAAGGTATTCGTTTCAGCAGTATAATGAACGAGTAAATCAGCTTGCACATTATTTGTTACAGAGCGGTGTACAAAGAGGAGATCGTATTGGAATACTATGCAAAAATAATCATCCATTTCCAAGCGTTATGATGGCAAGTTTAAAAATCGGAGCGGTATGTATTCCACTAAATCATCAGCTTACTGCGTATGAATTAGAAACGATTGTAAAAGAAGCAAAATTAAAAGTGTTAGTTATTGATGAAGAGTTCCATGAAGCTTTAAAGATTGATGCTGTTAAAGAAATTCCTTATGTAATTCAAACGACAAAAGAAGGCTTTGGTTCATTTGAATTAACATTACAAGAACAGCCAAGTACAGAGCCGAACGTAGAAGTTCATGAAGATGATGATGCCATTTACTTATTTACTTCAGGAACGACTGGACAAGCAAAAGCATGTGTAATTGGACATAAAAACTTACATCATTATTTTGCAGAGATTGCAGGACAAAGAGAAATTCCGGCAGGAGAACGCTTTTTATCCGTGCATCCATTGTTCCATATGAGTGGCGTGCTTTCTATTTTAAATTGCATTTATCACGGTGTTACGATGATTTTCTTAGCTGATTCGAATCCTACTCTTATTTGGGATAAGATTGAAGAAGAGAAAATTACGACGATGCTTGCATTCCCAGCTGTTTATAGCTATATGCTTGATGAACTAAATAAAAAGGAACGAAACATTTCAACTTTTAAAGTAGCACAAAGCGGTGGAACAAAAGTGCCAGAAACACTCATCCAAAAATATATGGAAAAAGGAATATATATGGTGCAAGGCTATGGTAGTACAGAAGGTTGGGTTGTAACTTCATGGCATCCAATGATGGGAAAAGAAAAGATGTCTTCTGTAGGGAAAACCTTGAAACATGTAGAGGTGAAAATTGTTCATCCAGAAACAGGACATGAACTAACAACAAATGAAGTTGGGGAGATTCATGTAAGGAGTCCATATATGTTTAAAGGGTATTGGAATAATGAAAAGGCGACAAAGAAAGTAGTAAAAGATAATTGGTTTAACATGGGCGATGCTGGCATGATAGATGACGATGGATTCCTGCATATTATGGGAAGATATAAAGACGTTATCATACGCGGTGGTGATAACGTATATCCAGATCAAGTAGAAGATGTTATTCATGAAATACATGGTATTTTAGAAGTTGCAGTAGTTGGAGTTCCAGATGACTTTTGGGGAGAGGTTCCGACTGCGTATATTGTAAAAGATATGCAAACATCTTTAACGGAAGAAGAAATTATACAGCATTGTAAAGAAAAACTAGCAAGTTATAAAATACCAGAAGTTGTATTTATGGACAAATTACCGAAAAATGCTTTAGGGAAAGTGTTGAAGAGGGAATTAAGAGAAGGTGTACTTGTAAAATAAAAAATGATTAGGTGATGAGGAATCCAGTTATGTATAAAGCATAACTGGATTTTTGTTTATGATTCTGTTGATGGGTATTGTGAATGTTTAAAACTTTTTGTGTTTTTTAGTATAATATTGAAATTAAAGGAAGTTAATTGATTTCAGTACAAGGGGGAGAAATAATGGCTATAAAATTAGAAACTGAGCATTTATGTATAGAACCTTTTACCAATGATGATGTATGTAGAATTAGAGAATTGGCTAATGATAAGGAATTAGCTAATATTCTTGGGCTTCCGCACCCATATAAATTGGAGTTCGCGCAAGATTGGGTTGATATGCAACCAGAACTTATACGGAAAGGAATCGAATATCCTTTAGGAATTGTCTCTAAAGAATCAAGAGAAATTGTAGGTACAATTACATTAAGAATTGACAAGGGTAACAATAGAGGTGAACTTGGTTATTGGATTGGTAAGAATTATTGGGGAAAGGGTTTTGCAACTGAGGCTTTAAACAGGATGATTCAATTTGGCTTTATCGAATTAGGTTTAAATAAAATTTGGGCATCCGCCATTTCTAGAAACCGATCATCGATTAAGGTGTTAGAGAAATCGGGCTTACGTAAAGAAGGCACATTGAGACAAAATAGACTTTTATTAAATACATATGAAGATGTTGATGTGTATGGAATATTAAAGACAGAATACAAGGTTTTAAATCACAGATAAGTCTGGTAGTGTGATGACAAAAGGAAACCCTTCAGAACAGGGTTTCCTTTTGTATTTTAATAGAATCTTGTTTATCAAGAACATAATAATTTACTAGATTTTGTATTTTGTGTAAGATAATAAAGAAAATTCAAATATTAATTAAGGGAAGAGATGTAAATGAAGCTTCCGCTATTACAGGTAGAGACAGAGAGACTTATGATTCGTCCGTTCCAAAATGATGATTATGAAAATTGGTTAGATGGATTTCATAAGAGGTTACCATCGCAGTATACATATGACGATGGTTATCAAGTTATGGCATCATCAACGAAAGAATGGTTCACGGAATGGATAAGAGGTTTTGATGAAGCAGCACATCGAGATGAAATGTATGTATTAGGCATTTTTCGTAAAGAAGACGGAGCTAATATTGGTAAGCTAGAACTGATTAAAATTTTACGTATAGATTATCAGTGGGCAATGATGGGCTACTCTATTCATAATCAATATTGGAAAAATGGATATGGGGCAGAAAGTGTAAAAGCTGCGTTACCGTTATTTTTTAATCGTCTTCATTTTCATAGAATTGAATTACATATACGTGTTGATAATGAGCCATCCGTTCGTCTTGCGGAAAGAGCGGGTTTTTCATTTGAATGTAAGAGAGAGGCGTTTTCATTAGAGAATGGTAAGTGGGTGGATTTTCTTATTTATTTTAAAAATAAGGAGATGAATATATGAGAGTTTTAATTACAGGTGGAAATTGCGGATTAGGGTTACAGTTAGTAAAAGTGTTTCATGAAAATGGACATATCGTTTATCCGTTAGTTAGAACTGAGGCTGCGTTAACACAATTGAAGAAACAGAAGAAGATGTTTTGTATAATGTACAAACATATAAAGAAAAGATAAGTAGATTTGAAGAGGTTTGTTTTAATTGGGAGTTAAAAAGAGCGAGTATTGTATTAAACAAAAGGTTTAGTAGTTATAACTCAAGCGCAAAAGTGTTACTTGATGCCGGTTTTTCTTTGTATGCTGCAAAGATAGAAGTATGTAGAGAATTGAACAATGGAGAAGAGCTTGAAAGACAATATACATATCGATCAATAGCAGAAGGAACGTTATCGGAAAAAGATTTTAAATATATTTGGGAACAATGTATGTCGGGTTCAGGGAATCAAACTTCAATTTTAACTATCGATGAGCATTTTTATTCAGTGCAAACAGAGTTAGATAAGGGCTGGGAAAAGTCATGTATTGTTTTTTATGATAAAAATGAGCCGATTGGTATGTCTATACCCCATATAGAAACTGGAACAGAAAGTGAAGGACGATTATTTTACTTTGGGGTAATGCTTTATTATCGCGGGAAAGGAATTGCTTCTCGGTTGCACCTTCAATCGTTGCATATGTTAAAGGAAATGGGGGCTACTTATTACATCGGAAGCACGCATACATCGAATGAAAAGATGCAGAGGATATTTTGGAGAAATAATTGTTCGTTGAAAACGGAGATAGAGCTTTATTATAAAATTTTTAATGAGGGTTAGGGGAAAAGAAAATGAAGACTATAAATGTATTTCATTATGACGCATTTACGAATAAACCGAATATGGGGAATCCAGCAGGTATTGTATTAGAGGCAGATGGATTAACGGAAGAGGAAATGCAAATTATTGCTGAAAAAGTTGGATATAATGAAACAACTTTTGTTCTTTCCTCAGAAGTAGGAGATATAAGAATGCGCTACTTTACACCTGGTTTTGAAATGGATTTATGTGGTCATGGGACAGTAGGAACGCTATATGCCTTGCGCGAAAAAGGTTTATTAGAAGAGAAAAGTAACCTTACGATTGAAACGAAGGCTGGGATTTTACCGATACAAATAGGTGTAAATGAAAATGGAGAAACCTTTATTAAAATGAGGCAGGCAGCACCTCAGTTTAAAGAATTTACAGGTTCAAAAGAAGAATTAGCTCATAGTATCGGTTTAGAAGTAAATGATTTAGATGTAAGTTTACCGATTGTATATGGAAGTACTGGTAATTGGACTGTAATTGTACCGATTAAAAATCTAGATGCGTGTGAGAGAATGAACCCTAATAATGCTGCATTTCCATCAGTATTAAAAGAAATACCTAATGCTTCTATTCACCCAATTTGTCTAGAAACTTATGATGAACAGGCACAAATGCATGGACGTCATTTCTCATCGGCTTATGCTGGAACGATAGAAGATCCAGTGACAGGAACAGCTTCAGGTGTAATGGGGGCGTATTATGCGATGTATTTGGAAAAAGATTTTGACCATGAAATGGAGTTAATTGTTGAACAAGGACAGGAAATAAATAAAGATGGTCGTGTAACGGTATATGTAACGAAAGATGTAGAAAATGAGAAGTTACAAATAGATATTGCTGGAACAGCGGTGTATGTGAAAGAATTTGAAGTTTCAATATAAAAAAGAAAGCCCGGCATACATCCGGACTTTCATTATCTGTTCAATACTTCAATATACGAAGCATCGCCAGTTGTTCTTAAAGCAGAGCGGAAATTGTTGTTTTCTAACGTTTTAGCGACTTGTTGTAACTGCTGTGCATCATCATGATGGATAAGTAAGCTGTCAGCACCGCTTTCTTCTATATGAATGTGTTCGACATTTCCAATGGCATCATGTACAGCTTTTAAAAATTCAGGTTTCATATTGTCCTCCTATATGTATGTAACGTTTTTGTTAGTATTTCCTTATTTTTGAAATATAAAAGTAAATGTTTTTTTGTTATATTAAGATTTTTAGGAGGAATTCCTTTGTGTTTGTCAAATAATAGTAAAGTTGTCTTTTGAATTGATGGAATCTTCGGGATTAAAGGGTGAGGGAATGGACATTTCAGTAATCGCTGCACAACTAGTTAAGGAGAAAGTGATTTCACATGATCCAAATAGCATAAAAGTGTTAAACGGAGGAACGACAAGTACAGTGTATTTACTGGATGAAGAATATGTTGTAAAGCTGAATGAAGCGGAAGTAATACGTGAAGAAGCTAATTTTCTTTCTTTTTATGAGGGGAATACGTTGTTTTCGAAGCTTTTGTATAATGAACCTTTCCATAAGTATATTGTGTATTCTTTTCTTGAAGGTAGTACTTCTTGTGAACAAGGGGATAAACGAAGTACGCTTCGTACACTTGTAAAAGAAGTTATTAATAAGTATGAAAGAGTTTCAGATGTAGATGGCTGGGGATGGAAAGAAAATCCGGTTCAATCTTGGAATGAATTTTTAACGACAAATGTGATGGAAACTCATGAAAATGTAAAACGTTACATAAGTGAAGAAGAGTATAGAACGGTTCTTAAGTTAGCAAATAGGGACGCTGGAGTAGAGCAGCCATTTTTATTACATGGGGATCTTGGATTTCATAACTTTATATTTCAAGAGAATAAGCTGCACGGTGTAATTGATCCCTTGCCAGTGTTAGGAGATCCTATATACGATTTAATTTATGCGTTTTGTTCCACTCCGGAAGATTTAACGAAAGAAACGATTGATTATGTGATGAAACAGTGTGTATTTCATAAAAAAGACCGTGATTTATATGAAGAAATAGTTATAGGCTTATATTTGCGTATAGATACATGTTTACGGCACCACCCGAAAGATTTAGAAGGTTATTTAGCAGCTTGGCGTTATTGGATGGGCGAGGTTGAAGCTGCTTTATAGCACAAATATTTTGGGGGGATCGTGAAATGAATGTTTCAGAAACGAAAAAGGATTTACTGTAATTCCATTATCATTTTATTAATTGAAAATAAAAAATCAGCTTAATAAAAATATAGGGATAGGGGAAATGATCATGAAAAATTATGTTTGCACAACGTGTGGTGTGCAGTATGCAGCGAGTGTAGAAGAACCGGTGAGTTGTCATATTTGTGATGAAGAAAGGCAATATGTGAATCCGAAAGGGCAGTCTTGGACGACGCTAGAAAGCTTACAAACAGGTGATACATATAAAAATGAAATAATCGAAGAGGAAAACGAGCTTTATAGTATTACGACAAAACCAGGGTTTGCGATCGGTCAAACGGCATATGTAGTGAAAACAGAGTCATATCGTTTACTGTGGGACTGCATTACTTATTTAGATGAAATGACAATTACGAAAATAAAAGAGCTTGGCGGATTAGATGCGATTGCATTGTCTCATCCTCATTATTATTCAACGCAAGTAGAATGGGCAGAGACATTTGATGTACCAATTTACATACATGAAGATGATAAAGAGTGGGTGATGCGCCCGAGTAGTCGTATTATTTATTGGTCTGGTGAGTCTTTACAATTAGCGGATGGATTGGTCATTCATCGTTTAGGTGGTCATTTTAAAGGAGGATCTGTCTTACATTGGGAAGAAGGTAATGACGGAAAAGGAATTTTGTTAACAGGCGATATTATACAAGTTGTAGCAGATGAGCGATGGGTAAGCTTTATGTACAGCTATCCAAACTTAATTCCATTACCAGCGAGAAAAGTGGAAGAAATGGTGAATCGAGTAAAGCCGTTACAATTTAATCGGTTATACAACGCTTTTCATCGTGTAGTAAAAGAAAATGCAAATGAGGCAGTGGAACGTTCTGCTGAAAGATATATGAAGGCGATAGAAGGAAAATTATTTCATACGTAAAAGGAGAGTTAGACTTTATGAATACGTTAGTATGCTTCGGTGATAGTATTACAGCTGATGAAACGTTTTTTGATGGAACACCGAGGTTAACACCGCGTTTGCAAGAGATGTTTCCGAATTGGAAGGTGGTAAATGCGGGGGTTCCGGGTGATAATACGTTCGATGCGTTACATAGAATTGAAGAAGATGTATTATCACATAAACCAGATTTCGTAACAGTTTTTCTTGGCACGAATGATGCAGTTTCTTTTTCACAAGGATCATTACAAGTATATAAAGAAAACTTAGAGAAGATTGTGAAGCGGATTTCGTCAGATAAAGTACTGCTTATCAGTCCCGCGCCAGTTGATGAGGAAAGACAGCGCAATAGAACAAATAAAGTGCTCGGTCAGTATGCAGACGTGGTAGAGAAAGTGGCGAAAGAAACAGGAAGCTATTTTCTAAATTTGTACGCCGAAATGATTCAGGAACGGAATTATAAAAGGTTTGTAGAAAATGATGAAAGAGATGGGTTACACTTTGGATCAGAAGGCTATGAGTATGTAGCGAAGTTGATTGGTGAAAAGTTAAAAGGGATTTTATAAAAAAGCAAAGCGATATCGCTTTGCTTTTCGTTGTTTTTTAGTAGTTCAATCTAAAAATGCTTGCTGCAATGCTTTGAGCCCATCGCTGTAAATACCATGAAACAGATTTATTGCCTCTTCATCACTAACCTCAACAGGAGTGAACGTACCAAACCACTCTACTAATGATGTTTTACTTTCAGCACCTTCTTTAACCCGGATTGTGGACTCATAATTAGTGACTGGGAATGGTGAATTCATGATTGAATACGTGTAGTACCGTTCCTTATCATTGAATACTTCTAAACGTTCTATAATCGTATCACCATCTGGATTAGCTAGGTGACGTACACGACCGCCTTCAGTTAATTTACTGCTAGGTATATAAGGTAACCAGTCTGGAAGGGAGTTGAATCCTCCAATTAATTGCCATACTTGTTTAGGTGAACCGAAAATTTCCATAGATGTAGTAGTGTGTGCCATATTTGTTATGCTCCTTTTTAACCTGAATTTTTTTATTTAATATATAATTTATAAATCAAAACTATATACTTTTTATAACTAAACTATATAATAAATATAGAAACAAAAATTTATGAGCAAGGAAGTTGAAGAACGTGACATTAACAATGGGCTTTATTGGATTTGGAAAGTCAGCTAACCGCTATCACTTACCTTATGTAAACACACGTAATAATATAAAAATAAAAACGATTTTTGTACGTCAAATAAATGAAGAATTAGCAGCTCCATATGAGGAAAAAGGTGTTAGCTTTACTACTGATTTGGATGAATTGTTGAATGATAAAGAAATTCAAGTAGTGACGGTCTGTACGCCAGCACATACGCATTATGAATTCGCGAAAAAAGTTATACTTGCGGGAAAATCAGTTATCGTTGAAAAACCATTTTGCGATACAGTAGAACATGCGAAAGAATTGTTAGCTTTAGGACGAGAGAAAGGTGTAGTAGTTATGCCTTACCAAAACCGTCGTTTTGATGGTGATTTTTTAGCAGTGAAGCAAGTTGTGGAACAAGGATTCCTTGGTGATATTGTCGAGATTGAATCACATATTGATTATTTCCGTCCTGGTTCAATCACTCATGAAGCTCCAAAAGAAGAAGGCTCATTTTATAGTTTAGGTATTCATACGATGGACCGTATGATTTCACTATTTGGCCGTCCAGATACGGTGACATACGATATTCGTAATAATGAAGTGGAAGGTGCGGTTGATAATTATTTTGATGTTGGACTACATTACGGAAATAAGCTGAAAATTAAACTAAAAACGAACCATGTTGTAGCGAAAGATTATCCGCGTTTTATCGTTCATGGGACAAATGGATCGTTTATTAAATATGGTGAAGACCAGCAGGAAAATGATCTGAAAGCTGGTATTATGCCTGAGAGTGCAGGCTTTGGTGAAGATTCGCCGATGTACTATGGGGTTGCTAAATATCGCAATGCAAACGGTGATTGGATTGAAAAACAAATTAAAACGCCGCTTGGCGATTACGGTCGTTTCTATGATGCAGCGTATGAAACAATTGTAAATGGTGCACCAAAGCTTGTGAAAGACGAAGAAGCAATAACGAATATTGAAATTTTAGAAAACGGATTTGCTGCGCCATCACCTTCAGTTTACAAACTTGAGGCTTTACATTTGAATGAATAGAAGAGGGAATACAGCATAAAGGAGGTATGGAAATGGCAAGCGGATCAACACAAGTAAAATACCTCGGCATTTATCAAAAAATGAAACAGCAAATTTTAGATGGCGAATATAAAATCAACGAAAAAATTCCAAGTAGTCCTATACTTGCTGAAGAATTTGGCGTTTCAGTCCTGACAATAAAAAAAGCGCTGGATCTGTTAGTGAGAGACGGATACATTATCCGCCGGCGCGGAAGTGGAACAGTCGTTCAAGATTGGCGTCAGCAGGAAAAGGCACGAATGATTCAAACTTTAACAGGTACGAAAGCTGTTTATGGCAGCGAGGTAGAAAGTAAAATTATCGAGTTTACGATTGTCGGTGCCGATGAAATCATTGCTGAAAAATTGGGCATTTCAGTAGGGGATTTCGTATATAAAATCATTCGCCTTCGTATCATTCACAGTATCCCAACGATTATGGAGCATACATGGATGCCTATTGCGGTCATTCCAGGTGTTGAAGCTTCGGTTTTAGAGGAGTCGATCTACTCATACATTCAAAATAAACTAGGTCTTAAAGTGGGAACATCCGTTGTTAGGGTCAAAGGCATTCGCCCAGATGATAAGGAAAAGCAGTTTATGAACTTAACAAATCAAGATTTTCTAATGAGAGTGGAGCAGGTGGCCTATTTAACGGATGGACGAACTTTTGAATACTCTTATGCTGATCACCTGCCAGAAACCTTTGAATTTGAAACAGTTATTACTGCAAAAAGTTATAAAGAGGCATAAAAAATAGGTTGGGGCACGTATTGCCTCAACCTATTTTTGTGTCTTCAATAACGCTATGGGGGAAATTCACATAAAAAAATGATTAATTACTCCAAGACTTAACATTTGATTAATAGAACTGTAAGGTTTAAAATTACAGTAAGCTTTTTAGAAGTGAGTTGTCATCGTCTGTAAAATGTAGTTTCAACAAATGTATAGAAGAAGCATTTTAAAAGAAATGAATAATAGAGATAAATGAAACATTGCTGAATAACTAACATTACGTGAATTTGATTCTAAACTGTAATTTTTTTTAATACATTTCAGTAACCGATATTTAAAATGTGCATTTCATAAAAAAATTAAAGGAGTGAGTGAAATATGGTGGTTTTATATACAACAGCAAGCTGTAGTTCATGCCGAAAAGCAAAAGCATGGCTGGAGGAGAATCAAATTGATTATACTGAAAAAAATATCGTATCCAACTCTATGACAGTGGATGAACTTAAATCCATTCTTCGTTTAACGGAAGAGGGGGCTACTGAAATTATTTCAACTAGATCCAAAACTTTTCAAGACTTAAATATAAATATAGATGAGCTCTCGCTAAATGAATTTTATACATTAATCATTGAGCATCCGCTAATGTTGCGTCGTCCAATTATGCTGGATGAGAAAAGATTACAGATTGGTTTTAATGAAGAAGAAATTCGCAAATTTTTACCACGTAGCGTCCGAACATTTTTAAATATTGAACTGCAAAAGTTGGCTAATTAACAAGTAATATTTTTTAAGAAAAGTTTTTTGAAAGGAGGAAGCAGAAGATGATTGAAGTATGTGTTACAGTTAATTATAACGATAGAAATTATCAAACAAATGTTATTGTAAGCAAAGATACAGTGTGGAAAAAAATTAAACAGTTGGCAGAAGAACAAGTGAAGAAACAATGGAGTCTTTAAATGTATTGTAACTTAAAAAGCTAAATGAAGTTATGGAATCTATTTCTTTATGCTAAGAGTGGGTCTTATATGTTTTAACGTTTGGCTAATCTATCTGTAATGTTTATAGCTACAGTATGTGAATATAGGAGAAATAATTTTTTTGGATCGTAGGAGGAAAATAATGAGCAGCGACTTTACCTTGGCCATACACAGTTTAACTTATTTAGCTTTACAGCCAGACCGGATGTCAACAAGTAACGCTATTTCAGAAAGTGCAGGTGTTCACCCAGTACGCATTCGCAAAGTGCTAAGTTTGTTAAAAAAACATAAGTTTATACAATCGAAAGAGGGGACTGGTGGCGGTTTTATTTTTGCTCGAGATTTAAGTGAAGTTAACCTTTGGCATATATATCAGATAACCTCTGAAGGTGCGTTGCAGCCTAAGTGTCCTGAGTCAAATAATCAGTGTATTGTAGGTTCAAACATGCGAAAAGTTCTTTTCGCTATTTTCTTAGGTGCAGAAGAACATCTAGGTGAATACTTAAAGAACTATACAATGAAAGAAGTTGTTGATCTTATCAATCAAGAACGTTAAGCGGCTTACTTGTTATATAGAGCTGTAAGTTCTTGCTATTTAAATGTAATGGAAAATATTACAGTTTGATTTCGTTTTTATTCCTTGTTTATCGTTACAAAAAATATTTATAAGAAGGTGAAAAAGTATGTTGTCAAATAATAATCATGTTTTAAAAGTGGGAGATTGGGTTCGTGGAATATCAAATGAGGGCGAATTTATAGTTGGTTACATTGTATCACTTGATGAAGTGGAAGATGTAGTTACAGTTAGCATTGTGAAACGCGACGACAAGTACACAAAAAACGAAGCGATTTTACTCTTTAGTAAACATGTTAACAAACTCCCTGAATCAAAGGTAATCAATAAGGAGCAAATCCTTTATCTTATAGACCTTGCATTATTAACAGGAGACGAAGAATGGTTTATCGAGCTTTCTTCAAAATTAAACTCGATAAAAGAGCTAGTTAACGAGGGAGTTTAAAGGTTACATTATTGCCTTTTAATAGTTTGAATCGTGCAATAATCAATAATATCATCTCTTTTGTTGCACTTTAATAAAAGAGGTGATTGGTTGTATGAAAATAAAAATAATTAGCATCATATGTTTTCTGAGTTTTTTATTACCCTGTATTTCCGCTCAAGCAATTGTAAAAATAGAAAATAATAGAAATGAAAGCTTTGACATAGATTTAACCGGTTATGAACTTTATTCGTTTGGTGATTTTAATCAATTAGGTTATAAAATAACGCCACTTACTCAACTGTTTCTAGGGATAGTCCAAACAGAAGGTGAGTGGATTGATGAACCAAGATTATATATTAAGGGAAATAAAGGTTATTTTCATCTTTGGAAAGCAGACGGTACGAATGTTCTTTATACTGTTGAAAAGAGTGGCGGTTTTTGGAAAATTATAGATGTGAAAAGGAAGGAAATTAACAGAATACCCGTACCAAAACAGTTTTTAAAAGAAGTGGTCATTAATCTCTTATTAGAGCCGATAAGTAAAGAAGTTGAAAACTATTATAAGGAACCAAAACTTTGGTATCGAGGTTCTGAAAAAATACTTGAAATAAAAACAGATAAAACAAACAATATTTTTTATGTAACTGTTCAAATTCAAACTTTTGAGGGTGCGCATAATCCGCCTTATGGAGAGGACACAATTACTTTTCGTATAAAAGGAAACGATGTAAAAACGATTCGGTATAAACATAGAGATATTCCTGAAGAAGAGTTGAAAAAACTCGAATTAAGATGACTTTGAAATGATTTGTTTGCCCACTCCTGATAGTGATAATTATGTCAATGAGCTGCCTGATATGGGCAGCTCATTTTATTTTTTCGTGTAGCGTAGGTTTTTGTAAAATGTTAGCGGTCCTCTTATTGCTATGAATTAAAAAAGTATTTTTCCTAAAAATGTATATGAATGCAATAGTGATAATATATATCCTTAAAATTTGTTTGTACATTCAAAAAGATATTTCTTTTTAACTACGTTAATCATTTATCGGAATATCTTTTTTTGATTAAAATAATTTTTTGACAGAAAAAAATATAAGTATCTTTAAAATGAGTAACTTTGATAAGTATTGTATGACTGTATTTTATTTTAATTCATTCAGTTTTAAGCGCTAGGAACAAGGGTTGTGTACGAACTGTAAAATATTATCCATATAAAATTTTGTTCACTAAATATTTCTGAAAATATAAAAATATTAATTTTATAAATATACACGTTATAATGAGGGCGTCGAGAGAAATTTTATTATCTCTGGAGAAAATATAAAAAATGCGATTATAAGTAAGAAAGGTGTGTGGTTAGAGGCGAAATGTATGTAAAATGCTTCAGTGGCTTGTGTAATCAATACCATAAATGCTGCCGAAGCTATGAAAGTGATGTATAGAATTGAGAAAGAAATGCCTCATAAATGAAGAGAGGCCGGTTTAACTAAAATTACTTGTTACAAGTAATTTAGAGAAACCATTAAAGTAATACATTGTTATTAAAAATGTTGCAACGTATTTATGAAATCTATTCTATATTGTTCTCTTGAGCGGTCTTTATATAAGGAGTGGATAGTACGAGTAAACTTTTTTGTTAACGCTAACAATTATATTAGGACGCTATCTAGCGAATGTTTTAATTTGGATTCATTTTGATGAAGGACATACAATGTGGGGCAACTTGTAAGGCATTCATTTTCCGAAAAAGAAAAATATTCGTTAGCTATAAAGAGAGCCGCAGGAATAGATAAAAGGGGGAGTTATTATATGAACGGGAATACTGCAAAGAAAATAGAAGTTCAAGCTGAAAATACCGCACGAAAAAATGAGCAATATGCAGATCCGAAAAAGTGGCATAAGCAGGATACTACATGGGCACTCAGTCTATTTGGAACTGCAATTGGAGCAGGGGTGCTCTTTTTACCGATTAATGCAGGTTCAGGTGGATTATTATCGTTACTACTAATTACATTGCTTGCATATCCAGTTATGTATTACTCACATAGGGCACTTGCTAAAATGATATACGCTTCTAATTCTGCTGATGAGGGGATCACAGGTACAATTAGAGAGTATTTCGGAAATAAAGCGAGTATCATTTTTAACATCGTATATTTCGGTTCAATTTATACAATCGTACTAATGTATTCGGTTGCGCTTACAAACACTGCAAGTAGTTTTATCGTGCATCAATTGCACATGCCAGAACCTCCAAGGGCTATTTTATCACTTGTATTAGTTCTTGGTCTTATCGCTATACTGAATTTTGGTCAAGATATTACTGTAAAAGTCATGAGTATGCTAGTGTATCCTTTCATAGCTTCTCTATTATTTATCGCAATATCTTTAATTCCACAGTGGAATACGTCAATGCTTAGCTTTTCAGCTGTTTCTACTGCTTCAACAGGAACAGGATATTTTGGAACGATATTGATGATTTTACCAATCATCGTATTCTCATTTAATCATTCACCTATGATTTCATCATTTGTTGTGAAACAGAGAGCTACGTATGGAATCGAAGCTACTGATGCGAAATGTGCACAAATACAAAAAGTTTGTTACATCATGACATTCGTCGTAGTTATGTTCTTCGTTTGGAGTAGTGCACTGAGCTTAACTCCAGAGGATTTAAAAATGGCAAAAGAGCAAAACTTATCAATCCTTTCATATCTAGCGAATGAACTTAATTCACCTGTAATTACGATTGCCGCCCCAATCATTGCTTTTGTGGCTATTACAAAATCTTTCCTTGGCCATTATATCGGAGCATTTGAAGTAATGCGTGACATGATTATTAAGTTCGGTCAATCACGTGGAAAAGTAATTGAAGAAAAAACAATTAAGACAATCGTTCTTACTTTTGTTGTATTATCATGCTGGTTTGTTGCTTACACAAATCCAAGTATTCTTGGACTTATTGATTCTTTAAGTGGTCCATTAGTTGCTGCTATCTTATGTCTATTACCGATGTATGCGATTCAAAAAGTACCAGTACTAGCTAAATACAAAGGGAAAATGAGTAACGTATTTGTTATTATTGTAGGTGTACTTACTGTTTTAGCAAGTATTAAATCATTATTCTAATTCACGATTATTAGTTCGAATGAAAAATAGAACGATTTTGGGACAGGCTTCTCCGTTTGGAGGGTCTGTCCCTTTTTAATGCGTTACAGTTTTATTTTGTTGCTTTTAGGAGATAATTCCGCATAATTGTAGCTAAGGGAGATGATTTTAGGTTGAGTAAACTGAATGTTAGCACAACGGTTTCGGGAGATATAATTGTTACCCGTCTTATCGGCAAGATTAAAACAGATGATGTGTATGAATGGTTTAATGGTTTCGAGCAAGTTTGTCAGCAATTTATTTCCGAGGGACGGAAATACAAATTGTTGGTAGATAGAAAAGGCTATATACCAGATCATTTTTCTGTTCAAAAAGTATGGAAAGAGAAGTTTTTTAATGAAACGATTTTGAATCACAGTAAGGCAATTGCTTTTCTCCTTGAAGAAGGTGAGATCATGAATTATTTACAACAATCCAATACGAAAGAATCCGTAAAGTTTTTTGATGATTATAGACAAGCATTCCTTTGGTTGAATGAATATCCCATATGAAATTTTAGCGAACCAGTTGCGTAAGCAATTGGTTTTTTTAGCTTGTAATGTTGTTGATGTCTCTATACGAAATGTTTAGTACGTATAGCAGCATTTTAAGGGACATACATTTTGAATGCGTTAAATATAATTCTTATTAGCACCAAGAGGAAGAGAGTACTAGTAATATTGAAAGGTCATACGATAGAGTCACATAAATTGAAAAATATCCATGTGGCATAAAGTGAGTAAGGGGGATAAAGATATGAGTACTTCAAATTTGAATGAAATAAGTAAACAAATTTTAAAAGAGGAGGAAATACTTCAATTTTCCTCTTTTACAAATGAAGATGCCTTGCAACTAGGTTTATTTATCGTTGAAACAGCGAAGCAAGAGGGAAAATTGATTGCTGTTGATATAACGAAAAATGGTGTGCAATTATTTCATTTTAAGATGACGGGGACAAATGAGGAAAATACGAAATGGATTGAGCGTAAAAAACGAGTCGTTTCCCTGCATGATCGTAGCTCGTATTATATGCAAATACAAAGTGAAATAACTGGAGTCTCCTATAATGAAAAATATCTTTTAGATACTTCGGAATACGCTGCGTTTGGTGGATGTTTTCCTATCAGAATAAAAAACGTAGGGGTTATTGGAATGATAACCGTTTCAGGATTACCACCAGAAGAAGATCATGAATTGGTTATAAGAGCGGTTAAAAATCAATTGAAGCAATAATAAAAAGGCAAAAACGAACATATTCTTGTTCGTTTTTGCCTTTTTATTATTCATTTTATGTGATGAAGATAATTCTAATAAATAAACAAGTACGAAAAGATAGTACGGAATGGGAAATCTTTAATTCGAGACACTTTACTTGACGATGATAATCTATGTGGTTAATATGATAGATATAAAATAACCTAATTACTTTTAATAATTAAGTTATTTTATTTAAGTGATAGTAGGTAAGTAAGATGTGATGGAAATGCTTTGAATTGCCACTATTAATATTGGGGACAATTAGAAAGCGAAAGGTATAAAAAGAATTGGAATTTGCGAATTCTTTGTTTTTTATAAAAACAGGGGCTTCTGTACAATTCATTTTTAAAATATTGACAAGGATTATACAACAAGAGGGGGACTGAAATTGGAATCAATGACCTTTGTTTTATTTGGAGCGACAGGGGACTTAGCGAAACGAAAAATTTACCCCGCACTATATAACTTATATAGAGATCAAAAGCTTCCAAAGCAAATATCCGTTATCGGGCTTGGAAGACGCCAAGTATCTCATGTAGATTTTCAAGGAAGAATAAAAGAATCAATAGAGACATTTTCCCGTCATAGAGAAGAAGGTACTCTAGAACTTGAAGGTTTTTTAGATAATTTTCGCTATTGTCCATTAGATGTGAGTAAGCCGGAAGACTATGAGAGATTATTGCAAGTCGTTCGTGAAAGGGAAGAAGAACTACATATAAAAGGGAATAGAATGTTCTATCTTTCCGTTGCTCCTGAATTTTTCGAGACCATTGCTTTAAATATTAAGGAAAGCGGACTTGATAAAACGGATGGATGGAAACGCCTAATGATTGAGAAACCGTTTGGGCACGATCTTCAATCTGCTCGTGAGTTGAATGATAAGCTTAGTCGCACGTTTGAAGAAGATGAGATATACCGTATTGATCATTATTTAGGTAAGCCGATGATTCAAAACCTTGAAGCACTAGAGTTTGCAAATCCTGTTCTCCAATCGATTTGGAATAAAGAACATATAGCGAATGTACAAATTACAGCGAGTGAAACAGTTGGGGTTGAAGAAAGAGCAGGATATTATGATCAGGCAGGAGCCATTCGAGATATGGTTCAAAATCATATGTTACAAATATTAATGATGACTGCTATGAATCTGCCGGAAAAGGTTAATGCATGTGAAATTCGAGAGGAAAAGCGAAAGGTAATGGAGACGCTTCGTAAAGTGAAAAAAGAAGACGTTCAAAACCATATCATTCGCGGACAATACGCTTCAGGAGAGATAAAAGGCGAGCAAGTTGTAGCATATAAAGAGGAGCCAGGAGTAAATCCTTCTTCTAATATAGACACATTTGTTGCTGCTCGTTTATGGATCGATAATCCGTTTTGGACTGACGTTCCCTTCTATATACGAACAGGCAAACGAATGAAAGAAAAATCTACTCGTATTGTAATCGAATTTAAAAATACGCTAAAACAGCAATATCAAGATAATAATCCAAATGCAGCACCTAACTTATTAATAATTGAAATTAGCCCAGGTGAGAATGTTTCATTACAGTTAAATAGTAAAAATCCATTGAAAAATGGAGAAATTGAACCGATGCGTATTAACTTTACTTGCGAGCAAGCAGATGTGGGAGTGCCTGAAGCGTATGAAAGACTTATTCATGATGCTGTAAGTGGAGACGCTACATTCTTTGCACATTGGAGAGAAGTTGAATTGTCATGGGAATGGGTACAACCAATTCTTGAAGCATTCGAGGAAAACTTATTACCACTTCATGAATATGAGTCTGGTTCATATGGTCCAGATGCGTCTCATGAATTATTGCAAGAAAGTGGATTTAAATGGTGGTTAGATCAAGAAACGGAAAAATAAGTACTTTCTTTCATGAAAGCATTTAGGGGGACGATTATTATGACACAAAACATAAATCAATTAGCAGTGAATACACTTCGTACGTTATCGATTGATGCTATTAATGCGGCAAATTCAGGTCATCCAGGTCTTCCGATGGGCGCAGCACCGATGGCTTATGCATTATGGGCGAATCATTTAAATCATAATCCGAATCATCCAAAATGGTTTAACCGTGATCGATTCGTTTTATCGGCTGGACATGGATCTAGCTTATTATATAGCCTACTTCATTTAGCTGGATATGACGTTTCAATTGATGATTTGAAAAGTTTTAGAAAGTTAAATAGTAAAACACCAGGACATCCTGAGTTTGGTCACACTTCTGGAGTTGAAGCGACTACAGGCCCGTTAGGACAAGGCATTGCAAATGCTGTTGGGATGGCAATGGCGGAAGCTCATTTAGCAGCGAAGTTCAATAAGGATGGTCACTCTATTATAGATCACAATACGTACGCTTTAGTTGGAGACGGTGACTTAATGGAGGGTGTCGCTTATGAAGCGATGTCAATGGCAGGTCATATGAAACTTGGTAAGTTAATTGTACTGTATGATTCAAATGAAATTTCACTTGATGGAGAATTAAACATTGCTTTCTCTGAAGATATGCAGAAAAGGGTAGAATCTGCACATTGGCAATATGTAAGAGTTGAGGATGGAAACGATGTTGATGCGATTACAAAAGCGATTCAATTAGCGAAAGACAATACGGACCAACCTACTCTTATAGAAATTAGAACGATTATAGGTTACGGAAGTCCAAAAGTTGCTGGAACGAACAAAGCACATGGTAACCCGCTTGGAGTAGAAGAAGCGACAGCGACAAAACAAGCGTATGGTTGGCATTATGAGGAAGATTTCTTTGTACCTGAAGAAGTAACAGCTCATTTTAATGAACTGAAACAAAAAGGTATTGAAAAAGAGAACAAATGGAATGAGCAGTTCAACGTATATAGAGAGTCGAATCCAGCACTAGCAGATGAATTAGAAAAAGCGATTACAGGTGAGGTTTTAATCGAAGCGAAAGACATTCTATCCTTTGATACTGAAAAAACGATTTCTACTCGTGTTGCAAGTGGGGAAGCTATTAATCATTACGTGAAATCGATTCCTTCTATTTTCGGTGGAAGTGCGGATCTTTCTCATTCTACGATGACAGATATAAAAGGGGAAGCGGTGTACGCAGTAGAATCGTATGCTGGCCGAAATATATACTTCGGTGTACGTGAACATGCAATGGGCGCGGCAGCGAATGGACTGGCACTTCATGGAGGAGTAAAGCCGTTCGTAAGTACATTCTTTGTATTTAACGATTATCTTCGTCCATCGATTCGACTGGCTGCATTGCAAAAGTTACCTGTTACGTACGTATTTACACATGATTCGATTGCTGTAGGAGAAGATGGTCCAACGCATGAACCAATCGAACATTTGGCAGCTCTTCGGGCAATTCCTGGTTTAACAGTTATCCGCCCGTCAGATGCAAATGAAACAGCAAGTGCGTGGGCTTATGCTTTACAGCAAACGGAAGGTCCAGTCGTTTTAGTACTGAGCCGTCAAAATTTACCGGTGTTTCATGAAACGAAAGCGAACATAGAGAATCTTTCTAAAGGAGCTTACGTATTAACACAAACGAATGAAAATCCGGATGTAATTTTAATTGCGACAGGTTCTGAAGTATCCTTAGCTGCTAGTGCGAAAGCAAAATTAGAAGAAGATCAAGTTTCTGTTCGCATCGTTGCAATGCCGAGCTGGGAGTTATTCGATCGTCAATCGAAAGAATATAAAGAATCCGTTCTTCCGTCTTCTGTAACGAAACGAGTATCTCTTGAGATGGGTGTATCTCTCGGCTGGGAGCGTTATGTAGGACAAGAAGGAAAAGTGCTATCAATTGAAACATTTGGAGCTTCAGGAACTGGAGCTGAAGTCATGAATCTATTTGGATTTACGACAGAAAATGTTGTTCAAATTACAAAAAATGTGTTGAATTCTTAAGCTATGACTGTGAATACCTTTCTGTACGTACTAACATTTCAGTGCTGAAAGGTATTCCAGATTGTAGTGATATGGATTTTTAATAAAAGATGATTTGAGGAGGAATTATATTATGCAAGTAGGATTAATTGGGTTAGGTAAAATGGGATTAAATTTAGGGAAAAATTTAATGGATCATAAACATGAAGTAGTAGCATTTGATTTAAATGCAAGTGCAGTGGAAGAAATGAAAGAGTACGGGGCTACAGGTACATCTAGCTTAAATGAACTTGTTCAGTCATTACAATCACCAAGAGTTCTTTGGGTTATGGTACCACACGCTGTTGTTGATTCTGTTATTGATGAGGTTACACCACTTTTATCAAAAGGAGATATTTTAATTGAAGCGGGTAATTCACACTATAAAGAGTCCATTCGCCGATATGAGCAACTAAAGAAAGATGGCATTCACTTTATGGATGCAGGAACTTCTGGCGGAATGGAAGGCGCTCGTAATGGTGCTTGTTATATGATCGGAGGAGATCAAGAAGCTTGGGATATCGTTGAACCTATCTTCCGTGATACTGCTGTAGAAAATGGATACTTATATGCTGGAAAAGCTGGTAGTGGTCACTTCTTAAAAATGGTTCACAACGGAATTGAATACGGTATGATGGCTGCTATTGGTGAAGGATTTGAGATTCTAGAGAAAAGTGAATTTGACTACGATTATGAAAAAGTATCAAGAGTATGGAACAACGGTTCAGTCATTCGCTCTTGGTTAATGGAATTAACAGAAAATGCATTTTCTAAAGATGCAAAATTAGATGAAATTAAGGGTGTTATGCATTCTTCTGGTGAAGGAAAATGGACAGTAGAAACAGCATTAGACCTTCAAACAGCAACTCCTGTTATCGCAATGTCTCTATTAATGCGCTACCGCTCATTAGATAATGATACATTTACAGGAAAAGTAGTAGCAGCTCTGCGCAATGAATTTGGCGGACATGCAGTAGAAAAGAAATAAACATCTTAAAATTATAACTCGTTAACGTTTAAAAAATGGAGGGAATAGATTATGAAGTTTTTTATTGATACTGCAAATCTTGAGGACATAAAAAAAGCATATAAACTTGGAGTTTTAGCTGGTGTTACAACGAATCCTTCTTTAGTAGCAAAAGAGGGCATTAAGTTTGAAGACCGTATTGCAGAAATTTGTCAGGCAGTGCCGAAAGTTGAATCTGTTTCGGCAGAAGTAACGCCAGATGCTGTGACAGCTGAAGAAATGATTGCTCAAGCAGAAGAACTGATTAAAATTAACGGTGGCGATGAAAAAGTTACAATCAAACTTCCGATGACGCTAGCAGGATTAGAAGCTTGTCGCTATCTTACTGAAAAAGGTGTAAAAACGAACGTTACCCTTATTTTCACGGTGAACCAAGCACTTTTAGCTGCTCGAGCAGGTGCAACGTATGTTTCTCCGTTTTTAGGACGCTTAGATGATATTTCTGAAGATGGCGTATTATTAGTTGCTAAAATTGCTGAATTATTCGATGTTCATCAATTAGATACACAAATTATTGCCGCTTCTGTTAGACATCCAGACCATGTAACTCGTGTAGCGATGGCAGGTGCTCACATTGCAACAATTCCTTATAAAGTAATTGAACAACTTGCTATGCACCCATTAACAGATCAAGGTATTGAGAAATTTGCTGCGGATTGGGCGAAAGCTCCTAAATTATAATATATGAAGTGAGGAGACTTTCCGAAAATTTCTTTTCATGAGAGGGGAGATTCCTAGGTAACTTCATCGTTTAACTTGGATCCCGAGTTTGGAGTCTTACTATGTGAAAACAGCAAGAGAAGAAAGCGTCATTCACTTTTAAAAAAGGAAAATTTGCTTACGCGAAGCGTTTATCACAATAACATTATAATGATGAAAGAGAAATCCCCTTATCAGAGAGAGTAGGTAACATGTATCTCTGGTAAGGGAGATTCTTTTTATATAAATTATTATATTGTGAAGATGAGTTGTATATCGATATATAAATTTTTACTCAAGAAAGAACTATATAGGTTCTTTTCATTGTATAGCATTTTTGAAAGGGTTTACATAAAGGGGTGGAATTGCGTATGAATATGTACCTTTTAATGATTACATTATTATCAATTGTAATTGTTATTTTAGGGGTATCGTGGTGGAGATGGCATGCGTTTATTAGTTTGACGATTGCAAGTTTGTTTTTAGCAATTATGTCTGGAATGCCAATGGATAAAATAGTGAGTGCTTATGAAACGGGAGTCGGAAGTGTTCTTGGGCATTTAGTAGGTATTTTAGTATTAGGTACAATATTAGGGAAAATGATGGCAGAGTCAGGTGCTGGAATGCAAGTGGCAGAGTTTTTTATTAAATCCTTTGGGATAAAAAACTTACCATGGGCAATGTTAATTGCAGGTTTTATTATTGGAATTCCGGTGTTTTTTGAAGTAGGCATCTTAATATTACTACCATTAGTAATTTCAATTCATAAAACAACGAAACAAAATATTTTATTGATAGCATTACCAGCAATTGCTGGGTTATCTGTCGTACACGGCCTTGTTCCTCCGCATCCAGGGGCAATCGTGGCAATTGGTATTTATAAAGCAAACCTTGGGAAGGTACTATTGTATTCACTCATTATTACATTTTTTGCAGCGATTATTGCAGGTCCTATATTCGCTAAATGGATTCACAAACGTGTAATTCCTGAAAATGAGCCAGAATTGATTCGTGTAAATACAAAATCAACGAAATTACCAGGAATAGGAGTTTCATTTTTAGTTATATTGTTACCTGTTCTGTTAATGGTTTTAGCTGCAGCAGCTCCTTATGTTCCACTTTCTACTACTTTGATGAAAATTGTCACATTAATTGGTAGTCCTATCATTGCATTATTGATTGCATGTTTTGCAGCGTTTTATTTTCTTGGATTTCGTCAAGGTATCGATAAAAAGGCGATTAAGAAGGTAACAGAAGATAGCTTATTACCAATTGGTTCAATTGTTGCGATTATTGGTGCTGGCGGCGGATTTAAGCAAATTCTTATCGATAGTGGTGTAGGGAATGCTATTGCTCAAATGTCTGAGCATTTAGCTCTATCTCCAATTGTATTAGCATTTATGGTAGCTGGATTAATTCGAATTGCGACAGGATCAGCGACAGTCGCTTTAACAACAGCAGCGGGTATCGTTTCACCAATCGTCGAAAATGCGACAGGTGTGAATTTAGAATTGCTCGTCATTGCAACAGGTGCAGGAGCATTAATGTTTTCACACGTAAACGATGCTGGGTTCTGGATGGTAAAAGAATACTTAGGTTTAACAGTAAAAGAAACATTTAAAACATGGACGGTATTAGAAACATTACTTTCATTTATCGCTTTTGGAGGCGTTTTACTACTCGATATGTTTATTTAAAATAGGGATGTTTCTATTTAGATAAATGCAACATACAACGTTATCAATAGATAAAAGGAATGTATTTTTATGGTAGGATACGGTAGTAATTTTTTGTTAGGAGGAAGAAATGGTGAGCACAAAATATATGATTGGTGTAGACATTGGGACAACTAGTACAAAATCAGTTCTATTTTCTACTGCTGGGTCTGTTATTGCAAGTCATGGAATTGAATATCCTTTATATTCTCCTACACCTGAAATAGCAGAACAAGATCCAGAAGAAATTTTTCATGCAGTAATAAATACAATTAAAGAAACTGTACAATCGAGTAATGTACAGCCAAATGATATTCTTTGTGTTTCTTTTAGTTCGGCAATGCATAGTATCATTGCTGTAGATGAGAAGGGAAAACCGTTAACGAGATGTATCACTTGGGCAGATAATAGAAGTGCAAGCTGGGCAGAGAAAATAAAGAATGATATGAATGGTCATGAAATTTATTTACGGACTGGGACACCAATTCATCCGATGTCACCACTTTCGAAATTAGTTTGGCTACAGAATGAGCAGGCAGAGTTATTCGCAAAAAGTTATAAATTCATTTCTATTAAAGAATATGTTTTTTACAAGTTATATAAAGAATATGTAATTGATTATTCTATAGCATCAGCGACAGGAATGTTCAATTTAAAATCTTTAAAATGGGATGAAGAGGCTTTACATGTAGCGGGAATTACAGATAAAAAGCTTTCAAAGCTTGTTCCAACAACGCACAGTTTAACAGGATTAGATGAAGAGCTTGCCAAAGAGATGAATGTACTTGTTTCTACGCCTTTTGTAGTAGGAGCGAGTGATGGAGTCCTATCCAATTTAGGTGTAAATGCAATAGATCCTGGCGTTGTGGCTGTTACAATTGGTACAAGCGGTGCGATACGTGCTGTAACAAATCGTCCTGTAACAGATCCAAAAGGTAGAATTTTTTGTTACGCCTTAACTGAAGACCATTGGGTAATTGGTGGACCAGTTAATAACGGTGGTATGATTTTCAGGTGGGCTCGTGATCAATTAGGCACTTCAGAGATTGAGCTTGCGAAACGTTTAGGAAAAGATCCATATGAAGTGCTTACTGAAATAGCAGCAAAAGTGAGTCCGGGGTCCGACGGTTTATTATTTCACCCGTATTTAGCAGGAGAAAGAGCTCCTTTATGGAATGCAAATGCGCGAGGATCTTTCTTTGGACTTGGATTGCATCATAAGAAAGAACATCTTATCCGTGCTGTGTTAGAAGGAGTAATTTATAATTTATACACCGTTCTTCTTGCTTTAAAAGAGCTAATTGGTGAACCGAAAAAAATTCAAGCGACAGGTGGTTTTGCAAGATCGGAACTTTGGAGACAGATGATGGCGGATATTTTTCATCAAGATGTATATGTTCCGGAAAGTTTCGAAAGCTCTTGCTTAGGAGCTGCAATCCTTGGTTTATATAGTTTAGGTGAAGTAGATACGTTACATGTAGTTTCTGAAATGGTAGGTGCGAATTTCCACCATGAACCAAACATGGAAAGTGTGGAAAAATATAAAGATTTAACACCAATTTATATTCGTCTGTCCCGTCAATTGGAAGAAGAATATGAAAGTATAGCAGCGTACCAAAAAAAGTGGGTTTAAAAGCTATTTAACAAGAAAATATGATAACGTATAAAGAGGTACTCCGATTTTTTAGGATACTCTTTCATCATAAAACATTATAAGAAGTAAGATGAATGAAAAATATAGGGAGAGAGGGTTATGAAAATGAAGGATAACAAAGAGTTTATTGGATATGTTGGAACATACACGAAAGAAAATAGTGAAGGAATATATAAGTTTACGTTAGACACAGAAGCAAAGAAAATTAGTAATGTAACACTTGCGGCCAAGTTGGATAACCCTACATATGTAACGATTAATCGAAATAATGAATATCTCTACTCTGTTGTTAAGGAAGGCGAATCTGGTGGTGTGGCTGCTTATTCGATTGATAGTAAAACGGGAGAGTTAACGGAAGAAAATAGACAAGTAGTGGAAGGGGCTTCTCCTTGTCATGTGAGTGTTGATAGTAGAAATCGTACGGTAGTTACAGCGAATTACCATAAAGGAACGATCGAGTCTTTTGTAGTTAATGAAGAAGATGGAACTGTAAATCCTGCCACATCTATTATGGCACATGAAGGTTCAGGTCCGAACAAAGAAAGACAAGAGAAACCGCATGCACATTACGCGGGATATACGCCTGATGAAAAATATGTGGTGTGTGTTGATTTAGGGATAGATAAAATAATTACGTATGAAATAAAAAATAGTGCATTACAAGAAGTGAATAGCTTGTCTGTAAATCCAGGAAGTGGTCCGAGACATATTACATTTCATCCAAATGGAAAGTATGCGTATGTGATGACGGAGCTTAGTTCGGAGGTTATTGTGTTAACATATAACCCATCAGAAGGGGCCTTTACAGAATTACAGTATATTTCTACCATTCCTGAAGCATTTGATGAAAATAGTCAAGGAAGTGCGATTCATATTTCTTCTGATGGCCGCTTTGTATATGCAGGTAATCGCGGTCATAATAGTATTGCTGTTTTCAGTGTAGATGAAAACTCAGGCCAGCTTACATTTATTGCACATACATCTACAGAAGGAAATTGGCCAAGGGACTTTGTATTAGATCCTACTGAAAAGTTTCTTGTTGCTTCAAATGAAAAGTCGCATAATCTTGTGCTATTTTCAAGAGATGAAACGACAGGGAAGCTAACTCTTTTACAATCTGATGTTGTTGTGCCGGAGCCTGTTTGTGTGAAGTTTTTGAATGTTTAAGTTGTGTTGAAGCTAAATGCATGCTGGGATGTCGTTATTTGTCGGTAAGTCGATATTCTTTGTCGAAACGTCGATATATTGAAAAAATCGTTGATATAATTTCATATACCCAGAAAACAATAAAAGCAAAGCGATATCGCTTTGCTTTTATTGTTTCTTTTTCGGTCTACGTACTAACTCGCCGCCACAGTTTGGGCAAACGTTGTGCCTTTCTTCTGTACATGGTGCGCAAAATGTACATTCATATACGCAAATGTATGCTTCAGAATCTTGTTCCAATGATTGATCGCAAATTTGACAGTTTGTTTTCATTTTTAGTGTCATAGTAGGTCTCCCTTTAGTTAGAATATTTATAATTTAATTATAATTCATCGGATAGAAGTTGTCTTTTTCAATTGAAAGGAAATCGAATGATAAAGTTATGATTTGAAATGAAAGAAGCTCGTTTATTTTTAAATTGATTATTTAATAAGGTTGGAATATTATGAAATAGTCAAAAGACAACAGGGGGTATACATTTTGACTAATCATAACGATCATTTAAAAGCAAACTGCGAAAAATGCTTCGGTCTATGTTGCGTTGCATTACCGTTCGCAGCGTCAGTAGATTTTGCAGTGAATAAAGATGGCGGGAAACCATGTTCCAATTTACAATCAGATTTTAAATGTAGTATACATAAAAATCTTCGTGGAAAAGGTTACAAAGGTTGTACAGTATTTGAATGTTTCGGCGCTGGGCAGAAAATTTCTCAAGTTACATTTAACGGGATAGATTGGCGGAAAGATGCGAAGCATGCGAGAAAAATGTATGATGCTTTTCCAGTTATGCATCAGCTACATGAAATGCTTTGGTATTTGAATGAGGCGATTCTTTTACAGGCGACGCAGCCAATTCATAAAGAGCTAAGTATAGCGATTGAAGAGACGGAGCGTCTTTCAAATTTAAATGCGGACGAGTTAATGAAAGTAAATATTCCATTACATCGTGCAGAAGTGAATATTTTACTTTTAGAAACGAGCGAACTAGTTTGGAAGGAAATGAATACTGCGCGTAAGAAAAGAATCATTCACCGAGGCGCAGACCTTATGGGAGCAAATTTGAAAAAGAAAGATTTGCAAGGAGCGAATTTAAGGGGTGCTTACTTAATTGCAGCTAACTTAAATGGAGCAAATTTAAGAGGAGCAGATCTCATCGGGGCAGATTTGCGAGATGCAGATATTCGTGGGGCCGATTTTACAAATAGTATTTTTCTGACGCAAGTTCAAGTTAATGCGGCGAGAGGGGACAAACATACGAAATTACCGAAAATGTTGTCCCGTCCATCGCATTGGGGTGCGTAAAGAATGAGGAGTAATTAGTGTGGATATATTTCAGTATTTAGAAGAGATGCAAGAAGATGTTTTTTCGTTAGCAGTAGAGCAAATAGAAGGGAAGTATTATGATATTTGCTGCATGTTAGCGTCTAAGGGTTATGCAGAGAGAATTAAAGCAATTCATTTAGGAGCATATGAGGAAAGTATTCGACTAGCATTGTATGAAGCTATACAAATCGCTACTAGTGAAGAGGCAAAAGCAATTTATTTTGAATATGATCTTGATAATGAATGGGATAGTCAGTTTTATATTTGTGAAGAGTATTTTTCGCTGGAAGAAGAGAATGATGATTGGGCTTCTGAATGGACATATGATGTTGAAGGACCGAAGTCTATAGAATTAGCAGATGTGTATGCTGAGAATGGCTTTGATATAAACGAAAAGGCAATTGGTATAAATTTGTATTTAATTGCTAGAACGGTATGTAGTTTTATGAGTGCGTGTAGTGAAGTGCAAAGGAATATACCGATTTGTATTGGTTTTCACGATCAGGACCCAATTATACGAATTGGCAAAGATACTTAATGGTAAAAAGACTCCGGAAATTTTAAACCCTAAAACAAGAATACCCCCGTCCTATATTTAGAACGGGGGTAAAATAAAGTTATTGAATTGTGATCTAAGATACTTTCATTTTATTGAATAATAAATTTAATTTGACAGTACGTTATCTATAATTATTTGATTTTCATGCCCATCTACAATGGTTGGTAAATCCTTGTCTGATTTATTAAAAATAATATTCTCGTAAACTTTATCTAAAAAAGGATAAAATGCTGGATAATAAGCTTTTGCCTCTGACGATAAAGGTGGGATGGTTTGGGTATATGTTTCAATTTTTATTTCTTCTAGGCTTTCACTTGCTTTGCCAAAAAACAGTGTTTTATCATCAATTAAGTTAATGGTTCCAAGACTTCCAAATACTTTTAAGTTTGAACCAAATCCGTGATGAATTCCTGAGATAAGTTGAATTGAAAAGGTACAATTTCCTTCTATTTTACCATGAATAAAAAAGGCATCATCAGAGTCTCTAAGTTCTTCTGGACCTTCTGGGACGTGGGTGTGTATGAAACCATTGATAGTTATAATTTCGTCCTGAATAAGCCATCTAAGACAATCGACCATATGTGTTCCTAGAGCTCCTAACATTCCACCAAACTTTTGCTTTTCTCCCATCCACCCTCTTTTGTTAGTTTGAAGTTTTTGGTATTGAGAGGCAGAAATATGATATTCAAAATGAAGGATGTCACCAACTTCGCTTATAAGTTCTTTGACCTTTTGGCGAGCAGGATGATATCGCCATTCAAAATCAATAAATACCTTTGTATTAGTATCACTAGATAACCTTAGCAACTCTTCTGATTCCACACTATTCATTGTAAAAGGTTTCTCACACACTACATGTATACCTTTGTTTAATGCGTATTTAACCATTTCAAAATGATAAATCGGAAGAGAACTAACAAATACAAGGTCCAACTCTTCTAAATCTAACATTTTGGTCCAGTCTGTATAATGAACTGGAGAATCGTCTGCAGTTGATAAATTTTTTGGCACTTGATGACGTATCATTGTACTAATAGCAGAAACATTCATCTTAGGATGAGTATTTATTATAGGTGCTTGAACTGCTAAACCAAAGCCACCTCCTATGATTCCTACTCTCATCGCTTAGCCTCCCTATAATTACTGATTCCATAACTCCTCTGTTTTCTGCAATATTGTAAAAAATTAATGCGTGTTTTTCTATTGCCTTCGTTATTCCAGAACATGATTAGCGTTTTTTTATGACATTATTATCTCTATAAATTAATCTCTGCCTGTTTTTCATTTCTTTTCAAAAGTAGTAATAAAAACACTACATACAATAAGAATACCACCAATAAAAAAGTTACTATTTAATGTCTCATTTAATAAGAGCCAACCAAGCAATGATCCAACAATAGGCTGGAAGAAGAAAAATAACGAGCCGATGCTTGCATCCATTAATTCTAATCCTTTATTCCAAAGGAAAAAGGCACCTGCAGTTGAGACGATTCCTAAATAAAGTACGCCTAATACTACATATAGGTTCATATGTTCAATTGGGTTTGATTGAAATTCCCATACCATAAAAGGTGTAATAAAAAAGAGTGAAAAGAATATAGCGTACGTTGTAATCACTAAAGATGAAAATCGAGCTGAAGCAATTTTTACATAAATAGATAGTAGAGCCCACGTAATAGCTGCCCCAACTAATATGATTGTACCGATAAAATAGGAGCCAATTTCAATATCCCATCCGATTACGATAATGACACCGATTGTCGCTATGATGGTAGATAGTAATCTACGAGCGGTTAGTTTTTCTTTTAAAATGATCGCTGCAAATATAACCATAAATGCAGGTGTAGCTGATGTTACTAACGATCCTGTATGAGCGTCGGATAATTTTGTTCCGATAAATTGACAAGTGATCGAAATGAAATATCCGATAAATCCAATCCAAGCGAATAGGAGCCAATCTTTTTTGTGAATGGTTACTGTTTTCTTTTGTTTTTTCTCAGCTATTTTTAAAATCATATACAAAACAATAAAAGCAATGATAAAGCGTAGCCAAACGAGTGTTAGTGGAGGGATAAAGTCGAGTACATATTTGCTAACAACGTACATACCGCCCCATATACTTGCTGCTAGTGATAAACATATAGCTCCTAAAATTGTTTGTTTCATGTAAAGTACCTCCGTCTATTTTTAGGGTATGATGAGTTCCCTAAGACGAGGCATAGTGTATGTGTTATATGAATGCCCGCCTTAGTTTATAGACGGCCTGCTGGTTGATCGTTTTCGAATGAAGTGTTGTAGTACATGTGTATTCCTCCTTCTTAAGTTATAATGACATTATAACTTAATTTTCTGATTATTGGAGGTTGTTATGAAATATATCGTGATAAAATCACATGTTAGCAATTATCCTGATCCAATTCGCTTAGAAGAGGGAGATGTAGTGAAAATGATAGAGAGTTACGATGGTCCTGAAAATTGGGAAAACTGGATGTTTTGTCACGAAGAGAAATATGACCGGAAAGGGTGGGTTCCGGAGCAAATTATAAGAAAAGATATGAATGGAACAGGAATCATTATAAAACAATATACTGCCAAAGAATTAAATGTAAGTATTGGAGAAAGATTGATTGGATTAGAAGAATTGAATGGATGGGTTTGGTGTGAAAAAACAGGTGGTGAGGATGGCTGGGTACCGAAGGAAAACTTACAAAAATATTAGTAATACTATTTGGTTATTAATATAGGAAACATATTTTTAGTTTATGAGTATATTGGTTGTAGGATGAAAAATAGATTAATAGAGAAAGAGGAGATTATTATAACTACAACCGTTATTTCTCATTTTTATAACGAAGAGTATTTATTACCGTGGTGGCTTGCTCATCATACGAAGTTATTTGATCATGGCATTTTAATTAATAAAGGTTCAACAGATCGTTCCGTTGAAATTTGTAAAAAGTTCGCGCCGCACTGGGAAGTACGAGATTCTGCAAATCCAGAATTTGATGCATTAGCGACAGATCATGAAGTAATGAGGGTGGAACAAGAAGTAAAGGGATGGAAAATGATTTTAAATACGACTGAGTTTCTTTGTGTGCAAGATAAAAATCAGTTTTGGAAATCACTAAATGAATTGGGAGGAAGGATGTATTGGCTGGAAGGGCTTATTATGGTTGATGATCCTAACTACAATTATCCGGCCCTTAACTTTGGTATACCTTTAATGAAGCAGCGATTTCACGGTTATTTACCAGAAGAATGGCCGTTATGGAGAAGAGGTAGATTTATTCATAATCATGAACACGGAAGTTATACGGTTGGAAGACATTTATCTGCGCATGAATCTATGATTTATCCGCCTCTTGCTTGTATATTATGGTTTGGGTTTAGCCCGTGGAACGATGAGATGAGAAAGAGGAAATTACAAATTGGTCCGACCCTTTCTGAAGCTAGTAAGGATCGGGGGATGGGTACACACCATATTATTACGCCGGAAAGATTAGAAGAATGGTATAAGGAATTAGCAAGAGGGACGAAGGATTTACGTTTTAGTGATGCGTACCGTTATGCTTTTGTATAAATGATTCCCACCATGAAATTGTTTCTTCGATTCCTGTATTTAGATCGTATGTCGGTTTCCAGTTTACTTCAGTTTTTAAACGCTCTACATGAACGCCGACAAATAAAGGTTCATCTTTAGAGAAAGGGATTGCACCCAGTTTAATTAAATGCTCTTTTCCTATCTTTGTCCCAATGATAGATGCTAATTCTTTAATTTGTACAGATTGACCAGAAGCGATATTGATTGTGCCTGTAACGTCGTGTTCTAATATCGTTACGAGAGCATGAGCGACGTCGCTCACATGGAGGAAATCTCTTGATTGTTTTCCATGTGTACATAGTGCTTCCTCATTTTTTAATAAAGAAGTGATAATGTTAGAAACGAGCCGATTCCCCTGTTCGTGAGGGCCATACATATGAAAAATACGGCCCCAACACATGCTGAGGCCTGATTGCTCAGCGTACGTTTGTAGCCAGGAGTGTAGTGCGTTTTTACATAATGAATATGGTGTTTTATAGGAAAGAAGCGGTGAATCTTCAAATAGTACGCCGTTAAACCATTCATACTCTGCACCAGTGCCTGCAACGACGATTCGCTTTCCGCCGCATGTTGTGAAGTGTTGAATCAATGAGATACTGGATGTAAGCCAATAGTAATTATTGATAGATACATAACACGCTGGCGGCACTGCTTCCCAAGCTAAATGAATGAGATGACTAGGCTTCATGTCGTAAATGAGTTTTTTTACTTCTTCATCGCAAAGTAAGTTGACTTTATGCCAATGGCAAGAAAGATGGGAAGGCTTATTTGTATTGTAAGTGGCGTGCACTTCATAGCCCTTTTGAATAAGAGAATGTACAACATATTTACCAATCCATCCGCTACCGCCTGTTACAAGGATTTTTTTCATGGCTCAATTACCTCAACTTCTGGTATTGTTACTAAAAATTTGCCGCCCCACTCACGAATGAAAGAGCATTCTTTCATAATCTCGTCTTTTAAATTCCAAGGAAGTATAAGAATGTAATCAGGTTTTGTACGTTTTATTTCTTCTGGAGATTTTATTGGAATGCGGGTTCCTGGTAGAAGGAGATTTTGTTTATGAGGGTTTTTATCTACTGTATAAGCTAGAAATTCTTTTCCTATCCCGCAATAATTTAAAAGGGTGTTTCCTTTAGCTGGGGCACCGTAACCGATAATTTGTTTGTTTAAAGCTTTCGCTTCTATAAAAAACTGTAAAATATTTATTTTCAATTGTTCGATGCGTTTAGAAAAAAGGAGATAACAATCTAATGTATTTAGCCCGTGATCTACTTCTTTTTGGATTAATTTTGTAACACTAGAATGGATAGTTGATTCGTCACTATGATGTTTTACAAAAATACGTAAGGAACCACCGTGCGTTGCAAGTTCTTCTACATCGACAATTTGTAAATGATGGTGAGCTAAAACTTTTTGCAGGCTTATAAGTGAGAAATAGGAGAAGTGCTCATGGTATATCGTATCAAACTGTTTAAAGGATATGAGATTTAATAAGTGCGGGAATTCAATTGTTATTGTTCCGTCTTGTTTTAATAACGTTTTTAAACCTGCCACAAAATCATGTAAGTTCGGAACGTGTGCTAATACGTTATTAGCGATGATTAAATCTGCTTGCGGTAATTTTTTTGCTAAGTCGTTGCTGAAAAAATTCACTTCAGTAGGGATTCCTTTTTGGATAGCGATTTCTGCTACATTTTTTGCTGGTTCAATTCCTAACGTTTCGATATGTTCTTTTTGAAAGTATTGTAATAAGTACCCGTCGTTACTCGCGATTTCAACCACCTTTGAATGTTTCTTTAAGCGGAAGCGCTTAATCGCCATTTCTACATATTGTTTAGCATGCAGTAGCCAGCTTGATGAGTAAGAGCTAAAGTATAAATAGTCATGAAAAATATTGTGCGGAGATTCAAATTCATCTAATTGTACGAGTAAACAAGAGTGACAAACAAATGTGTGCAATGGATAAAATGGTTCCATTTTATATGAGTTTTCTGGAGAAACAAATGAGTTAGCGAGAGGAGAAACACCTAAATCTAAAAAAGTGTTGCTGAGTAATGAGTGGCAAAAACGGCATTTTTTCTGTTCCATTTTATAGCCCCCTTATAAATTTTTGAATGCATCGATTTGTTGTCGCGTGAAAGATTCGATATTTTCACCAGATGCATATTTTTTGTACCAATCAACAGTCCAAGTGATAGCCTTATCTGTTGATAACTTAGGAGTCCAGCCGAGTTTAGTTACTGCTTTTGTACTATCGAGTGTTAAAACAGGCGATTCATAAGGAGTGTTTGTAGAGGGGGAAGTGATTGTTAGTTGTTTATTCCATAATTTTATTACAGATTGAATGACATCGTGAACGGTTCTGTTAGGTTCGTTCAACGGGCCGAAATTCCATGCTTCTGCATATTCAGCGTCTGTCCAAAGTTTTTCAGCTAAAAGGATATAGCCGTGTAAAGGATCTAATACGTGTTGCCACGGGCGAATAGCGTTTTTGTTTCTAATAGTTAACGTAGCATCTTGTAAATATGCACGAATGACGTCTGGGAATAATCGGTCTTCTGCCCAATCCCCACCACCGATGACGTTACCTGCTCTTACTGAGGCGAGTTTCTGAGTATTAGTACGGAAGAATGATTTTTGATAGGATGTTGCCACTATTTCAGCGCAAGCTTTACTAGCACTATAAGGGTCGAAACCTCCTAGTCGGTCAATTTCCACGAATGCCCGGTTACCGCTCCCATCATTTTCATAACATTTATCACTTGTAACATTAATGATGCCACGTATACTTTCTATATGTTTTGCAGCTTCTAATACGTGAACAGTGCCTAAAACATTCGTTTTAAATGTTTCGATAGGATTTTTATATGATTTGGTGACGATTGGCTGGGCAGCTAAATGAAATAGTATGTCAGGGTTATGATGTTTTAGGGCGTGTAATAAAGAATCGTAATCTGTAATGTCGCCATGAATTGTTATGCACTCTTTTGCTACGTTACATTGTTCAAAAAGATTAGGAATCGATGGGGGGTGAGAAGAAAAGCCAACTACTTCTGCACCTAAAGAAGTTAAGAAAAGGGTGAGCCAAGAGCCTTTAAATCCAGTATGTCCCGTAATAAATACTTTTTTCTTATTCCAAAAAGATGAAGAAGCCATATTACCAAACCTTCCACGGAGCGTTATTACTTTCCCATAGCTCGACTAATTTATTTTTATCGCGCAATGTATCCATCGGATGCCAAAAACCAGTATGTTGATATGCTGATAGTTCGTTTTTGTTTACTAACTGAACTAAAGTGTCTGTTTCAAAAACAGACTTATCTCCACTAATGTAATTGAAAACTTCAGGGTTTAAAACGAAAAATCCACCGTTAACCCATCCGCCATCCCCGAGTGGCTTCTCTTGAAAAGATGTTACAGACTGTTTATCTAATATGAGAGAACCGAATCTACCAGGAGGTTGTACGGCGGTAACAGTTGCCATTTTTCCATGTTTTTTATGAAATGCAATAAGTTCTTTTATATTTACGTTACTTAATCCATCACCATAAGTGAGGCAGAAAGGTTCGTCTCCAACAAAATTTTGAATTCTTTTCACTCGTCCTCCCGTTTCGGTATTTACACCAGTATCGATTAGTGTAACTTTCCACGGTTCTACACGATGAGAATGGCTAGTAATTGTATTATCTCTTAAATGTATCGTGAAATCTGACATGTGTAAGTTGTAGTTTAGAAAGAATTCTTTAATCGCATATCCTTTATAGCCTAAGCAAATAATAAATTCAGTAATACCGTAATGGCTATACAAACTCATAATGTGCCATAGAATAGGTTTTGTTCCAATTTCAATCATAGGTTTCGGCTTTAAATGTGTTTCCTCCCCAATCCTTGTCCCGTATCCACCAGCAAGAATAACAGCTTTCATTTTTTCCTCCTAAAATAAAAATTTATAATATATACAGTATTCATATGAAATACAAATGGTATGGTTTTTAGCTAAGTGTGTAAAAATGTGTGGAATATAATAGGGTGAGAAATATTAAGGTTTGAATTTAGGGAATAATTGTTGGTATTCAGGGTGGTTACGTAGGTCTTGTGTTGAGTTGCTAAGGTATAAAAATAGGGTTTCAAGTTCCTCAGAGGACTGACCATAATGTTTTTGGAGTCCCATTCGAATACCTTTTTTTGAAAGGGTAGGTGTAATTTGTAGTTTTCTTGCCTTTGTATGTTCGTTCCAAGGGCTAAAATAAAATTTGAAAATGAATGAAGGAGAGTTATAAACGATAGGTTGGTGCCGAGAAAAATGTCTGCCTGGTAAATATGCACCATCAAGATGGTTGTGTATAAATCTCCAGGCACAGCCGATTTCTGGTTTATAAGGAAAGAGCCCGTGATATCGTTGTTCTACTAAAGGAATGGAGTATCTTAGTTTTGAATAATTGTAATCATGCTTGTCAATCATGACAATCATTCTAATCGCATACATATTTTGGCCTAACGTATGAAGTGATGAGAAAAATTCTTCTACATTATTACAACAAAGAAATTCTGTAGTATTTAATACCATCTTCCAACCTGAAACTTCTCTTTCAATTTCCATTACTTCAATGTCAGTATTAGTGGGATCGAATTCAAGAAATCTTGAATCTCGTACTTCCCAGTGGGGAGCAAATAATTTGCAAATCTCTACGGAACGATCTGTAGAACCTCTATTAATTAAAATACCGTGATCGAATATTTTTGTGTGATGCATAAGCCACCATGGTAATAAATACTCCTCGTTATAAAAGTGAGAGATAACTGTCCTAGTGATTTTAATCTCCTCCAATTGCATAAATAATGATTGTATTTCACTATTATTATCATATGTTTTACAGTAAGAAAGGTTGAAAGGAACGGGGAATTCCATTTTCCTATTTTAGTATCAGTATATCGAAAAAACAGCAATCTAACTATATAGATAGAGTTATAGATTGTGAATATACTACATACTTAGATGTGTGTGAAATTGTGTATAAATTATGAATAGTAAACCGTCACGTTTGACTGTACAGTTTATGTATTGTATGATGTTAGTAATATAAACAAGGGGGGAAGATCGTTGGGAAGGTGTATCGAATCGGACAGTTGGCTCTCATGGCTCACGTGTCGAAACGAACGATTGATTATTATACGAATCTAGGTATCTTAAAAGCGGAGCGATCTCAATCTAATTATCGCTATTACGACGAAACAGCAGTTGAGACATTACAATTTATTGAGAAGTGCAAAGAAATGCATATGCCGCTTTGTGAGATTAAAGAGAAAATCGAGGAGAAGAAGAAGCTGCTCGGTATCAATGAACACGTTTCGAAACAAGTGAATGAAGTGACAGACCATATTCATCGATTAGAAGCAGAGTTAACAGAGTTAAAGCCGCTTTTAGATGGATTGACTGATTCACAACGTGAAAAAATATCGAAATCTTTATCTGGTCAAACGACAGCTTTAATACAGACACTTGCTCTATTATTATAGAAAAAGTGAAATCCGACCTCTTTAATTTTTGTATCGGGCTATGTTTTCTAAGAAAGAAATAAGAAAACATTATAGTATACAGGAGGTGGACACCTTAGTTTTTTTACTAAGGGGATTCATTGGAAATATTTAATTTAGTCATGGTTGCGATTTTAATCGCATTTACTGGATTTTTCGTAGCAGCTGAGTTTGCGATTGTAAAAGTACGTTCAAGTCGTATTGATCAGCTTGTTGCAGAAGGAAAACGCGGTGCTTTAGCAGCGAAAAAAGTAACAACAAATTTAGATGAATATTTATCTGCTTGTCAATTAGGTATTACAGTTACAGCTATGGGATTAGGTTGGTTAGGTGAACCGACAATTGAAAAGTTATTACACCCGTTATTTGAGAAATGGAACTTAAATCCTTCTATTTCATCAGTATTAACATTTGGTCTTGCTTTTATGATTATGACGTATTTACACGTTGTAGTAGGAGAATTAGCTCCAAAAACGATGGCAATTCAAAAGGCTGAAAGGGTAACGTTATTATTGGCGGGTCCATTAATGATGTTCTATAAAGTGATGTATCCATTTATTTGGGTATTGAACGGTTCAGCGCGTGTTGTAACTGGCTTATTCGGTTTAAAACCAGCTTCAGAACACGAAGTAGCTCATACAGAGGAAGAATTACGCCTTATCCTTTCAGATAGCTATGAAAGTGGCGAAATTAATCAGGCTGAATACAAGTATGTAAATAACATTTTTGAATTTGATAATCGTATTGCAAAAGAGATTATGGTACCGCGAACAGAAATCATTGGTTTCTATCTGGAAGATTCAGTAGAAGAACACATGAAAGTAATCCAAAATGAGCGATACACACGTTATCCGATTTTTGGAGAAGATAAAGATGATATTATCGGTATGGTCAACGTAAAAGATTTCTTTATTCGATATATGACCGAGGATCAAAAAGATTTATCATCAATTCGCTCGTATATGCGTCCGATTATTGAAGTGATGGAAACGACTCCAATTCACGATTTATTACTTCAAATGCAGAAGAAGCGAATTCCGATGGCTGTTTTATATGATGAGTACGGAGGGACAGCTGGAATTGTAACGCTTGAAGATATCTTGGAGGAAATCGTCGGCGAAATTCGTGATGAATATGATGAGGATGAAGCACCACCAATTCAACATGTGAACGAGCAACATATCATTGTTGATGGAAAAGTGCTTATCTCAGAAGTGAAAGATTTATTTGGATTACACATTGAAGAAGATGATGTGGATACAATCGGTGGATGGATTATGATGCAAAATCATGAAATCGAAGAAGGACAACACGTTGAGGCGGAAGGTTATGAGTTTAAAGTGTTAGAAAAAGACGCTTACCAAATTAAACGTGTTGAAATTCGTAAGATGGAAGAGGAACAAGAAGAAGAGAAAGCAGCAACTGTGTAGGTTGCTGCTTTTCTTCTAAAGTACAAAAAAATGAGAACTTAGGAGCGGATATTTTGATTCAAGAAGCCTTACGCGTATATCGATTACAATTGTATGTGATCTTTAGTGGTTTACTACTTATGTGGACGATTACTCCGTTTGGAAAACAAGTAACAGGGTTTGGTATCGGATTAGCTGTAAGTGCATATTGCCTTTGGTTATTAGCTCGCAGAGTAGAGAAACTCGGGAAAAGTATCGTAATGAAGGAAAAGGCTCCTGGATTAGGAGTTTTAAACCGATTTGCAGCTGCCATTTTAGGAGCTATCATCATGTACGAAATTGAACATGAAATGGAAATGTGGGCATTCGGTACAGGTATTTTAGGTGGTCACTTTTTAATGATTGCGAATTTAGCTTATGCAAATATGCAGGTAGTGAAAGAAGAAGAGAAGAAAAGGGAACATGCTTCGAAAAACATAGAGCTATGATGAGAGGGACCTAATGGGTTCCTTTTTATTTTATTGATATGATACAAATAACCAAATTAACGACAAATATAATACGCTTCTTTTTTACGTTTTTCAATAGTATGAAAAATAATAAAAAAAAATTTAAAAACCCATCGATTTCTAAAGGTTATGTATGTTATCATGACAAAAGACTTTTTGAAAGAGGTGGATACCAATGTTACAAGCGCTACTTATTTTTGTGCTTCAAATTATTTACGTTCCCATTTTAACAATCCGTACGATTTTGCTTGTAAAGAATCAAACAAGATCCGCTGCTGGCGTAGGATTGTTAGAAGGAGCTATTTACATTGTCAGTTTAGGTATTGTGTTTCAAGATTTATCAAATTGGATGAACATCGTTGCCTATGTCATTGGCTTTAGTGCGGGACTGTTATTAGGCGGTTATATAGAGAATAAATTAGCAATTGGTTATATTACGTATCAAGTTAGTTTACTAGACCGTTGTAATGAATTAGTAGATGAATTACGTCACTCTGGATTTGGCGTTACAGTATTTGAAGGCGAAGGTATTAATTCTATCCGTTATCGCTTAGATATCGTTGCAAAGCGTTCTAGAGAAAAAGAACTGTTAGAAATTATTAATGAAATTGCACCGAAAGCGTTTATGTCTTCTTATGAAATTCGTTCATTTAAAGGCGGATATTTAACGAAGGCGATGAAGAAAAGAGCGTTAATGAAGAAGAAAGATGAACATGCATCTTAAAAAAAGAGGAGTAGTGCTGCATGAAAAGCGCAGTATAAGTCCAAATGTAAAAGGGAGGAATCTATTTTGATGTAGATTCCTCTCTTTTCTATTGTTAATTGAAAAACTAAATCGTATAATTATTTTTTCTGCTCATCCTCAAATTAATAATTAGCCATATAACTTGAAAAAATACCGGTATGATAAACGCGATTAATAAAACGATAAGTGATATGGATTTAATTTCGGGTGTTTGAATAACACCAGCACCATCAACATCTCGTAGCCAAATAATAGCGGCCCATATTCCAAAAACGATAATCCAAAATATGTTACCGATCCACCAAGAAATCCATCGTTTTTTCATGTTAGCACCCCTTACATTTATCCACTGTTATTTATAATGAAACAACTTTAAAATTAGTTTTTAACCGTATATCTAACTTGTTTAAAGGTAACTATTTCTCCATCATTATGATCATCTTTCGTTTGCAAAAGTTGAACTTTAGGTTTGTAGTCTGTCCTATGAGCGTGTTCGATATCTTTAATGTTAAGCTTGTAGGATTCGCCATTTTTTAGCTTTTGCTCTAACACTTTTTTATTAGCGACATAAATAAAAGTTACTTTATTTTCATCAATACCTTCAGTCTTAATTTCTAATTCATTATCTTTTGTTGTAATCGTTGGTGTTAATAATGCCATACTGCCGTTTCCGGTTTCTAAAGAATTTTCTGCAATAGCTGAACATCCGGATAATATGATTCCGGTGAATAGAAGAACAATTAATTTCTTTTTCATAACATCCCCCCGATTCTATGTAATTTTTGATTTTGGCATTGTTAGACTGCTAGTGTGGAGCGTAAATGTTTAGCTAGTACTCTTTTGATTGTACCATAATATGTAAATCAGGGCAGGGTGTAAATCAAATTTAAGGGAGATTGAAAAGTTTACTTATTGTTGAGTATCAATATTTTTCTAGTAGGTATATATCTTCTTTAGAGCGCTCTTTTTTTATATTTAAAATATGAAGTGAAATAAAACCAATAAGTCCTATTCCCCCGAAAATAAGCCATGGTGTATACATTCCGTTTAATTTGGATTTAAACCATGTACCGGTATAATTACCGATGATAAAACCAAATGCGAGTGATAATTGATAAAATCCGAAGAAAGTAGCTGTATATGATTCATTACTGTAATTTGCAATAGCGATATCAGCGTTAGGTAATACGAGTGTTTCACCAATTGTAAAGAAAATTACACAAATAAATAGCCAATATGGGTGTTGAAATAAAGGGATGAGTAAAAAGGAAATACTCATTAATAAAATACCGTATTTAATAAATGAAAGCGTGTTGTATTTGTGAAAGAGTTTTCGAAATAACACCATAAATATGACGCCTGTTATTGCATTTATCGTAATGACTAATGTAGCAAGCTGATTGCTATTACTAATGTTTTTCATATGAAGTGGAAGCGCGACAGTAAGCTGAGTAAACATAATATAGAAGAAGATCATGATAAATGAAAACAGAAGGAAAGACTTGTTTTGTAAGATAGTCTGTATTCCTAATGCAATAGACGTACTTTCAGTAGTGACTTGGAAGTGGTTTTTAAGTAAGTAAAAGATTAAAGCAAATAACAGCATAAGAGATCCTGTTAGAGAGAAAGCATAGATTGGATCGAGTAAGAGTAAGAACCCTCCTGCAATTGGTCCGATTATTGCACCGCAATTAAAGCTAAGGTTTAAATATGTAAATAAATTTTTTCGCAAATGAGCTGGCTGTGAGCCAAATATAGCGCGCGCAGCAGGTTCGTAAAATGCAGTTCCGAAGCCAATAAGTGCAGAAGAAATAGAAACTGTATAGAAATCAGAGCATATTCCTAAAGCGATAAATCCGATTCCTCTTAAAAATAATCCGGCTATCATCATAATGATATAGCCTATTTTGTCAGCAATTAAACCTGAGAATAAAGGGATAACCCGTGATGTAATTATTATAACTGTCAACACTGTTCCGACTTGAAAAGTTGAAAAATGAAGAAAGCTTAATAGATAAATAGCTAAAAATGCGTATACTGCAAAATACCCAAAAGACATAAAAAATGAAGAAATAAGCATGAAACGTATCGGTATTGAGAAACTTTTCATAAAACCCCTCCTAATTATGTAACCAGTAAAATCATTTGATGGTTAACTATTTTATATTATAATTATACACAAAGTCAGAAAAAAGTAAATTTTAAGAAGAAGGTGAATGGAATTGAGCCAAAACGCACCAAACGAATTAGAGTATATTCGAGAATTTTTAAATACATGGAGAATACCAAACGATACGAGAGAAGCAATTGATTTGCTGCAAACAGAAGAGGATATAAAGCTCTTTATGAAAGAATATTTTCATGAAGAGTTTCCATTTCATACGATAGAGGAATTAAAAAGTTTTCGAGAAGATATTCGGATGACAATTGAAGGAGAAGGATCGTTGGAAAAGTGGTTAGAGAAATATCCATTTCATGTATATATAAAGGAAGATATGAAAGGTATTACATATGAACCAATACATGAAGAAACTGTATATACAAAAGTATTAAGCATTGTTTTAATAGCAGTTCAAGAAAATTTATGGGGGAGGTTAAAAGCATGTCCAGATTGCCGCTGGGTATTTTATGACAATTCACGAAATGGAAGTAAAAGATGGTGCGGTATGTATGCTGGAGAAGAAGGAGGAAGAGCATGTGGAACAATCGCGAAAGTAAAAAATTACAGGGCGAAGAGAAAAGGGAGATCGGGTTATAATGTCTAATTTATATTATGGAGAAGAAAATTGGATGGGGGAATGTAGCATATGAAGGGTACACAAATGTTAGCTTTAAATAAAAAGTGTTGGGATACAGTTGCACCATATTTCTTTCAAGTGGATTGTTTACCGAAATATGGTCCTTATACGGCGTCTGAAGATGAAATTCATTTGTTCGATTCAATTAAAGGTAAAAAGGTACTTGATATTGGATGTGGGAGTGGGCATTCGTTGCGATATATGGCTGAACATGGCGCTGAGGAAGTATGGGGGCTTGATCTTTCAAGTGAGCAAATTAAAACAGCGAATGAAACGTTAAAGAGTTGGGATTCAAAGTTAATATGTGGAGCAATGGAAGAAGAAGGGGATATACCGAAAGATTATTTTGATATTGTATACTCCATTTATGCATTAGGATGGACTTCGGATTTAAGAAAAACGTTGGAACTGATATATTCATATGTAAAGCCAGGAGGAAGCTTTGTTTTTAGCTGGGAGCATCCCGTATATTCAAATTTACAGTATGGTACAGAAGAAATTGTTTTCAAGTCTTCTTACCATGAGGAAACTCCTATTACGTTTGAAACATTTAAAGGAGAGGATGTACAAGCGACATTATATAAGAGAAAAATAAGTACATACATAAATGAGTTAAATAGAGCGGGATTTACAATTGAGAGGATTGAAGAGCCTGAACCAGCTAGCACATTTGCTGAAGAAATAGCTGAACCTTCTCCGAAGTATTATTCTTTATATAAAGCTAGGATGGTGCCAACTACTTTTATTGTGAAGGCGAGAAAGTAGGTAGTGTTATATGAAGGGGGAGGAAAATGGTTCATGTGAGTATGGTGAAGATTGGTGAAGTACAATCTTCTATAGATGAGAAAGTGTATTGTAATTGGGGAAGTATTATTTCAAACATCAAAATATATCCAGAGTATATTGGAGGCTTAGCAGGTCTTGAGGATTATTCTCATGCAATTGTTATTTTTTATATGAATGATTTTCAAGAAGAAAACAAACATTTGTGGGCTAGAAAGCCAAGGGGATTAAGTGATTTTGATGAAAAGGGATGTTTTGCTCAGCGGACAAAGCATCGCCCAAACCCTATTGGAATTACTACTGTTGAAATATTATCAATTGATAATAACGTTATGACTGTGCAAGGATTAGACGCTAATGATCGAACGGCAATTTTAGATATAAAACCATATATTGCTGCTTTTGATACAAGAGAAAATGCTCGTGTGCCAGATTGGATGAATAAGTTAATGGAAAATTATTTTTAATAGTAATACAAAAAGCTTCGCGATTTAGAATCGCAAAGCTTTTTGTATTACATTATACTATACGTATGGTTTCTTTATCTTTTCGGCTGAAAAATATGTTGAAAGAAGTATTTGTGATGTAAATTATCGACAACTTTATTTGCTTGATATGTGCGTTGTTTTTCTATTCGAAGTCTTTGCTCCATCATTTTTATTGCGTGATCAGATAAACGTAACATTATACATTTCTCCTTTTCTATAAATATAGGTGACTATTTGGTATCGATCCCATATTTATTATTAAGGAGGCAAAATGTGTAACATAGGCAAAAAGCACCTTCCTCTCCCATTACGCTTACGAGGTTAGCTGTCGGACTCGGGAAGTGAGAGTTTCCCTACTTAAATAAGATTCGCCCCAAGTAGCAAAGCTACAAAAATGGTTCCCCCGCTCCAAATTTTGGACTCAGCAAAAGGTTTTATAAAGTAAAAGATAACATAAATAAAATGATGAGTCAAACTATTTGTTGTTTTCTGGTTTTTTAAGTGAGGTTAACACCACTCCATCGGGTAATATGATCTCCTTTACTTCAATAAAGCCATGTTTTTTATATAAAGAAAGAGCAGGTGTATTTTCTTTCCCTGTTTGTACAATATATGTTTTGGAGGGGGAGAACATGTCAAATACATAAAGTAGTAGTTTTGTTGCAATCCCTTTATGAAAATAATCAGGGGATACTACTAAACGATGAATATCAACTTCGTCTTTTTCAATTTTAAAAGAGATGAACCCGGCAAGTGTATCTTCATAAAAATAGCCATAGAAAATTTCATCACATGATTGAATATCGGGTACAGTATCATAAAGGCGAGGGATAGCTGTACTATTTATATATTTTGCCTCAATTTCATAAGCGGGTATTTGAATGCTTAAAATAGAAGTTGCAGTTTTGTGAGAAGTTGTGATTAATTTTTGAATCATATGGTAAAACCTCCTTATATACTTTATTTTCATAGATTTGACAAGATTTTTCTTTTTTGGATATAATAATTACATAGTTACACAATAAGTTAGTAGCTAAATTGAATTACACTATAATAGAAATGGAGGACTAAAGATGGGGTGGATTATCACATTAATAGTTGGTGCTATTATAGGTGCAATTGCAGGTTCTATTACAGGTAAAGACTTTCCTGCTGGCATGTTTGGAAATATAATTGCTGGTTTATTAGGAGCCTGGTTAGGCGGTAAATTATTTGGAGATTGGGGTCCATCACTAGGTGGTATTCATATTATACCAGCTTTATTAGGATCAATTGTGCTCGTTCTTATTGTATCATTTGTAGTGAAAGCTGCAAGGAAATAAAGAGTTATATTATGATGAAAAGCCCTATATAAGGGCTTTTCATCATTCGAAGAGGTGGTTTTATTGGAGAAAGTAAGTTTAAGAAAACGAGATAAGTTGAAAAAGTTTTTTAGAGAACACAATTATTTAGCAGTATTACTTGGGTTTGCATTATTGTTCATTAACATATTATTACTAACAAAGATATCATTTGTTTTTACACCGTTTATCGTCTTTTTAAAAACAATTTTCTTCCCAGTATTATTAGCGGGCGTACTATTTTACATTTTGCATCCATTCGTTTCGCTTTTAGAAAAGAAAGGTGTTTCAAGAATTGTATCGATAGCCTCGATATACTTAATAGTAATTGGATTATTTGTGTTTTTAGTTTTAACCGTTATTCCTATTATTAAAGATCAAATTGACGCATTAATAGATAATTTACCGTATTTCGGTCATGAAATTGAACGAGCAGCACGTAGATTTGGGGAAAGTAATTTACTCGGTAAAATTCAGGAGAATTTAAATATTAATGTTGCGAATATGGTAAAAGACTATACAGTTGATTTTACGAAATCTTTATCATCAGTAACAGGAAATGTAACTGGATTTTTAAGTACTGTTACAGAGGTCGTTTTAACGTTTGTAATGGTTCCATTTATATTGTTCTATCTTTTAAAAGATGGTGAGCAATTACCGAATCATTTTTTAAAGTTTATTTCAGAACAAAGACGACCAGCAGCAATGAGAATACTAGATGATATGCATTATGCGATTAGCTCGTATATTAGAGGGCAAATTATCGTTAGCTTATTTATCGGTATTATGCTATTAATTGGTTACCTTATTATCGGTATTAAATATGCGGTACTACTCGCTATTTTAGCGATGATTGTAAATATCGTCCCGTACGTAGGACCAATCATTGCAATTACACCAGCGTTAATTATCGCATTTATTGACTCGCCAGCAATGGTTTTAAAGGTAATTATCGTAATGATGGTCGTACAATTAGCAGAAGGCAAATTTATTTCTCCGCAAGTCATGGGGAAAAAGTTAGATATTCATCCGATTACTATCATCTTTATTATTTTAACTGCAGGAAATTTATTTGGAATTATGGGGATTATTTTAGCAATTCCAGGGTATGCGATATTAAAGGTGTTAGTAACGCATGGTTATCGATTTGTTAAGTTGAATACGTGAAAAAAGCTAGAACAGATATTACTGTTCTAGCTTTTTTGCTCTTTCTATAGTAGACAAATTAATCTTATGCGTAAGCTTTTAATTCAACAATAGGTAGATTGCTTTCCTTTAGTTTATAATCAAAGATTAAATCGTCCATGCGAAAATTAGCATCCACTTCAAGAGAAATAAAAGTACCTCCGATTTCTACTTGATTTCCGTTCTCATTTTCAAAAGTGAGCGCACCTTCAAACGTTTCTATGTACTCATCGCAAGTGTATAAATATATAGCGACAGGTGTAAAATGTATAATTACTCCTAAAGTATCACCTTGCGTTGTATCATCGTTTTTAAACTCATCAATCTTTTCATCGTTCTTTTTAGTAAACCAACTCATGACATCACCTCTTTTTTTGTATTACAAATTACTTCTGTACATATCGATTATATATTGTGCGGAATAAATTGGTAATGTTTATTATTAAAATGTTAAAAAGTTTGAATATTTAGTTTTGTGCGAAAGGAAAATGTGATAGACTGTAAAAAAATAACGAAAAGCAATGAAAGAGAAGAGTACATATTCGAAACTTTTCAGAGAGCTGATGTGTGGTGGGAATCAGCAAGGAATGAATATGGAATGGGCTCTGGAGCTTCTAACTGAAATGAGTAGGTAAAGACGGTTACTTCCCGTTATTGAAGTGTGAAGTGAGCTATAAAGATAGCTAATTAAGGTGGTACCGCGGGAGTCTCTCGTCCTTTTTTAAGGATGAGGGACTCTTTTTATTTTGAGAAAGGAGGAGTTAGGGTGAGTGACAAAATAATGTTAACAGGAATTAAGCCGACGGGTTATCCGCATTTAGGAAATTATATTGGTGCAATTAAACCTGCGTTGCAAATGTCAAAGAAGAATGAAGGAAAAGCATTGTATTTTATAGCGGATTATCATGCGTTAAATGCTGTGCATAATCCGAGTCAGTTCAGTAGTTACACGAAAGAGGTAGCAGCTACTTGGTTATCACTTGGACTTGGGGAAGATGTTATTTTTTATCGGCAAACAGAAGTACCAGAGATTCTAGAATTAGCTTGGATATTAGCTTGCCTAACTCCGAAAGGGCTTATGAACCGTGCTCATGCGTATAAAGCGAAGGTAGAGCAAAATAAAGAAGCGGGTTTAGAGGTCGATGCCGGAGTGAATATGGGGTTATATACGTATCCAATATTAATGGCGGCTGACATATTACTATTTCAAGCTACGCATGTACCTGTCGGAAAAGATCAAATTCAGCATATTGAAATCGCGCGCGATATTGCGACGTATTTTAATCATACATTCGGCACGACATTTAAACTTCCAGAGTATGTTATACAAGAAGAAGGTGCAATCTTACCTGGTCTTGATGGAAGAAAGATGAGTAAAAGTTATGGGAATGTAATCCCATTATTTGCGGAGCAAGAAAAACTACGAAAGTTAATATTTAAAATCAAAACAGATTCTTCACTTCCAAATGAACCGAAAGAACTAGAAACGTTATTTACAATTTATAAAGAATTTGCGACAGAGGGTGAAATGCAGTCGTTACGTGAAAAATATGAGACTGGAATCGGATGGGGCGATGTGAAAAAAGAGTTATTCCGCGTTGTAGACCGTGAATTAGCTGGGCCACGTGAGAAATATGCTATGTATATGAATGAACCGAATTTATTATATGAAGCGTTGGAAAAAGGTGCTGAGCGGGCGCGGGCTATTGCGAAGGTAAATTTAACAGAAATTAAGAAACGGATTGGATTTGAGAGGGAGCGCTGAGCGTTCCCTCTTTTTTCTCTATAACTTATTCGTCATATCGATCAGTAAAGCAAAGAGTTCGCATATTCTTTTGAAACTTCTTAGTTGCATATGTTAAAAAGTATGCTACTATAGGGTTACTTATTAAACATCTTTAATAAGTAGGGTTCATTTGATTGCGAAGGAGATGATTCTATGAAAACAGAAAAAGAAAAGATGTTAGCGGGAGAAATGTATATTGCAGATGACGAAGAATTAGTAGCTGATAGGGTGGAGGCAAAACGTTTAACACGTCTTTATAACGAGGCGATGGAGACAGGGGATGAACAACGTTTTACATTATTAAATCAGCTTTTAGGTTCTTCAGCTGATGGGAAAGCTCAAATTAATCCTGATTTTCGTTGTGATTACGGCTACAATATTCATGTTGGAAAGAGCTTTTTCGCAAATTTCAATTGTGTGATTTTGGATGTTTGTGAAGTGCGAATCGGTGATCATTGTATGTTTGCACCTGGGGTTCACATTTACACTGCTACGCATCCTTTACACCCGATAGAGCGGAATTCTGGCAAAGAATATGGGAAGCCTGTAAAGATTGGTAACAATGTTTGGGTCGGCGGGGGCGCTATTATTAACCCTGGTGTTTCAATTGGAGACAACGCTGTAATTGCTTCAGGAGCAGTTGTGACAAAAGATGTACCTAATAATGTAGTTGTTGGTGGTAACCCAGCCAAGGTTATTAAAACGATAGACTTATAGAAATCGTTTTTCATGGGTATATGAATAAACGGGTGTCGTATCGTATAGACAATGTGAAAGGTGTTTCATATGAAGAAAAAGAGTGCGGACAATTGTACAAAGACATTGCTTGCTTCTTGAAACGCTCTTTTTCTTATTTGTTTTGCCGTTTTTTTCGTTTGCTGTAAGTTTCTATCATAGGTTATACACAACTTTTAAGTATACTAGGGGAAGCATTCGGAATACGGCTAGTAGAAATATATCACCTCTATTGCTTTAGAAAATGATGTATGATATATTGTCAACGCAACTTATTAAAAGTGTTTAATAAGTATGTTGATTAAGGTGGTGAGCGATTTGAGTGAACAATTTGTTACTCAAAAATCGATTAAAGAAACGATCCTTCGCGGCATTCGTACAGCTCTTCTAGAGCGAGGTAGTGCAACGAAAGTTGAGCTTAGTAATACATTAGAAATTAGTTTTCCAACGATAAGTAAATTTATAGAAAAAATGAAACAAGATGGTGAAGTCACTTTAGTCGGTTTAGATGATTCAAGTGGTGGAAGAAGAGCGAAACGATATGAATATAATCCAGAATATATGTTAGGTTTAGCGATATTTTTAGAAAAAAATGAGACGAACTATACAATTTTTAACTGTTTAGGGGAAGTAAAAGAACAAGGAAGTACTTCAAGTATGCTAATTGATACGGGCGTAAATGTATTATCTAAACATATTGAAGGTCTTATCGCTACATTCCCGAAAATAAGCTCTATATCAATTGGTGTGCCTGGTTCGGTTGATGATGGTCGTATTTTTTATATTCCTGGATATGAAAAGTTCCAAAATTTTAATTTGAAAAGTCATTTGGAGGAACAGTTTTCTATACCAGTAGTAATAGAAAACGATATGAATGCCGCAGTACTCGGTTATCATAAAAATACTGGAAATAATGAAAATTCCTCTCTTGTATATTTATATTCAGGTCAAAATGGACCAGGTGCGGGGATTATGGTAAATGGAGACGTCGTACGAGGGAGTACGTTTTTCTCAGGAGAGATATCTTTCGTACCGCAGTATGATAATAAAAATTTCTTACAAGCTTTGAGAAGTGAAGATTCGAATAATCCAGAGGAATATAATATAGATGCTATTACTCGTCTAATAGCTACATGTATAGCTATTATTAACCCTCATGCCTTTATCTTCTGTGATGATGAAGTGAATCAATTTGTTATAGATCAAATTGTAAAAACTTGTCCGCAGTACATTCCGGCGGAACATATTCCGAAAATAACAGTGAGCAATTGGAAAGAAGATTATTTATATGGATTAAAAAGTCTAGGACTTGATCTTATGATTACGAGAACAAATAAAGAAAATTAAATGTCCTGGCAATGAAGCATCCAATTGTCAGTTGAATAACATAAAAGAAAAGGTGTCGATTATGAAAATTGAACATGTAGCAATTTGGGTGAATGATTTAGTAGGAATGCGTGATTTTTATAAACAATATTTTAATGGTGAAGAAAATAGCTTATATCATAATCCAAAAAAGCAATTTAAATCTTATTTTATAACTTTTGAAGGTGGTGCGCGTCTAGAACTTATGAAGCGGGTAGGGATAGAGGATGCATTACAAACAGAAACAATAGGATATGCGCATATTGCTTTTTCTGTAGGTAGTAAAGAAAAGGTGAACGAATTAACGAATACATTAAGAGAAGCATGATACGCTGTGTTAAATGGCCCGCGTACTACAGGGGATGGTTACTACGAAAGTGTAGTAAGTGATCCTGAAGGAAATCAGATTGAAATAACGATCTAACGTTTTATTTACTAAAAACGAATAAAAATATAAAACTTTGTTGTTCCCCAAATTGTTTACAAGAAACCTATTATTTCTGCAGAAAGGGGGACATAACATTGAGTGAGTCAATTTTGATTTTCTGTATATATCCATTGCTTATTTGTATTTTTTCAATAGCTGTGACATATAAAATAGGTATATTTTACGTGATGCCAATAGTAACATTTCTTATTTTTCTTATGTTAAATGTTACAGTGCACGATCCAGCATTTTTCTTTTGGGTTGGCATGTATACGATTCTTTCATTTATTGTTTCTTATATCACTATCCTTTATAAAGTTGTAGAAAGAGAACGTTAATATCATTTTGGGGAAATAGGAATTTACGGTGAACAATAACAACCTCATTTCGCATTATCATGACGGGAAATGAGGTTGTTTTATTTTTATCTTTAATTGGAGTGCTGAAACTCCTTAATAATTCTTTCAATAACAGGAGGAAGATTACTTGGTAACTCATTCAGTGAAAAGAAGCGTAGTTCTTTCGATTCCGTATGGTCGCATACAAGCTCACCATGGAATTCTCGGCAAATATAAACAACGAGTACACCGTGTACTTGATCGCCGTTTGGGTAGATTTGAAAGAAATCTGGTCCTGAATATGTACGGAATAGTTCTGGATTTTTAATAATAAGTCCAGTTTCTTCATATACTTCTCGTTTTAAAGCGTCTTCTAACGTTTCGTTATATTCTAAGGCGCCGCCAATGATGCCCCAGCGGTTGAAGTCTGTACGGAGCTGCAATAATATTTCATTTTTCTCATTTACTATAATAGCGTGTGAACCTATTAAAATTAGTGGATGATTTCCTACTAAATTTCTCATGTCTTCGATATACCCCATAGTTGTTCTCCTTATAGCTAATAATAATTAGGAAGTTCTTTTAACATTCTTTCTGTTTTACGTGCTGTAAAGGCTAAGTTATGGTCATCTTTCGTTCTGAAAAATAATGTGCGTAAAAAGGTTTTAATGTTGGCGCATAAAATACAATATTCATTTAACGAAAGGCGTTTTCTAATTTGGGGAAGCCTTTTTATTTTTTTTTGAATAATAGAAATTAACTCATCTTGCGGGAAGTCATGATACAGCATTGCTAGTAATGGCGTAACAATTCGTTCATCTTCGTTATTATGAAAAAGGTCAGATGGAATGAAGATTTTATTTAATAAGCAATGAATTAATTCTTCATACCATTCAAAGGTCGTATAAGAATTGTGGACAATTTCAGTAAAGGCATCAGATACGTGAGCAAGACAATGAGCCCATCCTTTATTTTCAATATAGCCTCGGAAATCTGTTTCTAAGTTTGTGTATGTAATGAGTTTGTTTTTTATTTCTTCAATATCTTCCTCTGTACAAAAGTAGTGCGAATTAGCGAATTGGAGTATTAACGCAATTAACGAAACAGTGTAAGAACGTGTGAAAACCCCATCTGAATGCGGGGAGTAAATGTCACAATATAAATATTCATCACTTAAACAAGTTTGCAACAGTAATTTCAGTTGATCATCCATAAGGAATTCATGATGAATAAAATGCACAAAACATTTATATATAAGCTGGTAACGAACGTAACTATCAGTCGTTCCGATATACTGAAGCATATGGAGCGTTAATTCATTTATATCTATATGTCGCAGTTGCGTATAGTCATTTTGTTGTATAAGCTCTAACTGTTGTTGCAGCGCTGTAATATCCAATGGAGAACCTCCTCCGCACTTTAAAGATGCGATGTTTTCTAGTATTCTATATATTCAAGGACAATCCTGCTCATGCAAGGAGAACAAGTAGAAATTCAAGTATGACATAGATGAGGGAAGTATATGACGACTATAGAACAGTTAGAAAAACATTTTAAAATAAGAAGAAATGCTTCTTCTATCATGATAAAAGAAAATAATGCAGAGATTTTTACAGAAGAGCAATTAAAGGAAATCATGCAATATTGCGTTGCTGAGGCTGAAGAAGAGGGAATAGAAAACTTACATTTTGAGATTTCTTCGAAAAGCCCCAATTATAATATGTATAAAAAATGTTTTGAAACGTACTCGTTTGAATATGTTACTGAAAACATCATTGTGTTTAAGGATCTATATAAAGTAGAAGATGTAGAAAGTGAAATTGATTTTAAGTTGATTGAAGAAGTAGGAGAAGATGCTTTTTATTCTCTTTGGAGTGAGATGACGGAAGAACAAGTCACTTATGATCAATTTGTAAATATGATGCTACAAGAAATTGGTGAGCAATGGAAAGAACATTGTTTAACAGCGAGTGTAGGTGAAGAGCCGATAGGAATTGTAATCCCACATATTGAAAAGGGGACGTTAGAAGAAGGAAAGCTCATGTATTTCGCAGTTGCTCCAAATATGAGAAATAAAGGGTATGAAGCAGCATTCTTTACAGGGGCAATGTTTGTTTTAAAAGAAATAGGTGCATCTTATTATATCGGTGAGACAAATGTACAAAATGAGTGGATGAAGGATGTTTTTGAAGAGAATGGATGTCAGCTGCTTAGTTCAACTGAGAGATATGTGAGAAAGTTTTAGGAGGATGAATGATGTATACTCTCGAACTCGTATAGCGGGAGGGGACTATATATGTTAAAGAAATCCATGTATTCATTCGTGTTATTGTATCCAAATGTATTGTTAGAAGGCTGGAATATTGAAAAAGTTTCAGAACGTTATGAAGGTGAAAAGTGGGGAACTTTTTGGTTTCAGGTTGTTACTCCAACTGGAATGTTTCGAGTAAAGGAATTTTTTCTCGATATAATGGAACCAGTATTTCCGGATAGCTGTATTTCTCAAGCAAAAGGAGATTGTTTTCAATATAAAGGGCTTGTGTATTGGAAAGGTGTAAATTATAAAGGAAAAGAAAGTTATGTTACATCTATATGGAAAACACAAGTTGAAATTTCTGTTGATCATGGATATGTAAACCAAGACGAAATGGAACGATTTCTATTTGAATTACAACCAGTAAATATGGAGCTTGGGAAAACGATATTACATACACCATTTCACTTATTAAGCTTTCAAGCGAAGAGAAGTGAAATGGGTGAGATAGGAAGATGTAGAGAGTGGAATGCTCCAGATGACGTATCCTATGTAAATTTGTTAATTCATGAAAAACTAAATTGGAAACTTGAATCGGTCGGTTTCGGAAATGACGAAACGCAGTATGTATATTGGGACGAAGATAATAAACTATACGCACTTTGGGTTTGTAGACATAAAAACAAAGCGTATTATCCTATTTCTTCATGGACAATGAACTATGGCCCAAAACAAATTATAAACGGGTTAGAGTTTTATTCACACCCTAATCGCGGAACAGTTGTATATGAAGGTTCAGGTGATGAACAAATCGCATACGTATTTCGCGGTAATCCATGTACAAATTTTGAACAAGTAAAAGAACTTTTTGCCTCTTTGTAAGATAAAAAGAAAAATGAGAACGACAAAGTAGATATTCCTATAATACAATAGAGTAAGATTCGATTATAAGAGAAAGCGTTGGTGAAAGAATGGGGCAGCAAAGAAATTGGTTACAAGCAACTGTAGAAAGAAATGAAGATAATACGTTACAAATAAAGTGGGAAAATCATATAGAAGAAGTTCGTATTTATTGGAGTACTTCGCCAGATCATATTGAAGAAAATGGAGAATTACTTGCAACGGTAAATGGAGAATCATCATATACAATTGAAAACCCGAGCGAAAATGAGCGTCCATATTTTAGACTAGTAGGTAGTAATGGACAAGCAGTAACAGTAGCTGAGCGTAGATTGCCATTACAAGGCGCGTTTAACTTCCGTGATATGGGAGGATATGAAACGCTTGAAGGCCGTAAAGTAAAATGGGGCAAATTGTACCGCTCTGAAGAATTAGCAGGATTAACAGAGTGGGATATCGACTATTTACAAAAGTCTGGCTTAAAGTTAATTTGCGATTACCGTACAGACTTTGAAGTGAAGCATAAGCCAAACCCTGAGATTACAGGAGCTCGTCAAGTGTGCTTACCAGTTATGCAAGATTTAGCAAAAGACTTAAATATAAATGAGTTTTTCCAAGTTGGTGACCTTTCTATGTTAGGGAAACCAGGTGAATACCTTGTGAAAATGAATCAAGACTTCGTAAGTGGTAATGAAGCATTTGTGAGCTTCTTAAACTTAGCGCAAAACCCGGAAAACTTACCGTTAGTAAACCATTGTACAGCTGGGAAAGACCGTACTGGATTTGGATCAGCATTATTATTACTTTTACTAGGTGTACCAGAGAAAACAGTAATGGAAGATTATTTACTAAGTAACGGTTTCCGTGAAAAGTTAAACGAGAAAATGATGGCCTTTTTAGGTGCAAAACTACAAAACGATGAGAGTAGAGCGATATTGGGTGCGATGTTTGAAGCACGCACTGAGTATTTACAAGCTGCGATTGATGAATTAAAAAAGCAATACGGTTCAGTTGAAGCGTATGCTGAAAAAGCACTTGGCTTTACGAAAGAGTCGTTAGAGGAAATGAAAGAGTTATTGTTAGAGGATAAATAAGAATTTGGGAGGCTGATTGGATTAGCCTCCTTTTACTATTGTTGTTATAATTTTGCTAATGAGGATGTTGTGCAACGAAGAGAGAATGGATGAAAAGAACTTACGAATCGGGGGATAAAATGATTCATACACGTGGAAAAGCAGAGGGGTTAAGAGAAAAGCTAGCAACAATACTAAGTCAAGATTATAAGGAATTAGCTGTTCAGGATTTAAAGGTGATTGGAACGGGAGTGCAAAATATTGTTTTTCGAGGAGATTCAGAAAAGGGAGCTTTAGCATTTCGAGTGCCATGGGAAAGAGAAGTAGAAAATATAAATGAAGATTTATTTAATAGTCGGATTTCATTGCAAAAGGAAGCAGAGCTTTCTAAGTATTGTCATTCAAAAGGTATTTCGGTGCCAAGGATACATGGATTGCATCTTTCTGCCGAACTTGATTTTTTAATTTCGGATTGTGTGTATACTGATCATATGCCAATTTCTGCGCACAAAATAGGAGAGTTAGTGAGCAAGCTTCATAGCATGCCAATTGATGATTTGCATTACGAACAAAATATTAGAGAGCCCATTAGTAAGTATATAGCAGAACGAATTGTGAAACGGATAGAAGGGTTTAATACAATTACGAACTGTGGAATGAAACTTCCAGATACAAAAACAATTGAACATATTCTTAGTACAGCGGATCATGAAAAGAGTTTACTACATATGGACATTCGACCAGCCAATTTAATCGGGTATAATGGAGAAGTTAAAGCAATAGTTGATTGGGATAACGCTTTAATTGGTCATCCATTACTGGAGCTTATGAGAATAGCTGAAACAAATGAGGTTAGTTGGGAGGAATTTAAAGATGGATATAAGAATGATAGTATCTTTAACGCTACTTCTCATATTGTTAGTTTATTTTATAGGTTAGATACAGCGGTCATGCTTGCAAACTTATTTATAGCACATTTGAAAATAGAAGATAAAGGTGTATTCTATAAAGAGCGGGTTAAAGCAATCCATCACGAAATATATAAAAGTTTATAAGCTATGAGAATAAATTTTTGAAATAGAATTGAGGAGAAAGAACATCATGAAATACAAAGTTATATTATTCGACGTAGACGATACATTATTAGATTTTCCTGAAACGGAAAGACACGCATTACATAATGCGTTTGTACAGTTCGGTATGCCTACAGGGTATACTGATTATCTTTCGAGTTATAAAGAGATTAGTAATGGGTTATGGAGAGATTTAGAAAATAAAATGATTACGTTAAGTGAATTAGCGGTAGATCGATTTAGACAATTATTTGCCCTTCATAATATAGAAGTAGATGCGCAGCAATTTAGCGATGTATACCTTGAAAACTTAGGGAAAGAAGTACATCTTATAGAAGGTGTAGTGCAATTATGTGAGAATCTACAAGATTGCAAGTTAGGTATCATTACGAATGGATATACGAAAGTGCAACAATCTAGAATCGGAAATTCGCCTTTATGTAATTTCTTTGATCATATTATTATTTCAGAAGAGGTTGGTCATCAAAAACCAGCACGTGAGATTTTTGATTATGCATTTGAAAAGTTTGGGATTACGGATAAATCAAGTGTACTAATGGTTGGAGATTCGCTCACTTCTGATATGAAAGGCGGAGAAGATTACGGCATTGATACGTGTTGGTATAATCCGAGTTTGAAAGAGAATAAGGCAAGTGTTAAGCCAACTTATGAAGTGGAGAGCCTGCTGCAAATTTTAGAACTTGTAGAAGTGGCGGAAGAAAAAGTAGCTTCATTTTAATCGTGTCGATATTTGTTGATAAGTCGATATATCGAAAAAATCGTTGATATATTTTGAATTGCTGCGGTCAATTTAGGAAAGAGCTGTGTAACAACTAGAGGTGAATAAAGAATGTTAAAGTTTTTATTTGAGTTAGACAAGAATATCCCACAGAAAGATGAGCCGCGGTATGATGCTTATTCAAAGGGCTTTATCGAAGGGGATGTAACGATTCACGCGAGTAACAGCGTATTTTTTCAAAAGTCATGTGTGAAGGTCGCAGAGCTCGGCATTTATTTAGGACAGTGGATGGAGCAAGTGCAACATGGGCAGAATGTACATATGAATTATGAAACGCCTGACCGTGAAGAGATCATTCTTAGTTTCTCTTATGAAGAGGACAATCAGTGGAGAGTTTCTTCCAGTTGGCAACAATTTGAGCTTCAGGAGAGTATCTCTACTACAACATTAGTGGAGAGTGTTCAACGCTATTTATATGAGTTAAATAAAGAACTGCGCGCAATAGAATATCCTGTGACGTTTGATCAGTACTTAAGAGGAGAGCAAATGATGCAGCTTTCTTACAAACGACTGTGTGATAGTAAAGCAGATACGACGTCAATAGAGGTTTATAATGAAAGCGAAAGAGTAGGCGCAGTACGGGGCTATTATAAAAATATGTTGATGAAAGTGCTAGACTTTATTCCGAAAGTCGGTAGTAATATCATTTATGAAATAAAGGATAGTAAGGACAATGTTCGCGTTATTGCAAAGGATGTAAGTAGGCAGCGCCAAAGAAGGATTTTAGTAACGTACAATGATAATCATGATGCAGAGCATGAAATACTTGTATGTGACGGAAAGTTATTGGATGCAAATTTCTTATTTACCTTTACGTATAAGAGAGAAGAATATGTTGTTCATAAAACTACTTTTGGGATGGGAAAGTTATTAAAAAAGGGCTATGTAATTGCAGATTGGAATATTCGTCTTGAGGAAGATATGTATCACATCGAGATGAATGTATACGATGAAGATTATATAGAAGACCAATATTTACTGTTGGGCGTATTTCATGCGGTTTTGTATGGGTGATAGTTGTATAAATGAAAAATACCGGCATTCTTTTCACAAAGAATGCCGGTATTTCTTATTCATCCTCAAAAATAAAAACTTCATCAATCGTACTTTGAAGTGCCTTCGCTATATCGTGAGCAAGCTGCAAGGAAGGGTTGTATTTTCCTTTTTCAAGGTGGCTAATTGTTTCACGACGTACACCAACGCTCTTTGCTAAATCTTCTTGTGTCATGTTCAATTTAGCGCGATATTCTTTTATTTTCGTTACGAACGCCATGGTGCATCTTCCATTTCATCAACAGGTTTATCGTAAAAGAACATAGAGAACCCGAACGTAAGAATGAGTGTGCCGAAAATAAGGGCGATATCAATCTCTTGTAGTACTGGGTTTGGAAATAACATTTCAATAAACAAAATGATAGCAGTAGTTAGTAATGTAACGATAAAAGCATTACGGCACGATTTATTGACGATTTGTTCAAACAGTTCATCGTGTTGAACCGTTCTATACGTTGTGAAAAAGGAGAAGAAACAAAACATAGTAAACAATCCTTTTTCATAAAAAAAGCCGAGGAAACCGAAGAAACCGAGAAACCCTAAATATTTAATCCAAGTTGTTTTCACGATAGATTCTCCTTTCAATGTTAGAAATAATTCATATTATGTTATAAATATATCACATACGAAAATGTATAGTAATAATAGTTTTCCAATTCTTTTCATAATAATAGTAAAAAGAGGAAATATACTGCGAAACAAAGAGGATAATATTGTAAAATGGTTGTAAGGAGGGGGAGGAAGGCATGTTAACTTGGATCATGATCGTTGTATTACTTGTAGTCATTACTGTAGTGGCAACGGTGTTAATTGGGCGAAATGGTGATGCAAATTATAGTAAAGCGACAAAGGGGAATATTAGAAGGCTTACGATGATTTATATTATACTAGCTGTCGCTTTAATCGTTGGATTAGGTTTGTATATTTATTTTAAAGGTTAAAAAACTGAAAAAATATAAAAATCTAAAAATAGAAGTATGCTATAATGTTAATATAGTTATTTGGTAATTAAGGAAAGGATTGGATGGAATGATTGAGATTACGAATGTGTCAAAAAGTTATAATGGGTCTACCTATGCAGTAAAAGATTTAAGTTTATCTGTGCCTAGCGGAGAAATCTTTGGATTTTTAGGACCGAATGGTGCGGGTAAATCAACGACAATTAAGATGATTACTGGTATTCACGGGGTGGACAAAGGGACGATTACGATTAATGGTATAGATATTATGAAAAATCCGATGGAGGCGAAAAGGACGTTTGGTTATGTTCCAGATAGTCCAGATATGTTTTTACGATTAAAGGGAATTGAATATTTGAACTTTATGGCAGATATGTATGAAGTGCCGAAAGAAGTACGCCAAGAACGAATCGAGACTTTAGCGAAGAAATTTGATCTTTACAATGCTTTATCGGATCAAATTCAAAGTTACTCGCACGGTATGAGACAAAAAATCGTTATTATTGGTGTGCTCGTGCATGAGCCAGATGTATGGATTTTAGATGAACCGTTAACTGGGCTCGATCCGAAATCTGCATATATTTTAAAAGAAATGATGAGAGAACATGCAGATAAAGGAAAGATTGTATTCTTCTCTACACACGTATTAGAAGTGGCAGAAAAATTATGTGACCGCGTCGCGATTATTAATAAGGGGAATTTGCAGTTCAAAGGGAATTTAGATGAAATGAGAGATCATTTTAAATCCAACGAATCACTTGAAAAAATGTTCTTGGAGATGACGGGCAATGAGTAAAATTTGGACGTTAACGAAAGTATTATTGAAATTAAATTATGCAGATTTTTTAACAGATAAGAAGAAACGAGCGGCGTACGTATTTTCATTTGCAGCTATTTTATTTGTCGGCTTTTTACTGTTTGGTTCTATTACGCATGCAATGTATGAGGGAATGATACATTTAGGGCAAGATCCAGGAATGATTATCGCAATGGGACTTGCGATTGCGAGTATATGGGTATTTTTAATGAGTATTACGAACATTTTAACTGTATTTTACTACAGCAATGACATTGAAATGTTATTACCATTACCATTAAAACCAGCGCAAATTATTTCGGCAAAATTTTTAACAGTATTAATTACACAATACGTAATGAGTTCATTCATTTTACTACCAATCTTCATTACGTACGGTTTAAAAAGTGGCGCATTTATTACATATTACATATACATGATTTTTATTTATATACTCTTCCCGATTGTGCCGTTAGTATTAGCTTCATTACTCATGACAGTTATTATGAGGTATACAAATATAGGGAAAAATAAAGACCGAGGAAATATATTTATTGGAATCGTAAGTATACTATTTATTGTAGGAATTAATGTGTTTTTACAGTGGAAAAATAAAAGTTCGTTTTCTGAAGATGCAATTGCGGATTACCTTGCAAATAACCAGTCTTCTCTTTTAGTACAAATGACAAACTATTTTCCAACTACATATTTTGGAGCAGTAGCATTAGTAGAAAATGCAAATTGGAAGGGTCCTTTATATGTAATAATCTTTGCACTTATTTCATTTGTATTTTTTGTGTTGTTTTATTACATTGCAGAGCGTACATATTTAAAAGGGGTTATTGGACTTTCAACGAGTACAGCAAAAAAAGAGGTCATTTCAGCAGAAGGCTTACAGAAATCTACGGTACAAAGTTCACATTTGAAAGCATATGTGAAAAAAGAATTTAAAACGTTATTCCGTACACCACAATTTTTCTTAAATTGTATCGTACAAACTTTCGTTATGCCGATTATGTTGTTCTTCATTTTATTCGTGCAAGATGGGAATTTAAAATGGATCACGGGATATATTGATAATCCAAAATCAGCAGGTCTTGCAATTGGCGTTGGTCTTTGTGCATCGCTATTTTTAATGGGAAGTAACGTTATTGCAACAACTTCATTCTCACGTGATGGAAGCTCTTGGTTTGTAAATCGATATTTACCTGTAAAAGCTTCGGATATCTTTTTTGCAAAAGCAATCACGGCTTGGTTAATTAATGTAATTATTTTAGCAGTGTTCGGTATTACGATGGCAGTTGTAGCGGGAATTTCTCCAGTATTTATGGTTCTTTGGTTCTTATTAAGTGCGAACGGTTTATTACTAATTAATTTAATCGGCACACGCTGGGATGCACAAACTGCAGATATACATTGGGATACAGAGCAGAAATTATTTAAGAGCCGCTATACAACTTTGTGGAATTTTTTAGCTAATATTTTAATAGCTTTAGTTATTGTAGCGGGAGTAAGTCTATTATACTTCTTCCTTCATGTCGGACTGTGGGTTATGTTTATCGTTTTATTTGTAATGTTTACGATTGTAAATTATATCTTTATTAAAATTTTAAAATTAGGTGCAGAACGTATATTGTCAAATATTGAATAAAAAGATAGATCCTCTGTATTCGTGCAGAGGATTTATCCATAGGTGGAGGAGAAAAGGTGAAGAAAATAGCAATTGTAACAGGGGCAACTCGTCTGAATGGAATTGGTGCAGCTGTATGCAAGGTGCTTGCTCAAAAAGGAATAGACATTTTTTTCACGTACTGGTCTCAGTATGATAAAGCGATGCCGTGGGGAATGCATGAAAAAGAGCCCTTTTTGTTGAAAGAGGAGATTGAAAGTTTAGGTGTTCGATGTGAAATGGCAGAAATCAATTTATCGCAGTCATATTCGCCAAACCGTTTGTTTTATATGGTCTCAGAACGGTTAGGTGATCCATCTATTTTAATTAATAATGCAGCGTATGCTACTCATACGAGAATCGAAGAATTAAATGTAGAGCAGTTAGATAAACATTATACAGTAAATGTTCGCGCTACTATGTTATTAAGTTCATTATTTATAAAACATTATGCAAGCAAGGCGAGTGGCCGTATTATTAATCTTACTTCAGGGCAGTCACTCGGGCCAATGCCTGATGAACTAGCATACGTAGCGACGAAAGGAGCAATTGAAGCATTTACAAAATCAGTAGCACCAGTTGCGATGGAGAAGGGGATTACAGTGAATGCTGTTGATCCAGGACCAACGAATACAGGATGGATTACAGAGGAGTTGAAGCATCATTTAGTATGGAAGTTTCCACAAGGTAAAGTAGGAGAAACAGTGGATGCAGCACGCTTAATTTCTTTTTTAGTCAGTGAAGAAGCAAAATGGATTACAGGGCAAATTATTCATTCGAATGGTGGTTACTCATAAATATATTATGTTAACAATTGTTGAGAAACAAAAAAACGAAAGAAAATTTTATTTTTTTGTATAAATAAAATGTCAAGAAAGAGAAAAATTTGATAGAAGAGTATATCTTCATATGAGGATCGTAATTCTTTATATGACAATATACTCTTTTTCTTTTAGTAAGGAGAAGAAAAATGAAGTAGAAGAAACTCGAATATTTAAATTGTTTTATCGGTTTTTGTACGTATTATTATGAAGATTACTGTCGGAAAAATGATAATTCGTATGAAAAGGGATTTTTTAAGGGGAAATCGAATCGTAAAGGGGAGGATAAATTACGTAAACATAGGGGGATTTATATGAAAATGAAAAAGGTCGCTATCGCATCGATAACAATTGGTACAATGCTTACTATGGCAGCTTGTAGTCCGTCAGCAGATAAAGAAACAGAAAAGAAAGAGCAAGTAACAGCGCAAAATGAAGGAGAGGCAAAAACGACAAGTGCAGACGAAGCGTCAAAAACAACGAAAGATACTGAAAAAGAAACAAATACTTCTTCAAATGAAAAAACAGATAAAGATGCAAAAAATACGAAAGAATCATCAGGAACAGAAAGTAACGGTAAAACATCAACTCAAAATGAGAATGTAAAAACAAAAGAAAAAGAGACGACAGGAAAGACGAATGATCAAACGACTAGCGGGAAAACAACAGATCAAAGTACAAGTACAAACTCAGACGGAAAAACAACGAAAGATCCGAAGAAAAACGTAGCGGTGAAAACAAATGTAAAAGAAGTTGCGGCATTAATTGATAGTTTAGACAAGCAATTAGCTGCTAATCCGAAATTAGAAACAGTAAATAAACTTGGAAAACAAATTAATGCAAAGTGGGATGTAATTGAGAAAGAGTTAGAAACATCACACCCAGCTGAATCTAAAACAATTGGACAAAGTATGTATCCGTTAATTGTAGGAGCGGAGAAAGAAAAGATAGATATTACTAAAATGAAGTCATTGACGACGAAAACGAAAAAAGATTTAAATCAGTTATTAACGAAACTTTCGTAGTTTCAAAAGCCTACTTGTGGGAGTAGGCTTTTTTTATGTTGAGAGTGTAATGGAAGTTTATGGGAATCATAATGAAAAAGGATGGTGATAAGAGTGACAATCGATCGAATTTGTACAATTGGGCCAGCAAGTAATAATAAAGAAACGTTAGCGCAGTTAATAAGCAATGGTATGAAAATTGTTCGGCTAAATTTATCACATGGCACACATGAAAGTCATAAAGATATTATTCGTTTAGTGAAATCGTTAGACGATTCTATTAAAATTTTAGGCGATGTACAAGGTCCTAAAATAAGGTTAGGTGAAGTAAAAGGAGAACAAATTACACTTCAGGCGGGAGATTCTTTTATTTTACATACACAACCAGTTACAGGGAGTAGTACGGAAGCAAGTGTTGATTATGAAGGGATCGCGAATGATGTGAAAGTCGGAAGTAGAATTTTAATGAATGATGGTGAAGTTGAGTTAATCGTAGGGAAGGTAGGTAAGGATAAAATAGAAACAAAGGTCAAAGCAGGTGGTAATATCTCATCTCATAAAGGGGTGAACTTACCAGGCGCAATCGTTCGTTTACCGGCTATTACAGAGAAAGATAAACAAGATATTCAGTTTCTTTTAGAAGAGGGTGTTGATTTTATCGCATGTTCTTTCGTAAGAAAACCTAGCCATATAAAAGAAATACGAGATTTTATACAACAGTATAAAGAAACCTCACCTAATTTAATTGCAAAAATAGAAACGATGGAAGCGATCAAGAATTTTCAAGATATATGTAAAGAAGCAGATGGAATTATGATTGCAAGGGGCGATTTAGGAGTTGAGTTGCCGTTCCAATTTGTTCCGCTCTTGCAGAAAATGATGATTCAGGAATGTAATCGAACGAATACATATGTTATTACAGCGACACAAATGCTTCAATCTATGGTAGAGCATTCTATTCCAACGAGGGCTGAGGTAACTGATGTGTTTCAAGCTGTACTGGACGGAACGAACGCTGTTATGCTTTCTGCCGAAAGTGCATCAGGCGAGCATCCGATTGAAAGTGTAAAAACATTACGTCTAGTTTCAGAATTCGCTGAGCATGTGAAAAAAGACGGTCCTTTTGTGATGAAAGATGTACTGGAATTGCTGCATAAGTCTTTGAATGCGTGATGAAACAGACGAGGGCGGATATGCATCCGCCCTCGTCTGTTTCATTCCTATTCTTCTTGCTCTTGCTCATCCAAAATCTTTTCAAACGCAGCAGATACTTTTTCAAACTCTTCATCATTCTCAATGTATGAGAATTCATTATCTTCTTCTACTTTTAAAAAGAAAATATCAATGTCTTCCTCAGTTTCGGTTTGGATATCCTCCACAAAGGCAACGGCAATATATTCTGCGCCTTCGACATCCATCGCTCCAAGTACTTCTACTTCTTGCTCTTCGTTATTCTCATCACTAAGAGTAAACACTTCGCCAACTTCAATATCAGACATATTCATTCTCCTCCTGTCCAACTCTAATAAATAGAGCGTTTAAACTGCATACATACTAATATAGTTTTCCATGAAAAATGAATTTCATACATAAGAGAAATGAAATTCTACTTCTTTAGTATGCGTATACAGCTTATAAGGAGGATTATTTTTTACGTGTTATATCTCATAGTAACTACCTGATTAATCAAATGAGGGTATGTATTCATGCCTTCTTTTTTAAATAATAAAATAGTAGTGATATGTAAAGCAATCAATAGTAGTAAAGGTATCCCATAAAGGTTAACACGACTTAGAAATAAAAAACAAAAAGGAATCAATAAAAGATGATAGATCCCTGTAGTCCACTTTAGTGCTTGGATGTAGGTTTTCAAAGTGAATCCTCCTAAAATAATCAATATCTATATATTACTTATTTTAGGGGGTAATTGGATATTGATTATTTGTAGATTTTAGTAGAATATAATTTTTTTATGTTAACTAATTATTGGTTATCTATAAAATAGAAAAACCAACTCAATAAGGGGAAGGGACGTTATCCACATTGATCAGACAGTAGGTGGAAAATATTTGACTAGATTATTAAGTTAATCTCAGTTGTTTAAAAACTTGTATACGAGATTCTATAAAGGGATGAAGGTGCTTTTCGTTTAAGGGATAATATATCCATTGCTTTTAGGGAACAGTAATTCAAAACTTAAAACAATGGAGGTTATCATAATGCAAAAAATGCTTTTTTCGTTCTTATGCATATTTTGTTTTGTAATTGGAAGTACTTTCACTGTTCATGCCTTTTCTCCAAAGCATTTACCGATTTCTCAAACGTCAGATCGATGGAAAATAGAAATTAAGCAACCTGAGAAAAAAACTGGTTTAGTTACATCTAAAAAGGATGTTTTTGATACGTATGGTTTCGAGGTTCAAGATATCGGGAAGGACGCTTATCATGTAATCGTTGAAGTATTTCGAAATGAACCAGATTCCCAGACGAAGTATGAACTTTTCACTTCTAAAAAAGATCATGTGTTAAGTAAAGAAGTTGCTTTTAATCATGCGAATTTTCCTATATCGGTTCAGTCTGATGAACTTGAAGTTATTATAACTTGGCAAGAAAAGCCTTCTAGGTTGCTAAAAGATGGACAAAAAGATTGTGAGTCGGAAAGAAAATATAAACAGACATTTACATTTAAACATTAATAAATAACAGTAAAAACTCCATTATTAAATGGAGTTTTTAGCTTACATAGATTATGCTTTAGGAAGGATTCACAGCTATAACTTAATGGGTATATTACAATAATTATTAAATGTATTATCTTTCAAAGAAGAAAGCGGAACCTTCACCTCACTACCTTCCTTCATATTTCGGAGCACAACAGTTTCTGTACTAAGTTCGTCTTCCCCAATAATAAGCACATAAGGGATATTCTCTTTATTGGCATAATTAAGGGCACGTTTTAATTTACGTCCTGCTAGTTCGAGTTCGACTTTTAAGGAAGTGGTAGAACGTAATTGCTGGGCGATTTGTAAGCATTGTAATTCTGTTCCGAGCGGGATGATAAATACATCCGCTGTAGATGATATCGTTTCTTTCTGTGATAGTGCTGTATAAATAACGTCTAAACCGAATGAAATACCGACTGTTGGATAATTCATATTATCACCACGGAATGCCCCAATAATATTATCGTATCGTCCTCCGCTACCGATGCTGGATGTAATTGAGCCATCTTTTAAAAAGATTTCATACACGGTACCTGTATACATTGTCAGTCCTCGCGCTAAAAACGGATTAAATATAGCATTTTCATTTATTCCAAGAGCGATTAAATATTGTTGTAATTGTTGTAATTCGTTTACTCCATCGGCAACGAGGGGATTATTGAAAGCTTCTTTAAAGTCAGCAATTGTAAGCTTTAGACAAGATAAAACAGTATTACATATCGTATCAGCCATTTCTTCAGAAATTCCGCGCTCTAATACATCTTTTCGTACACCATCTATCCCAATCTTTTCGATTTTGTCTAATGATAAAATGACGTCACTCGTTCGTTCAGTAGGGATGTTAATAGATTCGAGAATACCGTTTAACAATTTTCGGTTATTATATTGGATCGTTACTTCTAAGTTTAACGTTCGGAACAGTTCAAATGCCATGCTCATAAGTTCCGCTTCTGCCATGACAGACTCTACACCGACTATATCAACGTCACATTGTATAAACTCACGAAATCTTCCTTGTTTAATTGGCCCATCTCGAAATACTTTTCCAATTTCATACCGTTTAAAAGGGAGGCGGATGTTCGGATTCATTGCAACGACTTTTGCGAATGGAATTGTTAAATCATAGCGTAAGGCAAGGTTACGTTTTCCTTGATCCTGAAGCGTATATATTTCTTTTAAAATTTCATCACCACCGCCGTACTTGTATGACATAAGCTCATACATATTTAACGTTGGTGTCTCTAACGGTTTACAGCCATAACGTTCAAACGTATCTTCACAAGCTCTTTTAATTTTATTTCGCAGCACTTGTTCCTCTGGTAAATAGTCTTTCGTTCCTTTTACATTTTTCATTTCCATCATAATCACTCCTTTTTAAATTAAAAAAAGCTATGCAGGTATAAAAATACCCACATAGCTTTATGAACGCTTCGTGGGTCAACAGGAAAAGCCCTGTACCCACGAAGAAAAATTTTTCTTCGGATACACGGCGTTACGTATGATGATGAAGTTGGAAAGAAGTATTAACATTTCGCATTATAAATCTCTCCTTAACATAAGGTTTTTTCAAAGTATAGCAGATGATTTTTGAATTATCAATATTTTTAGTTTTGAAATATACGTGAAGTTATGTAGGAGAAATGGAAAAGGGTGTATAATAAAACTTAATAATATGAAATAACCTTTTAAGGAGAACGTTATGAAAAAAGATAAAACAAATGCGATGCGAATATTAGATAAAGAAAAAATTGAATATTCGATGATATCATATGATCCAGATGATGGGAAAATTGACGGCGTATCAGTGGCAGAGAAAATTGGACGAGAAGTGAAAGAAGTATATAAAACGTTAATCGCTCAAGGAAATAGTAAAAATTATCATGTGTTTATTATTCCAGTAGATGAGGAACTAAATTTAAAAGCTGCCGCAAAAGCAGTAAGTGAAAAGAAAATTGAAATGATTCCTGTAAAAGATATTACGAAAGTGTCAGGATACATTCGCGGTGGTTGTTCACCAGTCGGAATGAAGAAGTTATTTTCTACATGTATTGATGCGAGTGCCCAATCACTTGAAACGATGATTGTAAGTGGCGGGAAAATTGGTATACAAATTGAGCTGAAAGTGGATGACTTGGCGAAAGTAACGAGAGCGCAGTTTGGTGAAATAACGAAATAATGATACATAGGGAAAGAAGTTCTAGTTTTATTAAGTTTAGATAAGAAGTTATAGGATAGTTAGTCCATTATGGGGCTGATTCTCCTTTTTATTTACATACTGGATAAATTGAATCATTTGTTTGGCTTTGAGGGGGAGGACTTTAAATAAACAAGAAGAGTTACTCACAAAGATAGACAAAGGAGGGGAGAGTGTTTTAATGAAAGTTTAAGAAATGCCATCAGAAAGCGAATATTCGGGAATGCCAGTATGTTTGAAAAAAACTATGCTAAGAGCATGCAAGATTTTATACAGTTTTTTTGCTAATCCAGTAACAAACAAGAACACTAAAACTGCGTTAGGATAGGAATGTATAAAACATGTATAGATTCATAGAAATAAAAAAGAAGGTTCCCTTGTGAGAGTAGGGTTCTCCTTTTTCCTTGCTACTGATAATGAGATGTTATATGAACTATATATGTATATAATATTCACCCGAAAATGAGATAGTTCTTGTTCGGCTAACTGACAAGATAGTTCAATAAAAAAAGGACTTTATAAATCAAAAAGAGAATGATGCTATATGGGTTTCTTTTTCCTTTCCCTCGAAAAAAAGGGAGTAAATTATAGAAAGTATTGAGCTTAATTTAGAATATTGTAGGGTGGTAAGTCGATGATAGGAATAAGTATAGCAACTAAGTGGGAATATGAAGCGACATTGGAATACTTTAGCATAAAAGATAACGAACGTTTCGGTTATCCTTATGGCGAGTATTTCATGAGAACAATTAATGATACTGAACTTGTTTTTTATAGTACCGGTGTAAGAAAAGTAAATGGTGTTGGTGGTAATCAGTATATGATTTCTAAATTTAATTTAACTAAAGTAATCGTTGCTGGAACATGTGCAGGAATAGATGATAGGTTCAGTAATTTGGATATTTTTGTACCAGATAAAGCCGTTCAATATGATTGCACAGTAAAAGAAATTGAGCCTTTTATTAAACAATCCTTCATAGTCGATATCGATCTATCAAGATATGGAAATGATTTTTACACCGGAACAATTGGCACCGCTGATAAAGCAGTAGTTATGTGGAAGGACTATTTAGAACTTAAAGAAAACGAAATAATAATAGCTGATACAGAAGCGGGTGCAATTGCTTATATCTGTAAGAAGAATGATGTTGAGTGCATTATTATAAAAGGAATATCTGATTTTCCAACAGATGAAAGTAACTCTGATAAATTTGAATCGAACATTGAACAAATTAATGTTTATTTAGAAAACACCCCCAAAGTTATGAATAAAATATTTGGCGAATATTTAAAAAGATTTATTTAAATAAATTTAAAGTTAATAAAAAAGATAAAAATAGTCGATTTCCATTGTATTAGGGAATCAGCAAAGTTATCCAACTTCCAATAACGATAATTATGGTGCGACAAGAAGTCGCATTCCCACAGGGTAGCTTCTGCTACTAGATT
>NZ_DALYZR010000015.1:0-73999 GCF_031983925.1 Bacillus sp. (in: firmicutes) | reverse complement strand
CAAGCCGCAAATACATCATCTTTCATGCAGTATGATCAGTTTGGAAATCCAATTGAAACAACTAGAGAGCTAGGAACAGGGGAAAACCTGATTCAAAATCCAAGCTTTGAGATGGATATAACGAATGGATGGAAAGAAGAAAAAGGAAATAGTCAAGGGGCATTAAAAAAAGATGCAATCTTTGCACCTGGTGGATTGGGCGGAGCTTCATCGTTACAAATGACGGTAAAAGCGCAAAACGCTGGTTGGGGCTACCATAGTGCGATTCAGGATATTGTAGTAGAACCCAACACAACATATACATTAAGTGGGATGATGAAAACAGCATTAACGCATGCTGGTGCATTCTTTAATGTTCAGTTGTTAAAAGAAGACGGAAATCCTCTTGATGGTGGGAATAATTGGTTTGATACACGTCATAACAGAATAGAAGGCGAGAAAGATTGGACGAATCGCCAAGTAACTTTTAAGACGACAGACCAAACGAAAAAAGTTAGAATCTATTTACAAGTTGATTATAATCGAGCGGATTCAAGTGGTTCAGTCTGGTTTGATAAGATTCAACTAGAAAAAGGTGAAGTTTCTTCTAGTTTTAACCCAATTGACAATAGTAGTTTAGAGAATATGACGGAAAAAGGTTGTATTCCAGGATGGATTCGAGGAGATGGAACAAGCTGTGATCCAAAAGATGTTTCTCAGCAAGAGAGCTTTACGGGACATTCATCTATTGTATTAGAACGTAGCCAATATGGCGGTTCAGATGTAGGATATGCTAAGCATATACATTTAAACCAGAAAAAAGCAGAAGCAATTACGCTAACAGGAATGTCTAAATCTCAAAATGTAGAAAATACCGCACCAGATAAGCTCTCAAGAGATTACTCTATTTGGGCAGATGTGTATTATCAAGATGGTACTGGTACGAACTATCAAGCGAAATTCCCAAGTGGTACAAATGATTGGAATCGTAGTGCAGTTGTAATCCCTGCTACTAAACCAATTAAGCGTATGGAAGTCTATCTTCTATTTAGAAGAGAGAATAAAGGAAAAGTTTGGTTTGATAATATTCGTTTACTAGAAGGAAATGCTCTTATTAAAAATGAGTATGACAACGATGGCAATGTTGTTGCCGCGTATGATGAAGAAGGGCAGAAGAATACATTCACATACGATGCATCAGGAAATAAAAAGAGCGAAACAGATGAAAAAGGAAATACAAAACTATATGATTATAACAAAGATAATTTATTAACGAAGGTTACTTTGAAAAATGGTACGTCTGTAAATTATCGTTATGATCATAATGGAAACACAACAGAGAAATCTGTCATGTTTGGTGGGAAAACACAAACACACAAATATGAATATGATGTAGATAATAAAAATACAGTGTATATCGATGCGTTGAACCGTCGTATTGAACATACGTACGATGAAAATGCAAACAAGATTAAAACGAAAATGCCAAACGGTTCTATCTTAGAATCTGTATATGATACAGCAGATCGCGTCATTGGTGAAAAGCGAAATGGAAAAGATTCATTTACATTTGAACGTGATCAAAATGGACAAGTTACGAAAGTCAAAGACCATGTCAATGGCGTAGAACGTACAAAAACATACGACAAGGCAGACCGTGTCACAAGCGCAACAGATAGCCGAGGCGGAAAAGTTGATTGGGCATATCACGACAAAGCAAACAGTAAGACAGAAAAACTAAAAGAACAAACAGTAACGCAAGGCGGATACACAAATAAAGTATCGTATGACTACAACACGTTAGATCAAAACATTCGTGTAACAGACGGTTCTCAAACGTATCGCTTTGATTATGACGATCAAGGAAATGTTCGTACGTACACAGCTGGTAATGGTTCAGGTTCTACTTTTAACTATGACCACGCGAACAAGATTAAAGATTTAGTAGTCGGTACAGCAAACAGTATTCTACTTTCTGAACGATATGAATATGATCAAGCGGGTAACCGTACGAAGATTAAACATGAAGGTGCGGGCGGAAAAGTAACAGAAACAAACTTTGTTTATGACCCGATTAACCAATTATTAAATGAAGCATTACCAAACGGAACAACTAAATCTTACACATATGATGGATTTGGAAACCGTACGAGTGTGAAAGTTGTAGAGAATGGAAAAGAAACAAAGTCTATAGCGGCAACATTCAATGAAGGAAATCAACTTGTCAAATTCGGAAACGAATCGTTAACGTATGATGCAAATGGAAATCGTATATCAGATGGGAAGTATAAGTATACATGGAACGAAGACGATCAACTTGTATCGATTACAAAACAAGGGGCAACTACTCCATTCGCGACCTATAAGTATGATGAGGATAATCGTCGTATTGAAAAGAGTGTAAATGGTCAAGTAACACGTTATTTCTATGATGGAGACAGCATTAATCCGTTGTACGAGACGGATGGTAGTGGAAATGTTCTTCGTCAATATGTATACTCAACAAGTGGCACGCGCCTAGCGATGAAATCAAAAGGACAAACGTTATACTATCACTATAACCCTCGTGGTGACGTAGTTGCGATGACGAATCAGGATAAAGAAGTTGTAGCAACGTATGAATATGATTCGTGGGGTAATGTATTAAAGAGTGATACAAAAGGTATCGCAGCAGATAATCCATTTGGATATGCGGGATACATGTATGATAAAGAAATTGGCATGTATTACTTAGTTGCAAGATACTATAATCCAGATCATGGTGTGTTCTTATCGGTGGATCCTGATCCGGGTGATGAAGATGATCCGATTACGATGAATGGGTATACGTATGGTGATAATAATCCGGTGATGATGACCGATCCAGATGGACATGCACCTTGGTTGGCTATAAATGCTGGTTTTGCAGTTTATGATGGGTATAAAGCTTATAAGTCTGGCGCAAGCAAAAAAGTAATATTAAGAAAGGCTGCGTTAGGATTTGTAGGCGGTGGTAAACTCAAATACGCTGGAAAGATTACAAAAGCAATTGGAGGCGGCAGTTTTAATAGTGTAAATAAATTAAAAGGTACAAAATATGTAGGACACCATATGCCTCAAAATGCTTATAATAAGAGTATAGGTATAAGTAGAGGTAAGGGGCCAGCATTACTTATGACAAAGGCTGATCATAAATTAACAAGAACCTTTGCCGGTAAAGGAAAGGCTACCATGAGGATAGATAAAGGATTAAATGCTAGGCAAAGATTGGCAAGAGATGTTTGGGATGTTAAACGTCAATTTGGAAGAAAATACAATTATGGTTTGAAGCAAACTGTAAGCTACGGACAAAAGTTATATCCTAAACAAAGGAGATAACTAAATTTAAATTATAATAGTATTTCACAAATAATGGTTTGTGAAATACTATTATGTATCCTATAAAATATTAGTTGAAAATAAGAATGGATAGAAAAGCCATTTATAAAGTAGGTGTTATGTGTATGGAAAGTATAGGTTTTAGAGTGATATACGGTAAGGATAAACATAATCATTATTTTGGTGGGGAAACTTGGGATGTGCCTATATGTCCGCAATGTAATGAACAAGCACATCAAATATTTACTTTTGATTTAAACGATTTTCGATTAGAGGAACTTAGAATGGAAGAACTAACAGAACTGCCGTTAATCACTTGTTTAAATTGTTCCTTATATGAAGGTGTACAAAACTTTAAAATAAATATAATGGAACGCTCTATACATACTATTAATCAAAGTGAGCTGTTTGATTGGAAATATGAATTAATTGATAAGATACCAGTTCCTTTGCCGAAATATGATATGAAATTAATAAACATGAAGAATTATGATGTTCCCTGTGATGAAGATGAATATGACCAAGCTTTAGATGCTATAGGAAAAGATTATATTTGCAGGATGCTAGGAAAACCTCTATATATAGACGATTCTATAGAAGCGAAGTGTCCTTGTTGCTCTAAAAGTATGAAATATGTGGCTATGGTGGCCGGAGAAGATTATGGGAATGAAGGAGAACTTACAGGAGGAATAGGTTTTCAAATAGGAGAGAGTTATTTATACTTTTATCTATGCAAAGAATGCCTAATCATACAAACTTCAATGCAGAGCACTTAAGTTTGTTCCGCAGTCTTGAAGATTTTATTTTAATGTAAAGGTAAGACACACATTTTATAAATTATGCTTGTGAGATTGGGCTGTTTGGAATTAAGAGTTTTAATAATTAATGACAGGATGAAATGTGTTTTTACATCTCGAGTAACAAAGAATTTGTATAAAAAATGAGCTGCAATTTTACCTTGAATCAGAAAGAAAAAATATTCTAAATTTTTGTGAAGGAGTGTTTCTTACAGTGGAATCACAAATTATAATAGGAATACCAGGGTTATGGAAAAGTAGGACAGAATTGGTTCAGGAAATAGTTGGTAAAAGTGGAGGTTATATTTTAGCAGGAAATGTTATACATCATAAGGAGAAAGATATCGTTTTTGAAATTGATGTATACGATCATGATCCATCTTTAAGAGAAGCATTTTTATATGCAAGTGGCGGTCGTTTCGAAGAAGACTTACTTAGTAAATTAGAGAAACATACTTATACAGTATACATTATTGCTAATGTGCAAAATATGCAGGAACTAAAAGAAGTTATTGAAGTAGGGAATGGAGTGTTAGATGCAGGGGGGCTTGCTTTAAAAATAGAAACAGCAGGTGTAGCGTATTCTAAAGATGAATGGACAGAGCTTGCGGAAAATAAGGAGATATTTCCCATTTATTCGCATGTTGTAACTTTAGTTGGAGATGAAGATGGTTATTATTCATGTGGAATGCAAGCATTCGCTCTACCAGATGTAATTATACAAGGGGAGATAGAACCAGAAACGGCTGGGGATTTATTAAATGATTTTAATTTATATAATATAGTCGAACAACCTAAATTAAAAGATGGAGATACAATTAGTTTTACGGAAAACTCTCCGGTGTACCAATTATCTTACTACACAGACTATCGCTATGAACCAGAGGATCCATTTTACAATCCATGTGGATTATGGAAGTTAGAATTGACTTAAATGTATTAGGGTTTTATCATAGGAACAACTTAGTAGTGTAAGGAGACCTGATAGTATGTATTAGGTCTCTTTTTTGAGGATTTTAAATTATCGCAGCAGACAATCCATTTGGATATGCGGGATACATGTATGATAAAGAAATTGGTATGTATTATCTGATTGCGCGTTATTATAACCCGGAGCATGGTGTGTTCTTATCGGTGGATCCTGATCCGGGTGATGAAGATGATCCGGTTACGATGAATGGGTATACGTATGGTGATAATAACCCTATAATGAACATTGATCCAGATGGGCATTTAGCATGGTTTATTCCAGTCGCTGTACACGGGGCGAGAATCGCTGCTCCGCATGTAGGTCGTTTTGTTGGTAAACAATTGGCTAAACGTGCAATAAAGCAACCATTAAAGTACAAGAATACGAAAGCAGTAGCAGGTAAAATTACTGGATATACAAAACATGGGTTAAACCAAGCGATTAGTCGTAATAACGGATTAGGGGTGTCACCAAAGGCAATCTTACATACAGTTAAGTCAGGTAAGAGGGCTATACAAAAAGATCGTGGAACTATTAAATATACTAGTAAACAAGCTGTAGTCGTTTTAAATAAGAGGGGGAAAGTCGTAACGACTTTTGCTAGAGGAACGAAATATACACGGAAAGGAAAAAAATAAGCGTGAGTAAATTTAATAGTGATGTGCAAGGAGTATTGCAAGGGATATTAAAGGAAAAGCAGCCTGAGCTATTGTGGATTGTAAATTGTAGGGACTTTAGTATATTAGAAATTGAAACTATACATGAGTTGAGAGATATATTAGCAGATGAATTAATTGAAAAAGGATTTGATGAACAGGATAATATTAATGATTTTGGTAGGGATTTAGAGAAAATGATTGATGTATTTGGAGATTTACTTCCTTAATAGTTCAGGTGCATAATAAATTTGTAGGAGGAAGGGCCAATATTGGCTCTTCTTTCTTTTTGGATCTTAATCCAATGAATTCAATTTTAAACGAGGCATTACCAAACGGAACAACTAAATCATACACATATGATGGATTTGGAAACCGTACAAGTGTGAAAGTTGTAGAGAATGGAAAAGAAACAAAGTCTATAGCGGCAACATTTAATGACGGAAATCAGCTTGTAAAATTCGGAAACGAATCGTTAACATATGATGCGAATGGCAATCGTACATCAGATGGAAAGTACAAGTATACATGGAACGAAAACGATCAAATTGTAGCTATTACAAAACAAGGTGAAAGCAATGCATTCGCAACTTATAAGTATGACGAGGATAATCGTCGTATTGAAAAGAGTGTGAATGGTCAAGTAACACGTTATTTCTATGATGGAGACAGCATTAATCCGTTATATGAGACGGATGGTAGTGGAAATGTTCTTCGTCAATATGTATACTCTATAGACGGTTTACGTTTGGCTATGAAATCGAATGGACAAACGTTATACTATCACTATAACCCACGTGGTGATGTCGTTGCGATGACAAATCAAAATAGAGAAGTTGTAGCAACGTATGAATACGATGCATGGGGTAACGTATTAAAGAGTGACGCAAAAGGTATTGCAGCAGACAATCCATTTGGATATGCGGGATACATGTATGATAAAGAGATTGGCATGTATTACTTGATTGCTCGTTACTACAACCCAGATCATGGTGTGTTCTTATCGGTAGATCCTGATCCGGGTGACGAAGATGATCCGATTACAATGAATGGTTATACGTATGCAGATAATAATCCAGTGATGATGACAGATCCTGATGGGCATGTAGCTTGGTGGGTAACTGGTGCATTAGGTGGAGCTGTTTGGGAAGTAGGAAAGTATCTGTATAAAAATAGAAATAAAGGTTATACGTGGAAGGTCGGACTTAAAGCAGCGGGATATGGAGCAGCTAAAGGTGTATTATTTGGTGGGATAGGACGAACATTTGGATATCTTTCTCACTTAAATTTTGGAAAAAGAGTGGTTCAAAAAGGATATAAGCCAGTAGTTAGACAATTAAAATCCAATTACGAGCGTTTTAAGAAGAATCCTATAAAACAGATTAAAAGGAACCCAGGTGCTAGACTTGATGGAATGAAAAGGGCGAAAAAACAAAGGAAAAAAGCATTTAAAAATTCAACGACAGCGAAACTTATGAAGATTTCGAATGCAGTGAGAAGACGTTAATGAAGGGAGACTAAAAGTGCTTATAGAAATTTTAGAATTTGCTTCTATCTTGGCTTTAGTAGCTGTATTAACATTAACGGTTATGTTGCAAGATATATTTTTTATAGATATAAATAAACAATATACTGAAACACGTATTGGGACAATTATTTTTAGTATCCGTATGTTGTTTGGAGCATGGGTAATATTTGTTACGGAAACTACTATAATTGCTATCTCAAAAGTGACTGCAATTCAATTAATTATTTTACTTCTTATTTGGGTATGCTCAAAGTATGTACAAAAAACTCGTGAAAATTGGCTAATCACTATAGTTGCTTTTGTTATTTATGGTGTTGGTACTTACATTTATATTCAGTTTGCTTTTAAAGGCTATTAATATATCACCAGAAAAATTAGTGGTTAGAAAGATTCGTTTGTTAAATGTGTGTATGAATGAATTACATGAAAAGTTACTATATGATGTAGAAGAGGATAAGAAATAAATAGAGAAATAATTTGGAGAAGGAAGAGCGAATATAGGCTCTTTTCTCTTTTGGTATACATTAATTTTATTATGATTATAAAATTATAAGAAGAAACGTTATATTATCACTATAACCCTCGTGGTGACAGATCAAAATAGAGAAGTTGTAGCAACGTATGAAGATGCATAGGTAATGTTTTGAAAAGTGATACGAAAGGTATTTTAATAAATATTATACCATTATATGAAGAATATATAATAGGATTCGTTTATTACAAAGAACAGGGAATTAGGCACATAAAAAGACCTTTTCCATAAAATGAAAAGAACGAAAGGATTTTGTTATTTAAATAAAAACCGAACCACCATCTAAATGGCGGTTCGGTTTTCTTTATCTATTTTTTCTCTACTAATTTCTTATTCTTCCAATCTAATGTAAACGATTTATTAAATGTTTTTTGATCAACATCTTTTACGTTGTTTCCAACCCAGTTTGCAGTTCCGAATGTGTAGCCTGGACGAAGTTGGTAGTCGTCGGCGTGCTTTGTATAAGCGACTTGTAGGTTAGATTGGTCTGTATTTTTTTCAGAGATAACAACAGCGATCATACCAGGAGAGAAACCGCTATTTGTTAATGCTGGAAGTTGATCCATCGGTATTAAATTACCTTTTGCATCAGATTCATATAAGTATGTGCGAGAGTACATGAACAGTTGGTTTCCGTATAAAGAATGGTAGGAATCACGTGTGTAAATACCCCAGTTTTGATTGTTATATCCGTTAAAGAATACATTCCATTTTACGTTTTTATTTGTTTGGTCAATTAAGTTTGTTTTATAACTTGTTTGTTTATAGCTTACAGAGTCAGACCAAGTTACTTGGCCAGTTGCACCCGCTTCAGCGCTAGGTCCATTTGGCGTTGCAGAAGCTTTAACAGAACCGCCAAGTTGATAAGATACACTAGAGGTTACAGTCGTTTCTTCTACAGCATTTGTAGGTGCTACGTTAAAGAAACGGGCGCTGTTATCTTGAAGATTAAAGGCAATATCATATTGTGAAGGGTAGCGTAATGTTGCACTAGCGCCAGGGATTGGGTAGTTATCAATAGGCGCACTACTTATAGTAGGATTTGCTTTTAGAAAACTACCAGTTGTATTAATAACGGCAATCTGTTTATCAGCGCTCGGATCATCGATAAAAGTTACCTTTAAAGACATTGTCATATTATCAGTTTGATCATTATTAAATGTATTATAGCTCGTATGTGTTTTTGCATTTTGCCCGATATCTGTTACAACTTGTGACGTCGTTTGAGCGTAAGCAGCAGGTGTTGAAAGTGCTAAAGCGCTACTAGCAACAACAGCGGATAATGCTAAACATTTTAAATACGTTTTAGAGCGTTTCATACAATCACTTCCTTTTGTTTTTGTCGATATATGTCGTATTTCGTTTATATCGTAACATGAAAATAAAACGGAAGGGATAGTTATGCATAATTGCATAGGTGAGTTTTGGATAGTGAAATTTTATGAATCCTTCTCAAGGGAATCGCCGCTGTATTGTTTATATATTCCTCCTCATCAACTCCCCAACTTGCGTCGCAACATACTCAACATCACTATCAATTTCGTTTAACACGTAAGATTCTAAAATGCCCATTACAGCCGTTCCTAAAAACTTTAAAATAATGTGTTTATCGATGTTTTTATTTATTGATGTGTTTGTGTTTAACTTTTTCTCTATTTCACCCATGATGAAAGTTAATAACTTTTTTTGAAACGATAATGTGCTGTTACTTTTAAATAACGCCGCGAAAAATGGTTTATGTTCTTTGAAGTATTCAAACCATATGATCGTTCCTTCTATAAACCCTTTGTTTTGTTTCTCATAGCATATTTCTTTTAATTGGTCTAAATGATCGTCCACAATTTTATCTAATAAATTGTACTTATCTAGATAGTGTAAGTAAAAAGTTTTTCGCCCGATGTTTGCTTTTTCGGTAATGTTTTTTACTGTAATTTCGTCGAAACCATCTGTAATTAACATTTCTATAAATGCCGATTGAATGGCGTTTTGTGATTTTATAATTCTTCGATCGATTTTCTCCATATGGGTTCCTCCGTTGTTGATACACATATTTCTGTATGTGTGTATTATGACCCAAATGCGTAAATGTGGTCATTGAAACAAGTGGTTGCTCGCTTTATTATAAATATACACGTGAGTAATAACTCTCACAAGTGTAAAATTAAAAATGAGATAAAGGTGGTTTTATATATGGCAGTTACGAAGAAAAATGTACGATTTTATGCAAGAGGTTTACAAGTTGCAGGTATTTTGAACATTCCCGAAGGTGCTGAGGAAAAGAAACAAAATGCAGCGATTGTTTGTGTGCATCCAGGTAGTAGCTGTAAAGATCAAACAGCAGGATTGTATGCGGAAAAGTTAGCAGAACAAGGTTATGTAACGCTTGCATTCGATGCATCATATCAAGGTGAAAGTGAAGGGGCACCGAGATATATTGAGGAACCAGCTGCGCGTGTTGAGGATATTCGCTCAGCGGTAGATTATGTAACTACCCTACCTTATATAGATGAAGAACGTATCGGTGTGTTAGGGGTTTGTGCAGGCGGTGGTTATGCGGTAAATGCTGCGATGACAGAGCGCCGTATTAAAGCGGTTGGTACAGTTGTTGGCGCAAATATCGGCCGTTTAAATCGTGAGTCTAACCCGATTGGTGTGTTAGAGGCAATTGGTAAACAACGTACTGCTGAAGCGCGCGGAGCAGAAGAAATGATTACAAATTGGATTCCTAAAAATCAGGAAGAGTTAGCGGCAGCAGGTATGACGGATATAGATATTGTAGAAGCGGTTGAGTATTACACAACGCCGCGAGGTCAAAGTGTGAACTCTCCAAACAAATTAAACTTTACAAGTATGGGATCGGTAATTGGTTTTGATGCGTTCCATTTAGCAGATACGTTATTAACGCAGCCGCTGCAAATTATTGTCGGCAGCAAGCAAGGCGCATTCGGTTCTTATAAAGATGGTTATGAGCTTTATGAGAAAGCAGCTTCAGAGAAGAAAGATTTACTTGTTGTGGAAGGTGCGAGTCACTACGATTTATATGATCAACCAGAACCAGTAAAAATTGCGGTTGAAAAATTAACAAGTTTCTATAACGAAAATCTGTAAAAGGAATGTTGTTTTGAATTGCACCTCTAATTGTTAGATTTGCGTCTAGCAATTAGGGGTTTTTATTGTGAAGATTGCAGTGCTTAATATTTACGTTTAACGTGCATAACAAGATATAATAGAAGAAATACATAAGGAGGCACGCTGTGAAGAATCGTCGTTATTTCAATATATTTACTATGTTACTTGTATACACACTACTTATGTTTTACATCGGCTGGAACGGATGGGTTTGGCTTCATACGGTATTTGGCTGGGAGTCTTGGGGATATTACGCTTTCGTTGTTGGCTTCATTTCATATGCGTACATTCTCGTGCAAGTGTTTAAGTTTTTGCCATTTCTACGAACGATAGGTTCGATTTGGTTTGCGGTTATACAATACGCGCTTATGCTATTGCCTTTAGCTAATATTATAGTCTTTCTTTTACAGTTTTCAGTGGAGAAAGAAGCAGCAATTATTTGGACAGGGGCGGCTGTGTTAGCTGCATTTATTTTAATCTTTGCGTACGGAGTATTCAACGCATATAGCCCGGTAGTAAGAAAATACGAGGTGCACATACCGAAAAAAGTAGAGGGACGTAAAAGCTTACGCATTGCGATGGCTTCTGATATGCATTTTGGTAAATTGTCTGGCGTTTCGCATTTAAAAAGACTTGTCCATCATGTAAATGAAATGGAGCCTGATATTATTTTACTGCCAGGAGATATTATCGATGATCATCCAGGTGTGTTCATTCAAAAAAATATGGGACATATTATGAAACAGATGAAAGCTCCACTAGGCGTATATGGTGTGTTAGGAAACCACGAATATTACGGGCGAGCAGTTCCAGAATTTTTACAAGAGATGGATAAGATTGATATTCGCATTTTATTAGATGAAGTAATTACAATTGAAGATCAGTTTTATCTCGTTGGAAGAAGAGATAAAACTGAGCGAGATCGCCAAAGTTTTGAAAATCTTATGAGTGCGGTAGATAAAACGATGCCAGTTATCGCAATGGATCATCAACCATTCGAGTTAAAACAAGCAGCGGATGCTGGCGTAGATTTACTATTATCCGGTCATACGCACCGCGGACAAATGGCGCCAAATCATATTGTAACGAGAAGAATGTACGAACTAGACTGGGGATACGCACAAAAAGGTGCATTCCACGCAATTGTTTCTTCTGGTTTTGGATTTTGGGGACCACCGCTTAGACTTGGAAGTAGATCTGAGGTTGTACAGGTGGATGTTACGTTTGAATAAGTGTATGTAATAGAGAGCTAATGGCTCTCTATTCTTACAAATAAAAAAGGCTCCATATAAGGAGCACTCAATAAAAATAAATGAATTAAAACAAATAACAGACATGTATAATATACAACATTTAAAATTAAATATCAATATATTTGAATTTAATATTGTATTGGTGTCGATTTCATAAAAGAGTTAGGATTATAAGATAAAGGGGGATTATAAGTGATCATATCAGATGTACTATACGGAGAATTTGAAGTGGATCAAGTGGTAGAAGAATTAATCTTAAGTAAGTCTGTGCAAAGACTAAAAGGTATTCATCAAACTGGCGCAAGTTATTTAGTGAACAAGGAATGGAATGTAACGCGCTTTGATCATTCAGTTGGTGTTATGTTGTTAGTTAAAAAGCTAGGTGGTTCAGTAGAAGAGCAAATTGCAGGTTTACTGCACGATGTATCGCATACTGCTTTCTCCCATGTGGTTGATTACGTTTTTGATAATAGAAATGAAAGTTATCATGAAGAGATATTTAGTTCTGTTGTGAAACACTCAGAAATTCCAGCGATTCTTGCGAAGTATGGCTATAACTATGAAGAGATTTTGTTAGATGATTCGAAGTGGACGTTATTGGAAAGATCAGCGCCCGAATTATGCGCAGATCGAGTGGATTATACGTTACGAGATATGTATACATATGGGTATATTTCTTTAGAAGAAGCTCACAGTTTTTTAGAAGATGTAATTGAAGTAAACGGAAAAATGGTCCTTCAAAACATCGAAATGGCAGAGTGGTTTACAGAAACGTATTACAAAGAAGTCATCGATTTCTTTATGCAACCAATGAATAGTTACGGAAATGATATGTTAGCAAAAACGCTAAAGTTAGCTCTACACAAAAAGGTTATTCACGCAGATGATTTTCTTCTTGAAGATGATGAGCTAATTTCGAAATTGCAGCAATGTAGTGATCCGGAAGTACATGCTTTAGTAAGCAAAGTTCATCCGAATGTAAAAGTAAAAGAAGATAGAAATGATTATGATTTATATCAGAACAATAAAGTCCGTCTTATTGATCCGTCGTTACTTCGTGAAGGGGAAGTCGTTCCATCGTCTGTTGTGTCAGAAAACATAAGGAAGATGAGTGAGATTGCTTATGAAAAAGCGGTGAGAGGGATGTATGTGAAGGTGGTTTCGGATTAAAAAAGTAGAGCATCACCCCTAGATGCTCTACTTTTCCTACATCACTGATTAAACCAATTCCAAACCTCAATATCTCCAAGAGTCGCATAACGAACGTGAGGCGAGTTTTGTAATTTTAATAACTCTTTCGACGGTCCGGTAATGACGATCCCGTATACTTTTACACTGTTCTCTTTTACATACTCATAGCGTTTATCTAAGTTTAGTTCTTTTTCAGGAGTCCGAGTAGTTTTACTTACAGTTTCTTTATGTGTAGAAAGAATGCGCATCATTTCGATTACTTCATCTTCTTTTGTCTTCGGTCGTTCTGCTTCACTATCAGGGAGGTTTATATGTTCTGGAAATCCGATAACCTCTCCGCTATGCAAGATAAAATCTTCTTCATCTATTCTTTCTTGCCCTGTGTCTAAAGCGTACCATAAAGGAGTTGGCGGCATTTCTTGTGCTTCAAATACGCTATATAAAAGGGATTCTACTTCCTGTAACGTGTAAGGTTTGTCAAAAGATATCGCTACTTCTGCAACGGTGCCCTCATGTATCTTTCCGAGTGTATCCCAAACTTTTTTAGATATTTCTTTCAAATGATCATCTTGCTTGATTTTTGGGTGAACAAAGGAAAGTTTTTTGGAAAAGGGTTTGTTTTCCCATGATTTATTTTTGACAGTTACAGATGATAAGAAGCTACGCGTTGTTACTGTACCAATTGGAATTTCTTTTTTGCCGACCGTTTTAACTAAATTCATTTCATTTTCTGTACGGAAAAAGGGTTTAATCTTTGTACTGCCTCCAGCGGAACGACTATTTGGAATGGTTGCTTCTAGTGCGAGTGCTGGAATTTCATCTACTTCGACTAACTTTTTCATATTATAGAAGTAAAGAGAAGACGAAAAATGGCCGACAAAATAGATTGCAATACAAACGGCAAGGACAAAACTAACGGTTTGCCAACGTTGTTTCCATTTTATTTTCCAAAACGGGACTTTCAGGTTTTGTGGTGGTAGTCTTTTCTTTATTGGTTCATTCTTCAAAAGCAACTCATCTAAATAAGCTTCACACTCTTCACATGTCTCAATATGACTTTCTAACAGCTCTTGTTCATCATGCGTGAGTGTTCCGTTTTCGTATTTCTCCCATAGTTTTTTAAATGCTGCACAACCCATCTATATCACTCCTTTATGTTTCTCGTTTCTTTTCGTCCGCGGTGTAATTCAATTTTTACTTTCGCGAATGAGAGACCGGTCATTTCTGCTATTTCCTTATACGAGAATCCGTAGTAATCTCGTAGTAACAGAACATTTCGTCTTTCGAGCGGAAGAGAAGATAAACTGTCTAACCAACTAGCAATCTCATGTTTTACGAAATATTCATGTTCTGTACTTGGTACGTTTGGTAAATGGAATTCTTCCACTGTAGTTGTTTTATATTTTTTCTCTTTTCGATACCAATCGATAAAGGTGTTGTAGGCAATTGTAAATAACCACGGTCTAATTTCTTCGCCTTTGTAATAGTCAATATGGACGAGCATTCGGTAAAAGGTTTCTTGCATGAGATCTTCAGCAAAATGAGAATCTCCGGTGAGGGAGAGAAGATAGCGAAATAAATCATGCATATGCTCTGTATAAATGTCTTCTAATGATTGTTTACGTTTCACTAATTTCCCTCCCTTCATACATAACAACGAAATACATATAAAAAAGTTACATTTGTTTTTAAAATTATAGTAAAAAACGTCAAGAATTGGATAAGATTCTCTTTTATCATAATACATATAAGGCGGGTGAACAGAGATGGAAAGCTATGAAACACAAATTCAAAGGTCCATTGATTATATTGAGGAAGATGTAATGGAAAAACAGACGCTGCGTAATTTAGCGCGTATTGCAGGTTTTTCTGAGTCGCATTTTCATCGTGTATTCCAGGCGTTAGTAGGTGATACGGTAATGGAGTATGTTCGAAAGAGGAGGCTAGCCCGGGCAGCTTATCAACTTTCTCATACGGATGAAAAAATTATTGATATCGCATTTGAGCATGGCTTTCAATCTCACGAAACGTTCACGAGAGCCTTTAAAAAATTATTTCAAATGACACCGAGTGAATATCGAAAGCAAGAAATAGAAACACCGATGTATTCCAGCGTGAATGTAAAGCAAAGAAAATTAAATCCGTATTTAGGAGGCATACAAATGGAATATCGTATTGTAAATAAACCAGAATTTTTAGTGGCGGGTTATGAACTGAAGACGACAAGTAAAGAAGGGAAAAACCATCAAGACATTCCAGCATTTTGGCAAGAATATTTACAAAAAGATCTTGGAACGACAATTCCGAATCGTAAAGATACGAGCCAATGGGTAGAGCTTGGATTATGTACTGATTTTAATTTAGAAACAGGGGACTTCACGTATATTATTGGAATGGAAGTTACAGACTTTGAAAATGTACCAGATGGAATTGCGAAGCGTACGTTCCCATCGGCTACATATGCAGTATTTACAACGCCGAAAGTTCCTCATGAAGAAATGGTGTCGTCTATTCACCAAACCTGGAACGCAGTATTCTCAGAATGGTTCCCCCATTCAGGCTATGAACATTGCGGCGTTACAGAGTTTGAACTATACGATGAGCGTTGCCACGAAGATAAAAGTGAGTTCGCTCAAGTGGAACTTTGGATACCGGTGAAGAAAAAATAATAGAGTGAGGGCGAGTCATTGAGAAATGGCTCGCTTTTTTATTTCGTGAAATTTCAATTGGCGCGGGCGGAATCGTTGTTTTTCAGGAGCTTTGCATATAAGATGGGGTGCTATTGTTGTCGATTTTTGTCGGTAAGTCGATATATTCAGAAAATCGCTGATATATTTTGATTTGCGCCGATATATTTGAAAAATCGCCGATATAATTTCATATACCGCTGAAACAACTCATAAAGATGGTCTACATCATTTCATTTACCGCTGAACTCTCCCAGAATAGAAAAAAGAAAAGACGCCACATAGCGTCTTTTCTATGAACGAAACGGAAACACAAGTATAATTGTTGTTCCTTTTCCTAGTTCGCTATCGATAGAAATCGTTCCGTTATGAGCATGGACGAGCTGTTTCGTAATAGCGAGGCCAAGTCCCGTTCCGATGTTGCTTTCTTCTGTATTTGTTCCTCTGTAATATCGCTCAAATAGAAGCTCTTTCGTTTTATCATCCATTCCTTTTCCGTTATCGGAAATAGATAGTGTAAATGAATTTTCATTTTGCGAAAGTTTTACGATGACATTAGTCGTTTCGTTATTATGTTTTACCGCGTTTACGAGTAAGTTTTCGATAATACGCTGGAACCATTTTTCTTCAATGAAATATTGAATTTTGTTTGAGCTTGGTACGAATTCAATATTTTGATTTTGAAGTGTCGGATTATTAATGAATTGTAATAATACTTTTTGAACGAATTGATTCATTTCAATATTTACGTGTTGCGCAGGAAGACTGTTATTTTTTAATTGATACGTTAAGCTTAAATCATCAATTAATGTCGTCATATATTGAGATTTCTCTTTCATAACACTACCGAATTGTTGAATGTCACGATCGGTCCAGTTGTACTGCTTTGATTCTAGTAATAATGCGTAACCATATATAGAGCTAAGTGGTGTTTTTAAGTCATGCGTGAGACCGGTAATCCATTCCTCACGTGTTTGCTGCAGTACTTGCCTCATCGCATCATTTTTTTGGAGTGTAATAGAAAGGTGCTCTAGTGAACTTGTAACATCTCGAAACAAGCGGAATGACCATTTTTCTTTACCAGATCGCCTGAATCTGATAGGTTTCCCTTTTTTACTAACAGGTTCTTCGTACTTTCCGCCAGCTATGTTTTTAAGCCAGCGCATCGCATGTAATAACGGTTTTCCAAATTTATTACCGTACCAAATAGAAAGAATAACTAAATAAACAAATACGATAAGAAGGATTAATCCGCATCCAATTAGAAACTTTTTAGTAAATACATCTTCTATTTCATCATCTGGGTAGTAGTGCTCATTTTTGGCAGTTACAACAAGGAGATGATTGCTATTTGTGTCATAAAAGCTAGACGTGTTTTCTTTATGATTCCACGGTTCTTTTTCACTAAGAGCGGCTTGTATAACAGAAAATGTTTTTTTCTTTCCGTTTGGATAGGAGAATACTTCTTCGCCAACGCTATTAAAGATTTGAAGTGTTGCTTTTTCTTTAGTAAGTAAATGCTGTTCTTCTTCTGTTAATGTGAACGAATCTGTAGATACAGAAGGGTGCGTTTTCTGGATTGTTTTTAGTAATTCATTGCTTTTTAACATACTGCCATAAATAACAAGCACATTCTTGTCTTCTAATTCAATTTCCCAATACGTAAATGTATAAGGGCTTTCTATGTGATTCTGTATATATGAGAATAAAGATGCCTTCGTATAAGATGTCGGTACGTCACTAGGTGTATTAAAGTGATAGAGAACTTTTCCGTTTTCCTCTACAACTTGAATCCAATCATTTTTCTCTTTCATTAAGTCTTTTACTTCAGTTTTTAACGAAATATCGCCATCTTCTGAAGAGATATATCTTGCAATCATAAAATTATCAGCATCTGGAATATTCGGTTCATATGAAGTACTAGTAACAAGAAAAATTAAATAAGTGAAAGCAGCTACTACAGCAATTAGTAATGTAACTAAAACAAATACGTGTTGCAGAATAAACTGGATAATAAGTCGTTTATTAAAGTTCATATCGTCACCCTACTTTGTAATGAACTTATAGCCAAGTCCACGAACGGTTTTTATATATTCTGGTTTACTTGGGTCTTGTTCAATTTTTTCACGTAGTTTTCGAATGTGAACCATAACGGTATTGTCATCGCCATTGTAGGCAGGTGCTCCCCAAACTTTTTCGTATATTTCTTCTTTCGAAAATACGTAGTTCGGATTCTCGCAAAAGAAGAGTAATAGCTGAAATAGCTGAGCAGAACATTCGACAACATGTCCATTCACTGTCAGTTCTGCGGAATCGCGATCAATTGCAAATCTACCAAATGAACTAGAGTGTGCTTTTTGTTCATGTGTCATTACTTGCTTCATATGTCTTCGGAGTTGTGCTTTCATACGAGCTACTACTTCAAGTGGATTAAATGGCTTCGTAATATAATCATCTGCACCGTGTGCAAATCCAGATATTTTATCTAAATCAGATGCTTTAGCTGTGAGGAAGAAGATAGGGCAATCTGTTTTCTGTCGAATGATGGGACAAATATCAAAACCAGATTGTCCAGGAAGCATGACATCTAAAATAATTAAGTCGTAATCGTTTTGCTCTGTGAGAGATAAAGCTATTTCAGCTGATGTTGCAGTTGTAATATGAGAAAAACCTTCTTTTTCAAGAATGGTAGTTAGTAATTGTAAAATTGCTGTTTCATCATCAACGAGCAAAATATTTGCTTCATACATAAAAATCCCTCCTAATTTCCTCGAATATCATATCATCTTTCGGTAACTTATGGAATTTTTAAGGAAATTTTAAGGTTTTCTTTCTCAAAAAATTAAGAATCAAATGATATGATAAAAGTAACATAGGGGAGGAGATGAGTGTGAATCCGTTTCAAACGATGCGAGCTAGATATTTTTTAATTGTATTTGCACTATTAACTGTAGTTGCAAGAGCCAGTAATGAATTGATAGAAAATACATTTCATATGCAAAATTCTACTTTTATAAATATTCTTATATTCTATATCCTGCCGATTACGTGGATTTATTTTGCGTATAAAAAACACCGTGTTGCATTTTCATTATTTATTAATAGAAATGAAACATTTAACCTGGTGCAAGTTTTATACATTACGATCATGTTATGCGTGTTTAGTTATGGATATCTTATTTTGTACATGTATAGCTTTGCATGGATTACACCGACATTTATTATGAACGCATTACGCGAACCGATTATGGATAGCACTGGGGGATATGTTTATCAAGTTATTATGGTCGTATTCATCGCACCAATTATTGGGGAATTTGTTTTTCGCGGATTTTTACTGCAACGCTTCGCAGCAAAATGGGGAACGAGTATAGCGATCATTGTTGTAGCAATATTGTTTGCATTGTTACACGTTGATTTCCTAGGTGCAATTGTATTTAGCGTTGTACTATCAATCGTATATATTCGTACGAATAGTTTACTCATGCCAATTGCTATTCACATGTTAAACAATGCATTTGTAATCGGTGCTTCTTTTTTAATAAATAAAGAAGAGATAATGAGTTTTGCAGATTTCTCAAATTATACGACGTTCTTTCCAGGACTTATTATTTTTATAACAGGATTAAACTTAGTACTCATCTTTTTATTTGTTAACCGCAAATATTGGAGTAAAGAAATGCCCGCTATATATGTAGAGCAGGAAAAAAGCTTTTCAGATGTCGTGGGGAGTAAATGAGATGAAGAAGACGATTGAAAAAATATTGAAAGACATTATAGATGCTACGTCTATTACAGATATGTGTGATAAAAGCGTTTGTCATTGGCTTCAACCTGTAGTAGATACGATTGTGTTTCCGGAGTATTATTTGTTCTCTAGTAATCATTTAAAAGAAAATATTATTTCTCTTCTTATTGTGCTAGGGGTTTTACTAATATTTGGTCTAATAGTAGAAGAAATGATGAAGCGCATCTTCAGAAAAAATGAAGAGAAGTATATGTGGGTTCATAAAATATTCGAGAAAGTAATAGTGGCTTTCCTTTTGTTTTATAGTATGAAAACAATCATTTACTTTATAGCTTTGAAACATCATTCATTCTAAATTTGAAAGGGGTGTATAAAATTATATGAATGAAACAATATCATCAAATAAGTTTTTTTATTTGATTGTGCTTAGTATTGTGCTAATAACGACAGTCAACGTTATTCTTCGCTGGGAGGAAGCTTATTTCTTTATGTATTTAGCACTTCATTTGCTAGGGATTTTATGTATTAGTGGCGGCGTAGTTGCTGAAAAAAAGAGTGAAGAAAGCGTTAATTATATGTGTGTGACCGGTCTTATTTTACTTTTAGCTGTACAAGGTATTATGAAATATAGTTCTTTTTCTTTACAAGATTTTAGCTTATTAATGGATGTACTTCCTTAAAGAGGTACGTTATGTTATCTAAGAAGCAAATAGGATATGTACTAGTTTTAATTGGATTTTTTACGCTTATTGTAACGACTTTATTTTTTCAAGACTATGAATATATACGCTATATAAAAGGCGTTGGTTTAATATGTTGGGTTGTAAGTACGTTTCTTATCCCAGAGTATGAACCGAATAAAGTGTCAAAAGGTAGGTAAAACTCTTCTTTATGTAGAAGAGTTTTTTTATGTAAATAAAAGGATCTCGAGCAATTCGCGTAATAAGCTTGTTCTAATTTAGCATGTACGAACTTACAATAATAATAGACAGGCAGCATAGAGGAGGGAATAGCGTGAGGAAGGTTATCGGGTGGTCGCTTTTTTTGTACGTTGGGTTTGCGTTATTTATATATTGGTATTTATTTGGATGGAATCATGAACTAATTCCGGACATGTATAAAGGAACGAGTGCAGATCCAGAAACGTTTATGAATGCAAGAGAGCTTACGCTAAGCCAAGATTATTCGCGCGTGAAAAATTTACTGTATTTTTTAGCGACGCCTCTTGAATGGATTATTTTATTATTTGTACTTGTGCTCGGTATTTCAAAAAAGTTTGAGAAATGGTCGAAGGAAACGACGAAAATAAGTGTCCTGCAAGTTGCGATTTATTTCTTTTATTTATCATTACTTACAACAGTTCTTGCCTTGCCGATGCAATGGATTAGCCGAAAAGTTTCCGTTGATTACGGCATTTCAACGCAAAGTACACAAAGCTGGATAAAAGATCATGTTATCGGTTTTTGGGAAAGTTATGCAACTATGTTAATTGTAGTTACGGTTCTTCTCTGGCTTATCCGTAAATTCCCGAAGAGATGGTGGTTAGCAGGCTGGGCACTCTCTGTTCCGTTTACAATCTTTTTAACATTCATACAGCCTGTTGTGATTGATCCACTGTATAACGACTTCTCGACGCTGAAAAATAAAGAATTAGAAATGAAAATTTTAGCGATGGCAGACAAAGCTGATATTCCAGCAAAACATGTATATGAAGTAAATATGTCGGAAAAAACGAATGCATTAAATGCCTACGTAACAGGAATAGGACTTAACTCGCGTATTGTAATGTGGGATACGACGCTTAAGCAATTAAAAGATAAAGAAATTTTATTTATAATGGCCCATGAAATGGGGCATTATGTTATGAAACATATATATTGGGGCGTTGCGAGTTATGTGTTGCTATCGTTTATAGGGATGTACCTCATTAGTCGTATTATCAATATGTGTATTCGAAAATGGGGAGATACGCTGCAAATTCCAAAAGCAGCATGTTTCTCAATTTTACCTTTATTTTTCTTAATTTCTTCTGTCCTCTCTTTTGTATCACAACCAGCAACAAACTATGTTTCTCGTATAGAAGAACGAGCAGCAGATCAATATGCTTTAGACATGACGAAGGACGGGAAATCTGGTGTAAAAACGTTTCAATATTTATCAAAAACGAGTTTAAGCCAAGTAAATCCTCCTGCGTTAGTGAAGTTTTTCTTATACACACATCCACCAATTTTCGAAAGAATTCATACGTTTGAACAATATGAAAAGGAAAAGAAGCGGTAGTGTACTGCTTCTTTTTTTATGCGTTATTCGAGTTTTGGAAAATTATAGTGTATAATATATGGAATATTCAGTGAAATGTTTAGGAGGTTAATATTTTGTTTCATTCAAAATCAATGCCGGCTATAAAAATGATCCTTTCGATGTCTATTTTCGGATCAATTGGATTTTTCTCTGTTCAAACAGGTTTACCGTCTTTTGAATTAGTATTCGTTCGTTGTATTTGTGCGACTATATTTTTAGCATTATGTTGGCTCGTAACAGGACAATATAAAAGTGAGCAATGGAATAAAAAAGAAATCATGCAAATATTAGCATGCGGTGTATTTCTCGTTTTTAACTGGGTATTTCTATTTAAAGCGTTTGAAGTTATGTCGATTACAATTGCGATTTCAGTTTATCATCTAGCACCCATTATCGTATTAATGATTGGTAGTATCGTATTTAAAGAGAGACTTACAATGTTTGCTGTTTTGTCCATTGTCATTTGTTTTATCGGTACAGTGTTAGTGGCTGGAGTAGATGGAAGTCTATCACTTGAAAAACTGATGTCATCTGGCATGGTATGGGCACTACTTGCGGCACTATTTTATGCTTTTACCACTTTATTAGGAAAAGGAATTCAGCATACGAGCGCATATGCGATGACATTTTTACAAACGTTTTTAGGTATATTTTTATTGCTACCATTCGTAGATTTTGGCAAGTTTCAAGGATTAACAGAGATGAATTGGATGATGATTACAGCGACAGGTCTTATACATACTGGATTTGTATATTACTTATTTTTTGACAGTTTAAGAGATTTATCTACTAGAATGATTTCTGTATTAGTATTTTTGGATCCTGCGGTTGCAATACTATTAGATACCGTCTTTACTGGGTTTAGACCGACTAGTATGCAAGTAGTAGGAATTGTTCTTATATTTGTAGGAATGGCATTTACTTTTCGAAAAACGAAGGATGAGGAAATAGCAGTAAAAGAAAAATTGTATTCGTAATTGTAAATAATTAGGTTTAATTGCATTTAAAATTTTCAGGTTTTTTGTATAATATAATTTGCAGGGGAATAAAGGAAAAGGTAGATGAGAGGGATGAAAAAGCTAGTAAAGATCGCGACATCACTAACTTTAATGGGGGGAATATTTGTAAGTGCAAATGGTGTGTCTGCAAATACAGATGTTATCCAAAAATCTAGTCCTAATATTATGATAAAGTTTGATGATGTAACAACAGATCATTGGGCATATGATGAAATTACAAATTTAGTATATCATCGCATTATGTATGGCTATGGAAATGGTAAGTTTGGGACAGAAGATCATATAACACGTGAACAAGCGGCGGCAGTATTGTACCGCGCACTTCATGTAAAAAGAAGTGCGACTATTGGAAATCCATATGGAGATATTAGTGCGAAATCAACCATGTTCCCTTACGAAATTTTACGCTTAACACAGCTTGGTATTTTTAAAGGAGACGAAAATGGGAATTTCCGTCCGAAAGATACATTGACTCGTGCAGAATTAGCACAAATTTTAACGAAAGCATATGAGTTGAAAACAAAGAGTCCACATACATTTACAGATATATCAGAAAATCATTGGGCAAGGGATGCAATTAGCGCATTGCATTCTAATAAAGTAGCGGTAGGAACGGGAGATGGCAAGTTCCAGCCTGAAATGCTCGTTACACGTGGGCAATTTGCAAAGTTTTTACAACGATCAATTGATAATTCTCCAGGGAAAATGGAATAGATAAAGGGAAAGCTCATAATTTGTGGAAGAGGTATCTTTCGCTCATTATGAGCTTTTGTTAATAGAGAGGTTACTATTGTCGTATGTTGTAGTTAAGTCGATATAATTGCATTTTTTGTCTAGAAAATGAACTCTTAAAACGTGAAGGATTTCTTTAAAAAAAAGTAGAATATTTATATTATAGAAACACCTTTACATGAATACAGGAAAGAAAATTAGTTTGCGTACAATTCGGTATAAAAGTTGAAATTGAGAGCGAATTGGCTCTCCTTTAGTAGTGATTTTCACAATAATAGATTTTTTAAATGTAATATATTGCATAAATGGTGCAAAGGCAACATATGTAATATTGGAAAGGATTTCAGTCTATTATTTTCCGTTTTTTCAAATGGAGGTAAAGGGGAGAGGGCAATGAAGAAGAATATGTTACGTATAATGGCAACGGTAACTATTATGGGTGGTTTGTTTGTAAGTACGAATGTTCCAAACGTAAAAGCGGAAGAATATCCAGAAATGATTGTGTTTGATGATGTTCCAGTAAACTACTGGGCATATGACGATATAATGGATGTAGTATACAATAAAGTAATGTTAGGGTATGGAAATGGTAAGTTTGGTGTAGGTGATAATGTAACAAGAGAACAAGTAGCAGCAGTGCTGTATCGTACATTGAATTTGAAAAGGGAAGGACCTTTAAAAAATCCATACAAAGATATTTCTGAGAGAGCAACAATGTTTTTGGATGAAATTTTAGTATTAACAGAGCATGGTATTTTTAAAGGTGATGAAAAAGGAAACTTTAGACCAACTGCACCAGTAACACGCGCAGAAATGGCACAAATTCTTACGAATGCATTTACATTTGAGGTGAAGAAGAATCATACATTTAAAGATGTACCAAATAATCATTGGGCAAAAAATGCGATTAGTGCACTACAGTCTAATCATGTCATAGTAGGAACAGGGAATGGGAAATTTGAACCGAATAAAGTTGTAACACGTGAGCAATATGCAACGTTTTTAAATAAAGCTGTTTTTTATTTTCCAGTAAAAGATGAAGATTATGAATGAAAGTTAAAATATAAGGATGTTTAAGTTATATTAATATAATATATATCGAGAAGAAAGCGCGGGAATTCCACGCTTTTTTCTTATTTAAAATTATTTGTAATTATATCGATTTTCTATTCGTAATTTAGTTTTTCGAATTTAGTGGATAAGAAGAGGTTGAATAAAGTGACTTTTTATTGTTTAAATATACGGTTTAGTAACTTTATTATTAATAAAGTGTAAATAAAAGTATGTGAAATATAGTTCATAAATTAGACAAAACTCACATGAAAATTATATTGTTACGCTTCCATTAATTCTTTATATTAGAAAAAAATATGTTTTTTAGGGAGAGAATACTTTGAAGAAAAAAGTTTTAAAAGTAGCAACAGCTTTAACAATTATGGGTGGAGTAGCATTTGGTGCTGAAGGGACAACAGCAAAAGCTGAATTAGCTGCAAAGCCACAACAAGCAAGTCAGGCATTCTTTAAAGATGTACCAGCAGGACATTGGTCTTATGAAGCAATTCAAACTTTAGCAGAACAAGAAATTATGCTTGGTTATGGAAATGGTGTGTTCGGTTTTGGACATAACGTAACACGTGAACAAGTAGCCGCTTTAATTTATCGCACAATGGATTTCAGTGAAGTATTCGAGGAAGGCGATATTCTTGAAAATCCATATAAAGATATTAATGAAAGATCAACAATGTTCTTAGAAGAAATTTTAGTATTAACAGAATTAGGTATCTTTAATGGTGATGGAACTGGAAACTTTAGACCGAAAGATACATTAACACGTGCAGAAATGGCACAAGTGCTTACAGTAGCATATGAGTTAGAAGTAAAAGAAACAAAAGGATTTAAAGATGTACCAAAAGGACATTGGGCAGAAAATGCGATTAATGCAGTAGGTTCAAATGGTATTTCAGTAGGAGATGGCAAGGGTAACTTTGCTCCAAACATGAAAGTAACACGTGAACAATATGCGCAATTCTTATTTAAAACAATTTTTGAATAAATAATAGAACAAGAAGCTGGTGTTGTATAACACCGGCTTCTTTTTTATGTGTAATACCGGTGGAAGAATACAGTTTTAAAAAAAACGATTAAATTTTCAAAAAAAACTTCCTTTTCTGAAGATTTGTTATATAATATAAAACATAAAATCAAATCTGTTATAAAACAGTTTAAGAAGGGGATGCTAATATGTCGACGCAAACTTCACGGGTTACACTCGTGGGAGAAATGTTACCAGCGTACAACGAAATATTGACACCTGAGGCGCTTAGTTTTTTAAAGGAACTACATGAAAATTTCAATGAGCGCCGCATAGAACTTTTACAAAAGCGTGCGGAGAAACAAAAGAGAATTGATGCAGGAGAGTTTCCGAAGTTTTTAGAAGAAACGAAGCACATACGTGAAGCGGATTGGACAATTGCTAAATTGCCAAAAGATTTAGAGGATCGCCGCGTAGAGATTACTGGCCCAGTAGATAGAAAGATGGTTATTAACGCTTTAAATTCAGGAGCACATCTTTTTATGGCGGATTTTGAAGATTCGAATTCACCAACTTGGGAAAATGCAATTGAAGGTCAAATAAACTTACGAGATGCAGTAAAGGGAACGATTTCACATAAAAATGAAAACGGAAAAGAATATCGTTTAAATAGTAAAACAGCAGTATTAATTGTGCGTCCAAGAGGATGGCATTTAGAAGAAAAACATATGCAAGTTGACGGGAAGAATATGTCTGGTAGCTTAGTAGATTTTGGACTTTATTTTTTCCATAATGCGAAAGCTCTTTTAGCAAAAGGAAGCGGTCCATACTTTTACTTACCGAAAATGGAAAGCTATTTAGAAGCAAGGCTATGGAATGATGTTTTCGTATTTGCTCAAAAATATATCGGTATTCCAAACGGAACGATTAAAGCAACAGTATTATTGGAAACGATTCACGCTTCGTTTGAAATGGATGAAATTTTGTATGAGCTTAAAGATCATTCTGCTGGATTAAATTGCGGAAGATGGGATTATATTTTTAGTTTTTTAAAGGGTTTCCGTAATCATAATGAATTTTTACTTCCAGATAGAGCGCAAGTCACGATGACGGCGCCGTTTATGCGCGCGTATTCTTTGAAAGTCATTCAAACGTGTCACCGTCGTAATGCACCAGCTATTGGAGGAATGGCAGCACAAATTCCAATTAAAAACAATCCAGAAGCGAATGAAGCAGCTTTTGAAAAAGTGCGTGCGGATAAGGAGCGCGAAGCTTTAGACGGTCATGATGGGACTTGGGTTGCCCACCCGGGACTTGTACCAGTCGCGATGGAAGTATTTAATCACATTATGAAAACGCCGAATCAAATTTTTAGAAAACGTGAAGAAATACATGTTACAGAAAAGGATTTATTAGAAGTACCAGTGGGAACGATTACAGAAGAGGGTCTTCGTCTGAATATTAGCGTAGGTATTCAATATATTGCATCTTGGTTAAGCGGCCGGGGAGCAGCACCAATTTATAACTTAATGGAAGATGCAGCAACAGCAGAAATTTCTAGGGCACAAGTATGGCAATGGATTCGCCATGAAGGTGGAAAATTAAATGATGGCCGTAATATTACACTTGAATTAATGGAAGAGCTAAAAGAAGAAGAGTTAGCAAAAATAGAAAGAGAGATTGGTAAAGAAGCCTTTAAGAAAGGGAGATTCCAAGAGGCGACAACGTTATTTACAAATCTCGTTCGGAATGATGAATTTGTACCATTTTTAACATTACCGGGTTATGAAATTTTATAAAAAGTGAAAAGGGGATGGAACAAATGAAAAACGAAAGAATCGAGAAATTACAAGAGAGCTGGGAACTAGATACGCGTTGGAAAGGGATCACACGTCCATATTCGGCAGAAGATGTAATTCGCCTGCGTGGATCAATTGATATTGAGCATACATTAGCGCGCCGCGGTGCTGAAAAGCTTTGGGCGTCGCTTCATACGGAAGATTATATTAACGCACTTGGCGCATTAACAGGAAACCAAGCGATGCAACAAGTAAAAGCTGGGTTAAAAGCAATTTATTTAAGTGGATGGCAAGTAGCGGCGGATGCGAACCTTTCTGGACATATGTATCCAGACCAAAGTTTATATCCAGCGAACAGCGTACCTGCTGTAGTAAAACGAATTAATCAAACACTGCAACGTGCGGATCAAATTCAGCATATGGAAGGAAGCGGTGATACAGATTATTTCGTGCCAATTGTAGCAGATGCAGAAGCTGGATTTGGCGGACAATTAAACGTATTTGAGCTGATGAAAGGTATGATTGAAGCAGGCGCATCAGGTGTGCACTTCGAAGATCAATTATCTTCAGAGAAAAAATGCGGTCATTTAGGCGGAAAAGTATTACTACCGACGCAAACAGCGGTGCGTAATTTAATTTCGGCACGCCTGGCGGCAGACGTAATGGGAGTGCCGACAATTATCGTTGCAAGAACAGATGCGGATGCAGCAGATTTAATTACGAGCGATATCGATCCTGTTGATAAAGCGTTTATTACCGGAGAAAGAACACCAGAAGGATTTTATCGTACGAAGGCGGGCCTTGATCAAGCAATTGCACGTGGTTTAGCATACGCTCCTTATGCAGACCTTGTTTGGTGCGAGACGTCTGAACCAAATTTAGAAGATGCAAAACGATTTGCGGAAGCAATTCATAAAGAACATCCAGGGAAATTGCTTGCATACAACTGTTCACCTTCATTTAACTGGAAACAAAAACTAGATGAGAAAACAATTGCGAGCTTCCAAAAAGAAATCGCATCTTACGGTTATAAGTTCCAGTTCGTAACACTTGCTGGATTCCACTCATTAAACTACGGCATGTTCGAATTAGCACGCGGCTATAAAGAGCGCGGCATGGCAGCGTACTCTGAACTACAACAAGCGGAATTCGCAGCAGAAAAACACGGCTACTCTGCAACTCGCCATCAACGAGAAGTAGGAACAGGTTACTTTGATGAAGTAGCACAGGTGATTACAGGCGGTACTTCATCAACGACAGCATTAAAAGGATCTACAGAAGAAGCACAATTTACGAAATAAAAGGAAGGGGCCCCTTTTTGAAGGATGCCCCTTATTATTTTTCGCACGATTCGAGAGTAAATGAAAATATATCAACGATTTTTCAAATATATCGACGATTCGACAAAAAATATCGACTTACCGACAAAAAAAGACAATATGATCAAATCCACTCAGCTCCATGATCACGAATAAACTTCATATCTTTTTCATAATGCTCTAAATGTCCTTCATCAATCATTCTTTGGAAATTCAAGTCACCTTCTTGCGCTTTTCTTTTCATATACGTACATAACGCTTCTAGGCGTAGTAGTACCATTCCTAAGTAATCTTCGTCCATACTTTTCCCGTAGGACTGAACAAACAATTGCACTCTTTCTTTTATACGATCAGCATGTTGTGTTGATTCATAACGAATTGCCTCGCCTGATTCCGTATAATACACTCTACTTAAAGGCACACAAGTATAAAGCGTATAAGCGATATCCCAAATTCTTGGGCCAGGAGCAGCAACATCGAAATCAATAATACCTACTGGTTTCTCGTTATTAAATATAATGTTATATATGGCAAAATCATTGTGGCATAAAACCTCAATGTTATTTGGGGTATGGTCCATAGGTTTCCAATCATCTAATAACGGAAAGTCACTTACCGCATCATGATAAAGGCGAAGCATCTTTGCTATTTCTTTTAACACATCATTAGATCGCATATATTCTTTTAAAGGATAATTTCCAGCATCTCCTTCAATAAAAGATAAAGTCTCTCTATTTTTCTCATCTATACCTAAAAACTTTGGTGCGTAATGAAAACCTTTGTTTTCTAAATGCTGTAATAACTTATGAACTTTTGCACTGTCTGGCTTCAATTCTCGTCGAACAGTATTTTTAGAACGATATACGTTTGAGACGTTTCCCCCTGTAAGCTTTTCTTCTTTGGCGTAGTTTGACATGTGAAAATTCCCCCTGTGATTAAAAAATCCAATTCCAAATAGTGAATAGACCAACAATGGTAGAAAAGAGAAGGGAAGCAAGCAATGCTAGACAGCCAAAAGGAACTAGCTTATCTTGCCATGTTTCTTTATAATCATAAATTAGCTCCTCTGCTACTTTCATCTGCACGGAAGATAACGGTTGAGCTTTATACAAACCTTTTAAATGGTTAGAATCGCCTTTAAACTTTAAAGCACGTGCAATATGATGAGGATTATTTCCCATTGATTTTTCAAATAATAAACATGATTCATGCATAATATCTGTTTTATGCTTCTCTAGATACCAGTAACGTCCAGCCATTTCTGGATATTGTAATTTATAATAAATATCTCCGAGTTGTTTTCGAAGATGTAATTCATTTGGGTATGTAAAGATGAGGCCATGCAATCTATCTCTTGCTTTTCCAAGATTATTCTTTTCAATATCCTCTTCAATTCTTTTTAATGTTTTTCTAGGGATTTTATTGGTCATAAACTCCTCCTTATTTTGGATAGAGATAATTATATTTTATAAGAAATACTAAAAATTAGAAATTCTATTTTCAAAAAAGATTGTACATTTTATTTTAAGTATGCTATGATAGTGTCAGTTGAATAGTTAAATTAAGCAATCCATATATTATCAAGTGCTGAAAACGAACGAGAAAAAGTATGTGAGAACTAGTTTATGTTTCGTATTTGATAATGTGTGGATTCTTTTTTTAGATAGGAAAACTAAAAATTTAAAAAAATGTATTTTCTTAGGAGGAAATAATCATGGCAGTAACAGGACAAGTAAAATGGTTTAACAACGAAAAAGGCTTCGGTTTCATCGAAGTTCCAGGCGAAAACGACGTATTCGTACACTTCTCTGCAATCGAAACTGAAGGTTTCAAATCTCTAGAAGAAGGTCAAAAAGTTAGCTTCGAAATCGAAGAAGGTAACCGTGGACCTCAAGCTAAAAACGTAATCAAACTATAATTTTATAGTTTATTATGGAAAAAGGATGGCAGCTGCCATCCTTTTTTTGTTGTGGAGAAAGTCTTTCCATCTTAAAATTCGGCGGGAGACCAACTCCCTGTTAACGCCCAATTGTTGAGGGCTGATTAAAGTTTCACTTTATAAATAAGAAAGTATTAAGTTTATTTGTTCTTAATTTTTTTCTTTACAATTCATTTTTTATCCCGCGTTAACGGGCAGTAAGACCCCCACCTCAAAATTCAGTGGAAGCAAAGAAGTTAGGTGGGGGATCAACTGTCCGTAAAAGTCCGATTGGTTCAACTAATAATCAGTGGGGGATGAACAAAACCCCCACTGATTAAAGGTTCACTTTATTTGTTGTTCTGTCTACATCTGAAATGGGTAAATCTGCGCCATATAGGCTTTGAGTAACATCTTTTTTGTTAGCATTGTTGTTGTTAGAAGTTTGTTCGTCTTGAGATGATGTTTCTAACATTTGTTCTTGCTCCTTACTAGGGGTATTCAGAGCATCTGATGGGACGCTATTAATCTGTTGGCTTAATAGACTTTTTTTCTCCATATTATACAGCTCCTTTTTGGAATTAGATAAAAAACTAATGTAATCATAAATAATCACTTACATATTTTGTGTTTTGAAGTGGAATTATATACAAAACTTATATTGCAGATTTAACGAGTTAAAAAGTTGCTAGTGATGTATAAAGTTGAAGTTCTTAATAAAAAATAAAAACGGGTAACACGTGCAAGTATTTTTTAATGTAGTCGATAATTTTTTTATCATATTTTTACTATGTAATAATATTAAAATAAAGGGGGTATAGGGACACTTGGAAGAAAATATGAAGAAGAGTAAAAGGCTTTCCGAAATGGAAAGCCTTTTACTTTTCTTTTTCAACCTTTTTCTTCTCTCGTTTTTTACATTCAGAGCATTTCGATTTACGAAAAGGCCTTGCAAAGAATAAGAGAATGAAAAATAGCCCAAATATAATACTAGCTGAGTTTTTCACAATCACAATACTACTATTTTTCATTTGAATTGTTGGCTGGCTTTCTTTTTCTTCCATAGTGGACCTCCATATAGTGGATTTTTATTTTTATTATAGCAAAGTTAATTGTCTTAATGATGCGAAATGAGGAAGTAGTTGTAAATATTTATAGGTAGTATAAATAGATTTTGTATAGGTTTATTATTGTAAAAACAATATATTTTTATTTTATAATTTAAAAGGTATTTGACAAATAATAAAGTATTGTAAAAAAGCGGAATCTGTAAGCCATTTCCTTTTCATAGATGCTAAAATTATACATGCAGCTGCTAATATAAATAGAAAAAAGGAGATAGTGGAATATGGAAAGTAAAGTAGAACGCTACGTCGAAAACTATGTTGTAAATAAAAATACAATGGCCTTACTTCCTGTAATTCTCAGTGAAAAGAAAATTGTTACGCGAGTTGTTGAGGTGCAAGACTCTTTTTTCGTATTTCAAAAACCTCTAGATATTATAGAAAGAAGTTGTCGCAAGCATGGTTCTAGTTTCTTAGGCAGAAAAGAAGGAACGAAAGAGTTAACTCATATTACACATAAAGCACCAATTGCAATTAGTCCGACCGATCAACTTTATTTTTTCCCTACCTATTCGTATTCTAGAAAAGAGTGCGCGTGGTTATCTCATTTTTATATTGAAAGCAATAAAGAATTAAAAGATGGAAACCTTATTATTAGATTTATAAATGGCTTTGCGGTGAAGTTAGAGATATCGAAAACTAGTTTTGAAAATCAACAAAATCGTACTGCGAAATTGCGAACGGAGTATGAAGATCGTAGGAAAAAACAAGGGAATCCTTGTTTTAAAGAGGTTGATCAAAGGGATGAATCAACATTAAGACCAGCTTATGAGAAAGTGTATTTTGTTAGAGAAGAGGATCTGTAAAAAGGGATTTTAGAAGTAGTTTAAAATATAGTATGGGGTCTTTTAATATATGCGTCTTTCCGAAAAAAGTATTTCGGAAAGACGCATATATTTTTCGGGAGAATATATATTTTTTTATAATATAATATTAAAAGAGATTATGTCGATTTCAAATTATAGAATTAAAAAATAGAAAGTGGGTATTAATTATGAAAAAAGTTAATTATAATTTATATTTCAAGTATATGACTTCTAGCTTTGTTGTATTAGTAGTGGCGCTGCCTACACTGCGTAATATGTTATGGCCATAAACAAATGCAGTTCTGAAAAGGAGTTATATTGATAACTCCTTTTTTTGTTGTATACTCGGCAAGATTTCTTATTCTGGGAGGGTTTTGATGAAAAATATCCATAGTTATAAAAAAGAAATAAATTTTATACTTATTTCTTTTTTATTAGTAGTTTATTTTTCGACTATTATTGTTAAATATCCAATGCTGGGAATTGAAGTAGAGAAGATAGATGGAAATTATCAAATAGTAGATTTGGATGATGATAAATGGGCTGCAAAACAAGGAATTAAGAGGGGAGATATTATAAAGAATTTAGATAGAGAACCCCCGGAATTCAATTCATCTGTAAACATGTTTTCTAGAGTGGAAAAGGTACAAACTATTCATGTTCAACAAGGTGAAACTGAAAGGAAATATAATGTAATGTATGAAAAGGGTGATAAACAATTTACATATCATTTGTTTATGCCGTTGTTATATTACTTAATATTTATTAGTAGTTGTCTATTTATAATAATTTATAACGGTAGAAAAAATAATGATTGGTCTAACTACTTGTTGCAATTCCTTACATTGTTTAGCCTGACATATATTAGCTCAATTGCCTATGGGAGAATGGATGTATTAGGTATGATTGTTATGTCAAGTAGCTTCAATTACTCCCTAGTGTTATTCCTATTATTTTTAAATGCGTATTTTAACAATAGGAATAAGAGGATTATCAATGCTAAAACCCTTAATTTTCTGCAAAAAACTGTAATTATTCTATTAATATCAACGAATGCACTGCGATTTTTTTATAATAGATTAGGTTCATTAATAAACGGAATTACCTTTTTAATATTGTTATTTACTATAATGTTTCTCTTAGTGCGCTTTATTTTTCGGAATAAACAAAATGTAAAATTGGAGTTTATTAAAGCTATTATTATTAGTTTTTTGATTTCTTTAATACCGTTTATATTCTTTTTTGTTATTCCCAGCTTATTTTTAGGGAAAGAATTAATAGAATTTGAAATATCTATAATATTTTTCTTATTCATTCCAACTTATTTTTTTATTTATTGATTTCAAGGGATTTATTTGATGTGAATTTTATCATTAGTAGATTTAAATATTACTTATTTGTATCATTGATTGTTTCAGGATTAATATTGATAATGGAAATAATTGTTTTTGATAAGAAGTTTGAGTTGGAAAATGTATTAGATTTTATTCAAGTAAATATTGTTACTTTTATTTTTATTATTGTGAGTTATTATTTTAAAGACTATTTAGATTTTAAGTTTCGTAAGGTCTTATATGACCATAAGAAAATTTATTCAAATAGTTTAAATAGATTTCTTCATCAAATGAAAAGTGAGTACAAACAATCTGATTTAATAAAAGTAATTAAACGAGAGTTTATAGACGTATTAGCGATAAAGGAAATAATTTTTCTACAAATTAATAATGCCAACCAAGAAATAGAACCTATTGAGGGAAAAGTGTCGCTAAATTATGAGGTATTAAAAAAAGTAAAGTGGTGCGAATTCACAGTAGGATCCGTGATATGGATAGAAGGATATTTTATCGTTGTGGTTTCAGATTTAAATGCAAGTAAAGTAGTATTAATTTGTGATAGAGAGAGTTTAAGTATTGACGAGATTTTATGGTTGGAAACAATTTCAAATTATATCCATTTGCAATTTGAAGCTGCCAAAAATTTAGAAGATTTTATGGATGAAATATCTCGTGAAAATTCAGAAAAAGAGTATGTCAATCGATTTGCTCGTTTATCTGTAATGATAAGTGAAAAGGAGCGAGGGGATTTGTCTCGGGATATTCACGATGGCGTTTTACAAGATCAGTTACGTTTGTATCGAAAAATGGAAGGATATAAAGAATTATTTGTAGATGAAAAAGTAGTAGAAGTATTAGATGAAATCAAAGAGGAATTAATGGATCAAATATATATTGTTCGAGAAACATGCAACAATTTAAGACCTCCATTTCTAAAGGAGTTAGGTTTGCAACAATCACTTCAGCGATTGTTTAAAAAGATAAGTTTCGAGGCGAATTTTCATTTGAATTATGACATTCAAGAAAAGTTTAATATGAGAAATTTAGAGTATGAAAATGCTATATATAGAATTATACAAGAGTTGTTAAATAACGCATTAAAGCATTCGCAAGCTTCTGTTGTATATCTATATGTGTTCGAGGAAGCGGAATCGATTTATCTTGTATATAAAGATGACGGTATCGGAATGAAAATAAGTGCAATAACTGAATCCTATACAACCATGGGAATATCAGGGGTTGTTACTAGGGTAAAAAGCTTAAATGGGGAAATAAAAAATAAACTCGAATATAGGTCAAGGATTAGAGATAGATATTAAATTTAATTAAAGACTATATGTGATGTGCAAAAAATTGTTAATAGGAGGATGGAAATGATAGAGGTTCTTATTATAGATGACCATATGGCTGTTGGAATGGGAACAAAGGCACTCATAGAAACAGAAGATATTTGTGCAGATGTTTTGTTTGACAGTGCTGAATATTTAAGTTGTATTACTAAAAAAAAATATGATGTTTATTTAGTGGATTTATTTATGCCTAATTTAAATGGGTTGGAAGTTACAAAGGGGATTTTAAAGCATGATCCGGATGCTGCTATAATAATTTATACAGGTTTTGACATAGAGCCGCATTTTAATCTACTTCTAGAAAATAATATTTCTGGAATTATCAGTAAAACTGCGTCTAAAGAACAGATGATAACTACGATTCGTTGTGCTAAACGAAAAGAAGTGGTTATTCCATTAGGCTTATTTAGGCAATTGCGAATTCAGCAGTTTTCAGCAAAATCAGTGTTACAATCTGAAAAAATAAATGAAATTCCTATTACTTTAACTCAAAGAGAGCGAGAAGTTTTAATTTTTGTACAGCAAGGAATGACTAATAAAAATATTGCAGTAACATTGAATTTAAGCCAACGCTCTATAGAATATACGTTAACGGAGCTATTTAATAAGTTAAGAGTATCTTCTAGGGTAGAGGCTGTAGAAAAAGCAAAGTCTCTGGGGATATTATCTAAAATTAATTTGTGATATATGTAATAAAAGATCAAAAATTTAGTTTGTTGAAATAACCTTCAATCACTTCTTTTTCTTGTTTTCCTACAAGTTTACTTTTTCATTCCCTTTATTATGATGTAGAAAAGTAAATTTGTATTTTTCCGAAACTTGTATTTCGGAAAAATACAATAAACTCTTCGTATGAAACTTACATTGTTTTTAATATAGTTATGTATAGAAACCAAGATGAAGTAACTTGGTAAATATTAAAAACGACGTTATGTCAGTTTAATAGGGGGAAATTGTGATGAAAAAGAAACTATTTAAATGTACAGCGTTAATGCTCTCAGCTGCAATTTTAGGTGGAAGTCTAGCAAATACAACTTCTGTAAGTGCGGCAGAAATTAATCCACCAACTTATTCATTAGAAGAGAAGGCTGAAATGGACAAAGCATTTAAGGTGTTAAGTGTTATTGAATCAATTCCTGATAGTGTATTAGCAGAAGGTAGTGATTCTGTAAATCAGTGGATGGCGGAAAATAATTATGATGGCTTATTCCAAGTTATGGATGCTATTGAGAATGATGAAGCTGTAGCATATGGGGTGGCAGGTTGTGTTTCAGCTGTCGGGTTTGCATTAGTTTCTAATGTATTCTCAATTACTAAGCTTACAAAAATTAAAAGTGCATTACAAGCACTAGGTGGGGCAAAAACATTTGTGAATAAATTGATTCCAGCATATAATGCAGCTAGAGCTAGTGGACAAAGTAAAAAAGCAGCCGCAACTTCTGCAGTGAAAAAAGCAGCAAGTGCAGCAGGACTAGAAGCTAAACAAGCGTTGCTAGATTTCTTTGCTTTAGGAAGTATTTATTCTGCTTGTTTTGAATAATGATATAGGAGTGAAATATGACTATCATCAGTACGATTTTCTTCTTTAGTTTTTCAGTGTTTTTTGTAATTCGTTACTTAAAATTAAAAAAGATATACGATTTATTAATGATATTTGTAGGTTTGTATGCAGGGCTTATAAATATGAAATTAATGAGTTTAAGTACAACGGTATCATATGTTTTAGATACCATAGTTATTGTTCTAGTGATTATTTCTGTAATTCTTTTTCTTAAGGATAAAAAGAATTATTAAATTTTATTATTAAGATTATATTGAAGTTCAAAAAGAGTTTGACCCAAAAGTAGCTGAATAGCTACTCGGGTCAAACTCTTTTTTATTTATAGGGTGTATTGTTGATATAAAATAGCATTATGCACAGCAAATTTATTTTTGAAAAATACTGATTGTCACTATGTATATCATTCCTTTCTAAATATTGTCGAATATTGATAGATTATCATAGCATAATAATGAAGGAATTCTCATGAAAGATATGGAAACTTAATAATTACATCTCCATATGTCGTATCTACCATTTCCTCTTTCATATAGGCAATGATACAGTAGAGGTAGTACTTAGAGTAAAGGGGTAAAGTGTAGAATGGATTTTCAGACAATCAAAGAGTATTTTTCACCAGAAAATATGGATCATATTGTTGAAAGCTATAAAGCGTTCGGACCACTTCTTGGTATTGGGCTACCGATGATAGAGGCGCTAATTCCAGCATTGCCACTTATCGTATTTGTACTGGCGAATGCTGTTGCATTTGGATTTTGGCTCGGTTTTCTTTATTCTTGGCTTGGATCAGTAATGGGTGCCTTACTTGTTTTTTTCATAATCCGCCATTTTGGCCGAAGTCGTTTCTTTTCTTTTGTGAATAAACATGAGAAAGTACGAAAGGCAATGGGATGGATTGAAAGGAAAGGGTTCGCGCCGATTTTCGTCATCTTTTGTTTTCCGTTTACACCGTCTGCGCTTATAAATGTTGTCGCTGGTCTATCGCGCATTAGTGTAAAACAGTTTGGTCTTGCGCTCGCGTTCGGAAAGCTTGTGATGATTTTTATTTTAACGTATATCGGTCATGATTTAATGTCATTTATTCATAATCCGGTGAAATCAGTCATTGTAGCGATTGGTATTTTTATTTTATGGTATGTCGGCAAGAAAATTGAAGTAAAGTTAGAACTGCATTAAGAATAAGTCTTCTTTGTAAAGGAAAGCTTCATTATTAAAGGATAAGGGGAGAAGCGGATGAAGAAAACTTTGAAAAAAGAAGGCATAGAGTGGATACGAACAATTTTAATTGGTGTATTATTAGCTGTATTTTTTCGAACGTTTTTCTTTTCAACGTATGTTGTAGAGGGGAAGTCAATGATGCCGACATTGCAAGATGGCAATATGCTCGTTGTAAATAAGGTGAGTTATCAAGTGGGGGACTTGAATAGGTTTGATGTTGTTGTATTTCATGCGAACAAAAAAGAGGACTACGTAAAACGAATTATCGGTTTACCTGGGGACCATATTGAATATAAGCATGATAAACTATATATAAACGGACAATTCGTGGATGAACCTTATCTAGAGAAATATAAGAAAGAGATAAATGGACGACAACTAACAGGTGATTTTACGCTAGAAGAGTTAACGAAGGAAAAAACGGTGCCACCTGGATATATTTTTGTAGTAGGTGATAACCGCCTCGGGAGCTGGGATAGTAGACATTTTGGTTTTGTAAAAGCTGATACAGTTGTCGGTAAAGTTGATTTACGATATTGGCCAATTCAAGAAGTGCAAACGAATTTTTCAAAAGGTTGATATAATAGGTAGAAGTATAGAAAAAGACAAACTACTCCGTTTGTCTTTTTTCGTGTCCTATAATACAATTATAGTAGCAAACTAACGTTCGTTATGTAAGTGAAAGGTGGGGTTACATGTCACTTCGATTTGTGATTGGTAGAGCGGGAAGTGGAAAAAGTACACTTTGTTTACACGAAGTGCAAGAAGAGTTAAAGCAGCGCCCAAGAGGGGAAACAATATTATATCTTGTGCCAGAACAGATGACATTCCAAACGCAGCAGGCGTTAATTGGTAGTGAGGATGTTAGAGGTTCTATTCGGGCACAAGTTTTTAGTTTTTCACGATTAGCGTGGAAAGTATTGCAAGAAGTTGGCGGAGCGAGTCGTCTTCACATTGATGAAGCGGGCGTACATATGTTACTTCGTAAAATTGTAGAGTCTCGTAAAGATGGATTATCGGTATTCCAAAAAGCAGCGGAGCAAAATGGTTTCTTTGAACATCTTGGCAGTATGATTGCGGAGTTTAAACGATATAACGTGACGCCATCAAACGTATATGAAATGTGGCAACAATTAGATGCGCATAGTAGCAGTGCCGAACAAAAGCTATTAGCGAATAAAGTGTATGATTTACAGTTATTATATGATGATTTTGAACGTGCTTTAATCGGAAAGTACTTAGATTCAGAAGACTATCTGCAATTGCTAGTGGAAAAGCTTCCGCAGTCTGAATATGTAAAGGGAGCTGAAATTTATATAGATGGCTTCCATTCGTTTTCACCGCAAGAACTAGAAATTGTAAGACAGCTTATGATTTGCGGAGCGAGAGTGACAATCACGTTAACGCTAGATGAAAAAACGTTAGCGCAGCCAGTAAATGAACTAGATTTATTTTATGAAACGACGTTAACGTATGAAAAAATAAAACAAGTAGCGCGTGAAGAGAAAATAGAAATTGAAAAAACGATTCCACTTATGGAACAACCGCGTTTTCATTCTCCAGCATTAGCGCATTTAGAAGCTCATTATGAAGCGCGTCCGAATGAGAAATTTAACGGGGAAGCAAGTGTAACGATTCATACAGCCGCGAATTTACGAGCGGAAGTAGAAGGCGTTGCTCGTGAAATTCGTAGGCTTGTGGCAGATGAAGACTATCGTTACCGAGATATTGCAGTTCTTCTTCGTAACGGAGAAAGTTATTACGATGTAATGCGGACTCTATTTACAGATTATAATATCCCGCACTTTATCGATGAAAAACGCCCGATGTCACATCATCCGTTAGTAGAATGCATTCGTTCTGCACTCGAGATTATTAGCGGGAATTGGCGTTATGATGCAGTATTTCGCTGCGTGAAAACAGAGCTTTTATATCCATTAGACGTAAGAAAAGAAACGATGCGCGAAGAGATGGATGAGTTTGAAAACTACTGTTTAGCATACGGTGTACAAGGGAAAAGATGGACTTCTGAGGATCCGTGGATGTATCGCCGCTATCGTTCTCTTGACGATACGAACGGGATGATTACAGACAGCGAACGTGAAATGGAAGAGAAAATAAATCGATTGCGTGACGTTGTAAGAACGCCCGTTATTCGTATGCAAAAAAGACTGAAGCGTGCGGGAACGGTTATGCAAATGTGCGAAGCTGTTTACTTATTTTTAGAAGAGCTTGACGTTCCGAAAAAATTAGAAGCATTACGTATTCGTGCAGAAGAGAGCGGAGATTTCTTATTTGCGACAGATCATGAACAAGTATGGGAAGAAGTAATGAGTCTTCTTGATACGTTTGTTGAGATGCTTGGCGAAGAAAAAATGTCACTTTCTATGTTCACAGACGTTATGTCGACAGGTCTTGAGGCGCTTCAATTCGCAAATATTCCGCCGTCATTAGACCAAGTGTTAATTGCGAATATTGATCGTTCTAGATTATCAAATGTGAAAGCAACATTCGTCATTGGAGTGAATGAAGGTGTGATTCCAGCAGCACCGATGGATGAAGGTATGCTTTCTGATGAAGAAAGAGATGTTCTTAGCGCTGCAGGTATTGAACTCGCACCAACGACGAGACAAACTTTATTAGAAGAACAGTTTGTTATGTACCAAATGGTAACGAGAGCAACTGAGAAATTATACATTTCATGCCCGCTTGCAGATGAGGAAGGAAAGACGTTACTTGCTTCTAGCTTTATTAAGAAAATAAAAAGAATGTTCCCTGATGTGAAAGATACATTTATTACGAACGACGTAAATGATTTATCACGTTCGGAACAAATTTCATATGTAGCAACACCAGAAGTAACGTTGTCATATGTTATGCAGCAACTTCAAACATGGAAGCGATATGGATTTGAAGGCAACTTAGACTTTTGGTGGGATGTATATAATTTCTACGTTACTTCAGATGAATGGAAGCAAAAAAGTAGCCGCGTATTATCAAGCTTATTCTACCGAAATCGTGCGCAAAAGCTAAGTACAGCTGTAAGTAGAGATTTATATGGAGACAAAATAAAAGGAAGCGTTTCTCGTATGGAATTATTTAACCGTTGTGCGTACGCTCATTTTGCGCAGCACGGTTTATCGTTAAGAGAGCGTGATATTTTCAAACTGGATGCGCCAGATATTGGGGAACTATTCCATGCAGCACTGAAGAGAATTGCGGACAGGCTATTACGTGAAAACCGTACTTGGGCGGATTTATCAATAAAAGAGTGTGAGCATCTTTCTGCTGTAGTAATAGAAGAAATTGCACCGTTATTACAAAGACAAATTTTATTAAGTTCAAACCGTCATTTCTATTTAAAACAAAAACTACAACAAATCATTTTCCGTACGTCAATCATTCTTCGTGAGCACGCGAAATCGAGTGGTTTCGTACCAGTTGATTTAGAAGTACCATTCGGTATGGGCGGTACAGGATCGCTTCCGCCAATGGAATTCTCATTACCAAATGGTGTGAAGATGGAAGTAGTTGGCCGTATTGACCGTGTTGATAAGGCAGAAGATGAAAACGGAACATTCCTACGTATTATTGACTATAAATCAAGCTCAAAAGCGTTAGACTTAACGGAAGTGTATTACGGATTAGCACTTCAAATGTTAACGTATTTAGATGTTGTTACTTCAAATGCGCATACGTGGATGAAAAAAGGCGGCACGGCATCACCAGCTGGTGTATTGTATTTCCACATTCATAACCCAATTGTGGAGGTAAAAGGTGACGCATCTGAAGCAGAAATTGAAAAGGAAATTTTAAAGAAATTCAAAATGAAAGGTCTCGTACTAGGAGATGCTGACGTTGTTCGTTTAATGGATAATAAACTTTCAACAGGAAGCTCTGATATTATTTCTGCTGGTCTGAAAAAAGACGGTAGTTTTAGTGCGCGTTCAAGTATTGCAAGTGAACAAGAGTTTAACGTCCTGCAAAAATACGTACACCATACGTTTGAAAATATCGGAAAAGACATTACAGAAGGCGTTATCGATATTGCTCCTTACAAAAAGGGGAATAAAGCGGCGTGTACGTTCTGTAACTTCAAATCTGTTTGCCAGTTCGATGAATCACTTGAAGATAACCAGTTCCGTACGTTAAAAGATATGAAAGATAGTGAAGCGATGGAGAAAATTAGAGAGGAGGTTGGCGGAGAATGATGGAAAATTGGCCTAAAAAACCAGAAGGTAGTCAATGGACAGATGACCAGTGGAAAGCCGTTGTAGCGAACGGACGTGATATTTTAGTCGCGGCAGCAGCTGGTTCAGGGAAAACAGCAGTATTAGTTGAACGTATTATTAAAAAGATTATAAATGAAGAAAATCCAGTCGATGTCGACCGCCTGCTCGTTGTAACATTTACGAATGCAGCGGCGCAAGAGATGAAAAACAGAATTGGGGAAGCGTTAGAAAAAGTATTAATTGATGAGCCTGGCTCTCAGCACATCCGAAAGCAGCTGAGCTTATTAAATAAAGCTTCCATTTCAACGATCCATTCCTTTTGTTTACAAGTTATTAGAGGATACTATTACATGCTTGATGTTGATCCTCGTTTCCGCATAGCGAATCAAACAGAAAATGAACTATTAAAAGAAGAAGTGCTAGATGACATATTAGAAGAAGAGTATGGAATTGAAGATAATACGATATTCTTTGAACTTGTTGATCGTTATACGAGTGACCGTAGTGACGATGATTTACAACGTATGATTTTAGCGCTTCATACAGAATCAAGAGCACATCCAAATCCGGAAAAATGGCTTGATAAATTAGTAGAAGCATACGATGTGGAAGGAAAGACAATTGAAGATTTAGTGTACGCTTCCTACTTATTAGAAGATGTGAAATTCCAACTTGAAACAGCAGAACAGCATATTCGTAAAGCGACAGAGCTCGCAATGCTCCCTGACGGTCCAGCGCCTCGCGTTGAAACACTGCAAGCGGATTTAGCTTTACTTGGAACGTTATCATCAGCTGCTCGTGAGTCATGGACAAGCGTGTATGAAGCGATGCAAAACGTATCGTGGCAAACGTTAAAGCGTATTAAGAAAAGCGATTACAACGAGGATATTGTCAAACAAGTAGACTCTCTTCGTAATAAAGCGAAAGATGAAGTGAAGAAATTACAAGAAGAGCTATTTAGTCGCAAACCTGAAAGTTTCTTACGAGATTTTCAAGATATGCATCCTGTATTAGAAAAGCTTGTTCAGCTCGTAAAAGTATTTACAGAGCGTTTCCAAGCGATGAAGCGAGATAAAGGAATGGTCGATTTCACAGATTTAGAGCATTTCTGTTTACAAATTTTAAGTGAACAAAGTGAAAATGGTGAAATGAAGCCATCAGCAGTAGCGCTTCAATATCGCAATAAATTTGCTGAAGTATTAGTCGATGAATATCAAGATACGAACTTCGTACAAGAATCGATTATTAAGTTTGTAACGAAAGATTCTGAGAGTGAAGGAAACTTGTTCATGGTAGGTGACGTGAAGCAGTCGATCTATCGTTTCCGACTAGCAGAACCAGGATTATTCTTAGGAAAGTATAAACGCTTCACGCAAGAAGGATTAGGCGGCGGAATGAAGATTGATTTAGCGAAAAACTTCCGTAGTCGTCATGAAGTGTTAGCGGGTACGAACTTTATTTTTAAACAAATTATGGGCGAAGAAGTTGGGGAAATTGATTACGATGCTGACGCTGAATTAAAGCTAGGTGCTAGTTATCCAGAAGGTGAAGATGTAGCGGCTGAGCTATTATGTATTCAGCAAACGGAAGAAGAGGTAATAGATGGAGAAGAAGGTGCGGAAGTAGAAAAAGCGCAGCTTGAAGCTCGTCTTATGGCGCAGCGCATTAAAGCGATGGTCGATTCAGGTTATGAAGTGTATGATCGTAAAACGGATAGTATGCGCCCTGTACAATACCGCGACTTCGTTATTTTACTTCGCTCCATGCCGTGGGCACCGCAAATTATGGAAGAGTTAAAATTGCAAGGAATTCCAGTATACGCTGATCTTGCGACTGGTTACTTTGAAGCGACAGAAGTAAATATAATGATGAACGTATTCCGCGTGATCGATAATCCGATGCAAGATATTCCGCTTGCAGCAGTACTTCGTTCACCAATCGTTGGATTAAATGATGAAGAACTTGCAACGCTTCGTGCTCATGGGAAGAAAGGCTCGTTTTATGAAGTAATGAGCTCCTTCTTAAAAGGGGCACCGCTTGAAGAAGAAAAAGAACTACATGACAAATTAGAATGGTTCTACAACTTACTGCAAGGATGGCGTGAATTCGCGCGCCAACAGTCTCTTTCTGATTTAATTTGGAAAGTGTACGGTGAGACAGGTTATTATGACTTTGTCGGTGGTTTACCAGCTGGAAAGCAAAGGCAAGCAAACCTGCGTGTACTATATGACCGCGCAAGACAATATGAAGCAACATCGTTTAGAGGACTATTCCGCTTCTTACGCTTTATTGAGCGTATTTTAGAACGCGGTGATGATATGGGTACGGCGAGAGCTTTAGGTGAACAAGAAGATGTCGTTCGCATTATGACAATTCATAAAAGTAAAGGACTTGAGTTCCCAGTCGTATTCGTAGCTGGACTAGGTCGCCGCTTTAATACACAAGACCTAATGAAGCGTTTTTTACTGCATAAAGACTTCGGTTTTGGTTCGCAATTTATCGATCCTCGTAAACGAATTAAATATACGACATTATCGCAACTTGCGATTAAGCGTAAAATGAAAATGGAATTAATCGCGGAAGAAATGCGTGTATTATACGTAGCGTTAACACGTGCAAAAGAGAAGTTAATTTTAATTGGAACGGTTAAGGATGCAAATAAAGAAATGGAAAAATGGCTGGATGCGAGGGAGCATAGTGAATGGTTATTACCAGATCATATACGTGCCGGAGCGTCTTGTTATTTAGACTGGATTGCACCTTCCTTATATAGACATCGTGATAGTGAAATACTTCTTGAATTAGGACAAGGGAGCATTCCAGATGAAATTTATGGATACGACACGAGCTGGAAAGTAGAAGTTGTTGACGGTAACACGTTACTCGCGCCAGAACCCGTTCAAGAAGAGAAACAAGAATTATTAGAAGCACTTCGTGAGAAAAAAGCTGTTCCCCTGCAAAGTGAACGAAAAGAAGAAGTGTATGATAGATTAATGTGGAAGTACGGATATGAGGAAGCAACATCTCATCGTGCGAAACAGTCTGTTACAGAAATAAAGAGAAATTATCAATCTGAAGAAGGTAGCGATAACGCCTTTATTAAAAAATTACGTGCACCAATTCAAACACGTCCTCGTTTTATGGAGAAAAAGGGATTAACATACGCAGAGCGCGGAACAGCAGTACATGCCGTTATGCAGCATGTTGATTTGAAGAAGCCGATTACAGAAGAAGTGATTCGGGAGCAAATTGCTGGAATGGTAAATAAAGAATTATTAACATTCGAGCAGGCGGAAGAAATTGCAATTGAAAAAGTGATTTCATTCTTTGACAGTGACCTAGGTAAAAGGGTATTAGCGGCGAAAAGTGTTGAGCGTGAAGTACCATTTACGATGATGCTTGCAGCAGAAGAAGCATATCAAGATTGGCAAGGGAAGAGCGGGGAATCCATTCTTGTCCAAGGGGTTATTGACTGCATGATCGAAGAGGAAGATGGTATTACGTTAATCGACTTCAAAACGGATACGATTGCAGGGAAATTCCCAGGCGGATTTGATCAAGCGAAACCAATTTTAGAAGAGCGATATAAAGTGCAACTTTCGTTATATGCAAAAGCGCTCGAGAAAAGCTTACAACACCCTGTGAAAGAGAAATGTTTATACTTCTTTGATGGTAATCATGTTGTAAAAATCGAAGAATAAAGGAACTTGAAAATGGCAACAGAAAAAACGTTAAGAACGTGTGAAAAAGGACATGAATACTACAAAAGTAGCGATTGTCCAACTTGCCCAACCTGTGAGAACGAGAGAGCGCCGAAAGAAGGTTTTCTCGCTCTTCTTTCAGCACCAGCAAGAAGGGCGCTAGAACATCATGGAATTTACACTGTAGAAAAACTCTCAAAGTATAGTGAGAAAGAAATTTTAAAATTGCATGGTATGGGACCTGCGTCGATGCCAAAGCTTAGAAAAGCTTTGGAAGAGAGTGGTTTATCATTTAAATAAAATGAAACAGTAAACAGTGGAGATTTTGATAATATCAAATGAGGTAAAAGAAAAAAGTAGGAGATATTCTCCTACTTTTTTTACGCTGTTCCAATCTGATCTTGATCCGCCACATCAGAATCAAATGTATTTGTTGCACTAACACCGTTAAACGTATTCACGACAAATCCAACATTGGAAGCTCCGGAACCATTATAAGCTTTCGTATTTTCTTTCGGAGACACGTTATAAAAATCCCCTAAATTGAAAGAACCATTACTGTTTTGAACGACGAGATTTCCAACAACGGAAGGCATACCATCCACCTACTTTACTAAGCTTTTTAATTACTATATGAATTATGGAGCGGAAGGTTCATCCGTAATATATTGGCGAATTTGCATAATACGAGAGTTATTAAAAACATAATCAACATTTCCAATTTGAAAGCAACCGGAATTTAAAAGTGTTCGTAATTCAACGTCATTCACTTCAATAAAAGGGCATTCATTTACAATGTTTAATGTCACGTCTGTCGTTCGTTTTGGGATTGTGATGTGTTCATCTGTAAAGATTTCAAATGCGTCTAAGCGACCTTCGTCTTTTATATAACAAGGAATTTCCCGGTGGACGGCAAGAGATCTACTTTTTAATTCCATTTGATTGGCGTCTCCAACTTGAAATACGGCAGAAATCCCTAAAGAAATAATAGAAACATTTTGGACAACAGACACATGATGTAACATAATTTCTCAGTCTCCTTAACCTGGAGTAGGAGGGACATCTGTTACTAATGGTACAAATGGCCCCTCTGTAACAGTTTCGAATGGTGTATCAAGAATAGAAGATAGTATGAGGAAATTTGCATCCCCAATTAAAAAGAGTGCGGACGACGATACACCGTTCATTTTAATCTGTCCGACCTTTAATTCACGATTTACAACGTTAACATTCATACATACTTACTCCTTTCGGAAATTGCCCGGTATGTGTTGAATAAAAGAGAGGAAGGCTTTGTCGATATCATGTTTCATAGCTTGAATAATGATATCTCGTAAATAATCTGGATCTGTTGAAATCCCTTCATGTGATTGCGCTTGTGATAAGTAATAAGGGAGTCTATGCTCCATCTGTTTTTTGATGTCGTCAACCATCATTTGTCGATACATTTCATCGAGTGGCGTTCTCTCTTCTTGTTCAAAATGGAGAATTCGATTATATGCTTCTTCATCTAAGTAGCGATGCATTTCCTGAAGAATGCCTTGGTAAAAATCTGGATTTGTGTCGGTTTCAGGATTGACCTTCAAAGTTTCTGTATCTACTTGAAAATCTTCAATTTGTTGTCCTTTTGCTGAAAACGGATTTAAACCAATATTTAAAGTGCCATTTAAATTTTCTACTTTTAATTGATCGAATTTGTATTCCACTTTTCCTACAGAAGAGGAGGGGCGATTTTTTAATTCGTTAAGCTCTTCTTGTAATAGACGTACTTGATCTTCTAAATTCAGGATGGCTGTTTGTTGTGCTTGAAGAGCTTGTTGAAGTTGGTGTAAGTAAGTATATATATCTTGATTCATTTTGTGAAACCTCCTTTTCAATAGGGAGGGTAAATATATTCCTGCTATATATATTTATGACAAGGATGTCTTAAGAAGAACTAGTTGATGGTTTGATAGAAATAATTTGTCCTTTCGCCTGTAATGGGCGAAGGGGCTCTGTAAATCCGCCAGTATTTGAGAATTTAGATAGTGCTTTAATACTTCCAGCAGTACCAATTTGGAATACAGAAGAGGTTGTAATGCTATCAATTTTAATGCTGTTAATGATGATACTTTGGTTTACATAAAAATTCAATACAATCGCCTCCTCTAAGTTGAACCAATTATCGCTTGATCAATGACATCTGAATCATTGACAGTCGTTGCGCTTTGATAATTGTAGACAGAAACGTTATCCCCAACATTAAAAGAGCCGGCCCCAGCGAAAGCACGTGAATAACTAATAGGCCTAATCGCAAATACATCTCCAATATGAAAAATACCACTTGATCCAATATTGACGATACGAATATGTCCGACCATAGCTGGCATACAAAACACCTTTCGTTTTTAAAGTTTTCTTTTCTACTATTGTATGGGCGTTTTCAATAAAATGTGTGTTTTTTTGAAATAAAAGAAACACACACGTTATTGCGTGTGTGTATCGAGTGTTTGATTAGGGTGAAAATCCGTATGTACATGCCAAATTGCATTTAAGAGCCTGTCCAGTTCTTGGCTACAATCCACTGTTTTTTGGGAAGTCATTCCGTAGCGTTCAGCAAAATAAATCATTTTTTCACGTTTTTTTTCAATCGCTTGCTCAAACATTGAAATCGGCTCCATCTCTAAATGAAATTTTTGGTATATATGTAGTACATATTATACAAAAAAAACATAAAAAAGAAATGCATTCGCTAAAAAAAGTAAAATTTATACATTTTATGCCAAATGATAAAGGAGTAACGAATCGGATATGAGAAGAATATTGTAAAAATTAGCGTGTATGAGAAGGTTTTTTTCTTGCGGATGCGAATACAATTAAAGTGTATGAGTTTTAGGATGGAGAGTGGAAATATTGCGTTTGGTAACGGCGAAAAAAGATGAAAAGGTATTTGTAGGTATTGTGGATGAAGAGGAAGAAAAGGTATTGCATGTAAGAGAAGCGCAAAGACAAAAAGGGGAAAAGGTTACGATTCCAATTACAATGTTAGAGTGTATTGAAAGAGGAACCGAATGTGTTGAAAAAATGTGTGAAATTGTCAATTGGGCGAAGGAAAATGAAGGAACGGCGTATTACCCGTTAACTGAGGTGAAAATATTAGCACCAATTCCAAGGCCAAGGAAGAATATTTTGTGCGTTGGAAAAAATTATCGTGAGCATGCGATAGAAATGGGCGGAGTAGAGTCAATTCCAGAAAATATAATGATCTTTACGAAAGCGCCAACGACAGTTATTGGCATGGATGAAAAAATTAATAGTCATCCCCACGCAACGAATGAACTAGACTATGAAGGAGAACTAGCTATCATCATTGGTAAGCGAGGGAAACAAATAAAAAAAGAAAAAGCACTTGAGCATATTTTTGGTTATACCATTATAAATGATATAACTGCTCGCGACATTCAAAGAAAGCATAAACAATTTTTCCTTGGAAAAAGTTTCGATACATTTTGTCCGATGGGACCGTATTTAATTCATAAATCGATGATTAGTGCGCCAAATGCGTTACACATTGAAACGGTAGTAAATGGGGAAGTAAGACAAACTTCAAATACAAATAAAATGATTTTTTCAATAGAAGAAATCATTTCAACGATAAGTAAAGGAATGACATTAGAACCAGGAGATATTATCGCAACAGGAACCCCGGCTGGTGTTGGAAAAGGTTTCACACCACCGAAGTTTTTGCATGCCGGTGATGAAGTAGTCATTACAGTAGAAGGAATTGGTACTTTGCGAAATGTAGTGAAGTGAAGAAAAGAGCTATCTTATTAATAGATGGCTCTTTTCTATGGTCTTGGGTGATAGAGGTAATCGATAACGGAAAAAGTGTAAAGACCAATGACTGCAAGTGTACAAATGCCAAATAGTATAACCGTAAGTGCGCTTTTTTCGCGTCCAAAACCAATGATAGTAAGAATAACAGTAGTCCAAAATGATGCTTTCAGTAGTGTGAATGTAGTGGGAGTTGAGTAGTGACTAAGCGATGTTACGGAAAGTAGGAAGCCAAAGAATGTAACTAAAAGAAAAGTTGTAGCTAAATAGTTAATATGTTTGCCGTATCTTAATAACATATCGCACCTCCTTTATGATTTTAAAATACAGAAAATTACAATTTTATTTTAGTATAAATCAATATAAAATGAAAGAGGTTGTCCCAACATGTAGGACAACCTCTCTATTATTACGATAATACAGCTTTAATTTTTTGGAATGCCCACTCTAAATCTTCTTCAGAGATTACTAGAGGTGGTGCGATACGAATTACGTTTTCGTGTGTTTCTTTACATAACAGTCCAGCTGCTTTTAGTTGTTCACAGTAAGGACGAGCTGGCTCGTTTAATTCGATACCGATAAATAAACCTTTACCGCGAACTTCAGTAATCATTGGGTTATCAATTTCTTTTAATTGTCCAACTAATTTTTCACCTAATTGAAGAGAACGCTCTGTTAATTTTTCTTCTTCTAACACTTCAAGAGCTGCGATAGAAACAGCACATGCAAGTGGATTACCACCGAATGTAGAACCGTGAGAACCTGGCTCAAATACACCTAAAATGTCGCGGTTTGCTGCAACGCAAGAGATTGGGAATACGCCGCCGCCAAGTGCTTTACCAAGTATGTACATGTCAGGAGTTACACCGTCCCAGTCACAAGCAAATACTTTACCAGTACGACCTAAGCCAGTTTGGATTTCATCTGCTACGAATAAAACGTTTTCTTTTTTACATACTTCAAGAGCTTCTTTTAAGAAACCAGCTGGTGGGATGTTAATTCCTGCTTCACCTTGGATTGGCTCTAAAATGAATGCAGCTGTGTTTGGTGTAATAGCAGCTTTTAACGCTTCTAAATCACCGTAAGGAATTACAACGATGCCAGGAAGCATTGGACCGAATCCACGCTTGTACTCTTCGTTTGAAGACATAGAAACAGCACCCATCGTACGTCCGTGGAAGTTATCTTCACAAACGATAATTTCAGCACGGTTTGCTTCTACTTTCTTCACATCATAAGCCCATCGGCGAGCCGTTTTAATTGCAGTTTCAACAGCTTCTGCACCTGTATTCATTGGAAGTACCATTTCTTTATTAGTTAGTTTCGCAACTTTTTCGTACCAAGGACCTAATTGATCGCTATGGAAAGCACGAGAAGTTAACGTAACACGATTAGCTTGGTCAATTAAAGCGTTAATAATTTTTGGGTGACGATGACCTTGGTTTACTGCAGAATATGCACTTAATAAGTCCATATAGCGGTTTCCTTCAGGATCTTCTACCCAAACGCCTTCTGCTTTAGAAATAACGATTGGAAGTGGGTGATAGTTATTTGCCCCGTATGTGTCTGTAAGTTCGATAATATCCTTAGTTTGAATCATGATTGTTCCCCCTTTTGTTATTACAAGAAGTTTGTAAATACTCTAAATATTATAGCATTTAAATGTAAAAAAGCGAAACATTTCCTGAAAATAAATGAACATGTTATCATATAGAATGAAAAAGTGTGAAAAGAGGAGGCAAGGGATACGATGGTACATATGCATATTACAGCATGGGCGTTAGGTTTAATTTTATTCTTCGTTGCGTATTCACTTTATTCAGCAGGAAGAAAAGGTAAAGGTGTACATATGGGGCTTCGCCTAATGTATATCTTCATTATTGTGACGGGATTCATGTTGTACATGAGTATTGTGAAAACAGCAACAGGTAGCATGCACATGTGGTACGGTTTAAAAATGTTAGCTGGTATATTAGTAATCGGTGGAATGGAAATGGTTCTTGTAAAAATGAGCAAAAACAAACCAACAGGGGCGGTTTGGGGCTTATTTATTGTCGCGCTAGTAGCGGTAATTTATCTAGGACTGAAATTACCGATTGGTTGGAAAGTATTCTAATAAAGAAAATAAAACCACCTTATAATCTCAAAGACTTGGGAGATAAGGTGGTTTTTTATTTTATGTCGCATCGATATGCAACTCTTCTCCGTTCACTTTTGTAAAACGAAACATATTTTTATTTGATGTAGCGTGACGAACGAAATGGTGCTGTAGTGTACAAATCATCTCTTCGTTATCAAACAAAAGAATATTTACTCCTTCGCATGCTTCCTCTTTCGGTAAAAAGGATAAATAATTATGACAATACATACAATCATATAAAGAGTAATGAAGTGATTGCAATGCCTCTGTTAATAAGGAAAAGACAGAGTCAGGTAATTCCTCAAGCCATTCCGTATAGCTAAGGAGTAATTTTTTACGAATGCGTATCATTTCCCCATTTTGCAAATGGTGCTGTTCGTTGGCAATTTGTAATATATCTTGTTCATAGAAACGAGCTGGTAGCCAGTTGTTGTTATATAAAATTTCAAAGCCATCACCGGCAATATCTTCTAATAAAAATGCTTCCTCATTTTCATCATCAAAGAATACCCATTCATTGTTTATATATTCTACATTACCGACTGTATGAGCGCGAGGTTGGTTATATAAAATATGGTTACGTTGTATCATACATGATTTCTCCTTTATGAAAAGTAGTTATTTCTGTTATAGACAGTTCATGCGTTCTTTATAACTAGACACATCTACACATAGGTGGGCATACAATAAAACACGTTTTACTGAGTGAAGATGCTATTCCATATGTGGATAGTAGGTTATCGGCAATTTTTTTATTTTTAAATCCGCACTCTTAGGGTGGGGATTACTGCACGTTCAAGAAAAGAAATAAGATGGAAGGATGATTTATATGTGCGGGATTACAGGATGGGTGGATTATAAACGCTCATTAGAAGGAGAACGGGACGTCGTTACGAAGATGGCTGAGACGTTAGCGAAGCGTGGCCCAGATGATAATAAAGTTTGGATTAAAGGAAATGTTGCATTTGGACATAAACGGTTAATCGTTGTTGATCCTGAAGGTGGGAAACAACCGATGACTTGTTTAAAAGGTGAAACGAATTATGCAATTTGCTATAACGGTGAACTGTATAATACGGAAGATATTCGAAAGGAACTATTAAGAAGGGGATATACGTTCAAAGGTCATTCTGATACGGAAGTACTATTAGCGTCGTATATGGAATGGAAAGAAGAATGTGTCGATCATTTAAACGGTATATATGCGTTTGCCGTATGGGATGAACAGAAAGAACAAGTGTTTATCGCGCGTGATCGATTAGGTGTAAAACCACTATTTTATAAATATGATAGTGGGCGATTACTATTTGGTTCAGAGTTAAAAGCGATATTGGCGCACCCAGATGTGAAGGCGGAAGTGACGTTAGAAGGATTATCCGAAATATTCGGCCTTGGACCATCTAGAACGCCTGGTCACGGTATATATGCTGGTATAAAAGAATTACGTCCAGGTCATGCGATGACATTTTCAAAGAACGGTTTATGTATATGGAGATATTGGAATGTAGAAAGTAAAAAGCACGAAGACTCCTTTGAAGAAACAGTAGAGAAAACACGCTTTTTATTACAAGATGCGATTACAAGGCAGCTCGTTTCTGATGTACCACTGTGCACTTTTCTATCTGGTGGTGTAGATTCGAGTGCGATTACAGCAATTGCTGCGAAAGAATACGAAAGATCAGGAAAAGGGCAATTACACACATATTCAATTGATTATGAAGATAATGACAAATATTTTAAAGCGAATGCATTCCAGCCAAATTCAGATGCACCATTTATTCATTTGATGACGGAGACGTTTCAAACGATTCATCATCGATGCGTCATTTCAAATGAACAATTGGCGCAGTATTTAACAGAAGCTGTACTCGTTCGTGATTTGCCTGGTATGGCAGATATTGATTCGTCATTATTATGGTTTTGTCGTGAAATTAAACAAGATTTTGTCGTCGGTTTATCTGGGGAATGTGCAGATGAAATATTTGGTGGTTATCCGTGGTTTTATAGAGAAGATGATTTACAATCGAGTGCATTTCCGTGGATGCGTTCTACAGAAGCACGTGAACAATTGCTAAAGAAAGAATGGAGAAATAAATTAAATTTACAACAATATGTACAAAGGCGCTATGAAGAGTCCATTCAAGAAGTTCCTATTTTAGAGGGAGAAAGCCCAATTGAAGCAAAGAGAAGACAATTATTTTATTTAAATATGGTATGGTTTATGACAACATTATTAGACAGAAAAGACCGTATGAGTATGGGCGCAAGCTTAGAAGTACGCGTTCCATTTGCGGATCACCGACTTGTCGAATATGCGTGGAATATTCCTTGGGAAATGAAAATGTATAAAAATCGCGAAAAAGGTCTATTGCGTAAAGCACTAGAAGGATTACTTCCAAATGACATCTTATATAGAAAGAAGAGCCCGTATCCGAAAACGCATAATCCGCACTATACGAAAGCAGTAACGGTGTGGCTACAAGATTTATTAACGGATAAAGGCTCGATTTTACACGAACTATTTGATAAAGAACAGCTGAGCGGATTAATTGAGTCAGGCGGCAGCGCATTTCAAACACCTTGGTTCGGTCAATTAATGACTGGGCCTCAGCTTTTAGCTCATTTAGCGCAAATTCATGTTTGGTTTAAAGAATACGGGGTAAATATTAAAGAATAGAAGAAAAGCGACTTACTTTATATGTAAGTCGCTTTTTATTAAAAAAATTGTCATATAAAATTCAAAATCATATTATAAAAAATACTTATTTAGAATAATTATTTTGACGTACTTATTATTAGTTGTTATAATTGGAAACAAATGTTCTTGAAAAAGATTCTCATTTATAAAATTGAGGTGTTATATAGATGGCAAAGAAAAAAATAGGTTTACTCGTAATGGCATATGGAACGCCAGAATCATTAGAGGATGTAGAAGCGTACTACACACATATTCGCCACGGGCGCAAACCTTCTGAAGAAGCACTCCAAGATTTAATTGGGCGTTATAAAGCGATTGGCGGAATTTCACCACTTGCAAAAATTACGAAAGAGCAAGCGCATAAATTAACAGATTCAATGAATAATATATTTACAGAGTATGAATTTAATTGTTACTTAGGATTAAAACATATAGCCCCATTTATAGAAGATGCAGTAGAAGAGATGAAGCGTGATGGGATTGAGCAGGCGATTAGTATCGTATTAGCACCGCATTATTCTACATTTAGCATTAAAGCGTATAATGACCGTGCTATTCGTCTTTCGGAAGAAATTGGTGGTCCTGTTATTGAACCAATTGAACAATGGTATGATGAACCAAAATTTATTTCGTATTGGGCAGATCAAATAAAAGAAACATTTACAAAGATTGAAGATAAAGAGAAAGCAGTTGTCATTTTTTCTGCGCATAGTTTACCAGAGAAAATTATTGCGGCGGGTGATCCTTATGTGAAGCAATTGCAGCATACGGCGGATTTAATCGCAGCAGCTGCAAACATTCAAAATTATACAATAGGTTGGCAAAGTGCCGGAAATACACCTGATCCATGGATTGGACCGGATGTGCAAGATTTAACGAGAGATTTATTTGAGGAGCATAGATATGAATCTTTCATATATTGCCCAGTTGGCTTTGTCGCAGAGCATCTAGAAGTTTTATATGACAACGATTACGAGTGTAGAGTTGTAACGGATGAAATAAATGCTGCGTATTTTAGACCGAATATGCCAAATTCACAATCCATATTTATCGATTGCTTAACTGAAATTGTTTCCAAAAAAATGAAAGAAGTAGTTGACAAAGATTTAGTTTTGAATAATAATTAGATTATAATAATTTTAAATAAATAATAATTACTATGAAAGAAAGAGGAGGATCCCCCTAGATGAATCCAAATAATCGTTTAACAACAAACCAAGGTGCTCCGGTTGGAGACAACCAAAATTCTCGTACAGCTGGTCGCCGTGGACCGGTATTATTAGAAGACTATCATTTAGTAGAAAAATTGGCTCACTTTGATCGTGAACGTATTCCAGAGCGTGTTGTGCACGCACGTGGTGCAGGTGCTCATGGTGTATTCGTTACGAAAAATAGCATGAAGCAATATACGAAAGCAGCATTTTTACAAAATGAAGGAACTGAAACGCCTGTATTTGTTCGTTTTTCAACGGTTATTCATGGTCAAGGTTCTCCAGAAACAGCTCGTGATCCACGTGGGTTCGCTGTTAAATTTTATACAGAAGAAGGAAACTATGATATCGTAGGTAATCATTTACCGGTCTTCTTCATTCGTGATGCAATTAAATTCCCTGATATGGTGCATTCTTTAAAACCAGCACCTGATACAAATATTCAAACACCAGATCGTTACTGGGATTTCATGACGTTAAGTCCAGAATCTACACATATGATGACATGGGTATTTTCTGATTACGGTACACCAGCGAGCTATCGTGAAATGGAAGGTTTCGGTGTACATTCATTTAAATGGATTAATGCAGAAGGTAAAATTGTCTACATTAAATATCACTGGAAACCACAGCAAGGTGTACGTAACTTAAGTGCAAAAGAAGTGCAAGAAGTACAAGGAAAAGACTTCAACCATGCAACTCGTGACTTATTCGATGCAATCGAAAAAGGAAATTATCCGAAGTGGGATTTACACGTACAAGTGATGCAACTAGAAGAAACGGATTCTTTAGATTTCGATCCGTTAGATCCAACGAAAGTTTGGCCAGAAGATCGTTTTCCATTAATGGAAGTAGGGACAATGACGTTAAATCGTAACCCGAAAAACTTCTTTGCTGAAGTAGAACAAGTGGCGTTCTCTCCAAGTGCAACTGTAAATGGTATTGAACCATCTGAAGATAAATTATTACAAGGTCGTTTATTCTCTTATCCAGATACACAGCGTTATCGCCTTGGTGCAAACTACTTACAAATTCCTGTAAACTGCCCATATGCAGCTGTTCATAACCAACAACGTGATGGTGCGATGCAAACCAATCAAAACCCATCTACAATCAACTACGAACCGAGCCGTCATGCTGAAAATCCAGTTGAAGACCCAGCTTACCGCGATTCAACTATGAAAGTAGAAGGCTATGTATCTCGTGAGAAAATTGACAAACCAAATGACTTCAAACAAGCTGGTGAGCGTTACCGTTCATTCTCTAAAGAAGAGCAAGACAACTTAATTGCAAACTTAACAAATGACTTAAAAGACGTAAATGAACGCACGAAATTACTAGCTGTTTGTAACTTCTTCCGTGCAGATCAAGAGTACGGTATGCGTTTAGCGCAATCATTAAATGTTGATATTACGCAATATGTAGGAAATGCTCCGAAATAAATTGGAAAAGACGACTGTTAAACGGTCGTCTTTTTTGTGTAAAAGATATTTTACATGATGGGTAAAAGGTGTTATACTCTTGTCAAATAAGTTTTACATATAAGAGGTGTATTTTGATGGATGTTTTGATTTTTATTATTGCGTTAAGTGTCTTTTTATTTGTAGTGTTTGCTATTATAAAAATGTTTATAGCGATTGGGAAACAAGGTGATGAGCGTGCTGTATTTATAAAAAACAAAGCGATGGCTGAGACGTTTCAAATTGCAATGGGGCTAATGGTACTTGAGATGATCCCTTTTATTTATCATCGTTTTAATGAAACGGTAGGAACACCGTTTAATCCAGTTCGTTTTTTAGCTGTAATAGCGATTGCATTTCTTATTATATTAAGTTTGAATAAAAGTAAGTATGGTGATTCGTGAGTGACACGGGGTATTTTACTTTTAAGTCATGTCGAAATTTGCTGGTAAATCGATATCCTGTGTCGAAACGTCGATATATTGAAATAATCGCTGATATATTTGAAAAATCGTCGATATATCCGAAGAATCGCCGATATATTCTACCAAATACTAGATGGGGTATTTCGAGATGCGAATATAAACAATATGTAACGGTTCCCCTACATTCGATAAAGCTAAGCAGCCTGAGTTCTACAATAGATAGGAACTCAGGCCTTTTTATGCGAAAAATTTATGAAATCTTTTTGGGACAAAACTGAGGACGAGGAAAAGTGCGATTTCACCTAAAATAGCGACAATGATATTAAATAAGAAGGTGCGGAAATTTGTAGTGATATGATTAAGAATTGCGTATTTCCAATAGGATAAGCTCATGAAAATCACTCCCTGAGGCATTTTTTATAGTATATAAAATTTGTTTCGTAAAAGTGCATGTCTTAGTTTGTGATTTGTAAAAAAACAAAACGAATTCTCAATATAATCTCAATAATTGAGCAAGAATAATGTGGAATATATTACCTGTATACTTGCATAAGAATAGAAAAGTTCACAAAACCTTTTTCTGAATTAACATAAAATTTACAAAAAACTAATAAATTGTTGAAATAATGCAAATGAAAATATATACTCGATATATACTTTTTACAAAAAAAGGATGTGACAAAATGGATTACACGTTTACTTAGCTTGGATAGGATTGATTCAGTTTACAGACTCAAAAATAATGAAGTGAGGAGAAATGTACATGTTTCGATTTATGAAATCACCAATCGGTATAGCTGTTGGGGTAGCAGCAGTTATATTGGCGTCACCGAAAGCGAGAACGGGGTTAAGAAAATTAGCGGTAAAAACAGTAGCTGCTTTTCTCGGGGCAAAAGAACAAATAAAAAGTGCTGGTTCAGAAATGGAAGAAGCTCTGCCGAAAGTTAAAGAAGCGGCACGAAAAGCGGCGGTAAAAACAGTATCACCGATTATCGGAGCGGTAGAAGCAGTGCCGATTACAATTTCTAAATTCCAGGAAAAATGGGCATCTCGTGTAAATGCATATCATTCGAATGAGAGTGTAGATTATGAAAGCCTACCTGTTACTCCTTAAATAGTAAGTGATGTTATTTCATTTACAAGAATAAGGAGGATGATGATGCAGAGTAAATCATTGAAAACGAGATTTATACGATCGTTACCTGGAAGAATTCGAATTGAAATATATAAACTGAAATACAATACAAATATGGCGAACTTGATAGTAGAACGTTTTCGTGACGTGGAAGGTATTTATCAAGTAAGTCCCTCTATTTCTACGGGAAGAGCCCTTATTACTTACGATATCAACAAGACCTCTCTACATACAATTTGTGAAATAATTAAACTCCTAGAAGAACAAATTACAAAAAATAATAACCTTAATAATATGGAAGAAACGAAGAAAGTAGAAGATTCTTCATCTAGTGTAATTTCTTACGAGAAAAAAGGTGAAGGTGTCCCGTTACCGTTAGCGCTTTCTGTCGCTGGATTAGGTGCATTTGGTATAAAGCAATTATTTATGGGAAGGTCAGCTTTAGCTAGAAGTCCAGGGCTTTTTTATGTATCGGGTGCTTTATCCGTTGTAACAGGATATCCGTTTCTTAAACGAGGATTCAAAAAAATGGTTGCTAGCAAAAAAGTGAATTCTGATTTAGTGCTTGGCATAGGAACGCTAGCGCTAGCACTTGCGCGAGAAAATATTATCGTATTAGCGGGACTTAGTCTATTAAACTATTTAAATTGGAAGCGTAGTCAGGCGAATATAAATGAAGAAACAGATTCGTACAAAGAAAGGATTTTATCCCCGGAGATTAAAGCATACAGTGAAAGACAATCGAAATGGGGTATGCTTTTTGGCGGAGCAACATGGGCATTTACGAGAAATCCGTTACGCGGAATGGCGGTTTTATTAGCTGCGAATCCAAAACCTGCTGTTTCATCTGCTGAGTATGCGTGGCGACAAGGGGATCTCGTTGCGCGAGAAAGAGGATACGTTATTCCAAATGAAGGGTCATTATCTCAATTGTCTCGAACGAGAACGGTCGTATTTGACGATGTGTCTCGTATATTCCGTAATGAAGAAGCGGAGATTAGCTGCGTTTCAGAAGATGAAGGGCAAGTTTTGTGCACGGCAGCTTCGTTACTAGAGAAAAGTGAGCATGATTGGAAAGATGAGGTTGTGCAACGAGCGAAGCAAACAAGAAGAACGTTAAGGAAAGCTTTTGAAGTTGAAGCTGATGATGAAGGGATAAAAGGTGAAATACAAGGTATGCCATCTTTTGTCGGTAGTAAAGAATTTGCAGAACGAAATGGTGTAGATATAAGCCTATATGAGTTAGAAGCGAAGAGACTAAGCAAAGAAGGGTTTAACATTCAGTTTGTAGCAAAGGGTCAAAAATGCCTCGGATTGTTAGTTGGATCAAAAATAACAATTGTTCCTGAGTTTGCACATATCTTTCATAAGTTAAACGAAAATAAATGGGCAATAGCTGTTATGGGAAATAGTTTAAATATAAATGAGGATGTTCTTACGCAATACGGTATAGATACAAGCTGGCGACATAGCGATGTTGTAGAACGTGTAGAGCGTATCCGTTTGAATGGGGAAGAAGTGTTATTTGTATGTGAGGAAAAGATTGAATTTCCGTCAGTAGCTCACTATGAAATGAAAAATATTTTCCAATCAATAGCGTATGCAAAACGAATAGATATGCTAGTGAAGGAACATTTTCGAGTAGCAAAAATGTGGAATATTGCTGGAGAGATGTTGGCTGTTTGGTCTATATTTACTGCACCTGTCATCGCTTTAATGGCGAATGCTCTATCTTTAACATTTTTATCTAGAGCAAAGCGGGTGAGTGAGAAGATTTTTTCTAATAAAGAGATAGTAAATAAGAACGACTCGTCAGTGAGAGAACCTTCTACTAAATGGTATACACTCTCGCAAGAAGATGTAATAAATGATTTACAAGTGGAGAAACAGCGAGGATTAAGTGAGCAAGAAGTGCAAGTGCGACAAGAAAAGTATGGGGTGAATACAATTGAACCGAAGCAGTCTGTTTCTTGGATTGTTTCATTTATGGGCCAATTTAAAGAGTTTACATCGCTTATTTTACTTGGAGCAGCTGGATTGTCTGTATTATCAGGCGGTGTGTTTGACGGGTTAGCAATGGGCATAATCCTCGTTGTCAATGCGGTAATTGGAACTCTTCAAGAGCGGAAGGCCGAAAAAGTAGTGGAAGCTTTAAATCAATTCCGTGTGCCGAATTGTATAGTACTTCGAGAAGGGGAAGAAGTAGAAATAGCAAGTAGTGAGCTTGTTCCCGGTGATATTGTTTGCCTGCAGGCTGGAGACCGTGTACCTGCTGATCTTCGTACTATACATTCTTGGAATTTGGAAGTGAATGAAGCAATGTTAACAGGGGAGTCTCTACCTGTTGAGAAGAAAGTGGATGCTATAGGAGAAGAATGTTCGTTAGCGGAGCGGAATAATATGCTCTTTATGGGTACGTCTGTAACGCGCGGTAAGGCGAAAGCTATAGTAGTGGAAACAGGGATGAATACAGAAATGGGCTATATGATTTCCTTGATGAAAGGAGAAGAAACAGAACCTACACCACTCCAGCAAAAGGTGACGTCTATTAGTAAAACGTTCATTAAAGGGGCTTTTGTAGCTGGTGGTATTGTACTTGTAGCGGGGTTACTACGTGGTTTACCAATTACGCAAATGATTACAACATCGGTTGCTCTTACAGCATCAGCTGTTCCAGAAGGTTTGCCGATTATGATTACAATCGCTTTAAGCGCAGGGATATTCCGTATGCAGAAGCAAAATGCGCTCGTTCGGAAGCTTTCCAGTTTAGAAACGTTGGGTAGAACAACGGTTATTTGCTCTGATAAAACAGGTACTCTTACGAAGAACGAAATGACGGTTAAAGTGATCGCTACGCCAAATCGTGTATGGAGTGTATCTGGTGACGGATATGAACCAGTTGGTAAGATTTCGGATGTAACGTCATCTAAAGTCGCTGCTGCTGTAGAGATGGAAGTAGAAGAAGTGACTTATCATGAAAGTGAAAACACACCATTAGAACATCCAGATTTAGTTCGCGTTCTGCAAATTAGTGTTCTTTGTAATAATAGTAAATTAGAACAAGAGGAGGATCAGTGGATTGTGAAAGGTGACCCGACTGAAGGAGCTTTGTTAAGTTTGGCCTCTAAAGTGGGGGTGTCACATGAAGATATGAAATCATTTGAACGACATCATGAAGAACCGTTTGACTCTGAGACGAAAATTATGAGTGTCGTTTGTAAGGAAAATGAATCAATCTATAAGTTTTCGAAAGGGTCTGTAGAGGCGATTCTTACTAGATGTAAATGGTATCAATATAATGGCGAAATCTATCCGTTATGTGATGAGGAAAAAGAAGTGATTTTACAACAAAATGAAGGTTTTGCAGAACAGGCGCTGCGAGTATTAGCGTTTGCGTATAGTAATGGTGAAAATGATGACCTTATTTTTGTTGGATTAGTTGGTATGATTGATCCGCCGAAACCTGAAGTGGAAGAGAGTATTCGTGAAGCGATTGAACTTGGTGTAAAACCAGTCATGATTACTGGGGATCATCCTACTACGGCGATCTCTATTGCGAAGCAGACTGGCATTTGGAATCGTGATGATCGTGTTTTAACAGGGATAGAAATTGATAATTTAACAGATGAAGAGTTGGAAAATATCGTGAAAAACACGTCTGTGTTTGCGCGAGTAACACCAGCCCATAAATTACGCATAGTAACTGCATATCAAGCTGACGGTCAAATTGTTGCGATGACTGGAGATGGTGTGAATGATACGCCTGCTATAAAGAAAGCGAACATCGGTATTGCAATGGGGCAAACGGGAACAGAAGTAACGAAAGAGGCTGCCGATCTTATATTGAAAAAAGATCATTTCGGTTCCATTGTGGAAGGGGTAAAAGAAGGTAGAACGATCATTGGTAATATTCGAAAAGCGGTTGGGTGTTTATTAACGGGAAATTTAGCTGAAGTATTAGTGACAAGTGCAGCAGTTATTGCAGGAATGCCCATTCCGTTAGTGCCAATTCAAATTTTATTAATGAATCTTATTACAGATGCTTTACCAGCGATGATTTTAGCTGTAAATCCTGGAAACAAAACGAAGCAAACGAAACGTCAAGATATTGTTGATAAAGAGCTATACAAAAAGGTTGTAACGCGAGGCATACTGCTTGGAGCGGGTTCACTTGCTTTATTCGGTATGAGCTTAGCAGCTGGCGTGCCTCTTGCGGTAACGCAAACATCAGCATTTGCTGCATTAGTTGCAGGTCAACTTATTCAAACATTTTCTTGGAGACAAGAAGGGTCAGATGAAACGATGCGTGATTGGTCAAAAGATCGTTTCTTTGTAACAGCATTAGGAACGTCTTGGCTTGTATTATTATCAGCTATATATGTTCCGCCGTTTGCTCGTATATTCCATACCGTTCCATTGACATTTATGCAATGGGTACCTGTTCTTCTTGTAGCAGGCACAGTATCTCAAATTTCAAAACCTATTATTAATTTAGTTTCATATAAGAATGATGATTCGAAAAAATTGGCAGTTAATGAACTAGCATTATTAAAAACAGTGTAAAGGAGTAATGAAGATGATACGAAAAATTGTTATTGGGTCTACTTTAGCGTTAGCGAGTGCCGCTTTATTACCTGTTGTAAGAAATACACTTCGTCCACTTGCTGAATCAGGTACAAAAGTTGTGAAATCTACTTTTGAAACAATTAAAGAAGAAGTAGAAGATATTATCGTAGAAGCGAAAATGGATAGAATGCAAAAACAATTTGAGAAAGAACTTTCTTATGTTGAAGATGATTATGCTGAAGAGCAAGAGGTAATAGAAGCGGCTGCAAAGGTTGAGGAAAAGGAGGAAGTAAGAAATGACGCATAAAGTTGTTGAACAAAATGTAGATTACCATTTAGAAAAAGCGTTAGAGCATTTTGAACAGGCGTTAGACTTGAGTGTAAAGGTAGCATCAGAAAATAAAGAGATGCAAAAAGAGATTGCTACTAAAATGGGGTCTTTTACAGGAGAAATTTTTCGATCTGTTCGTGAAAAAGGAAAGGTGAATCGCATGAATATAATGAAGTGGTTCACGCTACCACGTTTGTAAACAGGGCCGTTAATTGGAAGGGATATAGGGAGTTTTGTCTCCCTTATCCATATTCCGTACTATGTATGTCACGTTAGTTTCCGGAATGTTCAACAATATGAAGGGGTGAACGAAATGGCAGCGTGGATAATGGTATTGGCATTAACATTTTCATCAAGTATCGATAACTTAGGAGTAGGAATTTCTTACGGCATTCGAAATATAAAAATTAGTCATCTATCAAACTTTATTATTTCGATAATTTGTTTTTTATTTAGTGTAGTAGGAATATATTTTGGCTTATGGCTGTCAAAAATTTTACCTGGGATTATGCCTGTTGTAATCGGTTCGTTCTTATTAGTGATAATTGGTCTCCGAATTATTTTACTAGCAATTCCTCGTAAAGTTCCGGTGCAAGAGACTGAGGGAGAAGTGGCAAGTACAGAAATAAATGGTTTAACGAAAAATATCGGTAAATCTGGTGAAATCGGTTTTGTAGAATCTATTTTTCTTGGAATTGGTTTGTCTGCGAATGCACTAACGAATGGTTTAGGCGCGGGATTATTTGGTTTGAATCCAATTGCGATTTGTATTGCAGCCGCGGTTGGTAGTTTTATTACAGTATGGGGCGGAGTTGCGTTAGGGAGAAAGATTGCTCACGTTCGTATCGGTAAGTTCACTTTAGGTCAGTTTGGTACATTGATTAGTGGAACATTATTATTAGTTATTGCGTTTGCTGCATTTTTTGATTAATTCATAGAAGGTGAGTGAAATTGAGATTACTGTATAAAAGGCTAAAGTACTCGGAGTTAGAGTCGGAGTTGCAGTTAGTAGAAAGTGTTTTAACTTCAGGGTACTTTATTTTATTAGATTTATTCTTTGTATCTTTCTTATTGATGATACTAACCTTTTCTCTACATCATTCATTTTTTATGGCCATCGTCATATTCGTGAGTTCTTATATAATTTGCGGTAGTGTATTTGTATTATTGCGGAAATGGTTAAAATGATTTTAAAAAGCTATCTTGAATAGAAGATAGCTTTTTTGTTTGTAAAATGTAAACATATAAAGGGACTTCTACCTTGTAAATGGTCAGAAAAATTTGTTAATATAAAATGTATAGTGATGTAGTTATTTTTTATATAATAACTATGGTTATTCTCGTGAATAAAGGGGAATGAGATATGTCTCAAGATAATGAAAAAAGTAATCTTGGATTGTTGTTGAAAAAATTACTTAAGGAAAAGTCTTTATCGATGCGAAAACTTAGTGCGCTCACTAATATTGATACCGCTACAATTTCAATGATTATAAATGGTAAGCGAAAGGCGAATCCGAAGCATTTGCAAAAGTTCGCAGAGAGCCTTGATGTTCCGGTAGGTGATTTGTTTGTAGCGGCAGGTTATTCTATTGACACGAAACAGGAGGAGCAATCTGATATTCACGTTTCCATTAATAATATTGAACATTTACTTGAATCTGCTCAGCTATATGATCAAAAGTTTAGTATATCAAATGTAGAGCAGCAGTTAGCGAATTATGAACAATATTCGCAAACAGAAGAAGGGAAAGAAACAATTGAAAAGGGGTTTCTTGAAAAGATTCAAAAGGTAAGCAGTATCGGCCCATTTATTAATGATTTGAAAGAATTGTACGAGAGATTTTCGAAGAAGAAAGGAACGACTGCAGAACTTGCTTTAATGGGAAGTGCGCTCATTTACTTTATATTATCGGTCGATGTAATCCCAGATTATATATTTCCAATCGGCTATTTAGATGATGCGGTTGCGGTACAACTCGTTTTAAATGCACTAATGAAAAGATAAGATGTTTATATGAATAGATAGATAAAGATATTTATATACCAATAGTTTGGGATAATTGTATCGTTATGAATATACGAAAAAGGTGTACCCCGTGTTAGAACGGAGTACACCTTTTTCGTTTTAATTAGCCGATTTTTCTACATACTCATAAGCTTTCTCCCCATGCATTGAAATATCAAGTCCCATATGTTCCTCGTGCTCATCTACCCGGACAGGGAGGAAGAAGTTAATTGCTTTAATAATCGCGTACGTCATTATAATTGTGAACGCATATGTTGCGCCGATTGCTACAAGTTGTTTAAACAGCAACGCGGCGTTTCCGTAAAATAATCCGTTAGCGCCATCGCTGTTTACGGTAGTAGTTGCAAATAGTCCTGTCGCAATGCCGCCCCAAGTTCCGCCGATGCCGTGACATCCAAATGCATCGAGTGTATCGTCGTATCCGAATTTTGTTTTTAAGAAAAAGACCGCTCCGAAGCATAATACGCCGCCAATTGCTCCGATAAGAAGAGCTGAGAAAGGTGTAACGAACCCGCAAGCTGGTGTAATAGCGACTAGACCGGAAACGGCGCCACAAGCAGCTCCCATCGCGGTCGGTTTTGATTGGAAGAACCACTCTGAAAGCATCCAAGTTAATGCGGAGGCAGCGGCAGCTATATTTGTATTAATAAATGCAGTTAAAGCTACATCATTTAAAGATAATGCGCTTCCGACGTTAAAACCGAACCAGCCGAACCATAGCAGCCCAGCGCCTAACATCGTAAATGGTAAATGATGAGGAGACGAACCGTTTATGTTTTTTCGTTTTCCAAGGAAAATAGCTAATACGAGGCCAGCCACGCCAGATGTAATATGAACGACATTACCGCCAGCGAAGTCTAATGCGCCAAGTTCTCTTAGCCATCCGCCAACGCCCCATACCCAATGAGCGACAGGATTGTAAACGATTGTTGTCCATAGAAGGATGAAAATAAGGAAAGCTGAAAATCGCATTCTTTCGGCAAATGCTCCTGAAATTAGAGCGGGGGTTAGAATAGCAAACATGAGTTGAAACATCATAAATAAATTGTGAGGAATAGTAGATGAGTAGTCTGGATTTGGTGCGTAGGTAACTCCGTTTAAACCGAACCAATTGAATGTGCCGATAAGTCCGTGCCAATCGGGTCCGAATGATAAAGAATAACCAATTACAATCCATTGAATCGAAACGATAGCCATTGCGCTATAACTATGCATTGTCGTACTGAGTACGTTTTTACTGCGAACCATACCTCCATAAAAAAGTGCTAATCCTGGTGTCATTAACATGACCATTACTGTCGCTACAAACATAAAAACCGTATCTCCTGTATTCATTCTCTCTCCTCCTATAATGTTAGAAAAAATAACATCAATTTGTTATGTTTCATATCATATTCGAAATAAAGAGAAAAATCAACTAAAAATTCAGAAAACTTTATATGTAATGTTAGAAAATCTAACATGGGGTAATTTAATAAGAATGAAATCAACGTATGCGATTCGTTTGGATAATTGGTATAATATTCTTACAATTAAAATACATGGGGGATGCGTGTGGGGAAAATACATACTAGGAAACTATTCATTTGTTTTTGTTTAGCTGTCGTTTTGTTTGTACCAATACATACATTTGCAGACGAAAAAAGAGAGTGGCGAGACGAAGTTATATATTCCATTATGATTGATCGTTTTAATAATGGGGAACCGAAAAATGACAAACAGTTAGAAGTTGGCAATTTAGAAGGATATCAGGGCGGAGATATAAGAGGTATTATAAAAAGGTTGGATTACATAAAAGAAATGGGATTTACTACTGTTATGCTTTCGCCGCTTTTTGAAAGTGTAAAATACGATGGGTTAGACGTGCGCAATTTTCAGAAGGTAAATGAACATTTCGGAACAGAAAATGATGTGAAAGAACTTGTGCAAGAAGCTCATGCAAAAGGAATGAAAGTTGTATTTCAATTTCCACTTGGAGAAAACGAACAACAAGTAATTGACTCGATGAAATGGTGGATCAAAGAAGTTGATTTAGATGCAAGTTATGTAATACATAGTGAAAAAAAGTCGCCTGCTTTTTGGGATGATGTGCAAAAAGATATGCAAGTGATAAAGAAAGATTTTCGAGTTATGACAAAAGAAGATAGTGAATACAACGAAAAAATAGTAGATGCGTTTTCCAAAGCGGACGTATCGGTGAAACCTTTATATGATGTGAGTAAAAAAGACGGAGCAGCCGCTACATTTTTAGATAATCAAGATACAAAAAGATTTGCTCGTATTGCAAAAGAGAATATGAATTATCCACCATCTCGTTTGAAACTAGCTCTTACATATTTATTAACAACACCAGGTATTCCGAATTTTTATTACGGAACTGAAATTGCATTGGATGGAGGAGGTACGCCAGATAATAGACGATTAATGGACTTCAAATCAGATGAAAAGTTTATGCAACACATAACGAAACTTGGTGAGCTTAGACAAGCGAGACCATCTTTACGCCGTGGTACGTTTGAGCTTCTATACGATAAAGATGGAATGAGTGTACTAAAGAGAAGGTATAAAGATGAAGTCACATTAGTAGCGATTAATAATACGAAAGAGACGCAAAAAGTTGCTTTACCTGCAAGTACGATTGGTGAAAAACAAGAGTTAAGAGGATTGTTAGAAGATGAAATTATACGAGAAGAAAATGGGAAGTTTTATCTCGTTTTAAAGCGTGAAGAATCAAATGTGTATAAAGTTAATAGAGAAACAGGTGTGAATTGGTTATTTATCTCCTTAATAGTTGGTGTGAACGTATTGTTTATTGCTTTTTTAATTGCGGTTAAAAAGAGACGGAAATAAGTAACGATTTTCTTTAGTATCTCGTCTTCAGTTTAAGGTAAGGCGTTGCTCTTAATAAGTATAGGGGATCAGGTTAAAGAGAAGACTTTCTCCTTAACCTGTTTTTCTGCGAAGTAAGACTCGCGCCTCGAAATGCATCTGAGCAAAGAAGTGAAAAGAACAATAGAAGAAACAATAATTGCAACTATACTAATTTTACATTACATTAAAAGATGAAAAATAATTTTATACTCATTAAGGGTTATATTTGAGGAGCGAAAATGGAATTTTACGATTTGGGTATTACCATTAAAGAACTTAGAATTAAAAAAAATATATCACAATCCGAATTGTGTCATGGAATATGTTCACAAAGTCAAATTAGCAAGATTGAAAAAGGTGTGATTTATCCATCTAGCATATTGTTATATCAATTATCAGAAAGGCTTGGTATTGATCCGAATAATATATTTGCACTAACTCAAAACAAAAAATTAAAATATATAGAAAATGTAAAATGTGTAATGAAAGACTGCATAAGACAACATCAATATAAAGAGCTTTATGAAATAGTAACAAAAGAAAAAAACTTAAATAATTTTCGAATGAAAGAAGATAAACAATTTCTAATATGGCATGAAGCAATTGCTATATATCGTGTGAATAACTCAATAAAAACAGCTTTAACTCTTTTGAATAATGCATTAAAAATAACTGTAACGAATATTGATTTTTTAACAGAGAGAGAAATAGATATTATGCAGACAATGGCTATATTTCATGCAGAAAATAAAGAATATAAAGAGAGTATTAATATATTAAAAAGATGTTTAAACAATTTTGATAAGTTAGATTTTCCTAGAGATAAAGAAATTAAATTAAAAATTATTTATAATTTAGCAAAATGTTTAAATTACACATATCAATACGAAGAAGCAAAAAAATACATTGATAAGGGTATCAAATTAGCTATTAATCTAAATACTTTATACTTATTGGGTGAACTATACTATGAAAAAGGTTCGAATTTATTAAAGCTTGAACAATCTAATAAAGAAGAAGTTGCTGATAACATGAAAACAGCGTTATTTATATTTGAATTAACAAAAAACGAAAAAAAATTACAAATAATTAAAGAAGGATATTTCGAAAAACATAATTGCTAAATAACTACTTATAGTACAATAAAACCTACAGGAAAAGTTCCTGTAGGTTTTACACTTATAAACCTCTTAATATTTTTTATAAACTTGATTCTAAAATATTATTACTTAATATGAATTTTTTAATGAAAGTTTACTTAACGTACTTTCTATGTTGAAATCTGCATCCTTATTAACACTTTATACTTCTTTTCCTTCCATATTAAAATTAAGATGGTTCAAGTAAGAGGAAGGCAACTTAAAGTGTTTTTTATGAGCTTTATCATCAACTATTTAGTGTTTCTTTAGATTATTACATAACGTAGTTTTTTTGTACCAAGCTTTGTGAATGCAATTAGATTTATCATTTAGTGTAGTTACATTATTAGAACATCCTGTCATATGTAGAGAGAGTATAGCCAATAAAAAACATAATATTAACTTCTTCAAATAACCACTTCTAACCCTTTTATAATTAACTTTTTTTACGGAATAAGATTCCTTATTAATTTTACATTACATTGAAGGGTGGAAAATATTCTTATACTCATAAATTGTTACGCTTGAGTAGGAGAGGGATTTTGGTTTGGGATTCAATTGATAAAGAAAGTGCTTCAAGTTGAAGGGAAATGTTCTAAGGTGTCTTTTCCTTATTTTTAAAAGGTCATCCTCAATTCCATGTATAAAAAAATTCTACAATGAGACCTAGTCTAACGACGCGGTCACCTGTAAGATATTCGCATGAATAAACACTGTTCGCTCAGCAATTTTCACCGCAAATACCTTCTTGTCTTCGTCATATTGTTTCTACCCGCTAAAAAGAAAAACATCCTCTATGCAGAGGATGTTTTTCTTTTTAGCGGTAGTTAATAAATTGTACGTCAATTGGTAAATCAGCGCTACGAACTGCTGCGATAACTGCTTGTAAGTCATCACGGCTTTTCGCCGTAACACGTACTTGATCATCTTGTACTTGTGTTTTTACTTTTAATTTCATTTCTTTAATGATATTGTTAATTTTTTTTGCGTTATCTTTATCGATACCTTGTTGAAGTGTTGCGCGTTGGCGAACAGTGTTACCAGCCGCCGCTTCAACTTTTCCGTAATCTAAGTTCTTAATTGGAACGTTACGTTTTACGAGTTTAGAAATAAGAACGTCTTTTACTTGCTCTAATTTGAACTCATCGTCAGAAGTTAAAACAAGCACTTCTTTCTCAAGTTTAATATCACTTTTACTTCCTTTAAAGTCATATCGGTTTTGGATTTCTTTTAATGCAGTGTTAATTGCGTTTGTTACTTCAGGTAATTCTACTTTCGAAACGATGTCAAAAGAACTATCTTTTGCCATAGTTAGCACCTCCAAATAAATTTCTAATCTTTTTATGTACTGTACATACTAAAGTATAGCTGAAAACGAGCTTAGACTTAAGTGTTTTCATGCTTATAATGATGTAACCTCATTTTATTATAGTGAATTTTGGGCAGTTGGACAAATAAAGAGAAAATCGTGTTATAATTAACTTTTGTTTGGAATGATAAAAATATAAAAAGTTAAAAAAGTTCATTTTATATATATAGAAGGGAATTAAAAAAATATGTATTTACAAATAGGATCGATTGAACAGGTAACTGTTTTACGCGAAACGGAAATCGGATATATGGTTGGGAATGAAGAAGAAGAAATTTTCCTACATAAAAATGAAGTAGCTGGAGAAATTGAAGAAGGCGATACGATTGATGTATTCTTATATCTTGATCACCAAAATCGTATTTCGGCAACAATGAAGGAACCAATTATTACAACGTATGATTGGAACTGGGTAAAGGTTGTAGAAGTTATTCCTAGTCTAGGTGTGTTTGTTGATATTGGTGTATCAAAAGATATACTAATTCCAGCTGATGAATTCCCAATTTATATGCCAGTATGGCCAGAAGTTGGAGACGAATTATATTGTACGTTAAAATTAACGAATCGTGATCGTTTAATTGCTCTTCCAGCAAGAGATAGTGATATGCAAGAAATCGTTGTAGATGCGACACCATCTATGCGTAATAAAAACGTAAACGGACGTGTGTATCGTTCACTTCAAGTTGGTTCGTTTGTATTAACAGATGAGCATTTCCGTGCATTTTTACATCACACAGAAAGAAAAGAGCAAGTTCGCATCGGTCAACGTGTAACGGGACGAATTATTGATGTAAAAGATGACGGTACAATTAACATCTCCCTTCTTCCTCGTAAAGAAGAAGGAATGGAAGATGATGCTGCAGTGATTTATGCATATATGGAAGAACGAGGCGGAGCAATGCCGTTTTGGGATAAGAGCTATCCAGAAGACATTAAAGAACGTTTCAATATGAGTAAAGCTGCATTTAAGCGTGCACTTGGTAAGTTGATGAAAGAAGAAAAGGTTTACCAAGAAGAAGGTTGGACGTACTTTAAGAAATAAAGGAAATGGAAAAGACCTATTTTCTCTAGTTGGCTAGGGAATAGGTCTTTTTTTGTTTTTCTGTTTTCTGCAAGATATGACAAATTAATTGAATATTCTAATCATTTTCACTAATATTGAAAATATTAGGGGATTATTTTTTGAAGGGGTGAATGTATGGGGAAGAAAAAAGTAAAAAAAAAACGTTGGTATAGGTACGTAATACAACTTATCGTAGTTGCATTAATTGTTACCTCCATACCACTCAATGGATTGGCGGAAACGGCACCACCGTTTACACCATCTCCAAATTCAGAACAAAGTCCAGAAGTGGAAAAGAAAGAAGAGAAGGAGTTACCAGATCCACATCCAGATCAGTTAAAGAAGGATAAGACTAGAGTACAGAAGAATCCGACTGAGATTATAGAAGAAAGAACGGAAACAGAAAAAGTTTTCGACAATAATGATGGTACGTATACGAAAAAGGTATATACAGAACCAATTCATGTTGAGAAAGATGGAAAGTTAGAAGAAGTTTCATTGAAATTAGTAGAAGCACCAAATGAAAAAATTGTAACGGAAAATACAACATTAGAACCAGAGTTTGAGAAAACAACACAAGATGGAAAGTACGTTCAATTTAAAGTAAAAGATCATACGATTCAGTATAAATTAATGAGTGCAAATGGTGAAAAAGGTGAAGTGAAGCCATCACCGGTCACTGCGACACATGAAAATAATACAGTATGGTATAAAGGGATCTTCCCAAATGTTGATTTAAAGAGCACGACGTTTAACGAAAATGTAAAAGAAGATTTTGTCTTACGTGAATATACAGGACATCATATTTTTACGTTTGCATTAGAAACAGATTTAACACCGAGCTTACAGGAAGATGGTTCAATCGACTTCCAAAATGAGAAAAAAGAAAAAGTATTCACATTACCGAAACCGTATATGAATGATTCAAATGTGGATCAACAATCAGGTGAGGCTGTAACGTCAGATGCGGTTCGTTACAATATTGAGAAGAAAGATGAAAAAACATATACATTAACTGTTACTGCAGACCCGCAGTGGTTACAAGCACCAGAGCGAAAATATCCAGTATATGTGGATCCTTCAATTGAGGTTGATGACTTTGAAAATGCTTATGCTTCAAGTGCGTATCCAACTGTCAATTATTCAGGAGGAAAGCTCTGGGATGCTGGCCAAAATGCTTATACATTAAAAGTTGGTTATTATGACGGAGCGTCTGGGACAAACTTTTCATTTATTAAGCCAAACGTTTCAGATTTAAAAGGTGCAAAGATTGAAAGCGCCACATTTCATGCCTATGCAGTTTGGCATTATTATGGAAATCAACCAAATGGTGTATGGCTAGATGAAGTAACAGGTGGATGGAATGTTGGTGGTGTGAACTGGAATAATAAGCCAGGTTCTAACAACATTGCACAAACTGATGTGGGACGCGGAAAATGGGCCCAGTTCAATGTAACGAATACAGTGAAAGCATGGGTAG
>NZ_DALYZR010000014.1:0-80077 GCF_031983925.1 Bacillus sp. (in: firmicutes) | reverse complement strand
ACGCAAGCCCCCACTTCAAACGACCCGTAAGGGTGTTAAGTGGCGGGTTGTTGACTTAGTAGAAGCTTTTCATGTTTAAAACATTATCCAATTATAAAAAAAATCCTCCTATGTTAGGAGGATTTTTAATTTCTCAACATATACCAGAAAATAACTTCCACTACTATAAGTAATACCGCACCAAAAATCATTAACGTCGTCTTCTTTAATAGTTCATTTTCACGATACGGAATGTTACATAAATACGCACCTAATGTAATCCGTGATGGGCAAGCAATTGTCGCTACTGATGATGCGGTATTTTGCAATGTTGTGACGTATTGCCACGGGAGTGCTACGTTTTGTGCCGTTTGCATTTGTAGTTTTATAAACATCGCATTTGATCCTGCATTACTACCTGTTAAAAAGCCACCGATTCCGCCGATGAACGGAGCAACGAAAACGAAAAAGGTTCCAAATGTTTCACCAGCCGTTTTTGCAAGTAATGAATGCATGCCAGATGCACCCATTAGTTCTGAAATGGCGATAAACATTGTCGTCGTAATCGCAAAGGGAATCCATTGTTTTATCGTTTGCGAGAGTGATTGTTTAATAATATTTGATGGAATTCGGAAGAAAATGATTGTAAATAAACAAGTCATACCGAGCCAAAATCCTGGTGAATACAGCATTTCTAATTTGTAAGAGAATGATTTTAGATCAAGGACGGCATATGATCTGAATACATCATGCAATGCTGGTACGAGACGAGAAAGTAAAATACAAACGGTTAAGAATATATAAGGGCTAATAATTTTTATAATAGATACTTCTCTTTCTGTTGCCGCAGCATGTTCTGACATTAGATTTTGCTCACTTTTTCCTTTTAATTTAATGATAAGAAAGCCAAATGTAATGGTAACGATAGAACTTAATATACCTGCGAGTTCAACACTTACGTATGCGTTAGAAAGATAGATTCCGAGAGAAAATAATAGAAAGAAGCCGATTCCTTCCTTCCACTTTTCAATAACCGCCTGCCAGCCACCAACAACATGTAAAGAAAGAATGACAAAATAAGCAAACATCGGGATACTTAATAGCGCTGTATTTGTACCGAGTGTTGTAAGCGGCATATTGATAAGTTGCGAACCGATAATCGTACCAGTTGCCATTGCCCCCCATGAACTAGCTAGTAAGCCGATAAACGAGAGCAGTACAGCTTGAAACGGTTTATAGCCTAAGGAAAGAAAAATAGGTGCTGCAACCATAAAGCCAATTCCAAATCCACTTACTGATTCAATTAGTGGGCAAATACCAAAACACATAAGAAGCATTTGTAATAAACGATCGTGCGTCACTTCTTCTAAAAAACGTGCTACTTGGTCGATGTACCCCATTTTGTTCATGAGGTGAAATAAAAAAATACCGAAAAACAAAACGTACCCAACAATAAAACAAATTAACGAACCTTTAATCGTTGCGTGCACAGTTTCACTTATCCCTAGTTGAAACATTGGCGAGAGTAAAACGATTCCAACAGACACCACATAAGCAATTAAAGAAGACCTTAATGACGTTTGTTTAAATAAAAATAAACAAATGAAAATCATCATAATTGGGATAAGTGCCAACAATATGGCCATGTTATCATCTCTTTTCATTAAAAATACAATTTTTAACTATTATATAACAGATGACATAAATTTCAATTGTTTTTGTAACAGATTTAAAAAAGGAGCCAAACGGCACCTTTTTCATTCACCCCCATTTTCTTTTATCCTGAAAAACTGTCTGCTGTCCGACCATTTTATCTAACAGAACAAACACAATATAAGCACATATGACTTGCAATACAACATTTCCAAATTTCATGAATTCAAATGAATGGATCCATCGGAATACTTCATTTAATAATACAATCGAAACGATACTAAATAGTTCTATACTAATCGAAAATATACATATTTCTAAAATAGATTGCTCTTGAATGCGATTTAAGTTAGAAAAGATGAATACATATCCTAAAAATAGAGCCATCAACTCTATTTTCGTCATGCTAATGAGCCAAGCGTATAGTGGTACAGTTAAGAGAAGATATAGTAGTTTACGTCTTAGCATGCTTTCTCCCCCTCTAAATTATATGTATTTTCTGTATATTTCAACATTTATTACACAAAACAAAAAGAAGAGACTTATGCCTCTTCTTTTTGTTTTGTTGCCTGTATTAATTCACATATTTCTTCTCGTTTTTCATTTTCTAACAGCTCAATCACTTTACTTCCAACGACAACTCCGTCACATATTGTAATCATCTCTTCTACATGTTCCTTCGTTGAAATACCGAACCCTGCCACTACCGGTAAATGCGTATGTGATTTTACTTTTTCTAAATAACTATGAATCTCCTCTTTAAAATTTTGACGTACGCCTGTTACGCCCGCTACTGTAACGGCGTAGACGAACCCTTCTGATTCACTCGTAATTTTCTCGATTCGCTCAATTGGGCTTGTAACGGTAACGAGTGGGATTAAAGCGATATTTGCAGTTCGGAGAAGCGGTGCAATAATGTCTTGTTCTTCATACGGTAAATCTGGAACGATAATACCGTCCACCCCTGCTTCTATACAATTTTCGATGAATTGTTCTTTTCCGAATGCGAGTACTGGATTTAAATATGTCATAAGTACAAACGGAATTTGTACTTCTTTCCTTACCTCTATTAATGCTTGAAAAATGCCTTTTACTGTTACACCGCTATCTAGTGCTCGTTTCCCTGCTCTTTGAATTGTTGGGCCATCTGCAACTGGATCTGAAAATGGGATACCAATTTCAACGATGCTTGCTCCTGCTTCATCTAGAAAACGAATTCTTTCTTTTAACTTTTCAAGGCCACCATCTCCGCCCATTACGTACGGAATAAATGCTTTCTTACCATTTTCAAATGCTGCTTTAATTTTTTCTACTCCCATCTTTTACACCTCTTCCATATAACGTTTTATACTCTCTACATCTTTATCACCACGGCCAGATAAACAAATGACAAGCCCTTCGTCTTTCTTCATTTGCGCCGCTAATTTTAATGCATATGCGACAGCATGCGAGCTTTCTAACGCCGGGATAATTCCTTCTTTTTTCGTTAATAATTGAAACGCTTCTAACGCTTCATCATCAGTAATGGAATGATAAGAAACGCGGCCAATATCTTTTAGTAAACTATGTTCTGGACCAACCCCCGGGTAATCAAGTCCAGCTGAAATAGAGTGAGCTTCTTGAATTTGTCCTTCTTCATTTTGCAGAAGGTACATCATCGATCCGTGGAGAACGCCAACGCTTCCTTTCGTTAAAGTAGCTGCATGCTGTTCTGTATGAACTCCTTTTCCAGCTGCTTCTACGCCGTAAAGAGCAACTTCTTCATCATGCACGAACGGATAAAACATTCCCATCGCATTACTACCACCACCAATACAAGCAACAACAGCTTCTGGTAACTTTCCTTCTAACGCTTCATATTGTTTTTTCGTTTCTTTCCCAATTACACTTTGGAAATCACGGACAATTTGTGGGAATGGATGTGGTCCAAGAACAGATCCCATAATGTAGTGCGTATCATGCACATGTGAAACCCAGTAACGAAGCGCCTCGTTTACCGCATCTTTTAATGTACCGCTACCTGCCGCCACACTTTCTACTTTCGCTCCGAGTAATTCCATTCGGAACACATTTAATTTTTGACGTCTTACATCTTCTTCTCCCATAAAAATGACGCATTCTAATCCGAGAAGGGCACATACAGTAGCTGTTGCGACTCCGTGTTGTCCAGCCCCTGTTTCAGCGACAACTTTTTTCTTACCCATTCTTACTGCAAGAAGTGCCTGACCAATTGTATTGTTAATTTTATGAGCTCCTGTATGGTTCAAATCTTCACGTTTTAAATAAATTTTTGCACCGCCGCAATACTTCGTCATATTTTCAGCATAATATAGCGGTGTTTCTCTTCCGACGTACGTTTTTAAATAATGATTTAATTCCTTTTGAAATGCTTCATCTTCCATCGCCTCTTTATATGCTTCTTCTAGTTCTAATACAGATTGCATTAACGTTTCTGGAACGTATCGTCCTCCGTATATACCGTAGTGACCTTTTTCATCTGGATATGCGTAATTCATTTGGAACACTCCTTCGTTTTTATAATAAATTGTTTTATTTTCTCTACATCTTTCTTTCCTTCTGTCTCTACTCCGCTGCTCACATCGACCATATATGGCCGAACAGTTCGAATTGCTTCTTCTATATTAAGAGCATTTAATCCACCAGCTAATATCGTTTTCTCTCGTAATTCTTTTGGCATATGCGCAAGTAACTCCCAAGAAAATGTCTTTCCATTTCCTCCATGAAACTTTTCTTTCGGGCTATCAAATAATATATAATCTGTTTCATACTCTTGAGCGTTTTTCATATCACTCTCTGAAGTTACTCCTAGTGACTTTATAGACGGAATATTCAATCTTCTAATTTGATAATTGTCTTCATCCCCATGTAGTTGTACATGCGTTAACCCGCATTCATCTGCAATTTTCTGGATCATTTCTACTGATTCATTTACGAAAACACCGATTTTTAACACGTTGGCTGGAAGCTCCTGAATGATTTCTTTCGCTAGCCCTGGAGTAATTTTTCGCTTACTTTCTGCAAAAACAAATCCGAGTGCATCTGCTCCGTATTCACAAGCACGTTTTGCTGTTTCCATATCAGTGATGCCGCAAATTTTCACTTTCATATGTTCACCTTACAATCTTCAAAAAAGGTACGAATAGAAGATGATGTCATAAGTGCCTCTCCAACTAATACACCTTTTGCTCCAGCTCGCTTGACGCGGATTATATCTTCTTTTGAATGAATTCCGCTCTCACTAATCCAAAGTAATTTCTCCTCATTTAATCGTTTTCCAAGCTTTTCTGTTTGGCCTAAATCGACTTCGAATGTTTTTAAATTACGGTTGTTAATACCGATAACGTGCGGATTTAATTCGATTGCAATTTCTAATTCCTCTTCATCATGAATTTCAACAATTGCTTCTAACCCTTTTTCTAGTACGTAGCTATACAGCTCTTTTAACTTCTCTTTCGGTAACGCTGCTACAATTAATAAAATAATATCTGCGCCAGCCTCATACGCTCTATCAATTTGAATCTTATCAATTATGAAATCTTTACATAAAAGCGGAATGCTACTTTCTTCTCTTGCTGTTTGTAAATCATAAAATGACCCTTTAAAAAATTGACCGTCTGTTAAAACAGAAACAGCACCCGCGCCGCATTCTTCATATGTTTTCACTTGTTTTCTTACATCAACGTGTAAATTGATATCTCCTTTTGATGGTGATGCTCGCTTTACTTCTGCAATAACAGTAAACTGCTGTAATGATTCTACGAGTGAATGTGTCTTTCTACTTTCTTTTATTGGTGTATATGTTTCATATAATGTCGCAACTTCCTTTTTCTTCTGTTCTACAATTTTATCTAAAATCGTCCCCACTTTAGTTCACCCTTTCTAATTTTTCGTTGCTTGCTGCAATTAATAAGTTTAATTTGGCTAATGCTTTTCCAGAGTCAATGCTATATGCCGCGAGTTTAATTCCTTCTTCAATCGTTTCCGTTTTTCCATTTGCGAAAAGAGCTAGACCTGCATTGAATAAAACTGTATCGCGATAAACACTCTTTTCTCCGCTCAATACGCCGAGCGTAATCTTTGCATTTTCTTTTGAATTTCCCCCTCTAATTTCTTCATTTTTCACTCTTGAAAAACCATACTTTTCTGGATCAATACTCATTTCTACTATTTCATTATCTTTTAAAAGGACTACGTGATTTTCCCCTTGTAATGACGCTTCATCTAAAAAACCACTTCCGTTTACGACAAGCGATTGTTTCCGGCCTAACTTTTGTAATACTTGCGCAACTGGTAGTAACATATCTCTTTTATAAATGCCGACAAATTGTGTTTCTAAATTTACCGGATTTGTTAAAGGGCCAATTAAGTTAAAGATTGTCGGCACGTTTAATTCTTTTCTTATTTTCATAATGCGTCTTAATGCTGGGTGCATCGCTGGTGCGAATAAAAATGCGATTCCGACATGCTCTAATAAATAATCAATTTCGTTTGGCGTACTGCTAATATTTACACCGAGTTCTTCTAATAAATCTGCACTTCCTGTTTTACTAGAAACAGCACGGTTACCATGTTTTGCAACCTTTACACCAGCTCCTGCCAGTACAAATGCCGATGTTGTACTAATATTAAACGTTTGGGCACCGTCACCACCTGTCCCGCAATTGTCCATTGCTCCTTGTATATGATTCGAAAACGGTAATGCCTTTTCACGAAGAGCTCGGACGAGACCGTATATTTCTTCTGCAGTTTCACCTTTCGCTTTCAGTAAGACTAAGAAAGCTGCAATTTCACTTTCCAATATGTTTTCATTTAATAAAAGAAGTCCTGCTTTATACATTTCCTCTTCTGTTAAATGTTGCCCCTCCACTAATTTACGAAGATAGTTATTCATACTCTTTCCTCCTCTTTCACTTCGCCTAAAAAGGCACGTATTAACTTTCCGCCTTCTTCTGTCGCAATTGATTCCGGATGAAACTGTAATCCAAAGAGTGGATAATAATTGTGACGAACTGCCATAATTTCTCCATCGTCCATCGCTGTCGCTAGTATGTCAAAACACTGTGGCAAGCTTGTTTGTGCTGCAACAAGAGAATGGTAGCGCATCGCTGTTAGCGGTTGTGTCACATACGAAAAAATTGACGTTCCGTTATGTTTCACACGTGATGTTTTTCCGTGTTTAATGCGCTCTGCTCTTACAATATCTCCTCCAAATGCTGATATAATTGCTTGATGACCAAGACAAATACCTAATATGGGAACGTTCTTATAAAAATGACGAATCACTTCCATACAAATTCCAGCATCCTCTGGTTTTCCTGGTCCTGGTGAAAGCACAATTCCTTTCGGCTTCATTTCTTCTAATTGTTCTATCGTTATTTGATCATTTCTTACGACAACAATTTCTTCTTCGTATTCGCCTAGTAGTTGATACAAGTTATATGTGAATGAATCATAATTATCGATAAGTACAATCATTTCATTACCTCCAAGAGCGCTCTCGCTTTATTTAATGTTTCTTCATATTCAGCAACTGGGTCTGAATCGTAGACAATCCCCGCTCCTGCCTGAACGTATGCTTTCTCATCTTTCACGACCATTGTTCGAATGGCAAGCGCCATATCAAGATTCCCTGAAAAACTAACGTATCCAACTGCACCGGCGTACACATTTCTTTTTTCATTCTCTAGCTCATTTATAATTTCCATCGCTCTAATTTTCGGAGCACCTGATACCGTCCCCGCCGGTAAGCAATGCGCTAATGCATCAAATCCGCTCATTTGTTTTCGCAATGTTCCGTAAACTTCAGATACAATGTGCATAACGTGAGAATATTTTTCTACTTTCATATATTTATCTATCGTAACTGAGCCGATTTCACTCACTCTACCAATATCATTTCGCCCAAGATCTACAAGCATCATATGCTCTGCTCGCTCTTTCTCATTTTCTAACAGCTCTTTTTCAATTTCCGTATCTTCCTGCTTTGTCTTCCCTCTCGGCCTCGTACCAGCAATTGGATTTGTCATCACTTTATCCTCTCTTACCGATAGCAAACTTTCTGGCGAAGAACCGATTACAACATAATCTTGAAAATCGATATAAAACATATATGGTGATGGATTGGCAATTCGTAGTTTTCGGTATAACGCGAATGGATCACCAATACATTCACTTTGTAAACGCTGGGATAATACGACTTGGAATATGTCCCCGGCTCGAATGTGTTCTTTCGCCGTTTCTACCATTACGCAAAATTCTTTTTCCGTTATAGAAGAAGTGAATGATAATGTTGATCTTATTTCAGTTACTTCCGCTTCTTCTCCCTGTAGCACTTCCTCTTTGTATACTCGCAGCCTTTCGTATACTTCTTCATAATCTGCTGCATCATCTTCCCTGCATACATATACAAACGACAACTTTTGGCGTAAGTGGTCATACACGATAAACTCACGGTACAGTAAAAGGTGTACCTCTGGAATATTCAATGGATCGTGTAAATTTGCTCCAATGTTTTCATATTGCCGAATAACGTCATAGCCAATATAACCAACTGCTCCTCCGCAAAACGGAAATGGACTGTCTACTTGAGCTGACGCGATTTCTTCTAACACTTCTAGTACGTTACCTTGCAACTTTTCTGCCCGGCCGTAAATCGTTCGTTCCACTTCCGTACCGATACTTTTCACTTCCCCATACGGATTACACCCTAAGTAGGAATAGCGTCCTTTATCTTGATGAAGCTGTGAACTTTCTAATAAGAATTTCTTCTTCCCTTTCATACGTCTATATAAAGAAATTGGCGTAATGCTATCTCCTTCTTCTTCAGTGATTACTAAAAATGTCTTTCTCTCTCTTTTTTGTTTTATAAATTCTTCTTTCGTCATCATGTCCTTCACCTCGTCCTGAAAAATAAAAAAGTCCCCTACATATCGAAAATATGTAGAGGACGATAAATATACCGCGGTACCACCTCGTATTGGATGCAAAAGCATCCCGCTTTGTTCAGGTACAAAATATATACCTTATCCTTGTAACGGCGGAACCCGGGTTGCCTACTGAAAATAATTGTTCAGCATACCTCTCGTAAGCCCATTCCGTATATGGCACCGCACCGGGCTCCCACCTATTCCCGGCTCTCTGTAACGTCTCCAATATACGTACTCTTCTTACTTAAACGATTTCATTTATTTAATTTTTTATACACAAAAAGGGAGTACTCATCCTATAGAAAGGACGGGTACTCCCGTGGTGCCACCTTAATTCGTTACGAATGTAACGCACTTTACCGTATCAAAAACAATACGTGTCTCTTTTATCGATGAGATCATGTCGCCAAAGCCTACTTCTTTCGTTTCGGTTTGGAAGCTCCGAAGCCCATTCCACATCAATTCCATACTGATTCGCACCAACCATCAGCTCTCTGACATGTTCATCATGTGTACTCTTCTTCATCAACGCTTGCATTTTTTTAAGTTGCACTCATTATAGACCTTACTTTTTTCATAAGTCAATACTTTTTAAAAAATTTTATTTTTCTCTCCTTTCAATATTATATTGACAAAACAACCTCTTTTTATGTAAATATAATAAATACTCTATTAAAAATAAGGTTTTTTGTATGAATATTATATATTAAAAAAGTAAAATGATGTCAAAAAACGCTTACATTTCTGAAAATTCATATTTCTGTATGGATTTTTCAGAATAATCATGATAGATTATAAATATGCATAACGCATCAAAAGATATGACAAAAGGAAGGGGAACTACATGAGTACGCAGATGTTAACTTTAACTTCTATCTCTATTTACATGCTCGGGATGTTAGTCATTGGCTATTTCGCCTATAAACGAACGTCCAACTTAACAGATTATATGCTTGGCGGGCGTACACTAGGCCCCGCAGTAACAGCATTAAGTGCTGGAGCATCCGATATGAGTGGTTGGCTTTTAATGGGATTACCCGGTGCAATGTTTAGCGTTGGATTAAGTAGTAGTTGGATTGCGATCGGCCTGACATTAGGCGCATACGCAAACTGGCTATATGTCGCTCCTCGCTTACGTACCTACTCTGAAATTGCAAACAACTCTATTACTATCCCAGAATTTTTGGAACACCGTTTCCACGACAAATCCCATATGCTACGCTTAGTATCTGGACTTGTTATTATGATTTTCTTTACTTTTTATGTAGCTTCAGGACTCGTTTCAGGTGCTGTATTATTTGAAAATTCATTTGGTATGAACTACCACGTTGGATTATTCATTGTAGCTGGCGTTGTTGTTGCTTACACATTATTTGGTGGTTTCTTAGCAGTAAGTTGGACAGACTTCGTGCAAGGAATCATTATGGTAATTGCTCTTATTCTTGTTCCTACTGTTACAATTATGAATGTAAATGGACTTGGTCCAGCATTTAGCACAATTAAATCAATTGATCCAACATTATTAGATATTTTTAAAGGTACTTCTGTATTAGGTATTATTTCATTATTCGCATGGGGCCTTGGTTATGTTGGACAACCTCATATTATCGTACGCTTTATGGCAATTTCTTCTGTAAAAGAAATTAAAAGTGCGCGACGAATTGGTATGAGCTGGATGATTTTCTCTGTTGTTGGAGCTATGTTTACTGGTCTTATCGGTATTGCATACTACTCAGACAAAGGATTAAAGCTATCCAATCCAGAGACAATTTTCCTTGAACTTGGAAAAATTTTATTCCACCCGCTTATTACTGGATTTTTATTAGCAGCTATTTTAGCAGCGATTATGAGTACAATTTCATCTCAGTTACTCGTTACTTCTAGTGCTGTAACGGAAGACTTATATCGTACTTTCTTTAAACGTTCTGCTTCTGATAAAGAGCTTGTATTTGTCGGCCGTATGGCTGTTCTTGTTATTGCATTAGTTGGGTGTGCATTAGCGTTTAAACAAAATGATACGATTTTAGCTCTTGTTGGATACGCTTGGGCTGGATTTGGTTCTTCATTCGGACCTGCTATTTTATTAAGCCTATATTGGAAACGTATGACGAAGTGGGGCGCACTTGCTGGTATGATTTCTGGTGCCGCTACAGTCATTATTTGGACGCAATTCAAATTCTTAAAAGAATTCTTATATGAAATGATTCCTGGTTTTACTATTAGTTTACTAGTAATTGTAATTGTTAGTTTACTAACACAATCTTCAAAAGATGTTGAAGAGCACTTTGAGACTTTTGAAAAGCAACATAGTCATAATCTATAAAGAAAAAGCTCTGCTGTTATCGTATCAGCAGAGTTTTCTTTTTCTCAAAGTTCGACAATCTTCTGCTCGAATTTAACAATTTCTTTATGTTTCATTAAATTAAACGTAACACTACTCCTTTATAGTAGTACTATCAGCACTTATACAGAAAGGGGACTCCAACATGTTAGCAGCTTTCCAGCAACAACAAACACGAAAATTTTCACCTATCACAAATACTTCTACGTCTTGTTTGAACATACAACCTAATCCACCTAAAATTTCAATCGCTCCTTCTGTTATTTCAGTCATCGGTGTTCATATGGAAAAAAATAAGTTGAAAATAAGAACTGGCCAAAGCACTGAGTTGTCCGCCACTGTTTTGCCAGTACAAGCAACCAATAACGAACTTATTTGGACAAATACGAATGCTGATGTTATCACACTGTATCCAAAAGGTGATACAGTAACGATTACTGGAAAAAGTGCAGGTAGGGCAGTCGTAATTGTTACAACTGCTGAAGGTAAGTTCAGGGACCTATGTATCATTCATGTACAACCTTATATGACAAACCCAAAGTAAAAGAGTGGCTATGAAGCCACTCTTTTACTTTATTTCAATGTGTGGATTTTTACTTGTAACGAGATTGATAAATTGCTCTTTATCTTTAGGAGACATAATTTCTGTTTGATGTGTATCGTAAACAATTTCAAGTCGATTAAGTGACAATGCATAGGCTGCTATTGGATTTTTCGTATTTGAAATTTGTTTTATATCTCGTATCAATATGCGCTTTTTCACGAAACCGGATCTAATAGTAATTGTTTCTTCTCCAACAATATATTTTGTTGAAAACCAACTCCACATCAATAAGATAGCTAATGGGATTGTGAAAAACAAAAGAAAATATTCTCTTCCTGCAAATATTGGAGCAAAACAAGCTCCAATGACAACGAAAAAAATCGGATATAACCATGCATCTTTTTTTGATAGAAACTCCATTTCCCTCCCCCTTCTACGCCCGTATTTCTATAAAACAAAAAGAGAAGTATCATAACTTCTCTTTTCTCTCTTAACATTATAATTCCTGTGTATAAACAGGCTCGTTTACGACATTTTTTGCTGTTCTTTTTTGTTGCTGCAATAAGAAAACAGATACACCAAACAATACGAGTATGCTACCGATCATTTGCATAGCATTTAATCTTTCCCCAAGTAAGAAGAATGCTAGTATAGATGCTCCAACTGGCTCCCCTAAAATACTCATCGAAATTGTTGTTGCATTTACGTAGTTTAATAACCAATTATTAATGACGTGTGACACTGTGGGTACGACCGCAAGTAAAAGAAAGACGGTCCAATCCCACTTCGTATAACCTGTAAAAGGCACTTGCAATACTATATTATAAATCCCCATAAAAATACCGGCGAATGCAAAGACTGTAAAGCTGTAAATCCAGTGTGATACTTTCTTTACTGTCGTTTGGCCGATAAATAAATAACCGACAACTGCTATTACACTTAAAAAGGATAATATATCGCCATAAATTGCTTGTTCACTTAGTCCTAAATCTCCCCAACCAATACACACTACACCTAATATCGCAATTCCCATTGTCGCAATGGCTGAGTATGTTGTTCTTTCTTTAAATAAGAAAAAACCTCCAACTAAAGATACGATTGGTTGAAGTGCTAAAATAATCGTCGAACTCGCAACTGTTGTATGCTTTAAAGATTCAAACCATAAAAGAAAATGAAGTGCTAAAAAGAAACCAGATCCGATTAAAAATCCCCAATCTTTTATTTGAATCTTACTAAACTCTTCCCGTTTTTTCCAAACAATAGGCAGCATAAGAAGTACGATAATCCATAATCGATACATACTTAATATGGAAGATGGTGCCGAGGACATCTTTACAAAAACTGCTGCGAATGAAATGGCTATAATGGAAATAGCTAATGGTAGCGCGATTGACCTTTCTTGTTTCAAATTCCGTCTCCCCTCTCACCTGTCAAAAATCCCACTTCATTATATCCGTTTTCTTCCCTAACTTAAATACTAATTTTTTAGATTCTTCGTACCATTATGGTAAAATAGAAACGAAAGCACCTATTAGTGAATCTTTCTTTTTCACTACAAGCGTCGCTCTTACAATCATTACAGTAAATTTTTATTTAGGGGGATCTACATGAATCAAACAATTGGGAGAATTGAAGAGATTTCATTTTATAGTGCATCACTTCAAGAAGATGTTACACTTCTCGTTTACTTACCGGTAAATTACACACCGCTGCACAAACATACAGTGGTCATTGCACAAGATGGAAGAGATTATTTTCAGCTTGGTAAAGCACACCGTGTAATTGAGCGCCTTCGTCAAACTGAAGAAATTGACCGTACAATTATTGTCGGTATTCCATATAAAAATGTACACGATCGTAAAGAAAAATATTTCCCAAACGAAGTGAAAAACGCTGCGTATATTCGTTTCCTTGCTCATGAACTTGCACCATATATCGATGAAAATTATCCAACGTACCAAATGGGAAAAGGTCGTGTGCTAATTGGTGATTCTCTTGGCGGAACAGTTTCCTTTATGACCGCACTGATGTATCCGCATACATTCGGTAAAGTCATTATGCAATCACCATTTGTGGATGAAACAGTAATGAACTTAGCAAAAGACTTCAAAAATCCAGAGGCACTAGAACTTTATCACGTCATTGGGACAGAAGAAACAGCTGTAAAGCGCACTGATGGACAAGTATCTGATTTCGTAGGGCCGAACCGTGAGCTTCATACGCTTTTGACAGATAGAAATTTCATTACACATTACGAGGAATTTGAAGGTAATCATACGTGGAAATATTGGCAAACTGATTTACCGAAAGCTTTCTCTCATATGCTATCAATGAAATAATAGAGAGCAGTATTCAGAATAATTTGATATAATAGAGTAAGAGAGTTATTTTCTCAAAATCTAACTAGACTTACAAAGGGAGGAATTGGAACATGAAATTAGGCATTGTAATTTTTCCATCTAAAATGATTCAAGATAAAGCGAACGGATTGCGTAAACGTTATGATCCGCACTACGCATTAGTTCCGCCACATATTACATTGAAAACACCCTTTGAGACGCAAGACGAACAATTAGAATCGATTGTAAACGAGTTACATACAATCGCAAGTAAAACGAACCCTTTTGCCCTTCACGTTGGAAAAGTTGGTTCATTCGCACCTGTTAATAATGTTCTTTATTTTAAAGTAGAAAAAACACCAGAACTTACTTTCTTAAATGAGGAAATGCATAGCGGATTCTTTACACAAGAACGCGAATACGCTTTCGTACCTCATTTAACAATCGGACAAGGCTTATCTGATGCAGAGCATGCTGATGTACTAGGACGATTACGTATGAAAGATTTCTATTATGAACAACCAATTGACCGCTTCCACCTTCTATATCAATTAGAAAACGGAACGTGGACTGTACACGAAACATTCCGCCTTGGAAAGGGGAACAACTAATTTGCATGCACAGATCGTACAAACGGACGAACAACTAAGAGATGCATTCTCTGTACGTAAGCAAGTATTTGTGAAGGAACAGCAAGTTTCTGCCGAAGAAGAGTATGATGAGTTTGAAGAAACTTCCATACACGTTGTTATATATGATAATGATGTTCCCGTTGGTGCTGGACGTTTTCGCACCATTGATGGAATAGGAAAAATGGAACGCATTTGCGTACTAGCTTCCCATCGTAAAAAAGGCATTGGAAAAATTGTTATGGATGCACTTGAAGCGTATGCGAAGGAAAACTCGCTACCAAAATTGAAGCTGCATGCCCAAACACATGCAGAAGATTTCTATAAGAAACTTGGATATGTAACGAGTTCTGATGTATTTATGGAAGCAAATATTCCTCACATCGTTATGATAAAAGAATTGTAATTTGAAAACAGGAGGTATCCCCTCCTGTTTTTTACATTGCTATTTTCTTTTTCTTCCGCTAAAGTTAAATGTTGATGCTATAGTTTTGAAGGTGAATATATGACACAAGAAAAATTTTCACAAAAATCATTAACGCACGCTGATATTCCACGTGCAACATATCATATTCCAAAAACATCTACCCATTTAATTATGGAAGAAGATGCAGATGCGGCGTATTTCCGCGCTCTCGAACAGCAAAATGTATTTTTAAACGAAAAACAATTAGAGGCTGTACGAACGACAGAAGGTCCTGTTCTTACATTAGCTGGTGCCGGAAGCGGGAAAACATCTGTTTTAACAACTCGCGTCGGTTATTTAGTAAATGTAAAACAAGTTCATCCGAGAAATATTTTATTACTTACATTTACACAAAAAGCGGCTGAAGAAATCCGAAATCGTGTAGCGAATTTACCGGGTATGAATCATGCGGCAAGTAACTACGTTGTTGCTGGTACGTTCCACTCTGTCTTTTTAAAATTGCTTCGTAGTCAAGGATATAATCAGCAAATTTTAGCAAACGAAAAACATAAACAAATTATGATAAAGAAAATTCTAAAAGAATTGCGTTTAAAAGACGATTATGATGCTGAAACGATGCTCGCGATGATTTCACTTGAGAAAAACAAGTTGAATCGTCCGAAAGATGTAAAAGCAAAAACACCCGTTGAACAAGAATTTAAAGAAGTATACGAGCGTTTTGAAGAAGTGAAACAACGATATAATTATATCGATTTCGATGACATCTTATTAGAAACATATTATATGTTAGAAAATAACGCTCCTTTGCTTACCCAATTACAACAACGTTTCCACTATATTGAAGTAGATGAGTTCCAAGATACATCGTATGCTCAATATGAAATTGTAAAATTGTTAGCTTCGCCAAGAAATAATTTATTTATCGCAGGTGATGACGATCAGGCGATATACGGTTGGCGAGGAGCAAGTCACCAAATTATTTTATCTTTCCCAAAAGAATTTGATAACACTACGATTATTGCCCTTAATACGAATTATCGATCCAATCCTTTTATTGTCGGACTTGGAAATGAAGTTATCAAACTAAATCAAGAACGGTTTGATAAAGAGCTATATTCTGTTCGTGAAGAAGGTGTACAACCTTTTTATGCAAGACCGGCTACGACTCTTGATGAAGCAAATCAAATTTTGCAGCTCATTCAAGAAAAAGTAGATAGTGGTGAACGAAATTATAAAGATTTTTGTTTGCTGTATCGCACACATTCTGTAAGCCGTTCGTTACTTGATCAGCTTACCATTCATAAAATCCCGTTTATTAAGCACGGTGCGAGTCAGTCATTTTATGAACATTCTTTAATTAAGCCTGTATTGGATCATTTACGACTAGTAATTGAACCGTTTCGATTAGAATCACTTTCAAACATATTACCAACGATGTATATCGGGCGTGATGATTGTATTTCATTTATTGAACGTGAACAATGGAAATATGGTGAAGGCCGTTTCCCTTCTCTTCTTCATTTCTTATTATTAAATCCGAACTTAAAACCTTTTCAAGTGAAAAAGGTAAATGAGCGTATCGATTTTATTAAATTTATAAAAGAATTAGAACCGAAAAAAGCATTAAAAGAAATTATTCATGGTAAAGGAAAGTATTTAGAGTACTTACAAAGTAACGATCGTTCTTCCTTTACGATGCATAAAGATATACAAGAAGAAATGTTAGAAGAATTAATGGAGTCGGCAAATCGCTTCACCGACATTCCAGCTTATTTACAATTTATTGATGAAGCCATTCAAGGGCAAAAAGAAATGGAAGCATTAAAAACAATGCCGCAAAAAGATGCTGTTTCACTTATGTCTATTCATAACGCAAAAGGCCTTGAATTTCCATGTGTCTTTTTACTCGGAGCGAGCGATGGTATTCTGCCCCATACTTCTTCTTTAAAAGATGCAAATGATCGTGTTACAGAGACTTCTGAAGCTTTAGAAGAAGAACGCCGACTACTTTATGTCGCAATTACACGTGCGAAAGAAGAATTATACATTTCCTCTCCGCAATTTTTTAGAGGAAAAAAATTAGATATATCTCGCTTTTTGTATACTGTGCGAAAAGATTTACCTGAAAAGACATCCACGAAATAAGGATGTCTTTTTTTATATTGCAATATGTACATCCCTCCTATATAAATTCCCTCTTTTTATCATAAGAATTAACGTAATATCAACCATATCCCACTCATATTGTAATAGTGTATGTCAGAACTCACGAGAAGGAGTGAACATAATGAGCTGCAATTGTAACGAAGATCATCAACATGATTTTGATTTCAACTGTGTATCTAATGTCGTTCGTTTTATACATGAACTACAAGAATGTGCAACAACAACATGCGGATCTGGTTGTGAAGTCCCCTTTCTAGGAGCACATAATAGCGCATCAGTAGCAAATACACGTCCTTTTATTTTATACACAAAAGCCGGAACACCATTTGAAGCATTCGCGCCATCTGCAAGCCTTTCTAGCTGCCAATCTCCAATTTTCCGTGTCGAGAGTATAGATGATGATGATTGCGCTGTATTGCGTGTATTAACTGTTGTATTAGGTGACGGTTCTCCTGTACCACCTGGTGATAATCCAATTTGTACGTTTTTAGCTGTACCAAATGCAAGATTAATATCGACCAACACTTGTCTTACTGTTGATTTAAGTTGCTTCTGCGCTATTCAATGCTTACGTGATGTTACGATTTAAAACTAAATAATGAGTTAAGCATGGATTGGGTGGCAGAATTATCTGCCACCCAATCCATGCTTAACGAGTATTATTATGTAAATTTCTTAAAATTGGGAACTTGTCTAGAACATAGAACCTGTCCTTTTCATTAACTGAAAGTAGAAACAGATAAAGGAGTGAAAAACATGTTCTCTTCTGATTGCGAATTTACAAAAATCGATTGTGAGGCGAAACCAGCTAGTACACTACCTGCCTTCGGTTTTGCTTTCAACGCGTCTGCACCTCAGTTCGCTTCATTATTTACACCACTACTATTACCTAGCGTAAGTCCAAACCCAAATATTCCTGTTCCTGTAATAAATGATACAGTAAGTGTCGGAGATGGCATTCGAATTCTACGAGCTGGTATTTATCAAATCAGTTATACATTAACAATTAGTCTTGATAATGTACCTACTGCACCAGAAGCTGGTCGTTTCTTCTTATCATTAGGTACACCGGCTAACATTATTCCTGGATCAGGTACAGCGGTTCGTTCTAACGTTATTGGTACTGGTGAAGTAGACGTATCCAGTGGTGTTATTCTTATTAACTTAAACCCTGGTGACTTAATTCAAATTGTACCAGTTGAGTTAATTGGAACTGTAGACATCCGTGCTGCAGCATTAACAGTTTCACAAATTGGTTAGTAAAAAGCGGTATTTCTTCATTGAAATACCGCTTTTTATATGTATAATAAAAAACACTCACAGTAGCATGAGTGTTTCATTCTTCATAGTGTTTTATTGTATTCTTCTTTTTCCCACAATTGCATCCTTTTTTCTTCACAAATCCTTGTTGTTGCAATTGTTCTTGATATGCCTGTTGTTGTGCATAGTGCTGTTGCTGTATGTTATACCATTGCTGCAGGTCATATGAATTTTGCCTTGGATTATTGCTCACAGCAAACATCTCCTCTACTGTCAATTCTGTCTATTTACTATATGAACAACTCTTTATTTCCGTTCCCTCATTCTTTTAAACTCCGCTTTTTCTCTTAGTATGAAAATATATTATTCTCCCATAAAATATCCTGTAATCGTTTCAATGATTGCTGCTGCTCCTGCAATAGCTAATAACGCAAGTAACGGCTCTGCAACGATTGGAATCCAATTATATAAAACTAATAAAAAAGCACTAACCCATACACCTGTACACCAATAACAGCTTAATAATTCGCCAATCCACTTTCTTAATCCTTTACCTTTTACTTTTGTAAAAGTTGATACACTTCCATCCGGCTCTGTAATCTCTAATTCGTCAATAAACGGTCTTCGCAAAAAAGCTGTAATTTTATCATAAACAATTAAACGGGTGAGCCTAAAAGCCGCTAACGCGAAAATAAAAAATAAAAGCCAACTTGTAAACAGCATGATTCCACCTTCCCTTATCTTCTTTCGCCTATTTAAAAAAAAAGGTCTTGAGATTGTGACCAAATCTCCTCGACTCCAATATCTTATTAATGTAAATACAAACAAGAAGATAAGGAGTGACATTAATGAGTTGTAACGAAAATAAACACCATGGCTCTTCTCATTGTGTAGTTGACGTTGTAAAATTCATCAATGAATTACAAGATTGTTCTACAACAACGTGTGGATCTGGTTGTGAAATCCCATTTTTAGGGGCACACAATAGTGCTTCAGTAGCAAATACACGCCCTTTTATTTTATACACAAAAGCTGGAACAGCATTTGAAGCATTTGCACCATCTGCAAGCCTTGTTAGCTGCCAATCTCCAATTTTCCGTGTGGAAAGTGTAGATGATGATAGCTGTGCTGTGCTACGTGTATTAACTGTTGTATTAGGTGACGGTTCTCCTGTACCACCTGGTGATAATCCAATTTGTACGTTTTTAGCTGTACCAAATGCAAGATTAGTATCAACTAACACTTGCCTTACTGTTGATTTAAGCTGTTTCTGTGCTATCCAGTGCTTACGCGACGTTTCTATCTAATAAGTGAAGTAAACTAAAAAACTATTGGGGTGGTAGAAGATTTCTACCACCTTTACATATTTAAAAGCCAGCCATACTAATTGATTGTATATCATCTATAGACAACTTAATATCTCGCATGCTATTTGGTGGCATAATCGCTACAATTCCATTACGATACGATATGATTGATCCAACATATGAAACTGTAGCTGTTTTTATTCTACACCTTACTTTCGGAATATAATGAGGGCGATTTAATAAAAAATGAATTCTCTCTTCGTTATTCATATCCTTAAATGATTTATTATATGGAACAGTTCTCACTGGCTCTTGCTGTTCTTGTACTTGCTGTTCTTGTACTTGTTCCTCTTCCTCTTCTTCTATTTTCCCTTCCACTTGCTGCTCCTCTTGTTGTTCCTGTTCTTGTTCTATGACCTCTTCCACAGCACTACTTACAACATTTTCGTTTCTATTACTTTCCTCTTTTCGATCCTCATTTTCAAAGTTTGTTAAAATAATTCTTTTTATTTTCGGTGCAGCAAGTTCCAAACTTACTTGCGCAATATATAACAACGGTTTTCCAACTGTTGAACTTTTATTTTTATTCTTCACACTCGTCCCTCCCACTTCCATACGTAGCTGGATAAATCGTGTACTATTATAGTTATATTCATCACATGGTAAGAACTTTCGTTAAAAATCGTTCTTTCCAAGAACAAATAAAAAGGACAATCTCAACATGTAGAGATTGTCCTTTAACAATTCATATTATAATTATCCTAAGATATGATACCCTGAATCAACGTGAATGTTTTCTCCTGTTACGCCGCGTGCTAAATCACTGAATAAGAATACTGCCGTATCCCCAACTTCTTCTGGAGTTGTTGTACGACGAAGTGGTGCGCGCTCCTCAATTTCTCTTAAGATTGAGTTAAAGTCGCCTACACCTTTTGCAGATAACGTACGAATTGGACCTGCAGAAATAGCGTTAACGCGAATGCCATGTTGACCTAAATCGTTCGCTAAATATTTCACGCTCGCTTCTAATGAAGCTTTTGCAACGCCCATAACGTTATAGTTTTTCACAACGCGCTCGCCGCCAAGATATGTTAACGTTAAAATATTCCCGCCTTCTGTCATTACTTTCTTCGCTTCTCTTGCTACAGCTGTTAAAGAGAATGCACTAATATTTTGTGCAAGTAAAAATCCGTCGCGAGAAGTATCTACAAATTCACCTTTTAAGTCGTCACGATTTGCAAAAGCAATACAGTGCGCTACACCGTGAATTGTACCAACTTCTTGCTTGATTGTTTCAAAACAAGCTGTAAGTTCTTCATCATTTGTTACATCACAAGGTAATACAAGTGATTCTTGTCCTTCTAATGTATCCGCTAATTCACGAACATTTCTCTCTAAACGTTCTCCTGCATATGTGAAGATTAATTTTGCACCTGCATTATGCAAAGAGCGAGCAATTCCCCATGCAATACTTCTTTGGTTCGCAACGCCCATAACAACAAATGTTTTCCCTTGTAATAGTTCCATGATATATCCTCCCAGAAATACTTATACTTGTTATTAGTACCTGATACTATAATTATAGTAACATAAAACCTCTTAAAGGCAAACAAAAAAGTCATTAACTGAAAATTGTTAATGACTTTTTGTTTCTATAAAAAAACGCTCTAATCCTTCTTCCCAAGAAGGCATTTGTAAAAAACCATTTAATCGTAGCATGTTATGTTGGAAAATAGAATATTTTGGTCTCGCTGCCGCCGCTCCAAATTCTTCAGTTGAAACCGGTAATACATCCACTTTCATATTTGCATACGAAAATATTTTCTTTGCAAATTCAAACCAAGAACATGATCCTCTATTGGATATGTGATACGTACCGTATAAAGAAGTATGAATGAGCTTATTAATCATTACATTTAAATCCGCCACATACGTAGGAGAACCGATTTGATCCGCTACAACAGATACTTCTTCTCTTTCTTTCCCTAATCGCATCATCGTTTTCACAAAATTATTTCCATACTTACCATACAACCATGACGTACGAACGATAAAGTATTTATTATGTAACTCTTTGACGAACTGCTCTCCCGCATATTTAGAAGCCCCGTATATATTTATCGGCGCCGGATTATGAAATTCATCGTACCCTTCCGGTCTATCACCTTGAAATACATAATCCGTACTAATATAAACTAACTTCGCCCCCACTAATTGTGAGGCAACTGCTACATTTCGAGCCCCTATTGCATTTATTCTATAAGCAAGATCTCGTTCTTTCTCAGCTTGATCAACCTTCGTATACGCTGCACAATGAATAATGATATGTGGCCTTATTTCTTGTACTACTTGCTGCACTTTGGATATATTTGTTATATCTAGTAACTTTTTATCAAATGGATATATGTCATATTCTTCAGGATTTAACTCTTCTTGTAGTTGCTTTCCCAATTGACCATTTGCTCCTGTTATGATAATCCGTTCTCTCATTTATATGCCCCTTACTTTTTTAATGGTTTCCACCATTCCTCATTCTTCTCATACCATTGCACCGTTTCTTGTAACCCTTGCTCAAACGTATACTTCGGTTCCCAATCAAATTCATTCTTCATTTTCTCTGCATCAATCGCATAACGGCGGTCGTGTCCTAAACGGTCTGTCACATATTCAATATCCTTTTCCGTTTTTCCTAAGAGAGTAATAATTTGTTCCACAACATCTATATTTGTTTTTTCATTATTTCCACCTATATTATATACTTCTCCTATACGTCCCTTATGCAAAACAACGTCAATCGCACTACAATGATCCGTTACATGTAGCCAATCTCTTACATTTAATCCATCGCCATATAACGGTAATTTTTTTCCTTCGAGCGCATTCGTAACCATTAACGGAATTAATTTTTCAGGATATTGATACGGCCCATAGTTATTGGAACAACGCGTTACGATAACTGGTAATTGATATGTTTTATAATAAGATAAAGCTATCATATCGGCGCTCGCTTTGCTTGAAGAATATGGACTATTTGGAGATAACGGGGTTTCCTCGGTAAATCGCCCTGTTTTTCCTAAAGAGCCATACACCTCATCCGTTGATACTTGCACGAGTTTAATATGCGGATATTTTTTTACTAATTCTAATAAGGTGACTGTCCCAATTACATTTGTATCATAAAAAGGGATCGGATTTTCAATACTACGGTCCACATGTGATTCAGCTGCGAAATTGACAATTACTTGCACATCACGTTCCTTAATAACATGCTCCAGCAGCTCTCCATTTTGAATTTCACCTTTTACAAAATAGTAATTCGGATGATCTTGAATAGACTTTACATTATTTAAGTTTCCACTATATGTTAATGCATCGAAATTAATAATTTTATATGTTTCATAGCTTTGTAACATATAATGTACAAAATTACTTCCAATAAATCCGGCCCCACCTGTTACTAATATATTCATACACAACTCTCCTACTCAAAAACTATCTTCACATTCCTGAAGCGATGGTAATATTCGATCTTTATCAGACAAAATAGGGCTTGTTACCGGCCATGGAATTGCTAAGTCTTTATCATTCCAAAGTACCCCTGAGTCATGATTAGCACTATAATACTCATCTACTTTATACATAACAATAGTATGCGGGACAAGTGTACAAAAACCATGTGCAAATCCTTTTGGCACTAATAATTGCCGATGATTATCCGCGCTTAAAATATATCCTCTCCATTGTTTAAACGTTGGGGAATCTTTTCGCAAATCGACGATAACGTCATAGATTGCTCCTTGCATAACTTGAATAAGTTTCGTTTGTGCTTTCGGATTTTTTTGAAAGTGTAATCCCCGAATCGTTCCCGCTTCCGCTGAATATGAAACATTATCCTGTACAAATGAATACGTAATCCCTAATGTTTCTAGCACCTTCTTATTATAACTTTCAGTAAAAAAGCCACGCCCATCTCCAAATAACCTCGGTTCTAACAATTTTGCGTCAGTAAAGTTTGTTTCTATAACTTTCATATTTTCACCTATTCTCCGTTAAACTGTTTACCAAAGTTTATATCCCGCGCTAACGTATTCGCCCTTTGAAGAGAAATGTGAGTTCCTGCATCAGTCCACCAACCGCTCATTTCATTATAAGTAAGTACCCCTCGTTTTAAATACCAATTATTAATATCTGTAATTTCAAGTTCTCCCCTTGCGGAAGGTTTTAATTCTTTTATATAAGAAAAGACTTTCGAATCATACAAATAAATTCCTGTGACTGCATAGGAACTTTTCGGCTCTTTCGGCTTTTCTTCAATTTCAATTATTTTGTCGTTTTGAATATGCGCTACGCCAAATCTCTCCGGATCATCTACAGATTGCAGCAGTACTTTCGCACCCTCTTTTTGATTTGCAAACTCTTCAACATACGGACGAATATCATCAGAAAAGATATTATCTCCTAATATAACTACCATGCGATCATTCCCAACGAAGTCTTCACAAAGCCCTAATGCTTGCGCAATTCCGCCAGCCTTATCTTGCACACGATACGTAAAGGACACGCCAAATTCTTGACCGCTTCCTAAAAAACTAACAACATCTCCCATATGCTCTTTACCTGTAATAATCATAATATCTGTAATTTCGCATTGTTTTAGCTTATATACTGCATGATAAATCATTGGATACCGTCCAACTGGAAGCAAATGTTTATTCGTTACTTTCGTTATTGGATATAATCTTGATCCAGTTCCACCTGCTAAAATAATTCCTTTCATCCTGCATCTCTCCCTTATGATGGAGATAATATATCTTTGTAATGTTCTACAAACACTTTCCGATACTCCTCATATGTATCCGCATCAAACTCATCCCCGTTATAGTGAATACACCATAAATTTGCTTGATTAGGGATACCAATTAAATAACCAGCCCTTTGAAATTCTAAAGACTGCGACACATCATAAAAGTGGAACCCTTGAAACAAATCTTCTCGCCATGGAATATCATATTGCGTTGCCATGAATAAGCCATCAATTGCCTGCACCGACATAAAAGATTGTCTTCCATAAAATTCCTGATCCGAATTTAATAATTGATAATTCCGTCTTCTGTACTCAATCACTTTCCCTACTAAATTTTTCCCTTCCCACCATATCCCGTTACTCGGTAAAAATTGTGCTCCAGCTACTCCAATTAAGCCGAGCTTTTCATTATCTTTAAAAAGGGAAATAAGTGTATAAAACATCTCTCGATTAATAAGATAAGTGTCCTGATGTATATAAACCTTATACTTCGCGGGATATGAAAGTGCTCGGTTATATGCACTCGCCATACTTTTCGCATCTCGTATCGGAAAAATTTGTACGACATAATCAGGGGGAACAAAAAGATTTCTTATTTGTCTCTCGCATTGTTCAAATAGCTCTTCATTATTTACACAAACAACAACTAATATTGTACGATCCTTCATTTTGTAGCCCCTCTATTCGTCTTGATTTACATCTGACATATAGTTCTCCACAAATATCTTTCTATACTTGTCATAATTGGTCATATTCACATCAATGTGATAGTGAATGCACCACGCATCACGCTGTACAGGAACCCCAACTGTATAGCCAGCTTTTCTAAATTCAAATGACTGAGATACATCATAATAGTCAAATCCATCAAACAAGTCTTCTCGCCACGGAATATCATACTGCGTGGCCATCAATAAACCATCAATACATTCCACCGGCATAAATGTTTTTGAATCATGGTACGGCTGTTCTTGAGTTGCCATATAAAATAAATCGTTCATATAACCAATTACTTTCCCAACAACCCCCTTGCCTTCATTCCATATCCCGTTTGGAGGAACATATTGGGCTCCAATCATTCCAATCATTCCAAGATGTTCATGTTCGTTAAATAATTGAAGTAATCCGTATAAAAATGCCACATTCATAATGAAAACATCTTGGTGTATATATACTTTATATTTCGCTGGATGCGAAATCGCTTGATTATATCCGCTCGTCATACTTTTCGCATTCCGAATTGGCATAAATTGTACAGTATACCCTGGAGGCACTGCTAAGCTCAATATATGTCGTACGCACTGTGCATACATTTTCCGATCATTTATACATGTGACAAATAATATTGTTTTTTCAGCAGCGCTCATAGCTGTGATTTTTCTGCTTCAATAATATACTGAAATACGACTGTTTCAGCCATGAAGCCACTTCCAAGACGATATTTCTTACAAATTCCATATAACTCCTCAATAAGTGGTTCGTACATTTTATGATCAACATATACACGATCTACTTTACTAATCGAATAGCCTGCTTTTAAAAACATTCGGAGCATTTCATTAAATGTAAAGAAACGAATATGCGTTTTATCTAATAAACCATATTCTGTATACGTCCAATTTCCAGCGAGTAAAGGAGCTAATACTGAGATATGAGAAACGTTCGGTATACTAGCCAAAATTACACCATTTTGCTTTATATATGGTTTTACTTTTTCTATTACCGCCCACGGATCAAATAAATGCTCTAATACGTCACCAAATATAACGCAATCAAATTGCTCCTCCTCGTACGGCATATCCATTGTTTCTATATCGCCTAAAACGACATGATCTAGTTTTTCTTTTGCTTGTTCTGCCGCCTCTGGGAATGCCTCAATTCCAGATACACGTGTGCCATTTTCTTTTATGGCAGCTCCCAATGCACCACTCGAGCAACCGATATCAAGAACTTCTTTCCATTCCTTTTTTATATGCTTTAATAAATTCGGATTCACTGCATTATAATAATGCCCAGACTTTTCTTCGTATAAAGAATTTTTTGGGGAATTCATTTTACACACTCCTTATGCAAATTGAATTTGAAATATAAATCTCATTTAAAGTCTATAAATGTAACCTGTACTAGTTACATTGCCGATACTTTACTATATAGCCAATCTATTAGAGTTAGAATCGCAATGAGCCATTTCTAAAAAAAGCTGCCTATAACGATTTATATTGTTTATCAAAAACACTCCGAAAATATTTGCGGTTATATTCGATTGCAGCATTATTTGGAACATAAGCAGCCGCTAATTCGTTGTAATAATAAGCTTTGTCTTGATCTCCTAACTTGCTATAACAAATACACATTTGTAAATAGGGAAGCCATGTGTAGCTCGCTGGACTATGAAATGGACTCTCCGTCGCCATTGGTACTTCCGTTGCAAGTTTAAACCAAAATATCGCTTCGTTATATTTTTGTTGTTCCATATATATATATCCTATTCTTGTACAATTCTCCCCTCTAGGAACATCATATCGAAACGACTTCACGCAAGATTCAATTGCCTTTTCCCATGATCCAAGCTTTGCATAGCAATCTCCTAACTTACCACATGCATAAATTTTCTCTTCATACCATCCTTCATCTTGATTAAGAAATGTTTCATATAGCATAACTGCATCATCATATTTTTGGTTATCCATAGATTCATTAGCGTAATAAAATAAATCTCTCGGACTCAATTCTTCTCCTGCAGCTACAGCATTTTGAAAAATTTTCAAATTACGATTTGTTACCTTTTTTTCTTTTTTATGTGTAATAGCAACATTACTACTAAAAGTTTCACCAGAAATAGCTAAATACTCATGAACCTTTCCAAACCATTGAAATTGTTTTTCACGCTTTACAAGTCGATTTCTTTTTGTACAATATAAAGGTTTCCCGCTAGAATCCAATGCAAGATGATAAGGCATCGAAACAGCATCAATTTTAGGATCTAATTCTCTTTTTAAAAGTTTCAATGCTTCTTGAGCATCTTCTAATAATACGTCATCTGCATCTAGCCACAATATATACTCTTGCGTTGCTTTTGAAAAAGAAAAATTTCTTGCTGCTGCAAAATCATTAATCCATGGAAAGTCATATATGTTAGAGGTATATTGAGCTACAATTTCTTTCGTTCGATCAATGGAACCTGTATCAACTATAATAATTTCATCAACAATTTTTTCGACTGCATCTAAACATCGACCTATTGTATCTTCCTCATCTCGAACAATCATACATAAACTAATTGTAATTCCTTGCTTGTTCAACATAATCACCCTCTTCCAAATCAATCATATGTTATACATACAATAAACTTTCCACTTTTTTAACTTGCACAAGCAGTTTAAGATTTCTTTTCAATAATTCAAATGTCCGTGTCATTTTCTTTCGGTTTTGCATCTACTATATAATGAACGCTTTATGGAGGTGAATTTATGTCAAATAATAATTATTCAGATGGATTGAATCCCGATGAATCTTTATCAGCTAGTGCATTTGACCCTAATCTTGTAGGACCAACATTACCACCAATACCACCGTTTACCCTTCCGACTGGGCCAACTGGACCGACTGGACCAACTGGGCCGACTGGGCCAACTGTACCAACTGGGCCAACTGGACCGACTGGACCAACTGGGCCAACTGGACCGACTGGTACAACTGGTACAACTGGACCAACTGGTGCTACTGGACCGACTGGGCCAACTGGTACAACTGGTACGACTGGACCAACTGGGCCAACTGGTACGACTGGACCAACTGGGCCAACTGGTGACACTGGTGCTACTGGATCGACTGGGCCAACTGGTGACACTGGTGCTACTGGACCGACTGGGGCTACCGGACCGACTGGGCCAACTGGTACGACTGGACCATCAGGGCTAGGACTTCCAGCAGGATTGTATGCATTTAACTCCGCTGGGATTTCTTTGGATCTTGGACTTAATGCTCCAGTACCATTTAATACTGTCGGATCTCAGTTTGGTACAGCAATTTCTCAATTAGATCCTGATACTTTCGTAATTAGTGAAACTGGATTCTATAAAATTACTGTTATCGTATATACTGCAGCAGTAAGTGTATTAGGTGGCCTTACAATTCAAGTGAATGGATTACCTGTACCAGGTACTGGGGCTACTTTAATCTCAGTTGGAGCACCTATCGTTGTTCAAGCAATTACGCAAATTACGACAACTCCATCATTAGTTGAAGTAATCGTTACAGGGCTTGGGCTATCATTAGCTCTTGGTACAAATGCATCTATTATTATTGAAAAAATCGCTTAATTTTTTTACTTAGCAGTAAAACTGATATCAGTTTTACTGCTTTTTCATTGGTAAATTCAATCATTAAATCCTTCTTTTCTACATAGTCATAATGTTGTATGACATTCTTCAGGAGGCACTTATATGGAAAATAAATCGGCTGTCCAGCTTTATCTTGAGTTATTAAAGAAAACAATTTTATTTGAAATATGGTTAGAATACGAACCATACTTACCTGCTTCGTTACATATATCTAAAGAACTATCATATGAACCAGTTACGGTTCCACTTCCTTTATTTCTTAAGCAGTATGTAGAAAATCACAATTTAAAAATCGTTAATCCTAATGTTTCAAACAATGAGCGTCAAGGTGGCAAGGATTGGCCAAGAGCTGCACACAGTATGGTTGGTCGAAAACGTATGAATCAATTACAAGAAGCGATGGAAACTGTAGTCAGGGAAAATATAGAAGGCGATTTTATTGAAACTGGTGTATGGCGCGGAGGATCATGTATTTTTATGAATGGGTTTTTACAAGCAAACAACATTAAGGATCGTACTGTATGGGTTGCCGATTCGTTTGAAGGTCTGCCCGCACCTAACTTAGAACAATATCCGAAAGATTACGGTGATTATTTACACACATTCGATTACTTACGAGTTTCTTTAGAAACAGTGCAAGAAAACTTTAGAAAATATGATTTATTAAATGATCAGGTGAAGTTTTTAAAGGGGTGGTTTAAAGATACATTGCCTTCAGCACCGGTAGAAAAAATTGCAATTGCTCGCCTTGATGGTGATATGTATGAATCAACGATGGATAGCCTTGTAAATTTATACGATAAAGTTTCAACAGGTGGCTTTATTATTATTGATGATTATGGATTGATAACATGCGCAGAAGCTGTAACAGATTTCAGAAGTGAAAGAAACATAAAAACTCCTATGACTCAAATTGATGATTTCGGTATTTATTGGCGAAAAGAATAGAATACAATTTTATTCTTTTTGGGGGGTTCTATCACACTACTGATTCATAAGAAGCAATCGTGTAAAGTTCCCCTCACTATAAATGTTTAACTTATATATGCAATAAAAATCTCTTACTTTACTACAAGGACGGAGTGAAGGTATGAACGAAAATGAGAAAAAAATCACATTAATTCCCCCCCCAGAACTCGTTCAATATGTAGGTGGTGACTTTGAAGAAGTTGGAAAAGAGTTTATGCAGTATTTTATTGAAATTGGCAATTTAAAATCAAATGAAACAGTGTTAGATGTAGGCTGTGGTATCGGCCGGATGGCGGTTCCATTAATGAACTATTTAAGCGATGATGGTACTTATTATGGATTTGACTTATTTAATAAGGGAATTACATGGTGCAAAAATAACATTTCAACACGCCATAACAATTTCCATTTTGAACATGTCGATATATATAACCAATTCTACAATCCCGATGGAAAAGAAGATGCTTCCCAATACAAGTTTCCATATGAAGATGAATCATTCGATTTTATTTTTTTAACGTCTGTATTTACCCATCTCCTTCCGAAAGAATTAGAACATTACGTACGCGAGATTGCACGAGTTCTGAAAAAAGATGGGAGATGTTTTATTACTTTCTTTTTAATTAATCCTGAATCTTCTTATTACTTAAATGCAGGACTAAGTCCGTTAGGTTTTTACCATCAAATTGACAATTGTTATGTTCTAAATAAAGATATCCCGAATTTCGCAGTTGCCTATCCTGAGGAAGATATTCGTACTCTATTAAATAAATATGGGCTAGAAATGCAGACCCCTCCTCATTATGGTTCATGGTGTGGCAGAACTGAACACACAAGTTATCAAGATATGATTCTTACACAGAAAATTTCTGAAAGGTAGTTGTATATGGAAAATATAAAAAATGTACCTCTCGTTTCCATCCTTATTCCTACCTATAATCGGCCACATTATTTTAAAATTGCTCTAGAAAGTGCATTAGCACAAACGTATTCAAATATTGAAATTATTGTAGGAGACGATAGCACAAATAATGAAACAGAAAAATTAATATACAGAGATTATTTACATAAGCATAAACATATAACATACATTCGAAACCCCTCTACTTTAGGACAATTTCATAACGCCCTTATGCTTTTAGAACAATCAAATGGAGAGTACATAAATTTCTTAATGGACGATGATATATTTTATAAAAATAAAATTGAAAAAATGATGTTTTATTTCCAAAAAGACTTAGATCAAAATCTCGCACTTATTACATCTTACCGTACTTGGATTAATGATGATGGAGAGATAATTGAACAACACCCCTCCATGAAAAGATTATATGATGAAGATACTCTATTAAATGGGAAAGATCTTGGAAACCATATGCTTATACTAGGGCAAAATATTATTGGTGAACCTACGACTGTACTCTTTCGAAAACGCCTATTAACAGAACCTTTCGGTACTTTAAATAGTAGAAATTATAATTGTAGTGTGGATATGGCTTCTTGGATCAGTTTACTTTCCAAAGGTGATGCAATCTATATCACGGAACCTTTAAGTTCTTTCCGCCTTCATACGGGACAGCAAGTACATCACAAATACCTTGAAGGTTGCGAAGATTTTTCACATCTCGTTTTACATTCAAAAAAATATGGTTTTCTACAAGAGATTGACTATTACAAAACGAGTCTGTTAAAAGCTTGCGAATGGTATAAAAATGCTACAACATTTTATCAGCTATATCCAGAACTCATTCCAACGACCGATACACATACTCGCCTTTCTCATTGTTTGAATATAGTTACAAAAGAACTCCATGCAATATAATCCATCACAAGGGGGAATTCCTTCCTTGTGATGTATGACTTCCCGCAAATAGTGGAATAAATGTATGCATAGTCTGCTTGTATATTATTTTTATCATGACATGATCCATATACTTACTAGGCGATAGAAAGGAATACACACATTGAAAGATTCAAATTCTCAATATCAAATAGACTACGTATTGCTATTCATTTTATTTGCCATTGGGATTGTTAGTTGTTTTGCAATTGCAAGTGCACAAGCCTCTTTACCACCATTTTTACAACATGTAAATTTTGTATTAAAGCAAATCCAGTGGTACTTCATTGGATTCATAGCCATTGGTATGATTATGATTATCGATTTCGATCGTTATCAAAAAATTGCTTGGTATTTATATAGCTTTGCATTGGTACTACTTATTGGACTAGAATTTCAAGTACCAGGTGCCGTTACAATTAAAGGTGCGACTGCTTGGTACAGGCTCCCAGGCATCGGAAATTTCCAGCCTTCCGAAATTATGAAATTGTTTTTAATTATTGTCATCGGACGAATTATAGCTAATCATAATGAGAAATATTTTTACCGAACAATACACGACGATTTTCTATTACTCGGAAAAATATGCGCAACAAGTTTGCCGCCACTACTACTGATTGCAAAGGAACCTGATTTAGGAAACACGATGGTAATTTCAGCTATGCTCGCAGCAATGATATTAGTTTCTGGTATACGTTGGCGTTTTATTTTCGGGTTAGTTTCCGGTATCTTTGTAGCTGGCTTTACATTAACGTATATTTTTTTCACTCATACAAAATTCTTTAAAGCACACATTTTACAAGAATATCAATTAAATCGCTTCTACGGCTGGTTAGCGCCATACAAATATGATGCGCAAGGCTATCAATTAAGACAAGCTTTCTTAGCTACCGGATCAGGAGAAATGCAAGGAAAAGGTTGGGAAAATGGACAAGTATACTTTCCAGAACCACATACAGATTTTATTTTCACGAATGTCGCTGAGCAATTCGGATTTTTAGGCGCAAGCGTCATTATTGCACTTTTTTTCCTACTTATTTTCCGCATGATTCATATCGCTATAGAAAGTAATGACCCTTTCGGTAGTTACATCTGCGCTGGTACAATCGGAATGTTTACTTTTCAAGTATTTCAAAATATCGGGATGACAATCGGATTACTACCTATTACAGGCATCACACTACCCCTTATGAGCTACGGAGGAAGCTCCTTACTCACATACATGATAGCGATTGGATTTGTTTTGAACGTCCGCTCAAGAACGAAAATCTTTATGTTCAACTGAAGCACAAAAACGGTATATTTTTATCTCTATCCTTTTTTAGATATACTAATGAAAAATATGATGGAGGTTTACATATGAAATATGACATTATAGGGGATATTCATGGATGCTTCCAAGAGTTTCAAGATTTAACGAAAAAACTCGGATATAACTGGAATAGTGACTTGCCGATTCACCCTGATCAACGCAAGCTTGCTTTTGTTGGCGATATCACAGATCGCGGTCCTCATTCATTACGTATGATTGAAATTGTATGGGAACTTGTCATAAATAAAAAAGTAGCGTATTACGCTCCGGGAAATCACTGCAATAAACTATACCGATTTTTCCTTGGACGTAATGTGACAATCGCTCATGGACTCGAAACAACTGTTGCCGAATATGAAGCACTGCCTTCTCATCAACAAAACATGATAAAAGAAAAATTCATCACACTTTACGAGCAATCCCCTTTATATCATGTACTCGATGAAAAAAGGTTAATTGTGTGTCACGCCGGCATTCGGCAAGATTACATAGGAAGACAAGATAAAAAAGTACAAACCTTTGTATTATACGGCGATATTACAGGAGAAAAACATGCTGACGGCTCTCCTGTCCGTCGCGACTGGGCGAAGGAGTATAAAGGAACAGCTTGGGTTGTATATGGACATACACCCGTAAAAGAACCTCGCTTTGTAAATCATACAGTCAATATTGACACTGGTGCTGTATTTGGTGGCAAACTAACTGGACTACGTTATCCTGAAATGGAGACTGTTTCCGTTCCTTCCTCCCTGCCTTTTGTCCCTGAGAAATTCCGCCCAATTTCATAACCCATATGTAAGGATTACCGTATCATTTAGGCGTCTCTCATATAAAAACTGGGTAAAGTCATTAAAAAAAGATGCAATAAAGTGCATCTTTTTTTAATGACACGGCATATACTGTCGCAGGAGGTGACAGAATGAAGAAAAAATCTTCTAAACAAAAAAGAAAATGCCCGCCTTTTTATCTGCCCATGTACGGAATTAACAACTGGTGCAGCATTCGAGCTGCAGCTGTAGAAGAACTGGAAGAACAAGAGGCTTCCACAAAAAACAAAGATAGACCAAAATATGTCTCATTACAGAATGCTGTAATGAGCCGCATAATTGATAATAGAAAAGCAAAGATGCAGCAAAAAAATAAACCTCTCTCTACTCATATTGAACAGATTGTGCCTTCTGAGCAAGTAGAGAAGAATACAGAAGAAAACAGCCCTGTAGCAATAAATAAAAAAGCGGAAGCAGAAATTCCAGCTGCTATTATAAATCAAGTGAAAAAAATTAAAGAAGCATTAGTACCATCAAATGATATACAAACAGAAAAAACGATTATCATTCAGACCCCTACATCTGAAAATACAAAAGTAAAAAAAGATGGGCGGTATGCATATGCAGAGGGTCTTCACTCTCATGCAGAGGGTACAGCTTCACATGCAGAAGGACTTCTGACACATGCAAAAGGTTCTTTCTCTCATGCAGAAGGATCAAAAACGAAAGCAACTGGACATAGTTCCCATAGTGAAGGAAGTGAAACGACAGCAAGTGGCGCTTATTCTCATGCAGAAGGTAAACATACAATCGCTTTAGGCGAAGCAGCACATGCAGAAGGAACCGCGACTATCGCTAACGGATTCTCTTCTCATGCGGAAGGTAATCATACATCAACAGCTCATTTTGCAGGTAGCCATATTATGGGGCGCTTCGGCACAGCAGATGAATCTTATTCTTGGTTTATTGCAAACGGCACAAATGAAACCGATCATAATATCGGTGCAAAGTGGCTTGCTCATAATGGAGAAATGTACATTGAGGGCGCTTCTTACAATGCAAGCGGAACTGATTTTGCGCAAATGTTTGAAACAGTAGACAATACTTTTATTGATGTAGGTTATTTCGTTACATTTAGTAGCGAAGAAAAAATTCGAATCGCTACTTCAAACGATTCATTCATCTTAGGAATATCTAGCGCCACCCCCGCTCTTATAGGAAATAGCGGCGCTTTAAGTTGGCAAAAACGCTATAAAACAGATAGCTTTGGAAAACGTCAATATGTACGTACGGAATCGCAAGACATACAACCTCTTTTAAATACAGAATGGGATCCAGCTTGCAAATATATAGCAAGAAAAGACCGTAACGAGTGGCTTCCTGTCGGATTAATTGGACAAATGTTAGTACGTGATGACGGTACTTGCGAAACGCATGGATATTGTCGTCCAAATAACGATGGCATTGCTACAAAATCTGAAAGTGGCTTTTTCGTTATAAAGCGCACGGGTGAAAACCAAATTTTAATATTATTCCGCTAAGAAAAAAGGGAACAAAATTCTTCGTTACATAAGAATTTTGTTCCCTTTTTAAGTATGTCTTAATACCGCTTGCATATCGCTTGGAATCGGTGTAGTGAAAGACATTTCTTTCTCTAAAATAGGATGATAAAACGTCAAGGATGTACTGTGAAGCGCTTGTCGCTTCATTTCATCTCTTTTTCCACCATATAAATTATCGCCAAGTAGCGGATGTCCTATGTGCGCCATATGTACACGAATTTGATGCGTTCTCCCTGTATCGAGCTCAAGTGATACGTGCGTCTTATGATTCGCACTATCGATCACTCTAAAATGAGTAACAGCTCTTTGCCCATCCTCACAAACGGTTCGCTCAATAATGCTATCCGATTTTCGTCCAATCGGTGCGTCAATCGTTCCTTCTCTTTCTACCATCTCACCGTGAACGATCGCTTCATACGTTCTTTTCACAGCTTTTTGTTGATGCTGTTTCGATAAAAGATGATGTACGAAACGATTTTTTGCAATCAGCATAAGCCCTGAAGTATCACGATCTAACCTCGTTACGATGTGCACCGTACTTGCAAGATGTTGCTTATCATAATGAGATAAAAGTGCATTTGCAACACTTCCAGCCGGATGTTCTCTAGACGGAATCGTTGACATGTTCGCCTCTTTGTTTATGACAAGAACTGCATCATCTTCGTATACAATACATAAAGGGATATCTTCTGCAATCATCCCTTCACTTCTTTCCTCCACTGGAAAAAAGACACGTAATTCTTCACCAGCTTGCAACTGATAGCGAACGCTCGCATGTTGACCATTTACTTCAATAGCTCCGCCGTGAAACTTTATATCCGTTAATGCGGCTTTGGAGATCCCTTTTGTTTTTAAAAATTCTCTAACCAAAGTTCCTTCCTCAGCCGAGTCTATATCCCATTTCAATGTAAATCTGTTCAAATATATAAACCCTTTCTATTTATCTGCAACAAACGAGTCACGAACTCGTTTCCAGAACGGAAATGGTCGGAAACGAACAAATCGTACTTTCTCGTTTGCCACGCGATACTGAATTGATTTCACATCTTGATGAACCATCGTTAAATGGTCCACCGTAATTTGTAAGTTCATTCCTGCAGTCGGCTTCAGCACGCATGTATGATGTTTCGGCAATACGAGCGGCGAACCTACCGTACGAAACACACGGTTATTAATAGATGCCATTTCCGCAATTTGAATCGCTTCAATAGAAGGGTGAATAATTGCTCCGCCAAGCGCCTTATTATACGCAGTACTTCCCGAAGGAGTAGAAATACAAAGGCCATCCCCGCGGAACGTTTCAAAGTACTCTCCGCGTATTTCCACTTCTGTTACTAATGTACCTTCTGCACTTTTCACAGTCGCTTCATTCATCGCTAAATACTGTGACTCTTTACTCCCATTCACATAGCGAATAATCACTTCTAAAAGCGGATATTCCACCACTTGGAATGGTGTTTTAGCAATTGCAATTACTAATTTCTCTACTTCTGTCGGTAACCAATCTGCATAGAAACCTAAATGCCCTGTATGTACACCAACAAATGCTGTTTCATCCAATCGATTATAATAACGATGAAACGCATATAAAAGCGTTCCATCTCCCCCAACAGAAATTACAATATCGGGTTCCTGTTCATCCATTATAAATCCAAAATCTAGCAAGTATTCTTTCATCGTGCTTGCCAGTGCATCTGATGATTGATCTCCCTTTGACATAATTGTAAATTTCATCGCCCAACACCCTTTAGTTTATGATTCGGAATCTTTCGTTTCTTGCTTTCTTGAAAAAGCTTTCTGCGCTTCTTGAATTTCAAGACGGATAGAAGACATTTCTTCATCTAATAAAAATGCTGCTTCCGCTGCACGTTGCAAGCGTATTTTAATATCTTCAGGAAAACGCCCACTATATTTATAATTTAAAGAATGCTCAATTGTTGCCCAAAAGTTCATTGCTAGCGTACGTATTTGGATTTCTACCAATACTTTTTGTTCACCTTGAATCGTTTGAACGGGGTAACTAATGACAACATGATAAGAACGATAACCGCTATCTTTCTTCTGCGTGACGTAATCACGTTCTTCCACGATTTCAAAGTCATTTCGTTTTCTAAGATATTCTACAACAGGCTTAATCTCATCAACAAATTGACACATCATTCGAAGGCCCGCGATGTCTTGCATATCTTCTCTTAGCCTGTCTAACGGTACATTTCTCTTCTCCGCTTTATCAATAATACTTGCAACCGACTTTACCCTTCCTGTTACAAACTCAATTGGAGAATGCTCTGTTAACATTGCAAATTGAGTACGCATTCCTTTTAGTTTCACTTTCAGCTCTGCCACCGCTTGGTGGTAAGGTGCTAAAAACTCTTCCCAATTTCGATTCATTTCAACCACCACCAAAATCAATCCATTTGCTTATAGAAATACTTTTTCTACAGCAGTTACTAGTTCTTCTCCGTAATTTGCATTACCTTCAATATTTTCAACTAAATATTCTACTTCTTCTTTTAAACCTTCTAATTCCATTTCAATGTCATTCACGCGAACAAACATAACCACGTCGTTATTCATCGCTTCATGCATTGCTTCCCAGCATGTATGCGGAATGCTTACATAAATGAAAGATGATTCGTTTTCTAAGATATATAAAAATGATAAATTATCTGAGTCTACAAGTACGTGATTACGCGCACTTAACTCCTTTACCTCTATTTCACTATTTTCCGCACAAAAAATAAGAGCATTCTCTCTCTTTTCTACGCTCTTAACTTGGATTTTATTTTGCATGCTCTAACTCCTCCATCTCAACTTCCTGTCTTACTTAACAGTATTATTGTATCATAACATGGACGCAAACAAATAAAACATTGAACCAAATTTGTGAAAAAGCGATAATGTGTAAAGAATTATTTTTCAAAAGGAGCGCGCATACAATGACACAAGAAATTGAAATTGAATTTAAAAATATTGTTACAGAAGAAGAATTCAATACATTATGTAAATCATTCTCTATTGAAGGATTTACGAAACAGGTGAATCACTACTTTGAAACACCGAGCTTCTCATTAAAAGAAGCTGGCTCTGCACTTCGTATTCGTCATAAAGGCGCAACTTATACATTAACATTGAAACAACCTGCAGAAGTCGGCTTGTTAGAAACGCATCAAGTTATAACAGCAGATGAAGCAAGATTGATGATGGAAACAAATACAATTATTCAAGGCGCTGTAGTAGATCAACTACACACATTACAAATTCCTGTTTCTGCTTTAACTTATATGGGTAGTTTAACAACTGAAAGAGCCGAAACACTATTTGAAGGCGGAACGCTTGTCTTTGATCATAGTTTCTATTACAATCACGATGATTATGAAATTGAATTTGAAGTGCAAGATGAAGAAGCAGGCAAAGCTTCATTTATTCATTTGTTAAAGCAACACGACATACCAATCCGTCATACAAATAATAAAGTAAAACGCTTTTTCCTTGCCAAACAAAACAAAGCACGCTAAAGTGAAAATTCCACTAGTGAATACGTTCTACTAGTGGATACATCTCACTTTTTGAAAAAGAAAAGATTCTTTTACATCTGTAGAATAAGCAAAGAACGTTATGAAGGCTGTTTATTTGCCCTCCCTAACATTCCATTGCTACAATAGATATACATTTCATGGAAAAAGGAGTTTAAAAGGATGAGCAAGCAACCGATGACACCATTTGAAGCAATTGGCGGTGAACAATGCATTGCAATATTAGTAGACACATTTTATTCCTATGTCAGTAAACACCCTGACCTATCTCCCATCTTCCCGGATGATTTAACAGAAACAGCTAGGAAGCAGAAACAATTTTTAACACAATATTTAGGTGGTCCTAATTTGTACACTGAAGAACATGGTCATCCTATGTTAAGAGCACGCCATCTCCCGTTTGAGATTACTCCAAAACGAGCAGAGGCTTGGCTATCGTGCATGGAGCAAGCAATGGATGACACAGGAGTGCACGGTCATATAAGAGAGTTCGTTTTTGAACGTTTAGCATTAACTGCTCAGCATATGGTTAATACTCCAAACGAAACAGGTGAAATATAATGGATAAACAGGAAGCAAAGCATATCAATATGCCATCTCCTTCCGCATGTGAGCATAAGTCTGTAGAAGCATATTTATTTATTGATCCACTTTGTAAAGATTGCTGGGAAATTGAGCCCTTTATTATTAAACTATGGCTTGAGTACGGGAAATACTTCTCTATTCGTCATATCGTAACAGGAAAAGTGGACGGAACGAACGCTTCCTCACACAAATGGAATAAACCTGCTAATATTCGATTTGTGTGGGAAAAGACAACAAGTTTACAAGGTTTTTCATGTGATGGAAAGGTACATATGCAAGAAGCATCGTCAACACCATATTTAGTTTCGATGGCAATTAAAGCAGCGGAGTTGCAGGGCCGAAAAGCAGGTTCGAAGTTTTTGCGAAAACTCCAAGAATACATTTTCCTTGAAAATGTATCAAATCCTGACTGCGAATTATTACTTGCATGCGCAAAAGATAGCAATATTGATGTAGAAGAATTTAAAAAAGACCTATATTCCGCTAGCGCAAAAAAGGCTTTCCAATGTGACTTAAAATTCACAAATGAAATGCATATTACAGAAATACCTTCTCTCGTATTCTTTCATGCAAATTCAGATGAAGAAGGTATTAAAATCGCTGGAACGTATTCCTACGACGTCTACGTACAATTATTGAAAGAACTTGTAAAATGTGAAATCGAGCCAGAGCCATTACCACCTTTAGAAGTATTACTGGAAGCGACACAATTTATCTCTTCAAAAGAAGTAGCATTTATATATGACTGCTCGAAGCAAGAAATTGAACGTGAACTAAAAAAATTACAACTGAAACGAAAAGTACAAATGATTGACGTAAAATGTGAGCGTTATTGGAAATGGATAGCAAAAGAAAAAGACCTGGTGTAAACACCAGGTCTTTTTCTTTACGGCTTATAAAAATATTAAAGGGGATGGGAGAAATTTTCACGTTCAAACAAAGGGGTATATGTTTGTATGTGAATTCGTTCACGCTTATTATATTACAAGATTCGACGTCAGATGACAACCCCTTTTGTCGAATTTCACACTTTTGTCACATTCTAAACGTTTTCATTTTTGAATAAGCTATAAAAAAGCTATTTTGGAGGTGTTTTGTATGAAAAAAACGTATATTTTACTTATCATTCTAGCCGTCATCGTTTCTTTTTTCTTGTACATCCTCTCTCTACTACAAGCTTTTCCTAAAATGATTGCCTTTCCTCTTTTATTCGGAGTCATTGTCATCGCTCTCTCTTATTTCAACCATAAAAAACGATTTAAAGGGTTTTAATGAACTGTAAAACTGCCTTCTAGTTTAGAAAAAAGAAGACAATTCGATTTATTTTCTCGACAAATATCGACAAAATGACATCAAGAAAAAGACGAGGCAAATTCCTCGTCTTTTCTATTACTTCTCTTCAAATAATAATGCTTCTAATTCATTTAATTTCTCTTCAAATACTTGCAATGCTTCTTTTACCGGTTCTGGAGATGCCATATCTACTCCAGCTTTTTTCAGCACTTCAATTGGGTAATCTGAGCTTCCTGCTTTTAAGAACTCATTAATGTAACGTTCTACTGCTGGTTGCCCTTCTTCTAAAATTTGTTTAGATAGAGCCGTTGCTGCACTAAATCCTGTTGCGTATTGGTATACGTAATAGTTGTAGTAGAAGTGCGGAATACGAGACCACTCTAAACCAATTTCTTCATCAATTACTAAAGCATCACCGAAATATTTCTTATTTAAATCATAGTAGATCTCCGTTAGCATGTCTGGTGTTACCGCATGTCCCTCTTGTACTTTCTTATGAATAATATGCTCAAACTCTGCGAACATCGTTTGACGGAATACAGTACCACGGAATCCTTCTAAATAATGATTTAATAAGTATAGACGCTCTTTCTTATCTTCTGTCGTTTTTAATAAATAATCGTTTAGAAGCGCTTCATTACAAGTTGATGCTACTTCCGCAACAAAGATTGAATAATCCCCGTATACGTGCGGCTGCGTTTTTCTTGTGTAGTAACTATGGACAGAATGGCCAAATTCATGAGCAAGTGTAAATAAATTATTTACATTATCATGCCAGTTCATTAAAATATAAGGATTTGTTCCATATGCACCAGATGAATATGCTCCGCTTCGTTTTCCTTTATTCTCATACACATCTACCCAGCGATTTTCATATGCTTCTTTCAAAATATCAACATACTCATCACCAAGTACATGTAAAGACTTTAATAACATGTCTTGCGCTTCTTCATATTTCACATTCATTTTCACTTCTGGTACAAGTGGTGTATATAAATCATACATATGAAGCTCATCAAGCCCTAGTGCACGCTTACGAATATCAATGTAACGATGTAGCAAGTGTAAATTGTCATTTACAGATTGAACAAGTTGATCATACACCGCTTCAGGAATATTATTATTACTTAATGCTGCTTGACGTGCAGAGTCATATTTACGAACACGTGCATTGAAATTATTACGCTTTACAGCTCCGCTTAACGTACTTGCAAATGTGTTCTTATATTTTCCGTACGTTTCATATACAGCTTTGAATGCATCTTCACGCACACGACGATCATCACTTTCTAAAAACTGAATGTAACGGCCATGTGTAATTTCTACTTCTTCTCCATCCTCACCTTTAATAGATGGGAATTTCAAATCCGCATTATTCAACATACCAAATGTATTACTTGACGCACTCATTACTTCAGATGCTTCTGCTAATAAAGCCTCTTCCGCTTCAGATAATACGTGAGGGCGTTGACGCGTAATTTCTTCTAACGCATGTTCATATACACTTAATTCTCTATTTTCTTTCAAGAATGTTTGCAATGTATCTTCTGAAATCGATAAAATTTCAGGCACAATATATGCTGTGCTACTAGATACTTGTGAATATAAATTTGTTGCACGGTCATTTAACGCTTGATACACAGAGTTTGTTGTATCTTGATCGTAACGCATATGTGCATATGTATATAGCTTACCTAATCGCATTGAAATTTCATCTTCATATTGCAATGCTTCAAGTAAATTGTTCGCAGAGTCACCAAGTTTCCCTTTAAATTCAGTTAACTTCGGTAATAGCTCTTTAATAGCTTGGAATTCTTGTTCCCATTCTGCATCTGTTTGGAAAATATCTTCTAATCGCCACGTACTTGATTCTTCAATCTCGTTACGATCCGGTAATGTTTTTGCTGTGTTTTGTTCAGACATGCTTTAAGCCCTCCTTTAAATATCTCTACTTACATACAATTCGATTTTTCTTATGTAATTCCTTCACGATCAGTCTTTATTATATCCGCTTTTCCTTCTCTCATGTTGTACTTTGCCTCAAATAAAGATAAGGCATACGCTAAACTACTTTCATCATATTTCATAACTTCCTCCTCTGTTTTTACCATAACTATCCCCCGTATTTTCTGGTACTTATAAGTCCCTACTTTACGTAATACACCTGTATAGCATAAAAATGTCATATACTCAGTAACTGCTACTTTCCATATATGCTGTGAAAAGTACGGGAGCATACGCCTTTTCGTATACTTTTTTATATAACTCCACACGTATGGAAGGGAAATATAATCCCCTACCGCAAGCTCGCCTATACACTTCATATATAAAAAAGCTTGCCATATAAATGGATTTGTTTGAAAAGCAAATGAGGACGGAAGCGGCACACCAATTTCAGAAGGGAAATTTGCTGGGGTACATTTACAGTGATATAAGAGGCGTAATAGTGATTTATGATTATAATTCCAAATAGGCAAAGCATTTTTTCGAAAATAGTCCTTTCGCTTCTTCCATTCTCGTTCTAATATCTCCTTTTGAAAAGGAACAGAAGAAAAGAGCATTTCAAAAGTAGTCGTTTCAGTTGGTAAATATATAATATGTGAGAAAGAGACGCTTGTAGAAAACGAAGTGAGAAACGCGCATTTCATAAATGATTTTTGTTTCGAGCAGAAGAAAATAAGAAGTGGCTGAGGATAAGATTGTAAGGAGAAAGCCATAAGGGAGGAAAATTTCACCCAATAGGCAGAGTGCTTTTTCAATTGATTTCCACCAATAATCCAAATGACCTGTATACCAGCTCGCCAATACGAATAGGTTCGTTTGTACAGCTGTTCTATAGAGAGATTCGCGCACTGGTATTCAATCGCAACTTTTCTCCCTGCTCTCTCTATGAAAATATCTGGTCGCTGCTGAATCTCTGGTAAATAATGCTCTATATCTACATGAAAGTTTTGACGTTTGAACCATCTATATAACAATTCTTTACCGTGCCTATGATACATAGATTCTGCTTCATAAAAGGCTAAACATGAATCTTCTTTCTTATGAGCAAAATGCCACTTTTTTTGTTTTCCTAATCTCATTAGTACTTTTTTCCCACAAGCTATGCAAACGAAGCTTTCCCTTTTCCGCATACGATGTAAAATCTCTTCATCATGATGATAGAGTAGATGAATTTTCTCTCCGTTTTCTCTTTTGGCGATAAACATCGGAATCACACCCTTTCAGCTCCTTATATTCTACAATTTATTACAAATTCCTTTTAAAAAAGAGATGTCCCAATTTCGGACATCTCTTTTTATAATAATGGCGATAATAACCGATACGTTGATTCAACAATTCTTCTATGCAGACGCCTTTTATGAAAACGATCGACGTGAATTTCACTGGATTCTTCTAAATCGTCTTTAAAATCTTGAACAAGTTTTCGAATGCTATCTGTATCATATAAAAAGGCATTTACTTCAAAGTTCAAATGAAAACTTCTCATATCCATATTAGCTGTCCCAATTGAAGCTAAATCAGAATCGACAATGACAACTTTACTATGAAGAAAACCTTTTTCGTATTCATATATCTTTACCCCTGCATCTAAAAGCTCTGGGAAGTATGACCTTGATGCATAAAAGACAGTGCGCTTATCAGGCTTACTCGGCATTAACAAACGAACATCGATACCAGCAAGTGCCGCTACTTTTAATGCGGACAAAATATCATCATCCGGGATGAAATACGGCGTTGCAATCCAAATGGATTTCCGCGCAGAAGCAATCATGGCAAAATATAAATGTTTAATTGTTTCCCATTTATTATCCGGTCCACCTGCAACGAGCTGCACGCCTCCCCAATGCTCCCCCTCAACTGCTTTCGCTTGTAAATATTCAGGGGCTAGCACAGCCTCACCAGTCATATAAAACCAATCTTGAAGGAAAATAAGCTGCAAACTTTGCACAGCTTCACCACGTAAATATAAATGTGTGTCTCGCCAAAAGCCGAAGTACTTATCCTTCCCTAAATATTCATCACCAATATTTAATCCACCTACAAATCCTTCATTTCCATCAATAATAACGATTTTTCGGTGGTTTCGATAATTAATCTTATCGTTTAAAATCGGAAAGCGTACAGGGAAGAACGGAATCATTTCGACACCTGCGTCGTTTAATTCTTCAATATATGATTTTGATAATTTAAAACTTCCAACCGCATCATATAAAAAACGAACGACTACGCCTTCTTTTGATTTTTGTATTAAAATATCTTTAATTTCTGTTCCAAGCTTATCATCACGCACAATGTAATATTCCATATGAATGTGATGTTTCGCTCGTTTTAATCCATCTAAAATAGCCTGAAACGTTTCATCTCCATTTGTTAATGTTCTCGTTTCAGTTTGAAATGAAATATTTAAAGCGCCTAAGCGATCCGCTAAACGAAATAACAGCTCTTGATGCTTATGATTGCGCAAAATCCGTTCTTCGTAATCTTCATGCCCCTTATATTGTAAAAACGCTTGTTCATCGAGCAACGCCTTCTTTTGGAACATTCTCTTCCTCCGAAAGTTCTGTCCGAATAATAAATAAGCGAAAAATCCAAATACCGGAAAAATCCCTAACACAATGAGCCATGTAAGTGTTTTTGACGGATGACGGTTCTCTAAGAAAATAACGCAGCCAATTAAAAATGCAGATACCGTAAATAAAATACTAATAATACCTAAAATCGAAACATCTTTTATCCCAATTACATCCGAATAAAACGCTACATCAATAAACATACGTAATGACACAAATAATGCAAACAATAGTAACACAAAAAAAATCAACTTTAACGTATTTTTCATCTCTTACCTCCTTACTAAGAAAGCTTTCCTATTCTTCATATAAAAAGCCGATTTCATACTACAGAAATCGGCCTACGTTTTAGCAGGAAAATTATTGCGAATTGTTTCAAGCGCATGCTCTTTCACAATTTGTTTCCCATACTCACTTACACGATGAATTGTTAAAGTTGATTCTTCCCCGTATTCTAAAACAATGCTTAAAATGCGATCAATTTCTTCTTCATCATGTAGCACTTCATCGAATTCCACATATACATAATAGCGGTCCTCAAATGAATACAGCTCATCTTTTATATCTTCAAAGATAAGACGGTGGCTTAATGAAATGACATCTTCAAAATCATTAAACTTAATTAAAAAGCCAAACGTACCATCTTCGTTAAAGTTTGTACCTGCTTGTTCTTCTACCTCTTCCACTACTTCTTGCTGGAATAATGATTCAATACCTTCATCTAGAGGAATGTCTATAATTTTATCTACACCTATTGGTAGTTCTAGCTTTTGTCCATCCTTTGAAAGTTCTGCTTTCGTTACAAGTACTTCAATCCCTTTATCGACTGCTTGCACTTGAATCCATAACGGCCCATCAATAAAGAAATCGTCATGATCACGAGCTTCGTCCATCATTTCCCAAAAGAGCTCTTCGCTTCTTTCGCGGTCATACCAAATTTCCTCACGATTAAAGCCTCTGTCCTCTATATCAATGTACGTAATAAAAAATTTCATCGTATGATCATTAATTCTTTCAATATCCAAAATACAACTCTCCCTTCCTGCTTAGAATTGTTATGAAGGGATTCCCCACTCATATGACAAATCAATAGATTCTTGTACTCTCATTTTATGATAAGATTCTCCAGAATGGAAATAAAATCGATTTATTTTACAAAAATAGTTATATACCTATCTTCATTCAATGGTATACACAAATATATCATTGTGGCGATTACTCACTTATAAAAAATTTGGACATACATTTCCATCTTCCCCCGTACACTGTAATAAAGTGAAACTTTTATTAGAGAAGATGCTTTAGTCCTTTTCACCACATACATATAGTTCGCTTATTAAAACATCATAAATGGAGGCAGACGAATGGACTTAGAGTTTTTAACATCTGTACTAATGATTGTCGGTATCGATGTTGTATTAGGTGGTGACAACGCAATTGTCATCGCACTAGCTAGCCGAAATTTACCTGAATCGAAACGAAATAAAGCTATTTTGATCGGTACTCTTTTAGCAATCGTACTAAGAATTATCCTTACTATACTAGCTGTCTATTTGCTCGACATTCCATTTCTGCAACTTATCGGGGGCATTTTACTTACATTCATTGCAGTAAATTTACTAACTGATAATAGCAACGATCTTTCTTCTATTCAAGGAAAAACAACTTTATTTCAAGCTGTGCGTACAATTGTATTCGCGGACCTTGTTATGGGATTTGACAACGTTATCGCCATTGCAGGGGCAGCTCACGGAAGATTTTTACTCGTAATAATCGGTTTACTCATTTCTATCCCGATTATTATTTGGGGCAGCAAACTCATTTTAATACTTATGGAACGCTTTCCATTCCTCATTTATTGCGGGGCAGCAATTCTCGCTTATACAGCAGGAAAAATGGTCACACATGAAGACAGACTGGCAACCTTTTTTCATAACAACCCAAGTTTCACTGCAGGCATTCCTTACTTATTTATTTTCACCATCTTATGCATCGGTTTTATCGTTCAACGAGTTCGATTACGAAATGTGAAACATTAAAAAAAACCTTCTACTATATAATAGGTAGAAGGTTTTCATATTATTATAATTAATTTACAAGACGCTGTGCTTCACGTAATTGGAACGTTCTTACTGTACGTGGTAAGAAACGGCGGATTTCGTCTTCATTGTAACCTACTTGAAGGCGTTTCTCGTCAATCATAATTGGACGACGTAAAATCCCTGGATAGTCACGAATCATCTTATATAAATCTTGAAGTGGTAAAGACTCTAAGTTTACATTTAATTCTTGGAAAACTTTCGAACGAGTAGAAATAATCTCATCCGTTCCGCTTTCTGTCATGCGTAAAATCTCTTTAATTTCCTCAATCGTTAACGGATCTGAGAAAATATTACGTTCTGTATAAGGAATATGATTTTCCTCTAGCCATAATTTCGCCTTTCTACAAGACGTACAGCTTGGAGAACTATATAATGTTACCATACAAAGCTCACTCTCCTTAAAGAGTACAAATTCTGTACTAATTACAGTTTAAATTTCTTAATTCAGCAATTTTTCGCGATACCTTGTCTTAAAACAAAGTGCAAAAATTGCTTTTCATGTAAGCAACAACTTTTAGTAAACAACAATTACTTTTAATAAGTAACTTCTATAATCATTATACAATAGATTTTGCAAGAAATATACAGTAAATTTCCTTCTAATTGAGAAAACTCTTCCGTGCATTTCACTGCTATGTAACATAATCACACTTACTTCATCTGTTCTTTAACAATAATCTTCAACCCTCTTAACGCTTGCTTTTCATAGATTTTTCATATGATTTATAGTTATTTCCTCATAATCTTTTCTATGAAAAAGAGAACGTTTTCTTACCTTTTTTTGATAAATCAATCAAGAAATGTAAGACTATATAAGTGAGAATTAAAAGAACGTTTGTTCTTATTTTAACAAACATTTTCGTTCATGTCTATACGATTTCTAAAATATATTAAATATTTTTCTGACATTTCTTTCTTTTTCATCTTTTATCTCATACAATAAAAATACAGACAGGCAAAGGGGGAATTTGCAAATGATTGCTTTTTTTATTGATTTTGTCACTGTTGCTGCCCTCATCATCGGAATAACAGCATTGATTGGTGTCATTACAAATAGCATTGGTGAAAAACTCTTTGGCGGAAAAGAAAAGATGAAGTTTGTTAATAAAAGTTTGGATGTACAATCCGGCTGGAACGAGGTTGGCGGGAAAGGTATTTATAAGAAACGTACGTATTAAAAAAAGCAGGCAATTACCTGCTTTTTTCTTATTTCTCTACTGACGCCCATTTAAAGCTTAAATCGCCGCCATATTTATGGTTGTACATATTTTTAATGGAATCTCTTTGTAAGTATGCTCTACCACGTTGATATACCGGTACAATCGCAGCGTCATCAAGTAACATTTTCTCTGCTTCTAGTAAGCTTTTCCAACGAGCATTTACATCGCTTCCATCTTTTTTCGCTTTCATGATAATCTCATCATATTTCGGATTAGAATATTTCATTTTATTTTGTGATCCATCAGTTACAAACATATCAAGATATGTAATTGGATCTGGGAAGTCTGCACTCCATCCAGAGAATGACATGACGAAATCGCCCGCATCTTCCAATTTTAGTTTTTGCGCGAATGGTTGTTGTTTAATTTTCACTGTTAAACCTGGTAAATTCTTTTCTAACTCACCTTTTAAATATTCCCCTGTTTTCTTCGATAATTCAACATCTTCGTTTAATAACTCTAATTCGATTTCATTTTTACCAAGCTCTTTTTTACCAGCTTCCCAATATTTCTTCGCTTCTTTCACGTTTGGTTTTACAATATCTCCATTTACAGCACGGAAGTCCTTTTTATCCGGTCCTTTAATGAAGTTATCAGGAATTAATCCTGTCGCTGGCTTAGAACCGTTATTTAATAATGTATCAACGAACGGTTTACGTTCAAAAGCAAGTGAAATTGCTTTACGAATATTTTTATTTGCTAACGCTGGATCTTTTTGATTTAAACGAAGGAAGAATACAGATGTATCTTCTACTGTTTGGAAATCTGGTTTTCCTTTATATTTATCGATGAACTCCGCTAATAACGTCGCTCGATCGACTGCGTTTGTTTCATATAAATTAATTGGTGTAGACGTATCTTTAACAATATTAAAGTTTACTTCCTCAATCTTCACTTCTTTATTATCCCAATATGACGCGCTCTTTGTCATTTTAAAGCTACGTTCATGTTGCCAATCACTTAATGTAAATGGTCCGTTATAAAGTGTTGTATTCGCTTCCAAACCAAACTTCGTACCTTGCTCTTTCACAAACTTTTCATTCACAGGATAGAAGATTGGATATACCATTAAATCTACAAGATATGGAATGGAATTATCTAATTCCACTTCTAATGTATAATCATCAATCGCCTTTACCCCTAATTGGTCCGGACTCATCTCTTTTTTATTAATTTTCTCTGCATTTTTTATATCATACATAATGTACGCTGATTTCGCAGCTGTATCTGGGTTAATCGCTCTTTGCCATGCGTATACGAAATCTTTCGCTGTCACAGGCTCACCATTTGACCATTTTGCGTCTTCACGTAATGTAAATGTATATTTTTTACCGTCTTCTGACTTTTTGAATTCCTTCGCTACACCAGGAACTAGCTTATCATCTTTTCCTAAACTGTATAAGCCTTCCATCGTATTAGTCATTACTCTTGAAGAAACTGCATCAGCTGATAACGCTGGATCCATCGTTGGAATCTCTTGTGTTTCAATTAAGTTAATAACTTGCTTCGCACCGCTTTTCCCGCTATCCCCTTTTGCGTTCGCTTGCGGTTCATCTTTTTGGTAGCTACATGCCCCTAACATCATGCTCATCGCTACTGTTGATACTACAAAAACTGGCATCTTTTTTTTCATATTTCCACCCTCCACAAAAATGTTAGCCCTTTCATTTTCAAACAAATAGAAATATATATATGTTCCAATAATTCATATTATACACACAAATATATTTTTTGTATATTTATATTTCTATTTTATTAAAATTTTCTGTTAAAAAATAAACCTTTGTAAACGTTTCATATTGCTGATTTCCCTTACTGAAATGTCAGAAATAATTATTTTTATATTTTTCTAAATTATTAGATAAAAATAAATTTTATATTCTATAATACTTTCTGCATAATTATCCTTCTGTTTTTATCATAAAATAGCGCTCCCTTCATAATAAAGATATGTAGGTTAAAATGAGTGCAAAGGTTAAGAAAGTATGTTACGATACACTTTGCTAAAAATAGATATCGGTAAAGAGGGGACGGACATGACAGCAATTCAGGCAAAAAACGGGCCCACTGAGAAATTAAGTTTATTCTTATTAACATGGCCTATTTTTCTAGAAGTTTTTCTATTTATGTTAATGGGGATCGCTGATACTTTCATGTTAAGTGCATTATCAGACGATGCTGTATCTGGGGTTGGTGCAGCGAATCAATATCTCCATATCGCTATTTTGGTACTAGAAGTCATCGGGAACGGCGCAGCTATCGTCGTATCTCAATACCTCGGTTCCAAACGTTTTATGGAAGCATCTAAAATATCAGCTTTAGCCGTCACATTAAATTTAGTGGTCGGACTCGTTATAAGTGCTGGTTTTCTTTTATTTTCAAAACATATGATGATGGCGATGAACTTACAAGGCGATGTACTTATGTATGCACAGAGCTATTTATCTATCGTCGGAGGAGCTATTTTCCTTCAAGCTATTATTAATTCATTAGCCGCAATTATCCGCGTACACGGCTTCACAAAGCAAGCGATGTTTATTTCACTTGGAATGAATATTATTCATATCGCTGGAAACTACGTACTCATTTTCGGGAAATTTGGTTTTCCAGAGCTTGGTGTACAAGGGGCTGCCATTTCTTCTGCTGCCAGCAGGCTAATCGCGCTTATCGTTTTCTTCTGGTTACTGTACCGCGTTATGGAGTACCGTGTGAAATTACAATACTACTTCACCTTATCAAAAGAATACATCGGAAAAATTTTAAAGATTGGGATTCCATCTGCATTTGAGCAGGTTATGTATCAAGCTTGCCAAATTGTCTTCTTATACTATGCAACATATTTAGGAACGGAATCGTTAGCGGCTAGACAATACGCTACGAACATTTCTATGTTCACTTATTTATTCGCTATTGCAATCGGTATGGGAACAGCTATTATTATTGGGCGCCTCGTTGGCGGTGGTGAAAAAGATGAAGCGTATGAACGTGTATGGAAAAGTGTAAAGTGGGCGATTGGTGTCACTTTATGTATGGTTGCTCTCGTTATTACATTCCGCACACAATTAATGGGACTATTTACAGATAATCCGCACATTATTTCGTTAGGTGCAAGCGTTCTTTTACTAAGTGTACTACTTGAAACAGGACGTACGATGAACATCGTCATCATCAATTCACTTCGCGCAGCTGGTGACGCAAAGTACCCAGTTTTAATCGGCGCATTTTCTATGGTGTTAATGAGTTTACCACTCGGCTACTTTTTTGCCTTCCATTTAGATATGGGGCTCGTTGGTATTTGGCTAGCAATTGCTATTGATGAATGGACACGTGCTATTATTATGTTCTTCCGCTGGAAAAGTAGAGCGTGGGAACGTTATGCACTTGTTAAACCTCAAGAACAAGAGGAGATTGTTTCTGTTCAGGCGCAATAATACTCGTTTAATTAAGGTGTAGTCATTCGTATAGGCAACTTATATCTGCGATTCTTTAAATATATCGACTTACCGAGAAATATTGACAACTCTTTTATATAGTAAAAAAATCCATTCTTCCGTGATAGAAGAATGGATTTTTTATTATTGATAAATCTCTTTATATTTCTTATACTCCGCTTCAGAACATAATACGAAATGTCCTGGGCGAATTTCACGCATTGTCGGTTCTTCACTACCATAATTGTGCTGAGATGGATCGTATACGATACGTTTACGATTGCGCTCATAATCTGGATCTGGAAGTGGAATTGCTGATAATAGTGATTTTGTATATGGATGAATTGGATTTGCATATAACTCATCACTTGTTGTTAATTCAACGATTTGACCACGATACATTACGCCAATGCGGTCACTAATGTATTTTACCATTGATAAATCATGGGCAATGAATAAGTATGTTAATCCTTTTTCTTTTTGTAACTTTTTCAGTAAGTTTACAACTTGTGCCTGAATTGATACGTCAAGTGCTGAGATTGGCTCATCGGCAATGATAAATTCAGGTTCTACAGCAAGTGCACGAGCGATACCGATACGTTGACGTTGTCCACCTGAGAATTCATGCGGGAAACGGTTTGCGTGCTCTTTATTTAAACCAACTGTGTTTAATAATTCATGAACACGGTCCATACGATCTTTTTTGTTTTTCGCTAACCCGTGAATATCAATACCTTCTGCAATAATATCCCCTACTGTCATACGCGGGTTTAATGATGCATATGGATCTTGGAAAATCATTTGCATTTTACGGTTGAATTTCTTCAGTTCCGCGCGTGATTTTTTACCATGTACATTTTCACCATCAAACAATACTTCACCAGCAGTTGCATCATATAAACGAATGATCGTTCTTCCAGTTGTTGATTTACCACAACCCGATTCTCCTACAAGACCAAATGTTTCTCCGCGGTAAATATCAAATGAAATATCATTAACCGCTTTGACAACACCACCACTCACGTCGAAGTGCTGCTTTACATTTTTTACTTCAATTAATTTCTCACGTTGTTTAGTCATGTTGTTCACCTGCTTTCATTTGAAGAATACGTTTTTCAACGACTGCCGGCGGTTTTACTTCTGGAGCTTGCTCATGAAGTAACCAAGTTGCTGCATAGTGTGTATCACTTACTTTAAATAAAGGTGGGTCCATTTCAAAATCAATTTTTAATGCCTGTGGGTTACGTGGTGCAAAAGCATCTCCCTTTGGCGGCTTCAATAAATCTGGAGGCGTTCCAGGGATTGCATATAACTCTTCTTCTGAACCATCTAAACTTGGCATAGATGCGATTAAGCCCCAAGTATATGGATGTTTTGGGTTGTAGAAAATTTCATCTACAGTTCCGATTTCAACAACTTTACCAGCGTACATAACTGCTACGCGGTCCGCAACATTTGCCACTACACCTAAGTCATGCGTAATGAAAATGATTGCTGCTTCTGTTTTTTGCTGAATGTCCTTCATAAGCTCTAAAATTTGCGCCTGAATTGTAACGTCTAGCGCTGTTGTCGGCTCATCCGCAATCAATAATTTCGGGTTACAAGCTAACGCCATCGCAATAACTACACGCTGCCTCATACCACCAGAGAATTGGTGCGGATATTGTTTTAAACGAGCTTCTGGATTTGGAATACCTACAAGGTCGATTAATTCCAACGCAACTTTACGTGCGTCTGCTTTACTCATCCCTTGGTGTTTAATAAGGCCTTCCATAATTTGATTTCCAATTGTCATCGTTGGGTTTAATGATGTCATTGGATCTTGGAAAATCATCGCGATATCTTTACCACGTACTTGCTGCATTTCTTTTTCTGTTAATTTCGTTAAGTCACGACCTTCAAATACGATTTCACCATTTTTAATGCGTCCAGGAGGATTCGGAATTAAACCCATTAACGCTTTAGAAGTAACTGATTTCCCAGAACCAGATTCTCCTACAATCGCTAATGTTTCCCCTTTTTTCAAATCAAAAGTAACGCCGCGTACAGCTTGTACTTCACCTGCATGTGTATCAAAGGAGACTTGTAAATCTTTTACCTCTAACAATGTTTTCATCTTTGCCTCTCCCCTCTTTTACTTACGCATTTTTGGATCTAACGCATCGCGTAATCCGTCTGCCATTAAGTTAAATGCTAAAATTAATATACTGATGACAACCGCAGGAATGAACATCATATGCGGATACGTTTGAATTGATTTATAACCGTCATTTACAAGAGAACCTAGTGATGCGAATGGTGGCTGAATACCTAAACCGATAAAGCTTAAGAACGCCTCACCAAACACCGCTGTTGGAATTGTAAACATTGTCATTACGATAATTGGTCCCATTACGTTCGGGATTAAGTGTTTTACAATTAATTGTGTATTTGTTGCACCTAATGTACGAGATGCTAATACGTATTCTTGATTTTTTAATTTCAGGATTTGTCCACGAACGATACGCGACATCCCTATCCAACCTGTAATTGCCATTGCGAGTGTAATTGACCATATACCAGATCCCATAATGATTACCATTAAAATAACGATGATTAAGTATGGAATACCGTTAATAATCTCCATAATACGTTGCATAATGTTATCTACTCTACCGCCATAGAATGCTGAAATACCTCCATATGCAACCCCAATTATTAAGTCAATTGCTGCTGCTAAAAGAGCGATATATAATGATACGCGTGTACCTTCCCATGTTCTTGTCCATAAATCGCGTCCAAGATCATCTGTACCAAACCAGAAATACTCTTTAATATCACGTTTTTCATATTGGTCAACACCATATTGATCTGTACCGTCAAATGGTAACCAATGAACATTTTCAATAACTGGAATTTTCGGTGGCAATTTTGCACGTCCTAAATCTTGCTCTTTATACGAGTGCTTACTTACCATCGGTCCGAAGATTGCTAGTAAGATAATAAGCGTTAATAAAACTAAACCGAACATTGCTCCTTTATGTTGGAACAAACGTCTTCTTACATCTTGCCAAAACGTTAAGCTTGGACGGGCAATGACTTCATTATCCACATTATTTTGATTAGCTTGTTGAAATAAGTCTGGAGATAATTTTTGTACATCTTTCATCATTTTTTCCCTCCCGCTAAACGAATACGAGGATCAATAATTCCGTATAAAATATCAACAATGAAAATAACTAAGATGAAGATCGCACTATAGAAAATTGTAGTTCCCATAATAACTGTATAGTCATTCACTGTAATAGATTTAACGAACTGTTCCCCTAGTCCTGGTACAGCATAAATTTGCTCAATAACTAATGTACCTGTAATTAACCCTGCAACCATTGGTCCTAAAATTGTTACAACTGGAATTAACGCGTTACGAAGGGCGTGTTTGATAATGATAACGCCTTGGCTAATTCCTTTCGCTTTCGCTGTTAAAATGTAGTCAGCTTGCATAACTTCAATTAACTCTGCACGAGCGAAACGTGCGATTGTTGCGATAACTGCCATCGATAAAGCGATTGTAGGCATTACTGTAAACTCTGGTCCTTTCCAGAATGCTACTGGGAACCATCCAAGTTTTACCCCTACGAAATATTGTAGTAATGCGGCAAATACGAACGATGGTACCGACATCCCGAGTACGGAAATAATTGTCGCTCCATAATCGACCCACGTATTGTTACGAAGTGCCGCAACGATTCCTAAAATTAAACCGATAAATGTTCCTAATATAATCGCTTGTAAACCAAGTTGTGCTGATGGTCCAATGCGATCCACAATCATGTCTGTTACTGGACGGTTATCATATTGGAATGATACCCCTAAATCACCTTTTGCTAAGTTACCTAAGTAACGTGCGTATTGAACTGGTACTGGATCATTTAAGCCATATTTTTCAAGAATGATTTCTTTTTGTGCCGGTGATAACTTCTCCTGGTTTTTAAGCGGAGAACCCGGAAGTAATTTCATTAAAAAGAAAGTCAGTGTAGTAATTAAAAATAATGTCAAAGCCATGTACACGAAACGTTTTAATACATAACGTCCCATAGTCAAGCACCTCCCCGTTTTTCTCAAAAGCAATAAGATAGTTTTAAATATTCTTACTTTTATTTTTTTAAAATAAGAGTACATGCCCATCATAGGCATATACCCTTATTCATGATGGAAACCATTTTTAGTTTTTGAGTTCAACCCACTTATAGCTAAATTCCCCGCCATATTTATGTTCTAATAGGCCAGTAATAGATTGGCGTTGTAAATATGCTTTTCCAGGTTGATATACTGGAGCAATTGCTGCATCTTCAAGCAGTTGTTTTTCTGCTTGTAATAATGCATCCCAACGAGCTTGTACATCAACTTCTGTTTTTGCTTTTTTAATTAAATCATCATACGCTGGGTTTGCGTAATGTACTTTGTTTTGCGCATTACCTGTCGTATACATTTCAAGGAATGACATTGGATCCATATAATCTGGATTCCATCCCGCATATGACATTGCATAATCTCCACTTGCTTCAAGTTTTAATTTTTGTGCAAATGGTTGCATTTTTGTTGGAACTGTTAAACCTGGTAAGTTCTTTTCAAATTGGCCTTTTAAATACTCTCCGATTTTTTTAGCATCATCAGTATCAAAGTTTAATAGCTCTAACTCTACTTTGTCTACACCAAGTTCTTTTTTACCAGCTTCCCAGTATTTTTGTGCTTCTTTCATATCCTCTTTTATAAGCTTTCCGTTTTCTTCACGGAAGTCTTTTCCATTCGGACCTTTTGCTAAGCCTTTCGGAACAAAACCATATATACCCTCTGAACCATCGTTTAAGATTACTTTTCCGATGTTTTCACGTTCAAAGGACATTGCAATTGCTTTTCGGATATTTTTATTTGCTAAAAATTTATTCTTTTCATTTAAGCGAATAAATTGTGTAGATGGTCTCTTAATCGTTTTAAAGTCAGCATCTGATTTGTATTTATCTACAAACTCTGATGTTAAGACTACACGATCAATTGCTTTCGTTTCATATAAATTTATAGCAGTTGAACGATCCTTAACAATATTGAAGTTTATTTCCTCAAGTTTTACTTCTTTATTTTCCCAATACGTTGGATTCTTCTTAAGCTTGAAACTTTGTTCATGCTTCCATTCATTTAATACGAATGGACCATTATAAAGTGTCGTATTGGATTCTAATCCAAATTTTGCTCCTTGTTCTGTTACAAACTTCTCATTCAAAGGATACAATGTTGGATAGACTGTTAAACTTACAAAATAAGGAACAGGGTTATCTAATTCCACTTCAAGTGTATGATCATCAATTGCCTTTACACCAAGTTCTTCAACTGGTAACTCTTTTTTGTTAACTTTCTCCGCATTTTTAACATCAAATAGTATGTAAGCAAACTTGGCACCCGTGTTTGAATCTACAGCTCTTCGCCAAGAATAAACGAAGTCCTTCGCTGTTACAGGTTCACCATTAGACCATTTCGCATCTTCACGTAACTTAAACACATACTTTTTGCCATCCTCTGATTTCTCATAAGATTTAGCGACACCCGGAACAAGTTTATCATCTTTCCCCAGACGATATAACCCTTCCATTGTGTTATTCATGATGTTAGAAGATGTTGCATCTGTTGATAACGTCGTATCCATAGTTGGGATTTCAGCTGTCTCAGTTAGATTTAACACTTGCTTGTTTGAGGATTTTTCTTTCGCGCCTGCTTTATTATCCTCTTTTTGGTAACTACAAGCTCCTAACATACTGACAGTCAACGTCGATGCAAGTAATAACGGTATCTTTTTCTTCATGTTGTGTTGCCTCCCCTAATTGCACTTCCTGTACCCTCACTTGTAAAAAAGTAGAATTGAAAGAATAATCTCCAAGTTTCTACAATTTTCATTATACATATAATATAACAATTGTGAATATAGTTTTTTGTTTTTTTGTTAAAATTTTTAATAAAATGTTTATATTTTTATTTTTTTGTAAAGGGATACGTTAACATTGCTACCATCATCTTGCAATCAGACCTTTAATTGCGTATAATTTTCAAAAAATTAGTTCTAGTACATATTATAGCTTTTATAGTATAATAATTCTAGTAATATTTTGACGGAGGGGAACATTTTGAATAAAGTTTTTTTTCATACTTGTATACTAATTTTCATAGCGATAATCGCTTCTAGTATTGGTGCATTCCTCGTTTCATCGCATTTTTTGTTGAATTTTGTCAACATCTCGTTTTATATTGCACTATTTTTTATTCTTATAGGCGGTTTTTTATTCATATTTCAAAATGGATTTTTTAATGTAACAATTTACGCCTTCCAAAGAGTATTTGGTACGAACAAAAAAATTGACTCTTTAATTGAAGAAGTAGAGGAACCTGTCGATAAGAAAGAACGTATTTATAAAACATATTCATTCAAATGGACGTATCCAATTTGCATTACCGGTATCATTCTTGGGTTGTTCTCGACCTTCATTAGCTTTACTATTTTGATGTAGTTTGCAAACACTATCCCATATGATATAATAATCAGCAAAACATTTTGTTATAAAACTTTAGTTCTTTCATATTTAAAGAGCTCAGGTAACAATAAATAAATTTATATGTATGCGATGATAAAGAAGAGTACATATTGAGGCAATTTCAGAGAGCTTGTGGCTGGTGTGAACAAGTAATTGTACAGTATGGAATGGGCTTTTGAGCTCCAAACCGAACCGAAAGTAGTAGGCTTTGGCGTTATATCCAAACGTTATTATGGATTAGAGAGATTTCACAGTAGTGAAATAATTAGGGTGGTACCGCGGTCCATTCGTCCCTATAGTTTTTTGGGATGAATGGGCTTTTTTTGTTTGCCTTCTCTTCCCCATTACGCATTCAAATTTAGGAGGAATTAATTATGTCAGTTATCTTTTCTGGTATTCAGCCAAGTGGAACGATTACACTTGGAAACTATTTAGGAGCTATGAAGCAATTTACAGAGCTTCAAAATGAACACGACTGTTATTTCTGTATTGTAAACCAACATGCGATTACAGTACCTCAAGATCCTGTCGGGCTTCGTAAAAACATCCGCAGTCTTGCTGCACTTTATGTAGCATGCGGTATCGACCCTGAAAAAGCTACGTTATTTGTACAATCAGAAGTACCGGCACACGCTCAACTAGGATGGATTATGCAATCAGTTGCTTACGTTGGAGAATTAGAGCGTATGACGCAATATAAAGATAAAGCGTCAGGTAGAGATTCAGTACCAGCTGGATTACTAACGTATCCACCATTAATGGCTGCTGATATTTTACTTTACAACACTGAGATCGTGCCTGTTGGTGATGATCAAAAGCAACATATGGAATTAACACGTGACCTAGCAGAGCGTTTCAACAAACGCTTCCGTGAAGTATTCACAATTCCTGAAATCCGCATTCCAAAAGTAGGAGCTCGCGTTATGTCACTAACAGAGCCTACGAAAAAAATGAGTAAATCTGATCCGAATCCAAAATCAATGATTAGCATGCTTGATGAACCAAAAACAATTGAAAAGAAAATTAAGAGTGCTGTAACTGACTCTGAAGGTATCGTGAAATTCGATAAAGAAAACAAACCTGGTATCTCTAACTTATTAACAATCTACTCTTCATTCTCTGGAAAAACAGTTGAAGAAATCGAAGCAATGTACGAAGGAAAAGGATATGGCGACTTCAAAGGCGACCTAGCACAAGTAGTCGTAGAAGCGATTCGCCCAATCCAAGACAAATATAACGAACTAATTAACTCACCAGAACTAGACGAAATTCTAGACAAAGGTGCCGAAAAAGCAAACCGCGTCGCATTCAAACAACTACGCAAAGTAGAAAACGCAATGGGACTAAGCAGAAAACGTAGGTAACATATAAAGCGGAGGCGACTGTTTAGCCCTGACGGCTAAGGTTCTTTCTCACAGAAGGTGCTTTTTACCTTCTCGTGGGGAAGGTTCTTAGACGCGAAGGGCTAGGAGCCAGAGCTGGATTTCTATATAAAGCGGAAGCGGCTCGCTTAGAATGTGAGGGGGATGGAGCTCCTGACGGAGAGGCGTTTTTTGCCTCGCAGGAAGGTGCGAAGCCACCGAACATTCTTGCCGCTGGAGCTGGATTTCATATAAAAGCGGAGGCAGCTCGTTCAGTTCTTAGACACGAAGAGCTTGCTGCTGAAGATAAGTTACACCAAATTAAAAAAACCGCCGATTGGCGGTTTTTTAATTTACCTTTTGCTCGTTTTCCATTTCCCATAACTTTTCAAAAAATGGTTGTCCTTTTACGAGACGCTCGCATAATTGTTCGTGCTTCTCAGACCAACCTGTTTTCGCTTCCTCATACAGCTTAGCCCAAATATCTTCAAATTCCATATGTTGAACCATTCCGTATGCTGATGGATCCCACTCTGTGAACCAATAGCGAATTTCTGCTGTGTTTTTCGTTGTATGTAATTGATCTAACGCCATAAATAATAATTGTTTAAGCTGTCTTTCTTTACGAGTCAGGCCATTCATAATGAATGGTGATGGTGATAAAATATGATGTTCTTTTTCTATTTCTTCTACTTGGAACTCATACTTTTCTGCTTGTACGTTTTCTACCATCTCATATACCATCTGCTCTTGGCGCGGTATAAGTCTACTTTTTCGAATCGGTACATTGTAACCAATTGTGTCAATCGCAATAATTCCTTTTCCATCTGTAACTACAAAGCAATACTCTTGCTGCAAACGTTCATGATTTTTACGAATATAAGCCTTATGATGTACGTCTTCCAACATTTTTTGCGGAAGCTCTAACAATTCGTTCTCGATGTAATGATATAATGTGGCATCTACTTTTAATAATGGCACTTGATCTAATAGCTCAATCGTATCATCTTTCCGCCATTCGTAAAAATGACAAACGTTATACCCATTTTCTTCACCTTCAAACCAATTTACCCATACATCATGTAGATATAACATTCACTACCCCTCACTTCACTACTGTTTGTATCCATCATTATGTTCAATTTTTCTTAACTTTATTCCACCTAAGGAAATATATTCTAATTATTATTTTTTCTTCTATTAATACTAAAAAAACAGGAAAGAGAGCTCCTGTTTTTTTATATATGAAATGTATTTGCTTTATTCAATATTTCTTTCGCATCTATAGGCAATAAAGAAAGTGTATCTTCTCCTTCCAAAGTTACACAATCTTTGACAATATGAAATCCAAGCGCATAGCCAAGCATCTTCGGATAAGAATGAAATCCATTTAATAAGATGTCGTGCTCCCTTGTTCCTCGCTTTATACTTATTCTTTCATGCACAACATTTTTCCAATAATATATAGCCTCTTCTTTTGAAAGATACGTCGTCCACGGTGCATTGTTTTTTTCTGAATATCTTTCCGTTACCGCTTGCTCAGCCAAACCTTCCATAATCATCGTATCAAGTAATGTATATTCCGTTTCTTTCGTCTCAATTTGATGTAACCTGCATATGTGATGATATTCATGCGCTAGTAACACTTTTAATTCTTCCACCGAATTCCGTCCACATACAAATAAGAAAATAACGTGACGCATAGATAATCCAGCCCTGCCGTTATACTCTTCTTGTACCGTTCGATTATAGGAATCTGATAATAAAATAAAGACAGGGACATCTGGACCTTTTAGCCAATCTTTCAGCTTCTCATATTCTGCACGTAACTCTTTCCAAACTTCCTTTTTCTCTAACTCTTTAATTTCTCGTTCTCCTCGCATAACGGGGCGATACATACCTTTAGAAATTAAAAAGCGATACAATCTTTCTTTTGGTAGCGGGATATACTTCGTAAACTTCTCACACAGCTTTTCTGGCCGTCCGTAATATAGATGTAACCACTCAGCAGTTTCAACAACCCCCATCTTTATCCCTCCTTTTTCTTATGTATATGCAAAAGGAGAAAAAGGCGTAAAAATAAATAAGGAGTTTTTTCGCAATATGTTACGAAAAAACTCCTTATTTCATCTATTATTTATACGCTTTAAATACTAATACTGCGTTATGACCACCGAATCCTAATGAATTACTTAACACTGCGTTTACTTCTTGATGTCTCGCTTGATTCGGTACGTAATCTAAGTCACATTCTGGATCTGGTGTCTCATAGTTAATTGTTGGAGGAATTACTCCATCTGTAATTGATTTAATAGAGAAAATCGCTTCAACAGCACCAGCTGCCCCTAATAAGTGACCTGTCATTGATTTCGTTGAGCTGATCGCTACTTTATACGCATGCTCACCGAACGTTTCTTTAATTGCCATCGTTTCATACTTTTCATTCGCATCCGTACTTGTACCATGCGCATTAATGTAATCAATATCTTCTGGCTGTAGACCTGCATCTGCTAAAGCTTGACGCATTGCGCGCACGCCGCCTTCACCGCCAGGAGCCGGCATTGTAATATGGAATGCATCACCAGTTGCACCGTAACCAGCGATTTCCGCATAAATGTGAGCACCACGAGCTAATGCGTGCTCTAATTCTTCAAGAATTAAAATACCTGAACCTTCACCCATTACGAAACCGCTACGGTTTTTATCGAATGGACGGCAAGCTGTTGCTGGATCTTCATTGAATGTTAATGCTTTCGCTGAGCTAAATCCTGCGAATGCCATATTTGTTAACGGCGCCTCTGCTCCGCCTGTAATCATTGCATCAGCATCACCGCGCTGAATCGCTTTAAACGCATCACCAATTGAGTTTGCACCAGATGCACAAGCCGTTACAGAACAAGTGTTAATTCCTTTTGCTCCGGTTGCAATTGATACTTGGCCTGCTGCCATATCTGGAATCATCATCGGTACGAAGAATGGGCTCACGCGGCGCGGACCTTTCTCAGTAAAAATCTTAAATTGTTCTTCGTATGTTTCCATACCGCCAATACCAGAACCAATCCATACACCAATTCGAGGTCCGTTTTCCTCTGTAATCTCAAGCTTTGCATCTGCAACTGCCATTTTCGCTGCTGCTACTGCATATTGTGTAAAGCGATCCATACGGCGCGCTTCTTTTTTATCAATATATTTCTCGACTTCAAAGTCGTTAATTTCTGCTGCTACTTTTGCTGGAAATAGTTCCGGATCAATTCTTGTAAGTCGTCCGATTCCAGATACACCTTTTTTAATGTTTTCCCACGCTGTTTCAACATCTGTACCGACCGGTGTAACAGCTCCTAGTCCTGTAATTACGACCCTCTTTTTTTCCATACAAAATACACTCCTTTTTTCTCTCAGTCCTTATTTACCCCAACGAAGAGCGACTGCTCCCCATGTTAATCCGCCGCCAAAACCAACAAGTATAATTAAATCACCATCTTGAATACGTCCGTTTTGCAATTCCTCTACCATCGCAATCGGAATGGAAGAAGCTGATGTATTACCGAACTTCTCAATTGTCATACTCATTTTTTCTTGTGGTAAATTTAATCTCTCTCTTGCAGATTCCATAATACGAATGTTCGCTTGATGCGGTACTAAGAAATCCACATCTTCTTTCGTAAGACCCGCTTTATCTAAAACGCGAAGACAAGAATCCCCAAGTTGACGAACGGCAAATTTAAAGACTTCTCTGCCATTCATCATAACATACTCGTCTTGATAAAGATGCTTACCGCCACTTCCGTCCGCTCCTAATTCGAAAGATAGAACACCTTTACCTTCTGAAACAGCTCCCATTACGATCGCACCAGCTCCGTCTCCAAATAGTACTGCTGTATTTCGATCGTTCCAGTCTACAATTTTAGATAGTTTATCACTACCAACTACTAGTATATTTTTATAAGTTCCCGTTTGAATAAATTGCTGCGCTGTAATCATTCCGTACATAAAACCAGCACACGCTGCACTTAAATCCATTGCAGCTGCATGTTTTGCGCCAATCGCTTCTTGAATAACACAAGCTACTGCTGGAAAAGCACGATCTGGCGTTACTGTTGCTACTAAAATAAGATCGATATCCTCTCCGCTAATCCCTGCATCTTCAAGTGCTTTTTTAGAGGCCTCTACGGCCATATATGAAGTATCTATTGTATCATCGGCAATGCGTCTTTCCGCAATACCTGTTCTCGTACGAATCCATTCATCGGATGTATCCATTATTTTCTCTAAATCGTGATTTGTGACTACTTTTTCCGGCACATATCTTCCGATCCCTAAAATGCCCACGTTCACATCGCAGCCCTCCGTTTTATATCAATTATTATGACTTGGTACTAATTTTAAAACATAAATGTATTTTTGTCTAGAATATATTTCAGCTAAAACATAAAGCGAGCGCATTATTCACCTTATTGTTCATGAAAAGAAACGGAAACATACCTTTCTCTGTTCTTTCGAAATATAAAAAGGCCCGAACCGCTTCTACTTACGGTTCGGGCCTCTCTTCCGTCTAAAAAAATGCTTTTATTCTTTATCTGCTTTCCCAAGCTCATATGCTTCGTTCATAACTTTCATCAATAACTCTAATACTGGTTGAGCTTTCTCCATATCAAGCGCAATTCCATTATCATCTAAAATGGCCTTAGCTTCTGGTAAATGCTTCATTGCGATTTGTAAAAATTGCATGCTTTTCTCATTCATATTACGTTCTTCCTCTCCATTAAAACTTTCACATACATAGTGTAACATGCTCTCTATCCTTCGTATAACTCTTTATATTTTTTCATATGTGCCAATTGTTTATTTAAACCGTATTCTAACGGAGTATTTCTTTTTATTAAAATATCCTCGGCCGCTCCATCTCTTTCTTCCGCATTCTCTTTATTCACTTTATCCTCTGCACGTAAAAGGTTCATACCTTTTTTCCATAATGATTTTTTGCCACTAAGTAAATTATATATACCGAGATGCTCCTCGTTCATTCCATTTTCCCATAAGTATTCACATACATCTTCAACGTACAGTAGATCACTTCCGTTTTCCTCACCCGCATAATGGCACTCTTTCTCACCCAGTTCTGATAACATGAGCTGATGATACATCATAAAAGATGGTTGCCATGGACCATATAATGTAGGAACTCGAAATACACTATATTGTACCTCTCCTTTTTTCAATCCTTCTTCCACTTTCGAAAATAAACGTTTATTTTCGGACTCATCTGCGTTTCCTACTTCAATAGAAGAAATTAGATTTAACTTCACTTTATGTTCTTCACACAGTCTTATCATTCGCTTTAAATACTGTAATATAACTCTTTCATTTCGAAAGCCCCTTTGTTGATTAGGCTCATACAGACAAAAGTAAACCGCATCAAATTTCTCTTCCTCTACGGATCTCCATCCGTCTTCATCTCTTATCGAATAATACGTAAATAACGCATTTCGCCCAATTAACAATAACTTCTCTTCATTAATTTTTGTCATACTATCAAATTCATCAAAATCAAGACCATATACTTCTACTTCTTCTGCAATCATTTTATTCACAAGGTGATAACCTACAAACGTAAGTGCACCTATAATTAGCACGCGTTCCATACCACCAACCCTTTCCCCTTGAAACAAATAGCTCCTCATTTATGTATATGGGAGCTTCACAATTCTTCTTCATATTTTTTAAAGAAATCAGTCGTTTGCCTAACCATTTTATATTTCACATCTTGCAGATGGAATAAGACAGAAGTATCGCATTGGTTCAATTGCCTCATTTTCTCGTATTTACGTAGCAGCTGTTTTCTTCCTCTTTTTTCTTGCGTTGATACAAAAATTTTAACAGGTACACAAGACGGAAGAAGCGTAAATGATTTCTTATTTATTTTCGCTTCTAATTCTTCTTCCTTAGCATCATACGCCAAACTTAATTCCTTCAAGAGTCTCTTGTAAAAAAATTTATGCTCTTTCTCAAACTCCACATATTCTGGTAAATCTAAACACGGATTTAACATAATGACAGAACGTATACATTCAGGGTATTTGTTCATCATTTCAAGCGCAACAAGTGCCCCCATACCATCTGCCATAATGTGCATTTTTGCATTTAATGTCTCTTTTCTCAACACAACGTCATATAGACGTTTCGCTAGACGAACAGATTGGTCGTTTCCCCAATGTCTTCCGTATAAATTAGAAGAAAAGACCGTATAGCCTTCCTCAATAAGGCCATGTAAAAAATAAGATCTACCTGTATGCTGTGTCCATAAACTTGTACCATTCTCAATAAAGTAGTTGTAATCACCAAGAAGCATGACAGAAAATCCATTTGGCTTCTCTGGTAAATAAATAACGCATGGTTCTTTTTCTAAGTAAAAAAAACGTTCCGTAATACTCATTTTTCCCCCGCCTTATTTTCTAAACGTATAAAAGTACTCTTTTATAATGTATGAACGGAATGCAAATTTGCGTTGAAAAATCTACAAATATTTTTCTATATTCTTTTTTCAATTGTGTTACAATAAGGACAGATTGAACGAATAGAGGTGTAAAATATGCGTTTCATTTGGGCATTAATTTGGTCGTTCTTGCTTGTACATATGATGAGCTACGTAATCGGCTCTATGACTGGCGGTACATACGATTTTAACCAAGCGTCTATTTTCTCAGTTGTTCTTGCGGTATTCGTACTAGCAATTTCAGCTGCAATTCCAAACGAGCCAGTAGAACAACACTAAAAAAAGAGTCCGGATTTTATCCGAACTCTTTTTTATTTTACTTCACATGAACAACTAACTCGTTATTTTCTACATCAACCACTACATGACTATTGTCAGTAATCGTACTTGCAATTAATTCTCTCGCTAATTTCGTCTCAACTTGACGCTGTACATATCTTTTTAATGGACGGGCTCCGTACATCGGATCGAAGCCAGCTTCGACAACAAACTCTTTCGCTGCGTCTGTTAATTCTACCGTAATGTGACGGTCAGCTAAACGACCTTGTAATTCTTTTACAATTTTATCAACAATACCTTTAATTTCATTCGTTGTAAGAGGTTTGAATAAAATAATTTCGTCGACACGGTTTAAAAACTCTGGTCGGAAATGTCCTCTTAATTGTCCCATAACAAGCTCTCTTGATTCCTCTTTAATGGAGCCATCATCTTCTAATCCATCTAATAAATGAGCAGATCCAATATTTGAAGTCATAATAATAACCGTGTTTTTAAAGTCTACTGTACGTCCTTGCGAATCTGTAATGCGACCGTCATCTAACATTTGTAATAAAATGTTGAATACTTCTGGATGTGCTTTTTCGATTTCGTCTAATAAAATAACGGAATACGGTTTACGTCTTACCGCTTCTGTTAATTGACCGCCCTCTTCATATCCAACATATCCAGGAGGCGCACCAATTAAGCGTGACACAGCGTGTTTCTCCATATACTCAGACATATCAATACGAATCATTTGTTCTTCACTATCGAATAATGACTGCGCTAACGTTTTTGCAAGTTCTGTTTTACCAACACCAGTAGGTCCTAAGAAAATGAAGGAACCAATTGGACGGTTCGGGTCTTTAATACCAGCGCGCGCACGAAGAACTGCGTCTGATACTAAGCTTACCGCTTCCTCTTGTCCGATGACACGCTCTGATAAAATTTGCTCTAAACGTAGTAATTTCTCGCGTTCACCTTCAACAAGTTTTGCAACAGGAATACCAGTCCAACGTGAAACAATATCAGCAATTTCTTCTTCACTTACTTCCTCACGTAATAAACGATTTTCTTGTTTATTATGCGCGCCCATTTCTTCTGCTTCTTTTAACTCTTTTTCAATTGCAGGAATTTTTCCGTGGCGAAGTTCCGCTGCTTTATTTAGATCGTAATTCCCTTCTGCTTCTTCTAATTCACGGCGCAGACGCTCTAAATGTTCACGTAAGTCACGAACTTTGTGAATATCTTCTTTTTCTTTCTCCCATTTGGCTCTCATACCACTTGCAACTTCTTTTAAATCCGATAATTCACGTTGCAACGTTTTTAGACGTTCTTGGCTACCAAAGTCCTTTTCTTTTCCAAGAGCCGCTTCTTCAATTTCTAGCTGCATAATGCGGCGCGTTACTTCATCTAATTCTGTCGGCATAGAATCGATTTCTGTACGAATTGTTGCACACGCTTCATCGACAAGATCAATTGCTTTATCTGGTAAGAAACGGTCCGAAATATATCGATCTGATAAAACTGATGCTGCTACAATCGCGCGGTCATGAATATTTACACCATGATAAATTTCAAAGCGCTCTTTTAAACCACGTAAAATGGAAATTGTATCTTCAACAGTTGGTTCTTCTGCTAATACTTGTTGGAAACGTCTTTCTAGCGCTGGATCTTTCTCAATATATTTACGATATTCATCTAACGTCGTCGCCCCGATACAATGCAGTTCACCACGCGCAAGCATCGGTTTTAACATATTTCCTGCATCCATTGCGCCTTCTGTTTTACCAGCGCCGACGATTGTGTGAAGTTCATCAATGAATAGTAAAATACGACCTTCACTCTTTTTAATTTCATTTAATACAGCTTGGAGACGCTCCTCAAACTCACCGCGGAATTTCGCTCCAGCTACAAGCGCACTCATATCTAATGCAAAGATTGTTCTATCTTTTAATCCTTCAGGTACATCCTTTTTCACAATACGCTGTGCTAACCCTTCAACGATTGCTGTTTTACCAACACCTGGTTCACCAATTAAAACTGGGTTGTTTTTCGTTTTACGTGAAAGAATGCGGATTACGCGGCGAATTTCACTATCGCGGCCGATAACAGGGTCAATTTTCCCCGCTCTTACTTCCGCCACTAAATCACGACCATATTTTTCTAACGCTTCATAAGTTGCTTCTGGATTTTGACTAGTCACTCTTTGATTCCCCCGAACTGTCATTAAAGACTGTAATAAGTTATCTTTCGTAATATGAAATCTTGTAAATAATTGGTTTATATCGCCTTTTTCTTCAGTAAAAGCAAGTAATACATGTTCAACTGAAATGTAATCATCTTGCAATTTTTCTGCTTCTTTTCCTGCTCTTACAAGCAGTTGTTGCAAAGCACCTGTTATATATAATTTACCTGCTTCTGCACCGCTTCCCGTTACAGAGGGCTTTTTCTTAATTAAACCTTCAGCACCTTGTTTTAACGCTTCTATATCGACATTCATTTTTTGAAAAATACGTACTGCTAGCCCATCTTGCTCTTCTAATAATGTAAACAAGAGATGAACAGTATCTACTTCTTGATGATGATGAGATACCGCTAAAGATTGAGCACTCATAATCGCCTCTTGTGTTTTTGTTGTCATTTGATTTAAGTCCATCTTTACAGTCCTCCAAATGTTTGACTTTCTTTGACCTTTGATTTGATTATACGCCAACTGACTTTTTTATACAATAATTTTGATTATGTATTTTCAAACTTATTATTAGAAAAAGAAAAAGGGAGCATGCATGATACGACTGAAAAATATACGGTAAATGAAATTAAAATGGATGACGACAAAAAAGCCGCAATAATAATTGCGGCTTCTGTTACGGTTTTCTTTTATATGTCCACTGGCGGTTATGATTTGTGTTATCTGGAAACTTTTCACCAGCAGTTAGTTTTACCATTTGCGGATCTTTCACCATACTTCCCGTTTCACCAATTTCTACGTAAATGCCATCATTCGGCGCTTTTTGTCCAGAACGAAACCTACGATTTTGTCCCATTTCCATTCTCCTTCCATGACGTCTTTGCCTCATTAGTATATCCATTTTAAAAGAAAGCTTGTCTGTCATGTTTAGGAAACAAGTACTACATTTCATTCTTGTACATATACATGAATGACACAAGCTTAAAGCAGGGATTTCTTTCCGATTTGTAGAAAAAAAAGAAACCAACCTACTATAGGCCAGTTTCAAAGGAGAGTCAAACATATACGAGAAGATTACATGTTCATTATAAGCCTCATCCTACGAACAATGTAACCCTTTTCACAATTTGTCCATAATGAAAGAAACATTGTTTGAACTTTCTAAAAAGATGTTGACTTTTCTTAATTTCCAGCGAGAAATAGTAGACACCGTAACACTTTGCGACGTAAGATGGATATATAGTGAAGTTTCCATCTTTGGTGGTCTCACCCAGCTTAACCTCTTATTTCTGCATATTAAAACGGAAATACAGATAGAAACAAAAATAAATTATTATAAGAGGTGAAATTATGAACAAACAGCATTTAATCGCACTAGACTTAGACGGCACTTTATTAACAGACAACAAAATAATTTCCACTCGAACGAAACATACAATTGCAAAAGCAAAGGAACAAGGACATATTGTCGTTATTTCAACAGGACGTCCATTCCGCGCTAGTTATGATTACTATAAAGAACTTGGTTTAAATACACCAATCGTAAACTTTAATGGCGCTTACGTACATCACCCTCTTGATTCAAAGTGGGGCACACATCACTCTCCTCTTGAGCTAGCAACAGCGCAAGAAATTGTCCGAGCTTGCTTTGATTTTGGCGTAAAAAATATATACGCTGAAGTAATGGATGATGTGTATGTTCGTGAAATTGATGAAGATAAAAAACATATTTTTGAATTCGGTTCTCCAAACATTTTTACAGGAGACTTATTAAATATTTTAAACGATCATCCAACTTGCTTATTAATTGACGCACATGACGAGCATTCCAGTGCAATTCGTCAACATTTAACTGATATGCATGCTGAAGTAATTGACCATAGAAAATGGGGCGCACCTTGGCCAATTATTGAAATTGTAAAAAGCGGATTAAATAAAGCCGTTGGACTACAAAAAATTTCTAGTCATTACAACATTCCACAAGAGCGAATTATCGCTTTCGGTGATGAAGATAACGACTTTGAAATGATTGAATTTGCTGGTCACGGCATCGCAATGGGAAATGCCATTCCTGAATTAAAATCACTCGCAAACCATACGACGCTAACGAACGAAGAAGATGGCATTGCACTATATTTAGAAGAGGTTCTTGGGTTGTAATCTAAAAATTCCCTGCTTATAGTTTCTCGCCAAACGCTCATACTATCATTAGACGCAAAAGTTAGCGCGTCGATTGTTTTCAGCTAAATAAAGGGGGTTTTTCGAATGGGTAAAAAGAATAAATCAAAACGTTTTATCCAACAAGGAGCCGATGCTGTTATGAAGCATGATGCAAGATTCCCGTACCGAGGTACATTAGCTGAGGCAGAAAAAGCGAGAAGTAACTCTTCTTTTGGAGGGGTCTAAATGGGGAACTTACTATTTCAACAAGCTAGAGATGCTGTTGCAAATGCCGTATCTTGTTCAAGCGGTGCCGAGCAACAAGATCTCGTATATAGAGCCAAAAACGCTTTGCACTCTGCATACGCAAACTCTTCAACAGCTGAAAAAGTTCAGCTACGTGAAATGCAAGAGCAGTTGCAAAACATTACGAATGCACATTAAAAAAGAGGACCAGCTTTGGTCCTCTTTAATCTTTTCGAAACAATCCGAACACCCCAACCGTTTGCAGTACGTTTGTAAATGCACCTGGGTCCACTTGTTTAATAACCCTCTCTAATTCGTACAGTTCGTAACGGGTAATAACAATCATTAACATTTCCTTATTTTCATTCGTATAAGCACCAGTTGCTGGTATAGTTGTAATCCCCCTCACTAAGCGTGAGTGAATCGCCTTTCGTACATCTGCCCCATTTTTCGTAACGATTAATGCCGTAATTTTCACATGACGCGTATGAATTGCATCGATGATTCGCGTTGACACATACAAAGTCACTAAAGTATATAATGCTTTTTCCCATCCATACACATAGCCGGCAGCGATAATGATCAGTGCATTAAAGAAGAAAAAATACGTACCGACAGGCTTGTCTTTAATCTTTGATAAAATCATGGCGATTATATCTAAACCACCTGTAGAAGCCCCCCACTTCAACGCAATCCCTACCCCGATTGCTGAAATAAGCCCACCAAAAATCGCATTTAATATGATGTCGTTTGAAACTGCTCTAACTGGGATAATTTCTAAAAACATAGTCATAAAGATAACGCAAAGAAAACTAAAGAAAGTAAAGGCCTTTCCAACCTTTTTCCAGGCTAAAATAACGACTGGAATGTTAAACAAGCTAAATAATACCCCGGTTGATATGTGAATAGATAAAAAATCACCTAATATTTGTGATAGCAATTGAGACAATCCAGCAAAGCCACTTGCATACACTTTCGCTGGCGTTAAAAATAAATTCATTCCAATCGCATTTAACAAACCTGCGACGATTACAACGATTAACTTCTTTATAAGTTCGGTATAATTCAACTTCAAATCCATTTCCAATCCACCTTCATTATTCATGAGTACACTGCTATACATAGTCTTTACGAAAAAGGAAATGATAAACGTACAACGTTTAGAAATGGAGTTGATACATATGCCACATACGAGTGATAACGACAAAAAAGCACGCGATAATAATGCAAAACGCGCGCAAAAAAATGAGCAAGAACAAAAGAATATAGAACAAGGTAAGCGTGCCTATTCTAAAAAGACTGATCACCTTTGATTCCATCGTACACCGACAATATTGTTGGTGTACTTTTTTTACAGTTTACAGGGAAAAAACATTAAAAATTCACTTCATGTTCACTTCTATATTCTACAATAGCGATAACATATTCGGATGAGGTGTTAGCATGAGAGGGAAACACATTTTCATTATTACTGCACTACTAAGTATATTAATGCTATCTGCTTGTGGACAAAAAAACGACTCAGATACAGTCGCTACAGCAACAGACTCAACCATTACGAAGAGCGACTTCGAAAAACAGTTGAAAGATCGTTACGGAAAAGACATGCTGTACGAAATGATGGCGCAAGACGTTATCACGAAAAAATATAAAGTATCTGACGATGATGTAGATAAAGAATTACAAAAAGCGAAAAATCAATACGGAGACCAATTTAAAAACGTATTGAAAAACAATGGTTTAAAAGATGAAGCTGATTTCAAAAATCAAATTAAGTTCAAGCTTGCTATGAATGAAGCGATTAAGAAAAGTATTACAGAAAAAGACGTGAAAGACCACTACAAACCAGAAATTAAAGCAAGCCATATTTTAGTAAGTGACGAAAATGAAGCGAAAGAAATAAAGAAAAAATTAGATGCTGGTGCTTCATTTGAAGAACTAGCAAAACAAGAATCGCAAGACCTACTATCAAAAGAGAAAGGCGGAGACCTTGGATACTTCAATTCAGGTAGAATGGCACCTGAATTTGAAACTGCTGCCTATAAACTAAAGGTCGGACAAATTAGCAATCCCGTTGCATCACCAAACGGTTATCATATTATTAAATTAACTGATAAAAAAGCTTTAAAGCCTTATGATGAAGTGAAAGACTCTATTCGCAAAAACTTAGAAGAAGAACGTATCTCTGACCCTATATTCGGCAAAAAACTATTGCAAAAGGAATTAAAAAAGGCAAATATTAAAATAAATGATAGTGAGTTGAAAGATACGTTTACTCTTACGCGTGAGCAGGAGAATTAAAAGGAAGCACGACCTTATTGAAAAATAAGATCGTGCTTTTTAATCTTCCATCACTATTTCTAATTTTTTCTTTATTTTATAATGCTAATGAAAAAATGAATTATTTAAAATAAAAAATGCAGCCCGAAACATTAACGATTTATTTCCAAACTTGACAAACTGGATTCCTTTGTTAAATATATGCCCTTTACAAATAGTACAGATTTATTTACATTCCCTTATTTTTCATTTCATCCTTTTAATCTAGCAAAATTATAACGCTTATTTAATATATCATTAATTATTTCTTGATCTTTTGTTACTAAAATTGTACAAAATTCATTACAAGTTATTAAGACAGTTTCCTCATCATTTTTTAATAATATACCTGTTCCACATTCGGAAGTATAGAGTACTTTCTTTGAAGATAAATCTGTATATTTTTCTTCTTCCACTAATAGTTCACACTGAACATTTCCCCTTATTCTCAAAAACTTTTCGAAAACTAGTATATTTTTAGGATTTCCATCAGTTATATTGGGAACATTTCTTTCCACTATTACCTGAAGGTGCTCTACTTCATCTTCAAATTTCATCTCTGACCTAGCAACAGAAACATTTAAATATAAATTATCTTTTAGTTGAATGGCTATTTCTGAACTGATTATAGTATTATCATCTTTTTGCATTATAGGTGTTAAACTTAATATCTTGATCTCCGCTTCTTTCATTAAAGCATCTATAGCTTTTGGATGAACTTGCACCGGAACTATATAATGTGGCATTCCTATCAATCTTCTTCACTCCTAATTAAAATTTCAGTATTATATACTTAAAAATGAATATCTTCGTATATCCTTTTTCTTTTAATATCTAAATTAACTTTCCACGTGCCATCTTTACGTTTTACCATTCTAATTTGAATTCGATTGTCTTTAGTATGTCTTCTAACTGAATTTCCTTTTCTATGATTTATCACCTTTTGCCCTTTTGTATAATGTCTAAAAATACTTTTTGCAACAGCTTTTCCACCTGGCAAATCCGTATTAATTCTTGATTTATGCGCTCTTGCATTTTTTCCTAATAACTTTGTAAAATAAACCGGTTTTGTAATTGTTTTTGTTAGTTTTAATTTTCCTCCGCCAATTGCGCTTATAGCTGCAGCTTTTGCTACCCCTTTCCAACCCTTTCCTGATTTATAAGCTTTATAGCCATCATAAGCTGCAAAACCAGCATTTACTGCAAACCACACCCAATGCCCATCTGGATCCACCATCATCACTGGATTATTATCACCATACGTATACCCATTCTGCGTCACAGGATCATCTTCATCACCCGGATTAGGATCCACCGATAAAAACACACCATGCTCCGGATTATAGTATCTCGCAATCAGATAATACATCCCAATTTCTTTATCATACATGTATCCCGCATATCCGAATGGATTGTCTGTTGCGATACCTTTTGCGTCGCTCTTTAATACGTTACCCCATGAATCATATTCATATGTTGCTACAACTTCTTTATTTTGATCTGTCATCGCGACGACATTACCATGAAGAAGTTGTAGTATACTGTTTGTCTTCTTGATTTCATCGCTCAACGTATACCATTTATTAAATGTATATATTGACGAAGGGCAGTCCCGTTTCCATCTATCCCATATAACAGGGTGATACTCTCTGCCTTAGAAGTAATAGATTATTTAAAATAAAAAGTGCATCTCAAAAATTACCTGTTTAATTTTCGGGATGCACTGAATCTATAAAACTTTATATTCCACTCATCATTAAAAAGAATATTATCAATGAATTAATTTTATAATCCTAGAACGATATGTATAAAATATTACTACTTTAAATATTTGCATTGTCATTCCTTTATTGCAGACCAGCATAGTTTTCAACTAAAGCTTTCCTATACCTTTTTCCTCCATCACGAAAAATTTCTTTATGGTACTCCTCCGTTTCAATAAGAAAATCAGAAAGAGGCTGCCATATCGTTGTATCAATCATCTGATCCCTATAAATATCTTTTTCACTAATTAGCAACGCTAATTCGATTTGTAAACCTTTTTGGTAAAATGTTTCTTGATTCCATCCCGCTTTGTCCAATCTATTGTGCAATTGGCGCAGACTTATATTTGCCTGAAAATTAGGCTTGGATTTCCTAGTCGTAACATTAGTAAACTTAAGCTTTGTACCATATTTAAATGTATTATATGCTAATTTCGCACCTTTATAAGCTGCTCCACCAACTAATCCGACACCAACAGCTACTGCAGCTGCTTTCCAACCACTCTTTTTATACGCTTGATACCCATCATAAGCTGCGAATCCTGTGTTTAATACCATCCATGCTAAATGCCCATCCGGATCTGTCATCATCACCGGATTATTGTCTGCATACGTATACCCATTCATGGTAATTTGGTCATCTTCGTTCCACGTATACTTGTACTTTCCATCCGATGTACGATTTCCATTCACATCATATAGTAACGATTCGTTTCCGAATTTTACAAGTTAATTTCCTTCATTAAACGTTGCCGCTATAGACTTTGTTTCTTTTCCATTTTATAAATTATGAACACTTCAACATTAACCACGGATACCACAATATCTCTTCCGCCTCTATCTGTTGATTATCAATTAAATGAATAACATATTGTGCATCCTCATAATTAGCGATAAGTGATAATTCATTTAAATTCTTACCATACTTTCTAAAATCCGTCTGTAAATTATTATGAATAAACGAATAAAAATTATTGTTACTATAGCCACATATATCAAAACCTAACATTTCAGCGTTATTGATACAGAATGGCAATGCATCTTCCATAAAATGATATATAGAACAATCAAAATCATTCTCTTCTCGCTCATTCAATAAAAAATCCGCCCGATACTCTTCTGAAAGATTTAAACTAACAATTTCTAAATCCTCTATACCCTTTAAATAGTTTTTCTTAAAAAATCTAGCATCCTCTAAATCCCTAAAAACATTGGGCCAGGAGAACCTTTTTTCCTCTATCAATGTATCTAAAAAACATCGCGCCTGTTCATGCTCCTCTTTACTGATCCTTAATCTTGATTTTATTAGTTTAGTAATCGATTCATTTTCATTTGTATTGGCCCAAGGGAAAAACCAATAATCAGGGAATGTTGGCCGTACGCTATTACTTATTGTTAAAATAGTCGAGGACAGCCCCTCAATTATGCAAGTTTGATAAATAAGCTCTTTTTCATATGAAATTATCATAAATCCACCGTTATAATATTTCATGCCCATCCCTCCTTCCTGTTATGAATACAAGTATTCTTCAATAACTATATTCATTTTAATACCCTCTTGGATATTCCTTTTTAAATGGTTTTCTCACTTTTTCTTTCGGATACTTCTTCTTAGTTATAGGGTTTCTATTGTATTGATTTTTAGTTTTAACATTTGGTCGAGGAACATCACCATGCGGTTTTCCTTCTCCACGAAATTGTTTCCTCAACACTCCTCCTTGTCCATAAGTTGCGTATTCAGTCACTTTTCCATTTTTAGTTTTATATCTTGTATGTGGACTTCCCTTTGCCTTCGGGTCTGGTCCAGATGGTTTACTACGGGCCTGCATGACTCTGATTTTTGCACCAATACGCCAAGCCGCATATGCACCACCAACCGCTATAGTTGCTAATAATGCCGCTTGTCCCAAACCTGGTACGAAATATATGCCTGCAGCCATTGCCCAATGCCCATCTGGGTCAATGTTCATTACCGGGTTATTATCCGCATACGTATACCCATTCATTGTAACCGGATCATCACTATCACCCGGATCAGGATCCACCGATAAGAACACACCGTGATCTGGATGATAGTATCTCGCCATTAAATAATAGATGCCTATTTCTTTATCATACATGTATCCCGCATACCCAAACGGATTATCTGCTGCGATACCTTTTGTATCACTCTTTAATACATTACCCCAAGAATCATATTCATACGTTGCTACAACTTCTTTATTTTGATCTGTCATCGCGATGACATCACCACGAGGGTTATAGTGGTAGTATAACGTTTGTCCTTTTGATTTCATCGCTAGACGCGCGCCACTTGTTGCGTATACATATTGACGAAGTACAGTTCCACTTCCATCTGTTTCATACAATGGATTGATACTATCTCCATCATAGAAGTAACGTGTTACTTGACCATTGACATTCTTTTCAATACGACGATTATTTTCATCATATTTATACGTTGCGAATGCATTGCTTTCACCTTGTTTTGTAATCGCTACAATTTGGTCATTTTCATTCCATGTATACTTGTACTTTCCATCAGACGTACGATTTCCATTCGCATCATACGTTAACGATTCGTTTCCGAATTTCACAAGCTGATTTCCGTCATTAAATGTTGCCGCTATAGACTTTGTTTCTTTTCCATTCTCTACAACTTTCACACTCGTACGATTTCCAAATCCATCATATGTGTATGATTTAGTTGTTCCGTTTGGTAATTCTTCATTTAATAGTTGGTTAATCGGGTCGTATACAAAGTTTATTTCTGTTACTTTTCCGCCCGCACCTTCATGTTTAATTTTCGTACGGTTGCCCGCTTGATCATATTCATATCGTTCAGAAAGAAGAATACTATTTGACGTACCTACTACTAAATCTTTAATTTTATTCGCATGGTCATAGTTAAAGGTAGAACCTGAACCATTTCCGGTTGTATACGTGCGAACATTTCCTTGATCATCATAGTCAAATCGATACGTTTGAGAACCGTCTGTCACACGAATGTTTTGATCTAACATGTTGTAGTCATACGATACTTTATTTGTGTATCCACCTTGCGTAATTGTTTGTTCTTTTAGTTTTTCTGTCTTACTGTTTGCTTTATCGTGATATGCCCAGTCAACTTTTCCGCCTCGGCTATCTGTTGCGCTTGTGACACGGTCTGCCTTGTCGTATGTTTTTGTACGTTCTACGCCATTGACATGGTCTTTGACTTTCGTAACTTGTCCATTTTGATCACGTTCAAATGTAAATGAATCTTTTCCATTTCGCTTTTCACCAATGACGCGATCTGCTGTATCATATACAGATTCTAAGATAGAACCGTTTGGCATTTTCGTTTTAATCTTGTTTGCATTTTCATCGTACGTATGTTCAATACGACGGTTCAACGCATCGATATACACTGTATTTTTATTATCTACATCATATTCATATTTGTGTGTTTGTGTTTTCCCACCAAACATGACAGATTTCTCTGTTGTGTTTCCATTATGATCATAACGATAATTTACAGACGTACCATTTTTCAAAGTAACCTTCGTTAATAAATTATCTTTGTTATAATCATATAGTTTTGTATTTCCTTTTTCATCTGTTTCGCTCTTTTTATTTCCTGATGCATCGTATGTGAATGTATTCTTCTGCCCTTCTTCATCATACGCGGCAACAACATTGCCATCGTTGTCGTACTCGTTTTTAATAAGAGCGTTACCTTCTAGTAAACGGATGTTATCAAACCAAACTTTCCCTTTGTTATTATTTCTAAAGAGAAGATAGATTTCCATACGTTTAATTGGTTTTGTTGCTGGAATCACAACTGCACTACGATTCCAATCATTTGTCCCACTTGGGAATTTCGTTTGGTAATTAGCCCCACTACCATCTTGATAATACACATCTGCCCAAATCGCATAGTCTCGAGAAAGTTTATCTGGCGCATCATTCTCTACATTTTCAGATTTAGACATCCCTGTTAGTGTAATTGGCTCTGCTTTTTTCTGATTTATAGTTACATGCTTGCCATACCCTACATTTGAACCACCATATTGGCTGCGCTCTAATACAATAGATGAATGTCCTGTAAAGCTCTCTTGCTGAGAAACATCTTTTGGATCACAGCTTGTTCCATCTCCTCGAATCCATCCTGGAATACAACCTTTTTCCGTCATATTCTCTAAACTACTATTTTCAATTGGATTAAAGCTAGAAGAAACCTCACCTTTTTCCAGTTGAATCTTATCAAACCAGACAGTACCACTCGTAGCAGAACCGCCATTTTCTACTTGTAAATAGATGTTTACTTTTCTCGTTTGTTCTGTTGTTTTAAAAGTAACTTGACGATTAACCCAGTCCCTCGTTCCTTGAACTTTATTATGACGAGTATCATGCCATCCACCATCTACACCAGCACTGTTTTCATTTAATAACTGTACATTGAAGAAACCAGCACCATTGGCTAAATCCGTTTTTATCATACCACTTAACGTATACGTTGTATTTGGTTCTAACGTTACTTCTTGAATTGCAGCAATATAGCCCCAATCATTATTCGTTGCTTTTGTTGAAATTTTGAGTGATGATTCTCCGCCCAGACCACCTGGTGCCGGTGTTGCATCTTTTATAATAGATCCAGAATTATTCGCATTTACTGGTACCCATTTTTCCGTATCATTCATTTCAAAGCTTGGATTTTGAATCAGGTTTTCTCCTGTTCCTAGCTCTCTAGTTGTTGCAATTGGATTTCCAAACTGATCATACTGCATGAAAGATGATGTATTTGCGGCTTG
>NZ_DALYZR010000013.1:0-91134 GCF_031983925.1 Bacillus sp. (in: firmicutes) | reverse complement strand
CAGCTTTATGAAGTGCTTCCACCATTTTAATACCGCTAATTGCACCTTGAGTTGCCGGTTTGAAAATAACAGCGTTACCCATAATTAATGCTGGTGCAAGTTTTGCAGCAGATAAGTTTACTGGGTAGTTAAATGGTGCGATTGCCAATACAACACCAAGTGGTGCGCGTTGGATGATTGCAAGTTTAGATTTCGTTCCGCCAGGGAAGCTATCGCCCATCATGCTTTCTCCGTGCATATGAAGAGCTTCTTCAATTGTGTAACGAATGAAGTCAGCTGTACGAACAACTTCTTTCTTTGCATCTTTATATCCTTTACCGACTTCCTTCATAATGATATCGGCAATTTCATCTTGCATATTTACGAGCTCATCAGCCCATTTATATAAATATTTTGCGCGATCTTGCAGAGAAGCTTCCGCCCATGATTTTTGAGCTTCTTTTGCAGATGCAATTGCTTCATCTACTTCTCCGCGAGTAATTGCTTGTACTTGTCCAATTACTTCGTGTAAGTATGGGGATAGAATTTCGATTGTTTCTCCTGAAGAGCTTTCTCTCCATTCCCCATTTAAATAAAATTTATATATACTAGCCATCATGATTCCTCCATCTCTAAATTCAGCCCTTACTCAATATGTTCAATTTATTTTATAAACAATGTAATAAAGATAACTTTCCTTGATTAATCCATCAAAACTCTACAACTAATGTATCTACCTTCTTGTAACTTTTCATGCGCGCACATTTTCTTTATTCTTTTGTTTAATCATTCGAACGATTGAATCATAACATGTTATTTAAAGAAAAAAACATCGGGAAAGAAAATGGAGACCATTGAAATAAGGTTCATTAGCTAAACATATACAAATAAAAAGTATTTGTGATACGATGCTTTAACAAACATTACTGAAATAATCATTTGTCCAGTAAAGTTAAATTGTTTTGTAAAAGAGGGTTATAGTAACGACAAGTAAGGAATATATGTAATTACAATTCAAAAGGTTGCATGAATACATACGTGCTGGAAATATCTCTAAATAGGAGAGTAAAGGGGCTTTGACAGAAACATTAGTAAAGTTTTATACTAAATAAACATCTAAACGTTCGAACAATTAAACAAGGAGAGGTATCATGAGCAAAAAAACAATAAGCATATTAAGAGAATGTACCCCTATTTTTTCAATTCTGCAGGATTTAAATCGTCAAGACATATTAGTGTTACTGTATGATGAAGGAGAAATGTCTGTAAATCAGATAGTAGACCGACTTTCTTTATCTAGACCAGCTATTTCACACCACTTAAAGCATCTTTTAAACGCAAATCTCGTTACTGTTCAAAAACGTGCTACGGAAAGGTATTACGCCCTTTCTCTTGATAACTCCATTGTATTATTAAAACAACTAATTGAATCATTAGAAACTGATAACCAATTAAAGAAGTAATTAACCAAATAGCATGCACAAGAATAAAAGTAGTATTTTACAATGCTACTTTTTCTACAAAATGAATCAAAAAATATTTATTGACAAAAATAAAAGAGTCGAATAATATTTTACTTACAAAACGTTCGGATGTTCGAACGTTCGAACTTAGTGACTTTAGAAAATTATTTTTAACATGATAAGGAGGAAACAAAATGACATACAGTAAACAAAGCGAATGGCGTGAAATACAGTCCTATTTGCCTAAAAAATATCACTTTACAGATAATTATCATCCAACAGAAGAATGGTGGAATTGGAAAGGACATGAGGTACATTTAGATTGTTTTCGGAATGAAAAGGCTCCTGTTAAAGTCATTTTATTACATGGAGTAGGTACGAACGGTAGACAGATGTCGATGATTTTAGGTGGTCCACTTTCAAAAGATGGCTTTGAAACAATCGCTATTGACATGCCTACTTATGGCGTTACAAAAGTAAAAAAAGGCTCCGTAGTAAAGTATGATGATTGGGTCGATTTAGCATGTGATTATATCGACTATGAACAACAACGTGATGATAGACCAATTGTACTGTACGGCTTAAGTGCAGGTGGGATGGAAACTTACCACGTTGCTGCAAAAAACAAGAAAGTTAAAGGAATCATTGGTATGACATTCTTGGATCAAAAAAATCAGCAAGTTCGTGACGAAACAGCTAAAAATCTCGTTATGAGTCGTGTTGGAATACCTATGGCAGGCATTGCATGTAACATAGGACTTGAAAACTTTAAGATGAAAATGAGTACAGCTTCTAAAATGAGTGCCTTATGTAACAATGAGAAAGTAATGGAAATATTTAATCGTGATAAGACATCTGCTGCGAATAAAGCAAGCATGAGATTCTTAGACAGTTATGGTAATTACCAGCCTGCAATGGAACCAGAGGATTTTGATGTATGTCCTATTCTTTTAACACAACCTGAGCAAGATAAATGGACACCATTACATTTAAGCACTCCATTCCTAAACAAAATAAAAAAAGTAGATGTAAAAATAGTCATGTTAGAAAATGGGGGGCATTATCCAGTGGAACAACCTGCATTAGATCAAATGCATGACGCTATTGTAGAATTTATTTATAAAGTTACAAAATAACTCTATTTATATAAATAAAAATATCAAGAAAAACAAATATTAGCTCGACACCCTTTCGTGTATGGATTTTTTACAGCAACTCCATTTCATCTAGTAATAAACAAGAACCCAATTTCTTTATTATCATTATAGAAATTGGGTTCTTTTAACATTTAAATCCCCTTATCTTATTGCATGAAATCCATATTGTTTTGGCAGAGCCTCAACTTCATTTTTCTTTTCTTTCAGAAAAATCCACCATATTCTGCGATTTTATTTTTTAAAATGATATAATATTGTAATCAATTGTAAAGGAGATTTCATATGGGAATTGAACTCGTACACTTTAGCATTGGCAAACCGAAACAAATGAAATATAGCGAAGATAAAGAAATGATTACCGGTATATGTAAAGAACTTACCGAAGAAGCTTTTCTCTCAAAAGATGGCTTCCTTGGTGATGATGTAGCTGATTTAAAACACCATGGTGGACCTGATCGCGCCGTTTGCGTGTATCCACACGAGCATTACGCACTATGGGAAGAGGAATTCCAAACAACACTCCCAGCTTCTGCATTTGGCGAAAACATTACCGTAACAAATATGTTAGAGCGTGATGTATACATCGGAGATACATACAAATTAGGTGAAGCAATCATTCAGGTGACACAAGCAAGAGTACCTTGTAGCACGATTTCAAAACGCCTCGGTATTCCTGGCATACTGCCGCGCATTGTAGCAACTGGATTTACTGGCTACCTATGCCGCGTTCTTCAGGAAGGTACTGTACGTAAAGATTCAAAAATCACATTACTAAAACGTCAACCGAGCAATGTTTCTGTCTTGTTCTCTAACGAAATTTATTTTCATAATAGAAAAGATAGAGATGGCATCGAAAAGATTCTTGCTGTTCCAGAACTAGCTGACGTTTGGCGTGGTCAATTAGAAGAACGTCTTGCGAAGTTAAAATAAAGAATCCCACCATTTATAGGTGGGATTTTATTGATCTATCACACGGTATAACCTTACTCCCCCTTATAACCAATAAGAAGAATAACTCCCCAGCACCGTAACAGAAAAACCAAGTGCTTCAAGTTCCATCGTTACGCCTGGCAATAATACGTCATCGTATGCTTTATCGACATCGATTAAGAAAAAGTAATTTCCAAGTCCTGTTTTCATCGGGCGCGATTCGATTTTAGATAAGTTTAATTTTCTCCATGCGAAAGCTGATAACACTTGATATAGTGCCCCTGCATAATCAGCAGGTAACGTTATCATAAGCGTCGTTTTCTCTCCGCGGTTTTCTCCATTATTTGAGAGTATTGCTTTCTTTTTCTTATGGAGCACTAGGAAACGTGTATGATTATTTTTATGTGTATGAATACTTCGTCTTACAATCGTTAATCCGTATTTTTCTGCAGCCGCTTCATTTGCAATAGCCGCAATTTTTTCTTCAGGATGTTCTTTCACATATTGCGCTGCAGCACTTGTTGATGTCATATCTCGAGCAGTTATCCCTTTTAATTCTTCATTTAAAAACTTATGACATTGCGCAATAGCGTGTGGATGAGAATGCACTGCATATACTTCTTCCCACACTTCTGCATACTGCGGATGTACAAGTAAATGTTGCTGAATTGGCACTGTAATTTCTCCTACAATAGAAAGTGGTTGCTCATGTACAAGATAATCAATCGTTATATTCACTGAACCTTCTATGGCATTTTCTAGTGGTACCACTGCATAATCTACATTTCCATTTGCAGCTGCATCCATACAATCTGGAATCGTTCGATACGGTACATGCTCTGCTTCCGGAAAAAAACGACTCACCGCCATATTTGTAAATGTTGCTTCTGGTCCTAAATATCCTACTCGAATCATCGTCTTTTCCCCTCTTTTTCGTTTTCTTACTGTTATACCATACTTTTTTATATTCTTCTATGTAAATTTCGAATATTAAAAAAAGACTAGCATTTGCTAGTCTAAATGTTTCTTATATTCTCTTTGAGCGAAAAAGAAATACATGATGCATGCAGCAATATAAAATAGAATAAACAAACCTACTTTTCTTAATGAACCATCCATAAACAACGTATTATGAAACGTATATAACGCAACCGCACTATGCATACTCCCGACTATAATAGGCGCAAAAAATAGCATACACAATTGCCAGCGAGAAATCTTCCACACTTCTTCTTTCGTCATTCCAAGCTTAGATAGCGCTTCGTACTGCTTTCTATCTGATGAAATATTATGAAACCATTTAAAATATACAATACTACATGAAGTAAGAAAGAATAATATACTAATGAATGAGCCTACAAATAGAGTAATATCGCCGAACTCTTTCATATTCACATATAACTCCATATTACTTCGAAATGCGTTATTATCATCTTGTTTTATATGTTTCCGTAACGCTTCATTTAATTTTTTCGTATTTTCGATATTGGGTAATGTGTAGCCTCGATATATCATTTTTTCAGAATCCGGAACCTTATTTGCTATACTGTCAAAATCTTCATCATTCATAACGAAGAACAGACCATTAATGTGCGAAGGATGATGGTTAAATTGAACCCCTTCTTTCTGACCGTTAAATACGAATTGATATGGTTGATTCATTACTTGCAATTGAATCTCTTTTTGATTATATACATTCGAATTATTGTATTTATTATAATAAACGAGTGTCACTGTATCTTTTTTAGGATGATACGTTTTCTGTTTTTGTTTTCTTGCCTCTCGATTGTATTCACTTTGTTTAATGAGTGGCGCTACTTCTGTTTCCCCCTTATTGGTCTGAAAAGATGCATACACTCCAACAAAACTCATAAATTGAAAATCATCATACCCATATTGGTGCAATAATTGTTCAACCGTTCCCTCCGCAAAGACTTCATGGGTAGAAGCACCTTTTTCTATGTAAGAAAATGAGTGCACGCCCCCGCCACGCCACATATCTTGCATACCAGAAAAATATAAGAACACCGTACCTGTTGCTGTAACTACAAACGTCGTTGCCATAGACATCAGAAAGAAAAAGCGACCATTTTCCCTCATTCGATGTGACAATTGATTCACTATAAATAAGTACGGATATGTATACATAATCTTTTTATTTCGTTTTATCATTTCTAATATTTGAGCAGTGCCGTGTGTAAAAGAAAAATACGTTCCGAAAAAGACAAGTATAGACACAGGGAAAAAATAGAACGCTATCGTTAGTATCGTCGCTTGTAACGCTAACGCATATCCTATACCTAAACAAATAAAGCCAAATATACAAAGCCACATTGATGTTTTCTTCTCTTTTTTATCTGCTCGAAATCCTTTCAATAACCGAATGATTTTTATATTCCATATACGTAAAGCACTTATAAAAGATAACGAAATAAAAACGACCATATATGTAATAAATGTTACACCAATCGCCCTTACGTCAAATATGACAGGGAGTTCTTTCGGAAGCCCCAGCAACATACTAAACATCATAAAGAAGAGCTTTAAAAAGATCATGCCAAGCCCAATGCCAAAAATATTAGCAAATACTCCGATCAACATTTGCTCGGTCATAATTACGCCAATTACGTTAGATTTCGTCGCTCCCATTAACATATATAATCCTAATTCTTTCTTACGTGCCTCTATGAAAATAGAAGTAGAGTACAAAATAAATATGACGAAAAAAGAAATGATAATAACATTACATATGATAAGTCCCCAGCGTACGTTTTGATACCACATCGTCTCCTGCATATACGGATGTACAATGACAGACATGTATGCAAAAGACGCAAATATCGCAAAACAACTACTTAAGAAAAACACTTTATAATTACGCAAATTTCCTTTTATATTTTGTAGCGCTAGTTGCCGAATGTTCATCTATCGTCCTCCTGTAACTTACTACACAGGCAAAAAGCTAGAGGTTTCTCTAGCTTTGCACGTGTTTTAAATATCCTCTTTGCGCGATCATAAAGTAAATCGCAGAAGCTAAAATGTATGCTCCAATTACAAGCGCACCTGATTTCCATAAATCGAGATAAAGCATTTTTCCTAACGTATGAAGAGCAAATCCACTATGAATAGCGCCGATGACAATTGGGATAAAGAAGATAACTCCCATTTGTCGAATTGCAATTTTACGAATTTCTTTATCTGTCATACCGATTCTCTTTAACGATTTAAATTGAATACGATCTTGCTCTTTATCGTTAAACCATTTAAAGTATGTCATACTACAAGCGAAGAAGAAGAATAGTACTGCTACGAAGAAACCGATGAACATTGTAATTGCTCCACCTTCTCTTATATCCTTATACGCAAACACTGAATTTCTCAATTCTCCTTGCTTTTCTGGTGCAATTTCATTTTTCAAATCTAATACAAGATTTTCTGTATTTTTCCAATCCTCGATATAATAACCGTAATATTTCGTCTTTTCTTCATCTGGTACGAGCTTTGCGTATTTCTCAAAATCTTGATCATTCACAATAAGATATTCGCTATCGTTAAAAACAGAATATGACGTTGGCTCGTTTAATTGAACAGACTGCTTTTGTCCGTTAATCTTAAATTCATACGGTTTCGTACGATCTATTTTCATAAGTTCATTTGCTGCATCAACCATAACCATCGTCGCGCTACCTGGTGCATTATGAACCTCTGTAATTTGCTCTTTCTTTTGTTTACGCACTTCCGCGTTATATTCTTTTTCTGAAATAATCGCCATTGGTACTTCACGTTCACTGTTAAACAACATTATTTTCTGTGTTGCAGGTAGTTTTACATAGGTTACTTTTCGTGCATCTTCAAACCCATTTCTTTTTACAATCTCTTGTACTTTTTCTTCATTAATAAGGCTATGCGTATTTAATCCCTTTTCCTCATATGAAATAGCATGTGGCGTAAGCTCTATCGTTTTCGCACTCATATTTTCAAAATATACATAAAGCGTACCTACTGCTGAAGAAACAACCGCCGTAATGATAGAAATTACAAATAAAAAACGAGCATTATCTTTCATTTTATAAATAAGATTGCTAAGTACGAACATATTTGGGTATGTATAAAAAGATTGTTTTCGTTTTTGCAATGCTTTTAATGCAACTGTACTTCCTTGTGTAAACAGCAAATAAGTTCCGCCTATCGTCAGCCCTACAATCGGTAAAAACAGAATAATAAAATTCATAATTGTTACTTGGAAACAAAGGACATACGCAGCAATGATACACCCTATACCGACTACACATAACCATGTAAATGCAAAAGGCTCTACTTTCTGTTTTCTTGCTTCTCTTAATAAATCAATAATTTGCAAGCGTCCTACTGTCCAAACACTAAACAATGATAGGATTAAAAAGAGAATAAAGTACACACCAGCTGTAATAAGAACTGCTTTACTATTCCATACGAGCGGTAGTGTTTTATCAATTTTTAGTAATACACTCAGTGCTTGGAAAAATAGTTTTGAGCAAAGCATTCCGACCCCAATACCAACTACAATTGCAATACTACCTAACATCAGTTGCTCTAATATAATCATTCGGCCGAGCTGCGATTTCGTTCCGCCTATTAATGTTAATAGACCAAACTCTTTTTTCCTTGCTCGTAAAAACGTTGAATTTGCATATAAAATAAAGAGTGCTGAGAAGATGACTACAATATAATTCATCGATTCTAACCCTTTTGAAATCATCTCCCTCATACTAATATTACCGCCTACAACATCCGGATGATAAATGAAGGAAGCATACATAAAAAATACGACAATCGATAAACAACTACTTATAAGAAACGCTTTATAGTTACGCCAATTTCCTTTTACGTTATTAAGCGCGAGCTGGCGAAAGTTCATGATATTCTCCTCCTAGCATCGCAAGTACGTCCAGAATTTCTTGGAAAAAGGCTTGTTTCGTTCTTCCCTTATGTATTTCTGAGAAAATCTCTCCATCACGTATGAAAAGAATACGTTCGCAATAACTCGCCGCTACTGGATCATGCGTTACCATTGCAATTGTCACTTTCTTTTGTTCATGTAAGTCTTGCAACGCGCTCATTAATGATTTTGCTGACTTAGAATCTAAGTTTCCAGTTGGCTCATCTGCTAAAATTAACGTCGGTTCATGAATGATCGCTCTCGCAGCTGCTGCACGTTGTTGTTGGCCACCTGATACTTCATATACCTTTTTATTTAAAATGCCCTCGATATTTAAAAACTTTGCAATCTCAAGCACTTTTGCATCGATTTCATTTACAGATTTCTTCGCCATTACAAGTGGTAAAATGATATTTTCTTTAATCGATAACGTATCAAGTAAGTTAAAATCTTGGAAAATGAATCCTAAATGTGTACGGCGAAACTCCGCTAATTTTGCAGCACGCATTTGATTAATTTCTTCCCCATTTACAAGCACATGACCTGAAGTTTGCTTATCAATTGTTGCTAATAAATTTAAAAGCGTTGTTTTCCCGCTCCCTGAAGGACCCATAATCCCTACAAATTCGCCTTCTTCTATTTTAAAATTTATATCGTTTAAAGCAGTCGTCGCTACTGAACCTTTTGATTGGTACACCTTCGTTAATCCTTTTACTTCAAGAACACTCATTTCTAATCCCCCTATGTGTTTTCTTCTTACATTTACTATAAGAAAAATAAGAAAAAGAAACGAGTGATTTCCCTTACAAAACGTTTTGTTATCTTACAGTTTTGTCATTTTTCTCATTAATGTATGATATTCTTCATCTTTTGCAAATTGGAACGTGAATGTTGTCCCTTCCCCTTCAGCCGATTGCACATACATACCGTGATGTAAATTATCACAAATTTCCTTCGTAATATATAAACCCATTCCAGTCGCTTCTCTCGTTTTCCGGCCATTTACCCCTGTAAAGAATGGATCAAATATACGCTTTACATCTTGCTCTGGAATACCGATTCCATTGTCCTTAATATGTAATAACACCTTTTGATCTTTCTCTTCAATTTGAAATTGAATTTCCTTTTTCTCTGCTTCCGAAATTTTTGTATACTTAATTGCATTTACAACAATTTGTCCTATAGCAATACTAAGCCATTTTCTATCAGAGGCAACCATACAAGTATCTTCCTCAAACATCACTTTCGGAAATACAGACGATTGAATGAAGGACTTTCTATTTTCATTAATAATACCTCTAATAATATCTATCACATTTACTACTTCTACTTTATAATCTTTCGCAAACTGCTCTAACCTTGCCATATGTAACGCTAAATCTAAACCATTTAGTATGCGATTATTTTCTTCACGAATACTTTCAACTGTCGCTCTTGCTTCACGATGCTCTTTACCAAACTTCTGTAATAGTAACTCAATAACAGATACCGGTGTTTTCATTTGATGAATCCATTGGTTCATAAATATCATTTGCTGTTGTTCTTTTGCATGTTGTTTATGAACTTCATTCATATATTGCTGTCTTAATAGCGTAAACGATTCAACGACCATCTCTTGCTCTGCCGTATAAGAAGTATCAATAAGTAAGGAATCATGTAATGTATTTCCGCTAGTAACATATTTTTCGATCCTCCTTAAAAATACACTCCGTTTTCGGTAATCGTAAATAAGGTATACAGTAAACACAACTATCCCTAATAAAAGTCCGTATAACCATGTATTCCAATCAATAAATCGCTTTTCTAAAAAACTTTGCAACTGCAAAACGAGCCCAAATAAACAGAGGCTAACAATGTAAGAAAGAATTAAAGAAAAGCGGTCCATGAGGTAATCTTTAACCTTCATGCGCTTCTCCCCACTCTGTAAGAAGCGCATAACCGTATCCACGTTTCGTTACAATTGCATTTTTAATGCCGAGCTCCTCTAGTTTCTTCCTTACACGTTTTACATTTACGGTTAATGTATTATCATCAACAAAAGCTACCTCATCCCAGAGGGCTTCTAACAATTCTTCGCGCGTTACATATTGATTTGCTTGTTTCATTAAACACTCTAATAAGTAAAATTCATTTTTTGTCAGTTCTGTTTGTTGTCCTTGCCACTCAACAACGTGCTGAGATGGGAATAACAACAGTCCATTTACACCTAAACAATCGCTTTCTGCCGCAGAAGCATACTCACCATACCCACGACGAAGTGCACTTTTCACCTTAGCCATTACAATGTCTAAATGGAATGGCTTCGTAATGTAATCATCTCCGCCATTTTCAATTGCCATTACTTGATCCATTTCCCCCGTTCTTGCAGAAACAAAAATAATTGGTGCATTCGATACAGTGCGGATTTGACGACACCAATAGAAACCATCAAAATACGGTAAATTAATATCAAGTAACACGAGATGTGGATTTACTTTTACAAACTCATCTTTTATATGCCGCAAATCACTCGCTCTAAATGACTGATAGCCATACCTTTCTAAATGTTCCTCTAATATCCCCGCGATTTTCTCATCATCTTCTACGATTAATATTTTATACATGTTCACTTTCTCCCCATAAAAAGTTCTTATAAAACCACTTCTTTTTCTATTATAAATTGAAAATTTAATTAGTGGGGATTTTTCCCTGTATAAATCAGACTTTTACGATATAAAGTGAACCTTTAATCAGTGGGGGGTTTTTCTTCCCTCCACCTAACTTCTTTGCTTTCGCTACATTTTGAGATAGGGGTCTTACTGCCCATTAAAGTGAGATAAAAAAAGACTGCCGTATTTCGGCAGTCTTAGTCGATAAATTCAAATTCATATTCAAGAATTTTTACAATATCTCCGTCTTTTGCGCCACGTGCACGAAGCGCTTCATCAATACCCATTCCGCGCATTTGGCGAGCGAAACGACGTACAGATTCATCACGTGAGAAGTCTGTCATCTTGAATGTTTTCTCGATATCATAACCAGAGATAACAAACGTGCCATCACTTTCACGTGTAATGTCAAATTTAACACCTTCAGTCTCAAGTTTGTACATTACACTTGTATCAGACTCATCCGCTACTTCATGTATTGGGAATTCAGGTGTTGTTTCTAATAAGTTCGCTACTTCAAATAGTAAATCACGAACACCTTGTTTCGTTACAGCTGAGATTGGGAAGATTTTTACTTCGTCTCCCACTTTCTCTTTAAATGCTTGTAAGTTTTCTTCTGCATCTGGCATATCCATTTTGTTTGCAACAACAACTTGTGGACGCTCCGTTAGGCGAAGATTGTATTCTTTTAATTCATTATTAATCGTTACGTAATCTTCATATGGATCACGGCCTTCTAAACCAGACATATCAATTACATGCACGATTACACGTGTACGCTCAATATGACGCAGGAATTGATGACCAAGTCCGACGCCAGCATGTGCGCCTTCAATTAGTCCAGGAAGGTCAGCCATAACGAAGCTGCGGTTATCACCAGTTTCAACAACACCAAGATTTGGAACAATTGTTGTGAAGTGATACTCTGCAATTTTCGGACGTGCTGATGATACGACAGATAATAATGTAGATTTACCTACACTTGGGAATCCAACAAGTCCAACGTCTGCTAGTACTTTAAGTTCTAGAATGACATCACGCTCTTGACCTGGTTCCCCGTTCTCAGCGATTTCTGGCGCTGGGTTCGTTGGAGTAGCAAAACGTGAGTTACCACGACCACCACGGCCACCTCTTGCAATAACAGCTGATTGTCCATGTGTTACTAAATCCGCAAGAATTTGGCCTGTTTTTTCATCTTTTACTACCGTTCCAGGTGGAACTTTAACGATTAAATCTTCAGCTTTACGACCGTGCTGCCCTTTACTCATTCCGTGCTGACCACGATCAGCTTTGAAATGACGTTGGTAGCGGAAATCCATTAATGTACGTAAGCCTTCTTCAACAACGAAAACAACATCTGCACCTTTACCACCGTCGCCACCTGCTGGACCACCTTTTGGAACATACTTCTCACGACGATACGCAACCATTCCGTTACCACCGTCGCCGCCTTTTACATATATCTTGACCTGATCTACAAACATTATTTCACCACACTTTTTTCAATTGGTTGTAATATAACTGAGACTTCTTCGTCTCTTACTGTATAAGAAATGGAATACCATTTATTGTTTTGGTTCGCAAGCCAATTCTGTAGTTCTTCTACACTCGTTAGCTTACCACGAAAATCAAAAAAGAAACGAGCATTCTCCGCGTCACATTCAATTGTGATACAAACATAATTTTCAACATATACGTCTAAACTATGCTGAAGCATTGAGAAAAATTGATTCGTCCATGTACATACAGTCTCATCTAAGTGAGATAAGTTATGTAAATTCCCTAATACTTCGTACTCCAATAAGCACGGCTGCTGTTTCCAATTATATGTTAAAATCCACTCTGAAAATAAAGGCATTGATAGCCCCATCAGATTGGATTCTTGTCTCGCTTCTTGGACAAAACGATCGATGAGACTATGAATTTCTTCCACTTTTCCAAGGGAAAGGTTTCCTTTCACCATCTGCATACGATTGAGCCAATCATGTCTTGAATGGCGCAATGCATCTATAATTGTCCATTTTTTATTCATTTAGATACTCCTTAATATAGAAAAACTCTAACCTGCACTCAGGTTAGAGTTTTCCGTGAGTTCTTATGCTTCTTGAGCAACAGGATATACGCTCACTTGTTTGCGGTCACGGCCAAGACGCTCGAAGCGTACTACGCCGTCAACTTTCGCGTATAAAGTGTCATCGCCACCACGACCAACGTTAACACCTGGATAAATTTTTGTACCGCGTTGACGGTAAAGAATTGAACCACCTGTAACCGTTTGACCATCTGCGCGTTTAGCACCAAGACGTTTTGACTGAGAGTCACGACCGTTCTTTGTACTACCTACACCTTTCTTAGATGCGAAAAACTGAAGATCTAATCTTAACATACGTTACACCTCCTGCACTTTTTCTATTAAACGGATATACTTTCCGTAATCAAGTTCGATCGTCTTAAGCGAAACAACCAATCCTTCTAAAAGTATCTGTGCTTTTTCTGCTGTATGAATGTCTAAATCATTAGGCAATTCATACGTTAAGAATCCACCATCACTTCCGAGTTCAATAGTTGCCTGCACATTACAAAGTTCTTCCACAGCATTTATGGAACCAAACACAACCGCTGTAGTTCCAGCACAGACAAGATCTTGTCCATGTGGCGCATAATCGGCATGTCCAGTCATTTTAAATGATTGGATACTTCCTAATTTCGTGCGACTTATCGTAATTTTAATCATGTTAACCAGAATTAAGCGTTGATAGCTTCAACAACTAGCTTAGTGTAAGGTTGACGATGACCTTGTTTCTTACGATTGTTCTTTTTCGCTTTGTATTTGAAAACGATGATTTTCTTAGCGCGACCGTGTTTTTCAACTTTCGCAGTAACTGTTGCACCTTCTACAACTGGGCTACCAACTTTCACGTTTTCGCCACCAACGAAAAGAACTTTGTCAAAAGTAACAGTTTCACCAGCTTCAACATCTAATTTTTCAATGTAGATTTCTTGACCAGCTTCAACTTTGATTTGTTTTCCACCTGTTTCGATAATTGCGTACATACTTGCACCTCCTCTTAATTACTAAGACTCGCCAAAAACGAGGTAGACATAAATGCCTTTAAGGAACCTGTCTTGTGCGGTTGTAGCATATAGCCGTTTAGGTGCTATAAACTATAACATAAAGATGTTATCATGAATCATAGACTATTGTCAATGAAAGTTCTAATAACTATTTTTTCCGTTCTATAATTTCTTTTTTACTTCCAAAACGGATAATAGCGTACTTTTCGATCATATCATCTTTGAAATAAATTTCAAATGGAATATTTTTTTGTAATTCTTTTTGCAAAAATTGTTTTTGTAATTCTTTAGGTGCAGAGATTAATACTGCCTCATCTTCTATATTGCCATATGAAATTAGCTCTCTCTCTAGCTCATACGCAATCGTTTCATACGACATGACATAGCCCGTCGCTTTGCACGGTGCACACTCTTCAAGTAATACGTCGCGTAAAGAATGTTTTTTACGTTTACGTGTCATCTCTAAAATCCCTAACTCTGTGAACCCGAGCACTCTTGTATATGTTCGATCATTTTGCATAGCAGCGATGAGACATTCTCTTATCTTTTCTTTATCTTCTCTTCTTTTCATATTAATAAAGTCAATTAATATCATACCACCAATATCACGGAGTCTTAATTGACGCGCTATCTCTTCAGCTGCTACTTCATTTGTACGAAGGACTGTATCTTGTAAATTCTGTTTTCCAGTAAACTTACCCGTATTCACATCAATTACAGTCATCGTCTCCATTTGTTCCACAATTAAATAAGCACCATTTGGGAGCCAAACAATTTTTTGAAGTGCTTTCTCAATCTCACGCTCTATGCCAAAATGGTTAAACATTGAAGACTTTTCATTATAAAAAGATATTTTTTCTTTACCGACTTTTTCTTCTAATTCTTTTACTATACTTCTTGTATCTACAACTACTTTTTCAATCGTTTCAATTGGATTCTCTTGAAATACACGATCTAAAAAGGTTGCTGGTCGATGGACTAGTAACGGTGCCTTTCCTTGTCCCTCTTTTCTTTTTAACTCTTCATATAACTGCTGTAACCTTTGCATTTCAGCTTGTATTTCTTCAATTTCTCCTTTTTCAGAAGCTGAGCGGAAAATATAACCTCCTTTCCCTTCTACTTCAATTTGGAGTAATTGTTGCCTTCTTTTATTGTTTTTTATTTTCCGAGAAACCGCACGCATTTCATCATATGGCATATAAACGACATATTTCCCGGTAAATTCTATATTTGCTGTCAATTTTGGCCCTTTCGTATCAATTGCCTCTTTTACAACTTGTACGAGCACCGCTTGTCCTTCATGTATATGATAAGAAGATGGTACATCATCGTACGAAAGATAAGCATGTTTTTCTAAACCTATATTTACAAAAGCTGCATTCATTCCAGCAATCGTTCTTACGATACGTCCAACATAAATATGCCCAACAATCTCTTGTTCTTCATTTCGTTTCCATAAAAACTCAACAATTTTCTTCTTCTCTTCAATTGCAACGCGTTTTTCCGATCCAGCGTAGTTCATATATAACGTTTTCAAAATACTTTCCTCACTTTATAATCTTCTTTGCTTTTACAATAATAAAAGGTTAGTGCTAACGTCAACACTAACCGATTAATTCTTCAACAGATGAAGTTGTTCGTTTTTCAGTAAAATACGCATAAAGCAATTCATTTTCATCCAATGTGTAATGTTCTTTATATTTTCCGCGGACGATAATAGAATGCTTATAGCCTCTACGAAATTTTGTGAATATCTTATATAAATGATCTTCTGATTGCACCTCAATCGGTGCAATCTTTTCAATTCCTCTTTTGTTCCCATAATAACGTTCTAATAAAAAACGCATAAAGGCATACCGTCTTTGCTTCCATTCTTGATATAACGACACCGCTAAAAATATGAGTAGTACCCACATCATAATATTGTTACTATTCCAAAGTAACTGCCCTCCTAGTATGACACTAAAAAAAACACATGATAATTTCATCATCTTTTCATGTGCTTGTAAATAAGGAAAACGATATGATAGTACGTTAAACAATACTTTTCCACCATCAAGAGGCCAAATAGGTAGTAAATTAAACGCTAAAATAATTATATTATTCCACATAAAGAAATAATATAATTCCGCATGAAGCCAACCAGCTTCAAACAACATATAGCCTACCGCCATCATCCAAATATGTTGAATAGGTCCTGCAATTACAACAACTAGTTCCTCTTTCAATGATTTATTCCCATGTTCTTCAAGCTCAGCCACACCACCAAACGGCAAAAGTTGAATCTTCTTAATACGCCAATTATAGTGTGCCGCTGCAAAAGCATGCCCAAGTTCATGGATGAGAACGATACAAAATAACAGTAGTAACTCTTTAAAACGTGCCGTGAAAATACCAATGACAATAATAACCCAAAACAACGGATGTACTGAAATCTTTGTTAAAACATCTCTATATTTAATCAAATGAAATCACCTGAATCGGATCAATAAATTTTTCGTCCTTTTTTATTGCGAAATAAAACTTACCATTTTTATTATTCGCATCATTATTCACTGTTCCAATTTTTTGTTTCTTTGAAACATAATCATATAATTTCACTGACATATCATTTAAATTTGCATACCATGACTCCGTACCATCTGCATGCTGAATTTGAACTGTATTACCAAGTTCCTCTTTCTTGCCCGCAAAAACTACTAGCCCTTCATTCACTGACTCAACAGTTGCATTTGTAGCTGTTTGTACAAATACACCTTGGCCATTTTTTTGAAACCCTTGCATCACCTTTCCGGAAGCAGGAATGGCATAATCTTTTTGCTGAATCTTTTCTTCTTTTTTCTCATTAGGTGAATAGAACACGAGCGGTTTTCCAAACTGTTTTTCGTACCATTTCGCTACAGTAGCAAACTGAAACTCTTCTTTCATCACTTTTTCTGTAACAGCTTTAGCACCGTCGAAAGAAGCTGGTGCATTCTTATATAAAATAGCGACAGAAAGAACTAATATTGCTGATAACAATACTTTGAAGAAAAACACTTCTTTTCGAAATAAAGGATGAATTTCCTTTTCTCCATCTTCAATAAAGACTGTTTCACTATCAAAATTCCCTCCAGCAAAATACTGCTCTTCCTCCATCCTTTCTTGCTCTGCCTTCCTCTTCGCAATCCGTTTTTTAATTTCTTCTACACGTCTATTCTTCATACTGTCTCCTTTCTTTCGTTAAGCTAATGTACGTAGAAACAGTTGTATACAGTTTGTACATATGTATGAGCTAGGTATGGAAGATATTCGTGTGAAGAAAAAAGAAAGCACTCCGCAAATATGCGAAGTGCTTTTAACGGATTCCAAAGAAGTTTTTCACCTTTGTAAATACCGATACCTTTTCTTGTTCAAATGCTTGTAATGGGACATTCTCACCCAACAAACGTCTTGCAATATTACGATAAGCTAACGCTGCTTTTCCGCTCGGTTGCAACGCTACAGGCTCACCTGTATTTGTAGCACGAATAACTTCATCATCATCTTCGACAACACCAAGAAGCTCGATTGACAATGTACGTACGATTTCATCAACATCTAACATATCCTGTTCATGAAGCATATGACTACGCACACGATTAATAACAAGTTTCGGTGGTTCAATATCCTCTTTTTCTAAAAGCCCGATAATACGATCCGCATCGCGCATTGAGGATACTTCTGGCGTCGTAACAACAATTGCTTTATCCGCACCAGCTACCGCGTTTTTAAATCCCTGCTCAATCCCCGCAGGACAATCAATTAATATGTAATCATAATCTTGACGTAATACTTGTATTAATTCATCCATTTGTTCGGGTGTTACCGCTGATTTATCACTCGTTTGTGCTGCAGGTAATAAATAAAGATCATCAAAACGTTTATCTTTAATAAGAGCCTGAGGTAAACGGCAACGCCCTTCAACGACATCAACAAGATCAAATACAATACGATTTTCCAGCCCCATTACTACGTCTAAGTTTCGAAGACCGATATCTGTGTCAATTAAGCACACTTTCTTTCCAGATAACGCTAGGGCTGTCCCAATGTTCGCAGACGTTGTAGTTTTACCTACACCGCCTTTTCCAGATGTAATTACTATTGCCTCTCCCACAGCTATACAATTCCCCTTTCTAACTTTGTTAAATTAGGTCTAAGATGAGTGAGAAGTTGCAGTCGATCGACAACAATGTGATTGTTCTCATTAATATACGCACATTCTGCCGCCTCCGCTCCGTCTTCTTTCTCTTCCGGAGCCCGCATTGCCACATCACTAATTCGAAGTTGCATCGGGTTCATAACAGATGCAGCGATTACAGCATCTGAATCCCCATAATACCCCGCATGTGCAATTCCTCTTAATGATCCTACGACAAAAATATTCCCCCCAGCGATAACCGTTCCGCCTGGATTAACATCACCAATTAACAATAAATTTCCTTTTACATGTAAAACTTGTCCAGAGCGAACAATTTTGGAAATAGGGACGATTTCTGTTTCTTCTTTCCAAGCTATTGCTTCCTCTTTCGTTATAACATCACTTTCAATCGAATCCACAACGAGATTCTTTTTATTACGAATTAACGTACGAATCTCTTCTTGTTGGACTTCTGTTAAATAACGGTTTCCTACTTTCACATGCACTTCAATTAAAGAGCGTCCATCACCATCATAGTAATGTGTAGAAAGCTTTTCATCCAATTCCTTCAATAATTCAGAGAATGAACAACAATCATCTAAATGAAGGGTTATTCCGTCTTTTGTCCCTTTTATTGTTACATTTTGTTGCTTTTTTTCTTCCACTAAAGTTCACCCCACCGATTCAATTCGACATAAAATTAGAAAATCCTTTTTTCTTTTTCTTCCATCGCTTTTGAAAGACGCACTAAATATCGTCTCAGTGGGAAACAAACTATCAATAAGAAAATTGCATTTAGCAATAAAGTAGACAGGAGACGATCTGTGAAAAAGACATACGCCGACATATGAGTACGTCCTAACAAAGTTAAAAATCCATACACATAATACTCTAATGCTACTATGCTAGCTAGTACGATAGAAGTAACAATAAATAAATTCAATTGTAGTACCTTCATCACACTATAAACTAAATAAACTAAAATCGGATACGCAAAAATATATATACCAACAAGTTCCGTGTATACGGTATCAAATAAGAAACCAAATAATAGTCCGTAATAAATCCCTTGGACCGGACTATAGTACACAGTAATAAAACATAACACAATGATAAAGAAATGAGGTGATGCTATACTGTCTTTCCAAAAAACCTCTGTTGGAACAATAGTAGCAAACATATTTTCAAATAAAAAAGCAAAAAGGAGCAAAAGAGGAAGAGCTGCTCTTTTTAAAATCTTCATCATCTCTTCTCCCCCTCCTATTCTAATGGCGCTGAAGGCGTTTCACGTTTCGCAACTACAACATGCTCTACGTCATTTAAATCAGCGGCTGGCTTTACATAAGCTGTTTTTGTTAAACCATATGGATCCGGCTGAACATCAACGATGGTTCCAATTACAAGACCTTTCGGGAAAATATCACCAAGTCCAGATGTTACAACTAGTTGATCGGTCTTTACATTTGCATCAGAGCCAATCTTTGTGAACAGAAGTAAGTGTTTTTCTTTGTCGTACCCTTCAATCAATCCAAAGATTTTCTCATCACCTTGTACGATAGCAGAAACACGATTTGTTCGGCTCATAGAACTTAACAATTCTACTGATGATGTAAACTGAGATACACTTTTCACTCGTCCAACTAAACCTTGTGGAGTTAATACAGCCATATCTTTTTTAATTCCTTGCTGTGCCCCTTTATCAAGTCCAACTAAATCGTACCATTTATCTGGATTACGAGAAACAACAGTCGCTGGAATTTCAGTATAACCGCTATTTAACTTATCTTTACCCGTTAACTCTTGTAGTTTCTTTTTATCATCTTCTAATTGTTTTACTTTCCCTGATAGACCTGCATAATTGTCTAATTTTGCTTTTAATTCTTTATTCTCTTCATACGTGCGCTTTACATCCTCTACATTTTCGAAGAATCCAGCTACGTATTTCGCTGGCTTTTGGAATACACGTTCTACAACACCGACAGTGTCTTTAACAAACTGCTCTGGCCATGTTAAACTGTTCCGTTCTTTCAATGAGATTCCAATCAATGCCACGAGAAGAATAATACTAACTAACAAAACAATTAATCTTTTGTTTAAGAAAAACTGTGGCACGTTCACACCCTCTTAATTTCATTGATTTTTATTTTGCAATATTATCGAGCAGCAGTTTTGAAAAGATCGATATTGTCTAATGCTTTACCCGTTCCAATTGCTACGCAATCTAATGGGTCTTCTGCAACAAGAACTGGCATATTTGTTTCTTCACTAATTACTTTATCTAAATTACGTAGTAATGCTCCGCCACCTGTTAATACGATACCACGGTCCATAATGTCTGCCGCTAATTCTGGTGGAGTTTTCTCTAACGTATTTTTAACAGATTCTACAATTGCATCTACTGTATCTTTTAATGCATCTGCAATTTCTTCTGGTTGAATTAGTACTGTTTTTGGTAAACCACTTACTAAATCACGACCGCGAATTTCCATAGGCTCGATACCTTCTGGCTCGCCTGCAGAACCGATTTCTAATTTTAATGCCTCAGCTGTTCTTTCACCGATCATTAAGTTGTAGCTTTTCTTAATGTACTGAATGATTGAATCATCCATATCATCACCAGCAACACGAACTGATTGACTTGTTACAATACCACCTAAAGAAATGATTGCAACTTCTGTTGTACCGCCACCGATATCAACAACCATGCTACCAGTTGGTTCCCAAACAGGTAAGTTTGCACCAATTGCTGCTGCAAATGGTTCTTCGATAGGATAAGCATCACGAGCACCAGCTTGACGAGTTGCATCGATTACTGCACGTCTTTCTACAGCTGTAATACCAGATGGTACACATACCATTACATAAGGCTTACGTGAGAAGAATCCATTTGATTTTTGAGCTTGTTGAATGTAATATTTCATCATTGTTGCTGTCGTTTCGTAATCAGCAATTACACCGTCTTTCATCGGGCGAAGTGCCACAACGTTTCCTGGTGTACGACCAATCATTTGTTTTGCATCGCTACCTACAGCAACGATTTGTTTCGTATCAGTTTGTAACGCTACTACTGAAGGTTCACGTAAAACTACACCTTTTCCTTTTACATATACAAGCGTGTTCGCAGTTCCTAAGTCTATTCCAAGATCGCGAGTAAAGCCACCAAATCCAAACATATTATTTATCTTCCTTTCTTGTTTTCACGGACTCATTTTTTCTTACTTTATATTATAAAAACAGTACGTTTTTTATATCTTTATCCTTTTTGTAGATAATTTTCTACAAAAAACTCATAAATCACATTATAAAACAAAATAAGTAAAAAGCATAGTCTTAAATATGACCTTTTTCCTTTAAACTCACGAATTTATGGTCACCTATTATAATATGATCGAGCACTTCAATTCCGATAATTCGGCCGCATTCTACTAAGCGTTTTGTTACTTCAATATCTTCTCGGCTCGGCGCGGGGTCTCCTGAGGGATGGTTATGAAGACATATGATAGAGGCTGCTGCACGGCGAAACGCTTCTTTAAAAACTTCCCTTGGATGTACAATTGATGAGTTTAAACTTCCAATAAAAATCGTCTGCCTATGTATAACTTGATTCTTTGTGTTCAAATATAGACATACAAAATGCTCCTGCTGCAGGAAGCGCATTTCTTCCATCATATATGTGGCGCAATCTTCCGGGCTTCGAATGCTGTATCTATTTTGATATTCTAAACGCACCATTCTTCTACCGAGTTCAAAAGCAGCTATAAGCTGAGTTGCCTTCGCAACCCCGACACCATGTATACTGACAAGCTCTTCTAACGTTGCATCTTTCAACATACGTAAACCATCAAAGTGATGTAAAATTTTATCTGATAACTTCAAAACTGTTTCTTCTTTAGAACCTGTTCTGAGTAACACTGCAAGAAGCTCCCGATTGGATAAACTTCCAGCCCCTTCTAACAATAAACGCTCCCGTGGCTGTTCTTCTTTGACAACATCACGAATACCGTTCATTTCTCCACCCCTTTATTTGTTCTCTCAAAGAAAATCCCATGCAATTTTACGCATGGGTTACATCAATATTAAATTGTTTTAATTCCCGAACAAGACGTGAAATTGGTAACCCAACTACACTATAGTAGTCTCCTTGAATATGTTGAACAAAAATAGATCCTTTACCTTGAATCCCATAACTTCCTGCTTTATCCAAAGGCTCTTTCGATGCAATGTATGCATCAATTTCCTCTTCTGTTAATTCCCAAAACGTAACTTCTGTACGCTCGTAAAAAGTGACTGTTTTGTCCTTTGCTATAATTGCAACACCAGTATACACTTCATGTGTTTTCCCTGATAATAATTGCAACATTTCTTTCGCCTCAGCCTCATTAGATGGCTTTCCAAGAATACGCGACTCATATGTAACAATTGTGTCTGCACCTAACACAATATGATCACTGTTATTTTCTGCTACCGCAGATGCTTTTTGCAGGGCAAGGGACATAACAATATCAGAAGGCGATGAATACGCACCAATCGTTTCTTCTACTTCACTTACAACAATTTCAAATGGTACACCCGCTAACTCAAGCAATTCCTTCCTGCGAGGTGATCCTGAAGCTAAAATAATTTTTTTCATATTTTCTCCTTCCTTTCTCACATGAAGCAGAATCATTTATATCAATCGTATCAAAGGAATAGTTTGTCCACAAATAAAAGAAATATTATTTTCTTTAAACAAAATAATACTTCCTTACTAAAACACGATTATATTCCTGTCATAGAGAAAGCACTTTACTCTAAATTCAAAAGAAAAGAAAGAAGCCTCTACACTTCTTCCTTCGTCATTTCATTATCCTATTATTTCACCTTTTGTGAAACAATTTTTTCGTATGAAAGTATACCATCAATGATAACTTGATTTAATTTCGCTAAAGATTCCTTATCACCTTTTCCGTCCTTCACTGTTTGCACAGCTACTGACGTGTACATATACAATTTCTTCGCTTCTTCCTGCTTCATACTTTTCCCTTCTTTTTCAATCGCTTTCCACTCTTTTTCGATTGCACTTATATCTTTTGCATTACTTTTTTCACTAGCTTGTACGCTAGAAGCATATTTTGCTAAATGAGTATATAATGGCTGTACTTTTGTTAAAAACGCCCCAACTTCTTTATCATCTTTAAGTAACGCTTTATCTGTTATATCCCAGTCCTTTTTCAATACGGAGACATTATCATTTTTATACTGCGTCATTAATTGGTTTATGCCTTGTTCATCGCTAGCAATACCAACAACTAATGCATACTTATCACCGCTCGGTTTTAAGGCTGCTACACCTCCATTACCTTTCCACTCTTCAAGAGCGGCCTGTCCCTTTTCTTCAGAAGAATAGATTCCTCCTTGAACAAAAAATAATTTCATTGGATCTAATGACGTTCCTGTCTGTGCTTTTGTCTTTTCCTCTTTTGGTGCTGGTGTTTGTTCTACCGTTCCGCCCACCTTTAATTCTTCCTTTCGCATCTGCTTCGAAGCTGTTACTTCGCTTCCTCCTGTCGCACCTTGTCCTTTCAGTAACTGTAGCATCCCCATCCCAAACGCCGTACCAATAATAATTGCAGTTGCAACGATTGCAATTAACGTATTGCTCCACTTCTTTCGATTTTTTTCCGTAGACGCTACTTTCGATTTTTGAAACGGAACAACGTTTTTTGGCCTTTCACTTTCTACTACCATCCAGTCAAATTCATCTTTCTTCTTCTCCTCATACTTCGCTTCTGTTCCATTCACTTTCACTGAGATCGTTCGTGATTGCTTGTCCATACACTCACACCTCACCTCTTATCGTTGTCCGCATCATATCATATTCATTTCACAAAAAAACGAGATATTTGTCAGAGGAATTCGCCAAATAACCCTATATATTTATCTTATATGTATGCATTTGACTTCATTTGTAGAACAAAAAAACTAGATAGCAAAGACTATCTAGTTTTTTTCGCGAATATATTTTCGAACTTCCGAAATGAAATAAAGAGAACCTGTTATGATAAAAACATCATTTTCTCCAAGCATTTCAACCTTCGTATCAATTGCCTCTTTCCAATTTTCAAAAACTAATTTTGACTCTTCCTTTGCATACGATGCAAGTTTGTCAGCAGAAATAGCACGATCAAAGGCGAATGTTGTAAAAATAATTTCATCGGCGATGCTTTCTAATTGACCTACCATATTGTGCAATTGTTTATCACCAAGGGCAGTAAATAAAACTATTACATTTTTATCTTTGTAATGTGATTCTACCGTTTTCACAAGACTTTCAATACCTTCTGGGTTATGAGCACCATCTATAATAATATCCGGATTACTTTGCAGTTTTTCAAAGCGCCCCACCCAATACGCTTCCTGTAATCCCGTTCTTATTTCTTCTTCCTCAATTAAAAATGATAAGTATGTTTTTACATACATGACTGCCATAAGTGCAAGTGCTGCGTTTCTTACTTGATGGCTGCCTTTCATTGAAATTCGTACATCTTCAAAAGAGGCGAAAGGGCAAGTGAAATCGAAATGTTCTCCATCTTCGCTAGACTGTTTATGTAACGATGTAAAATGGTTGCCCATCTCGTATACATTTGCATGATTTTCCTTTGCAACTTTTTGAATGACTTGCAGCGCTTCCTCATCTTGTACACCAGTAATAACCGGAACACCAGACTTAATAATCCCCGCCTTTTCATATGCAATTTCTCCTAGTGTATTACCTAAAATATGCATATGATCGTGACCGATATTCGTAATAATCGTGAGAACTGGATGAATCACATTCGTAGAGTCAAAGCGCCCTCCAAGCCCTGTTTCAAATAAAACAACATCACAGAAATTAACTTTACCGAAATAACAAATTGCCATAACAGTAATAATTTCAAACTCAGTCGCTTCCCCTAAATCCGTCTCATCTAGTTTTTCAACGACTGGCTTTACCATCTTTACAAGTTCAGTAATCTCTTCATCTGCAATTGGTGTTCCATTCACACTAATACGCTCGTTAAATGTTTCAATATAAGGGGAGGTAAATGTTCCTACCTTATATTTTGCATTTTCTAACATGTAACGCATATATGTTAACGTTGAACCTTTTCCATTTGTACCAGCAAGGTGAACACATTTTATGTGACGCTCTGGATTTCCGAGCTCTTCTAGCATCCATCTCATTCTTTCTAATCCTGGTTTAATACCAAATTTCAACCGGCTATGAATCCACCCTATCGCTTCTTCGTATGTATGTATCACGTATGCTTTCCCCTTTCAAAAGACAACCTTCATATTCCTATTATACGCAAAGAAAAGAGACTCACCAATATAGTGAGTCTCTAAAAAACATTTTTATTTCTCAAGATCCGCTAAACGTTGGCGAACTGCTTCGCGTTTTTCTAGGTAATCTTGCTCTTTCGCACGCTCTCCTTCAATAACTGCTGCAGGAGCTTTTGCTACGAAACCTTGGTTTGAAAGTTTCTTCTGTACACGTTCTACTTCTTTATCGAACTTCTCAAGTTCTTTCTCAAGACGCGCTCTCTCTTCATCAAGATTGATAAGATCAGCTAACGGTAAGAATAACTCTGCACCTGTTACGATTGCAGTCATCGCTTTTTCTGGCGCTTGTAAATCCGTTTGAATTGTTAACTCGCTTGGGTTACAGAAACGCTCAATGTAAGAGCTATTTTTCGTAAGCTGAGCAAGTACAGCCTCATCTTTTGCTTTAATTTGCATTTGAACTTTTTTGCTCATTGGCGTATTAACTTCTGCACGAATGTTACGAACAGAACGAATGATATCAACTAGAAGGTGCATTTCTGCTGCAGCTTCTGCATCTTGTAAATCTTCGCGTACTGTTGGCCACGCTGCTACTGTAATAGATTCGCCTTCATGCGGTAAATGTTGCCAAATCTTCTCTGTTACGAATGGCATGAATGGGTGTAATAGACGCATTGTTTGATCTAATACGTAAGCTAAAATAGAACGAGTTGTTTTCTTAGCTGCTTCATCTTCACCGTATAGAGGAAGTTTCGCCATTTCAATGTACCAGTCACAGAAATCATCCCAGATGAAGTTGTATAATGAGCGACCAGCTTCACCGAACTCATATTTATCCATGTTACGTGTTACGCTTTCGATTGTTTCATTTAAGCGAGTTAAAATCCACTTATCTGCAACTGATTTTTCACCAGTTAAATCGATTTCTTCATATTTCATGTCATCCATGTTCATTAATACAAAACGTGATGCATTCCAAATTTTATTAATGAAGTTCCAAGTAGATTCTACTTTCTCCATGCTGAAGCGTAAATCTTGACCTGGTGCACTTCCTGTTGATAAGAAGAAACGCATTGCATCTGCACCGTACTTCTCGATAACTTCCATTGGGTCAATACCGTTACCAAGAGATTTACTCATTTTACGTCCTTGCTCATCACGAACTAAACCGTGAATTAATACATCTTTAAATGGACGCTCGCCTGTAAACTCTAAACCTTGGAAAATCATACGAGATACCCAGAAGAAGATGATGTCATAACCAGTTACTAGTGCATCAGTTGAATAGTAACGTTTGAAGTCCGCTGCATCTTCATTTGGCCAACCAAGTGTTGAGAATGGCCATAACGCTGAACTGAACCATGTATCAAGTACGTCGTTATCTTGATTCCAATTTTCAATATCTGCTGGTGCTTCTGTACCTACGTATACTTCACCAGTTTCTTTATGATACCAAGCTGGAATGCGGTGTCCCCACCATAATTGACGAGAAATACACCAGTCGTGAATATTTTCCATCCAACGTAAATATGTGTTTTCGAAACGCTCTGGTACGAACGTTACTTTCTCTTCTTCTTTTTGCTGAAGCGCTACTGCCTTCTCAGCAAGCGGAGCCATTTTTACGAACCATTGTGTTGATAAGTAAGGCTCAACAACTGCACCACTACGCTCACTATGTCCTACTGAATGCATATGAGGCTCGATTTCTACTAATACGCCCGCTTCTTGTAAATCTTTCACTAACGCTTTACGACACTCGAAACGATCCATGCCGTTATACTTACCAGCTTTTTCGTTCATCGTTCCATCTTCGTTCATTACTAAGATACGTGGTAAGTCATGACGGTTACCTACTTCAAAGTCATTCGGGTCATGAGCTGGCGTAATTTTTACAACACCTGTTCCGAAATCTTTTTCTACGTACTCATCAGCAATAATCGGAATCTCACGGCCTACGATTGGAAGTGTAACTGTTTTTCCGATTAAATGCTTGTAACGATCATCTTCTGGATGAACCGCTACCGCTGTATCACCAAGCATCGTTTCTGGACGAGTTGTTGCAAGACGAATGTGACCAGATCCATCTGTTAACGGATAGTTCATATGGTAGAATGCACCTTGAACTTCTTTATGAATTACTTCGATATCAGAAAGAGCTGTGCGTGTTGCCGGGTCCCAGTTGATAATATATTCACCGCGGTAAATTAAGCCTTTTTCGTATAATTGAACGAATACTTTATTAACCGCATCAGATAAACCTTCGTCTAATGTGAAACGTTCGCGAGAATAGTCTAGTCCTAAACCAACTTTCCCCCATTGTTGACGAATGTGAGAAGCGTATTCTTCTTTCCATTCCCAAGCCTTTTCAAGGAATTTCTCACGGCCAAGATCGTAACGTGAAATACCTTCTTCACGAAGTTTCCCTTCTACTTTCGCTTGTGTTGCGATACCCGCATGATCCATTCCTGGAAGCCACAATACATCGTAACCTTGCATACGCTTCGTACGAGTTAAAATATCTTGAAGAGTTGTATCCCAAGCATGACCTAAGTGTAACTTACCAGTTACGTTCGGAGGTGGAATTACAATTGTATACGGTTGTTTCTTCTCGTCTCCTGTTGCTTCAAAATATTTGCCTTCTAGCCACCACTGATAAAGGCCTTCTTCAACGGACATATGATCATATTTAGTTGGTAAATTCTTTTCCGTGTTTGACATTATTTTCCCTCCTTAAAATAAAAAATGCCCCTCATCCAAAAAAAGGACGAGGGACATCGCGGTACCACCTTTATTTACAAACAAATTCAGGAATTTGTTTATACTCTTAATTTGATAACGGACAAATCCGTCTTTTCCTAATGAGAACTATTCCGTTCAGAAAAGATGCTCCAGGGCTACCTTCTAACATAACTATCTAGAGAATCTCCCAGCTAATGATTCTCCTCTCTGAAGACGTTTCTTGTTATACTCTTCCCCTTCAAGGCATTTATATGATTGTTAATTATTATATACAATAGTGTAAAAAACGAAACCTTATTCGTCAAGATAAATTTAAGACTACAGCTTTTTGAGTAAAAAAAGAAGATAAGTAGCATCCTCTACTTATCTTCTTTATCCGTTCCCTTGCTGGGCAGCTTGTAATTGCGAAAGAAAATATTCTATATTACTAACGAGCCAATGCGCTTGTTGCAAACTCTTTACTCCGAGAAGTTCATTTCCCTCATTACGCCGCTCTCTTCTTTTCTTATAAGACTGGATTTGCCGAATAAATTGCGATGGATACGTCATATACGCAAACATGAGTAGTTGCTCTTCTTTCGTAAAAGGGAAATTTTTTTGATACATTTGATACCATTCAAACCGATCACTTCGCGCAATTGGATATGTGTTTAACGACCGAGAATAAAACCCTACAATATCTTGCACAGGTGTTGCAAACTTCGATTTTTCTAAACTAATAAAATAGCCATTCCGTTCATAATCAAATAAAAAATGATTAAGCGATACGTTACCATGTACAAAAGTAATGCGCGTTGTTTCTTTTTCTTTCATCGCATCGTTCCACTCATTTAATTGCTTCGTTGCAAACTCACGCGCCCTCATTACATGATGATAGTACGTACAATACTGCAATTCAAACGGAGACATATACCACTTCGCTTCCGATTCTACAAGAAACTCTTCTAACATCTCTCCATCATTTTCCCAGCGATCGGATATATTTGTATAATGTTTTTCTAAATCCTCTTCTGTATACGTTTCTTCTTTTACCGTTTTTTGGTGCAACGTTCCGAGAGTCTGAAACATTTTATGGTATTGATCATTATCCTCGCCGTTCCCTTCCGCACGCTCTAACCAAGGCATTAAATAATAATTATACGTACCATCACTTAAAATATAATTTCCGTCCGTCGCATGGTATATAGGTACATAATTTGAAAAACCTTTCTCCTTCAAATATTGAATATGATGCAAAAAGTTATTCCGCTCTAACTTCCTGCCTTCTATTTTCTTGAGCGCATATGGACCTTGATTCGTATAAATTTTCGTCACACTTCCGTGCTCTTCCATATGCTGCGTATCCAATCTATATTGCCTTACAATGGGTTCATAGCGATTTCGTAATTCCATATCCATACGAATAACCCTTTCTATTCAAAACATAGCCTTTAGAAAAATAAGTGAGTGCAAACACTCACTTATTTCGCTTTTGCTCTTGAAACAGGAATATAAATAATTTGTCCTGTAGTTAAATATATATCTTCTGTTTGATTGACACGGTATAAGTTTTGTACAGATGTTTCATAACGTTCTGCAACAGATTCGATCGTATCTCCTTCTTGCACAAAATACATTCGTAACTTTGTAAATTCTTCTTCCGGTTCTTTCGTAAATAATTTCGTTAAATAAAGCGCATTTTCATCCCGCTGTGAATACGTTTCCTCTTCTTGTACTTCTTGTTTTTTCGCTTGTTCTTTCTTGAAATCTTTTCTTCCGAACAATTCAAATTGCGGCGTTGTTTCTTTCTCCTCTTCACGCTCTACAAATTCATGTTCTTCTATTTCCTCTTCTTCTACTTCCTGCTCTTTTCTTTCTTCTAGTTGGAACGGTTCAAATGCGTAATCTTCCCACTCATCTGATTCCTTATAGGCTGGCTCTTCGACTTGTGGCGTTGGTCTAGTTTCATGCTCTTGCGCAGAATCATCCTCTAACTCAGCATACGCCGTTTCTTCCTCTTCATCCTCAATTCTTTCTTCATCACATAAACCTGTAATAGATATATCCGCTAATAATTGTAAGCAACCATTTTCCTTTAGTTCATAATCAAATTCCTCGATAGATACATATAGTTCTTCAATTACTTTCACACGGTTTCTTGGAATTGATATTTCAAGCGGGAAGGAATGAACAAGTTCATTAACCCCATCTTCTCTTGTTTCTACATAATCAATGGACTTCGCTGGCGATAGATCTCTTAATGAATAAGCTGAATCATCTTTTCGTGCAACATACTCTCCCGTTAAATCTAATTGCCCTCTCACAATTACCTCATGATCAAGCTCTTCTATCTCAACGTCTGGATCTAACGAAATTGACAAAAGTTCTTCGACTTCCTGTCCTTTTTGGAACCAAACAGATTCTTTTAATGAAAAACGTAATGAATGATCTGTTGCCACTTCTTTTCCCCCTCCCAAACTATATGTCATTACAGATTTATGTACGGAAAGCTGACTTTATGAATAAAAAAAATCGCCCCCCTTACGGAGAGCGATTTTCTTTATTCAATTAAGCTTTTAATTTTGACATTGCAATTTCAGCCGCTGCAATTGTCGCCTCAATATCTGCATCACTATGTGCTGTCGATAAGAATAAACCTTCAAATTGGGATGGCGGTAAAAATACACCTTGTTCTACCATTTCACGATAGTAAGCCGCAAAGAACTCTAAGTTTGAAGATTTTGCTGCGTCGTAATTAATAACTGGTTCATCTGTAAAGAAGATACCAATCATAGAACCCGCACGATTGATATGATGCGGAATGCCATGTTTTTCAGCCGCTTTACGTAAGCCAGCTTCTAGCATTTCAGCTTTACGCTCAAATTCTACATACGATTCTGGCGTTAACTGTACTAACGTTTCATAACCTGCTGCCATTGCTAGTGGGTTACCTGATAAAGTACCTGCTTGATAAATTGGTCCGCTCGGTGCAACTTGGCGCATAATTTCTGCTTTACCACCGTATGCTCCTACCGGTAATCCACCACCGATTACTTTACCTAAACAAGTTAAATCAGGTGTTACACCGTAATAACCTTGTCCACAATTATATGCAACACGGAATCCTGTCATTACTTCATCAAAAATAAGCAATGCACCATTTTGCTCTGTTACTTCACGAAGACCTTCTAAAAATCCTGGTTGCGGAGGAACAACACCCATATTCCCTGCTACTGGTTCTACAATGACACAAGCAATATCATCACCGAATTGTTCGAAAGCGTATTTCACACTTTCTAAATCGTTATACGCTACTGTAATCGTATTTTTCGCTACACCTTCTGGTACACCAGGGCTATCTGGTAAACCTAGCGTTGCTACACCAGAACCCGCTTTAATTAATAACGAGTCACCATGACCGTGATAACAACCGATAAATTTCAAAATTTTGTTACGGCCTGTATAACCACGAGCTAAACGTAGCGCACTCATTGTCGCTTCTGTTCCAGAGTTAACCATACGCACAATCTCAATTGATGGAACACGCTCAATAACAAGTTTTGCTAATTTATTTTCAATTTCCGTTGGAGCACCGAAGCTCGTACCTTTTTCAGCAACAGCTTTTAAAGCCTCAACAACACGATTATTTGCATGACCATGAATTAATGGACCCCATGATAATACGTAATCGATGTATTCATTTCCATCGATATCATATACTTTAGAGCCTTTTCCACGCTCCATAAACAACGGATTCATACCGACAGACTTAAAGGCACGAACTGGGCTATTTACGCCACCAGGCATTAAATCTTGAGCCTCTTCAAACGCTGCAATCGACTTATCAAACTTTTTCATTATTTAGCGCCTCCTTCTTGTAACCATCTTGCTGCATCTTTCGCATGATACGTAATAATTAAATCTGCTCCTGCGCGTTTCATACTAATTAATTTTTCAAGTACAACTTCTTTTTCATTAATCCACCCATTTTGCGCTGCCGCTTTAATCATTGAATATTCACCGCTTACGTTATAAGCAACGACTGGTAAGTTAAAGTTATTTTTCACATCACGAACGATATCTAAGTAAGAAAGAGCTGGCTTTACAATTAAGAAATCTGCCCCTTCCATTACATCTGATTCTGCTTCACGGAATGCTTCCATGCGGTTCGCTGGGTCCATTTGATATGTTTTACGATCACCAAATTGCGGTGCACCGTGCGCAGCATCACGGAATGGTCCGTAAAATGCTGATGAATATTTCAAAGCGTATGACATAACTGGTACATGTCCAAAACCATTTTCATCTAATGCGTGGCGAATTGCTGTTACGAATCCGTCCATCATGTTTGATGGCGCAATAATGTCCGCTCCTGCTTTCGCTTGACTTACAGCTGTTTTTGCAAGAACTGTAAGAGACTCGTCATTTAAAATAATACCATCTTCAATTACACCGCAATGACCATGGCTTGTGAATTGACATAAACATGTATCCGCAACTACTACTAGATCAGGGAATTCACCTTTAATTTGCTGAATCGCACGTTGCACAATTCCATGATCACAATATGCTGATGATCCAACTTCATCTTTTTCAGCAGGTAAACCAAATACAATAACAGAACGAATACCTAAATCAACAACTTCTTGCATTTCAGCTTGCAATAAATCTAAAGATATTTGATATACGCCTGGCATAGAAGGCACTTCATTACGAACATTTTCTCCTTCTAATACAAAAATAGGGTAAATAAAATCTTCCGTATGTAAAAACGTTTCACGCACAAGCGCACGCATGCCTCCACTTTGTCTTAAGCGACGATGACGATTAAATTGTAAAGAGTTCATAGATTTCTATCCCCATTCTTTTATTTTATAGATTCACAAACACATTGTAGTAATGCTTCTACAGTGTACTCTTTCGGCATAATAATATGCGGAAAATAAAGGCTCGCCTCTTTTTCCGTAATAGGCCCTATACAAGCAATTGTACATTTTTTTGTCCATTCTCTCCAGTTTGTACCCTCAAGTAAACGAACAAAACTAGTAACAGTGGAAGGGCTCGTAAATGTAATAATGTCTACTTTCCCTACTTCTAACGCTTCTATAAGCTCTTGCTTTTTCTCTACATTCTCTTTCGTACCATATACGATAAGCTCATCTAGAGAAACACCCATTTCACGAAGCGCAACTGGAATTACGTCTCTTGCTAAATTCCCTTTCGGAAATAAAATGCATTCGTTTCCACTTAGTCTTTTTACAAACTCTTCTGCAAATACTTCTGCAACAAATGAAGTTGGAACGAAGTCCACTTCATAGCCTCGCTTTTCTAACTCTAACTTTGTTTTCACGCCTACTGCAGCAATTTTAGTCGTTACAGGTAGCTTCTGTCTCAAACGATCTAGAAAAAAAGCTACCCCATTTTTACTCGTAAAAATAACCCAGTCATACGAATGTAACTGCCCTGCTATATGTTGAATTTGCCTATGAGACATACCTTCCATACGCAAAAGCGGAATTTCCAATGGAATTCCGCTCTTTTCTTTCACCGCTACACTCATTTGTTTTGCTTGATGCTGGGCACGCGTAACCAATACCGTTTTGCCAGCGAGAGCATTCATACTTATTGTTGCCCCTTATTTGCAGCAAGAATAAGTTCTTTTGCGCCTTGTTTAATTAAACGGTCCGCAGCCTCTAATCCTACTTTCTCTGGATCAGTTCCTACTACTGTCTCTTTCAATAAAACAGAACCGTCCATAGACCCGACAAGAGCTGTTAATTCGATTGCATCGTTTTCTGTAAGAGTTGCATATCCTGCGATCGGCACTTGGCATCCACCTTCAAGTTTATGAAGAAATACGCGTTCTGCTGCCACTGTTTTTTCTGTTACTCCATCATTCATATGAGCTAACAACTGCAGTAAATCTTTATCATCCTCACGACACTCAATCGCTAATGCACCTTGTCCTACAGCAGGTACACATAACGTCTCATCTAAATGTTCTGTAATAACTTCATTATCCCAGCCCATTCTTTGTAATCCCGCTGTCGCTAAAATAATTGCATCGTAATCTTCTTCTTTTAATTTGCGTAAACGTGTATCGATATTTCCGCGAATCCACTTCACTTGTAAGTCTGGTCTCGCAGCGAGTAGCTGTGCACTACGTCTTAAACTACTCGTACCTAAAATAGCGCCTTCTGCTAACTCTTTAAACGACGCTCCGTTTTTTGAGATAAAAGCATCACGAGGGTCAACACGCTTTGGTGTACAACCAATCATTAATCCTTCTGGAAGTACGGCCGGCATATCTTTCATACTATGTACAGCCATATCAATTTCTTTCGTAAGTAGCGCATGTTCAATCTCTTTCACAAACAAGCCTTTGCCACCTACTTTTGAAAGAGTAACATCTAAAATAACATCGCCTTTTGTAACGATTTCTTTCACTTCAAATTCATATGGTAAACCTAGCGCTTTTAACTGATCAATAAACCAATTTGTTTGCGTTAATGCTAATTTACTCTTTCGTGACCCTACAATAATTTTGCGCATAATTTTCTCTCCTCATTATAAATACCAAAAGTGGAAGTTGGATAAACTGCTTAATAGAAAAATATTAATTAGCATTACGAGAAATGCTCCGATGTTCCACTGCACGATTTTCTTCCCTTGCAAAACATCTGCCGCTCGTAAATATAGGCCAGCACAATATACAAATAGAACGACAAAAGACCCGATTACTTTCGTATCATACCAATGGAAATTGTCCAATTTTGTATATCCCCATATGCATCCTAATAAAATAGCTAGTAAGAAAAATGGAACAGAAAATAAATTTAATCCGTAAGACATCGATTCTAGCTTCGGTAAATTCCCTAACCTTCTTAATCTCGCATTCCATTTTTTCTTTTTTAATAGGCGATATTGCAATAAATACATAATAGAAAAAATGAACGATACAGTAAAAGTTGCATAAGAAATAATAGCCATACCGACATGTACATATACAAGCTCCGAAACTAATTGCTCTGCAAGTACCGGCGACATCTTTCCAAGCGGCGTAAAAATAGAAAAAGCGCTTACGCCAAATGCAACAACATTTGTAAAAAAGACTAAAAAATCGATTCTCATAAATCGATTAATGACTAACGACATCGTAATCAATAGCCAAACATAAAAATAAATGCCTGATAATAAAGTTAAAAGAGGGTTCGTTTCTGAATCTGTAGCTCTAAGCAACATAAAAATAGAATGCAGAACCCATACAATCGAAAGTAACCAAAAAGCAAATCGGTTCGCCTTTCGGTTACTTTGGAAATAATCTATAAAATATAAACTAATGCTACAAGCATATAAAATAATTGCAATATGATAAATAATACTGTTATTTAAAAAACTCATCCGATCATCCTTCCAAATTATAAAGATGGAACGGATGGTGTCCACGCTCTTTTATGTTCTACTTCTTCCGCACGACTCTCTACGTCTTCCATTTCTAAATCGAAAATCTTTGCAAATAACGCTAATTTTTCGTCTGCTCCCTCTTCAGCAGCTATTTCTTTCGCTACTAAAATTGGGTCTTTTAATAATTGATTAATAATACTTTTCGTATGCTTACTAATTACTTTTCTCTCACGATCACTAAGAGTTGGTATTTTTCGTTCCAGACTTTCCATCGTTTCACTTTGAATAGCAAGTGCCTTATCACGAAGAGCTGATATTAACGGAACGACACCAAGTGTACTTAACCACGTTTTAAATAAAACAATTTCCTCTTCAATCATAAATTGAATTTTCTCTGCTTCTTTCAAACGCTCAGCACGGTTTGCTTCTACTACTCCTTGCAAATCATCAATGTCATACAAGAAAGAACCTTCTAGCTCATCAATTGCTGGATCAATATCACGCGGCACTGCAATATCAACCATAAATAATGGACGACCAGAGCGCATTTTCTCTACCTTTGTCATCATCTCTTTCGTAATGACATAATCCGATGCACCAGTTGAACTAATTAAAATATCAGCTTCTAATAATGCACATTGTAATTCACTTAAAGGTTTTGCGTGTCCCATATATTTCTCAGCCATTATTTCTGCTTTTGAAAGCGTTCTATTCATGACTGTTACTTTACGAGCACCACTTCCATATAAGTTTTGCAGTGCAAGTTCACCCATTTTACCAGCTCCGAGAATAAGTACGTGACAATCTGTTAACTCGCCAAATATTTTCTTCCCAAGCTCAACAGCAGCATAACTAACAGACATCGCACTTTCACCAATTGTCGTTTCTGAGTGAGCACGTTTCGCTAATGTAATGACTTGCTTAAACAATTCATTAAAAATTGTCCCTGTTGCTTTTACTTGCTGCGCTTCTAAAAAGCTATCTTTTATTTGACCTAAAATTTGCGTCTCTCCAACTACCATAGAATCTAAACCGCACGTTACGCGGAATAAATGATCGATTGCACCATCTTGTTCAAAAATAGTTAAATATGGTGCGACTTCTTCTATTTCAAGCTGAAACCAATCAGCTAAAAACTTCTTAATATAATACCGTCCCGTGTGTAATTGATCGACAACAGCGTAAATCTCAGTGCGATTACAAGTTGATACAATGACATTCTCTAACACGCTCTTTTGCTTTTGTAATGTCGTCATTGCTTGCTCTAGTTCTGTTGCCTGAAATGTGAGTTTCTCACGAAATTCTACAGGGGCTGTTCGATAATTTACACTAACAACAAGAATATGCACGCAGCATGTCCCCCTTCACCCGTTTTATCACTTTATCTACTATCATAATACAACTTTCCTCTTATGAATCTGACAATCGTGTGAACAACCGATTATTTTTTTATTTATTCTCCATATGTAAGAAAGGAGATTCAGTAAAATGAATAAAAACTTTCTACTTTATAATGATTATAAAATAATAACTCTATTTGTACGTTACCAAAAAAAGTCCTCATAATCAAGTGATGGAAACTATTCCATATGAATTATAACATCATCTTTCCTATCTTCTTTCATCATGAAGGAAAATATGTATGATTGTGCCAAATTGTAGCACAAACTTTCTCAATACAATGTATTTGACATTGTATTTCTTTTCCGTTATATTGATTTTACAAAATTAAATTGTGCACAACTTAATGAGAAAGGAGTTATGTATGGTAGATAATTCTTTACATCTAGATAACCAACTTTGTTTTTCTATTTACGCCTGTTCTAGAGAGGTTACACGCTTTTACCGACCGTATTTAGAAGAAATGGGCATTACGTATCCACAGTACATTACTTTACTCGTACTATGGGAGCAAGATGGACTAACAGTAAAAGAAATTGGAGAACGTCTATTTTTAGATTCAGGTACGTTAACACCTATGCTAAAACGAATGGAATCATTAAACCTTGTAAAACGCGTTCGTTCCAGAGAAGATGAGCGAAAAGTATGTATTGAATTAACAGAACAAGGTAAAGATTTACAAGATAAGGCTTGTTCATTACCGACAACAATGGCTACAAATTTAGGAATTACAGAACAAGAATATCGTTCTTTATTAATTCAATTAAATAAACTAATTGAAACAATGAAAACAATTAATGATAGAAAAGGGGAATAAACATGGATAAATTATATACTGCTTCAGTAACTGCTACAGGTGGAAGAAACGGAAAAGTAGTTTCAGATGATGGCATATTAAATCTTGATGTAAAAATGCCGAAAGCACTAGGTGGTGCAGGCGGAGAGGCAACAAATCCAGAACAACTATTTGCTGCTGGTTATGCTGCTTGTTTTGATAGTGCGTTACAACTTGTCATTCGTACAAAACGTGTGAAAGTAGAAAGTACAGAAGTAACTGCTCACGTTTCTATCGGAAAAGATACAGACGGTGGTTTCGGCCTATCCGCTGTGCTTGATGTACATGTTGCCGGCGTCTCACATAGCGAAGCACAAGAACTTGTAGAAGCCGCTCACGGTGTATGCCCTTACTCTAAAGCAACACGAGGAAATATTGAGGTTACATTAAACGTACGCTAAAAAAATTAGTAAAACAAAAAACGCGCGACATTCGTCACGCGTTTTTTGTTTTTGTAAATTTATGAATTGCTTTCCATGCTTCTTCTTTTCCAAGTCCTGTTTCAGAAGAGAATAGAACGACTTCATCGCCACTTTCAATATCAAGCGTTTCTTTAACAACTTTTAAATGCTTTTGCCATTTCCCTTTCGGAATTTTATCGGCTTTCGTTGCAATAATAATTGTTGGGATGTCATAATGCTTTAAGAAATCATACATCATTACATCATCATTTGTTGGTTTGTGACGTAAATCAACTACTAGTACAGCTGCGTCTAATTGCTCACGTGTTGTAAAGTACGTCTCAATCATTTTACCCCAAGCTGCGCGCTCCGTTTTAGATACTTTCGCATATCCGTAACCTGGAACATCCACAAAGTGCATCATCTCATTAATTAAGAAGAAGTTTAATGTTTGTGTTTTCCCTGGTTTAGAAGAAATACGCACTAACTTTTTACGATTTAAAATTTTATTAATAAATGAAGACTTCCCGACATTGGAACGACCCGCTAATGCGATTTCTGGTAAGTCACCGTCTGGATATTGTTCTGGTTTAACAGCACTAATTACAATGTCTGCTTTTGTTACTTTCATTGTTTCACTCCTACTAATGCGTGCTCCAATACTTCATCTAAATGAGATGCAAGCACAAACGTAAGGTTTTCTTTTACGCTCTCTGGAATATCATCTAAATCTTTCTCATTTTCCGCCGGTAAAATAATCTTTGTTAAACCTGCGCGGTGAGCACTTAATGTTTTTTCTTTTAAACCACCAATCGGTAATACACGACCACGAAGTGTAATTTCACCTGTCATCCCCACTTCTTTACTTACAGGAATACCTGTTAGTGCAGAAATAAGTGCTGTTGCCATCGTAATACCTGCTGACGGTCCATCCTTTGGAACTGCTCCTTCTGGAACATGAATATGAATATCATTTTTCTCATGGAAATCAGGATCAATCTGAAGCTCTTCTGCACGAGAACGAATATAGCTAAACGCTGCTTGTGCGGATTCTTTCATAACATCCCCAAGTTTCCCTGTTAAAATTAATTTCCCTTTACCTGGCGCTACGGACACTTCGATCGCCAGTGTATCGCCACCTGCTGCTGTATACGCTAAACCTGTCGCCATACCAACTTGGTCTGTTTTTTCAGCTTGCCCATAACGGAATATGTGCTTACCAAGTAAATCAACAACATTTTTCTCTGTTACTACAATACGCTTGCGTTCTGCTGTAACGATAATCTTTGCTGCTTTACGACAAACTTTTGCAATTTGGCGCTCTAGTGTACGAACACCAGCCTCACGTGTATAATAGCGAATCATTTCAAGAAGCGCTTCATCACGTACTTGTAAATTACCTTTTCGTAAGCCATGCTCTTTTAATTGTTTCGGCAATAAATGTTCACGAGCAATATGAACTTTTTCAAGTTCTGTATAGCCAGCAATCGAAATAATTTCCATACGATCAAGTAATGGGCCTGGAATACTGGAAAGTGTATTTGCAGTTGCTACAAACATAACCTTGGATAAATCATATGGTTCTTCAATGTAATGATCACTGAAGTTATGGTTTTGTTCTGGATCTAACACTTCAAGTAATGCGGCTGATGGATCTCCACGGAAATCGTTAGACATTTTATCAATCTCATCTAATAAAAAGACTGGATTAACTGATTTCGCCTTTTTCATACCTTGAATAATGCGTCCTGGCATTGCTCCAACGTACGTACGGCGGTGACCACGAATTTCAGATTCATCACGTACACCACCAAGGGATACACGGACAAAATTACGATTTAATGATGTTGCAATGGAACGCGCTAACGAAGTTTTTCCGACCCCAGGAGGTCCTACTAAACAAAGGATAGGTCCTTTTAATGAATTTGTTAACTTCTGTACCGCTAAATATTCAAGTACGCGCTCTTTCACTTTCTCAAGACCGTAATGATCTTTGTTTAAAATCTCTTCAGAATGAGCAAGATCAATCATATCCTCTGTTGCTTCTGTCCACGGAAGCGCTAATAACCAATCGATATAATTTCGAATTACACCGCTCTCCGCAGAACTTGCTGGTAACTTTTCATAACGATCTAATTCTTTCAGCGCAGCCTTCATTGTTTCTTCAGGCATTCCTGACTGTTCAATTTTCTCACGAAGTTCTTCAACTTCCCCGCCCTTACCTTCTTTATCGCCAAGTTCAGTTTGAATCGCCTTCATTTGCTCACGTAAGAAATATTCTTTTTGCGTGCGCTCCATTGAACGTTTCACTTTTTGTCCAATTTTCTTTTCTAAACTAAGTAATTCTTGTTCATCTTGAATAATTGAAATAAGTGTATGTAATCGTTCTTTCACAGATATAATCTCTAAAATCTCTTGTTTCTGCTTCGTTTTAATTGGCAAGTGAGAAGCAGTTAAATCAGCTAATCTTCCTGGCTCTTCTACATCAGCTACCGTTGCAAATGTTTCATTTGAAACTTTTTTCGAAACTTTAATATATTGTTCAAAATGCTCCAGTAATGTACGCATAAGGGCTTTCTCTTCTAAATCAGCTTCCACTTCTTCCGTTATCGTTTTAATAGAAACTTGCACTACATTTTCTTCTTCGATAAACTCTACTACTTCTGCTCTATGTAAACCTTCTACAAGGACACGAAGCGTACCGTTAGGCAATTTTAACATTTGCTTCACTTTCGCCACTGTACCTACACTATATATGTCATCTTCTTTCGGATCATCGATATTCATTTCTTTTTGCATTGCTAAAAAGATGATATTTTCATCCATTGCCGCCTGCTCTAGTGCTTGTATCGATTTATCACGTCCTACATCAAGATGCAGAACCATCGTTGGATATACGAGAACGCCTCTTAATGGTAGGAGGGGCACGATTCTTTCATTCGTATTCATACTAGACATAGCACCTCCATAATAAATTAAACTCCTGTTCAACTATTTTATATTACAATACATCTAGATGCAATTGCAGAGATTCTCCGCAACTGTAAATCCCTCGTTTTTTCTCCCTTATAAAAGAAAAAAGACTCCGCTTAAGCATACAAACTTAAACGAAGTCTGGCAAATACTATTATCGTTCATTCTCACATTGATTGTGCATCTGTTTCGTCTATCGTATTATGTACATCAAGCTCTCGATGTATATTTTCCTGTATAAACGTTAGCTCAAATACTTCCTTCAACTTCCGAACAGGAATAATTTCAATTCCTTTTATTGTATACAAAAATGGTTGCATGTTTTCAGCAGGAATGATAACTTTCTTAGCTCCTGCCTTTTTCGCAGCTTTTATTTTTGCGTACACACCACCGATAGGTTTCACTTCCCCGTGTATACTTATCTCACCAGTCATCGCTACTTCATTATTCACATACGTATGATGCACCGCTGAATACACGCCTGTTGCCATAGCAATTCCCGCCGAAGGCCCATCAATCGGGATACCACCTGGAAAATTAATATGTATATCGTACCCTTCTGGCAACACATCTAGAGATCGAAGTACTGTTAATACATTATCTACAGAACCTTTCGCCATACTTTTACGACGAATGGATTTCGTTTGACTACCAATACTTTCCTCTTCAACAATTCCGGTAACATTTACCGATCCTTTATCTTTCGCCTTGATTGCTGTTACTTCAATTTCTAATAATGCGCCTGTATTTGGTCCGTATACAGCAAGTCCATTTACAAGACCGATTCTCGGAATAGGGTAAATGCGTTTTTCATACTTCGGTGTGAGCTGACTAGAGTGAACAACCCACTCTATATCTTCATCTTTAATGAAAGGACGTTCTTCATTTATTGCCATTCCAGCAGAAATTTGTACAAGATTAATCGCTTCTCGCCCATTTCTCGCATACATCCCAATCATTTCAATACCATTTTCACCGATTTGCATTTCCACTTTGTCAGCCGCATTCTTCGCTACTTTTTGAATTTCTTCTGTATCTAATTCACGGAAGAACACTTCTAAACAGCGCGACCGAATAGCAGGAGGTATCTCATCTGGCGAACGTGTCGTCGCCCCAACTAAGCGAAAATCGGCTGGTAAACCTTTTTGAAAAATATCATGTATATACGTTGGAATCATCGTATTTTCTTCACTATAGTATGCACTTTCCAAAAACACTTTTCGATCTTCTAGCACCTTTAACATTTTGTTCATTTGAATCGGATGTAGTTCACCTATCTCATCAATAAACAAAATACCACCGTGAGCATCTGTTACCGCACCTTTTTTCGGTTGCGGAATACCTGCTTGCCCCATCGCACCAGCACCTTGATAAATTGGATCATGCACCGAACCAATTAAAGGGTCTGCAATACCACGTTCATCAAACCGAGCTGTCGTCGCATCCAGTTCAATAAATGTTGCATTTGTGCGAAATGGAGATTTTGGATTTCGTTTTGCTTCTTCTAATACAAGACGTGCTGCCGCTGTCTTTCCGACACCTGGCGGACCATATATAATCACATGTTGCGGGTTTGGACCACAAAGAGCCGCTTTTAACGACTTAATCCCGTCCTCTTGCCCCACAATATCTAAAAAGGATGTAGGACGCACCTTTTCCGCAAGCGGCTCTGTTAAAGAAATCTCACGCATTTTACGAAGCTGTTCTAATTCTTTTTTTGATTCTCGATCAATTGAAACTTTTTGTGTTCGCTGATTTCGAAGTAAATGCCAAAAATACAATCCGACAATTACACCAAAAACAAGTTGAACAAGTAAAAATATATTTGTCCAGCTCATCATTTATTTCCTCCCGCAATGTTTTATCTCTTAGTATTTCCGCGGAGGAACATAGCTAAACATAAAGAAAAACAGCAATTATAAAAATTGCTGTTTCCCCTTCGCATTATGCAGATGTTTTTGTATCAAGTACAGTACCGTCTTGTAACACCAATTTTGGCGCTGCGTTATCAGCTACTGTTTCTTTTGTAAGAATACACTTCTCGATATCTTTGCGAGATGGTAGCTCGAACATTACCTCAAGCATTAAGCCTTCAATAATAGAACGAAGTCCACGAGCACCTGTTTTACGTTCAATTGCTTTTTTCGCAATCTCAATTAGTGCGCCTTCTTCAAACTCTAACTCAACATCGTCAAGCTCCAATAGTTTTTGGAATTGCTTAACAAGTGCATTTTTCGGTTTCGTTAAAATATCAACAAGAGCATCTTCATCAAGCGGCTCTAGGTTCGCAATAACTGGAAGACGACCGATAAACTCTGGAATTAAACCAAATCTTAAAAGGTCCTCTGGTAATACGTGAGATAAAACATGCTTCTCATTTACATCAGCATTTTTCTTCTCAGAACCAAATCCAATTACTTTTTCACCAAGACGACGTTTAATAATTGGCTCGATGCCATCAAACGCTCCACCACAGATGAATAAGATATTCGTTGTATCAATTTGAATAAACTCTTGATGCGGATGCTTACGGCCACCTTGAGGTGGAACGCTCGCTACAGTACCTTCTAAAATTTTCAGAAGTGCCTGCTGCACACCTTCACCAGATACATCACGTGTAATTGATGGATTTTCGGACTTACGTGCCACTTTATCAATCTCATCAATATAAATGATTCCTTTTTCCGCTTTCTCTACATCATAATCAGCTGCTTGGATTAATTTAAGTAAGATGTTTTCTACATCTTCCCCAACGTACCCAGCTTCAGTTAAAGATGTTGCGTCCGCGATTGCAAATGGAACATTTAAAATACGCGCTAACGTTTGTGCCAGTAATGTTTTACCACTACCTGTTGGCCCGATAAGTGCGATATTACTCTTCGCTAATTCTACATCATCAATTTTGCTGTTAGAATTAATGCGTTTGTAATGGTTATATACCGCTACCGCTAGTGCTTTTTTCGCGTTATCTTGTCCGATGACATACTCATCTAAGATTTCACGAATTTCTACCGGTTTCGGTACATCTTTGAATTCTACTTCTTCGTCTTTCGCAAGCTCCTCTTGTACAATTTCAGTACAAAGTTCGATACACTCGTCACAAATGTAAACACCTGGACCTGCAACTAACTTTCGAACTTGCGTTTGTGTTTTACCACAGAAAGAACATTTTAATTGCCCTTTTTCATCATTAAATTTAAACATATTTTCACACCCCTTACAAAGTGCTAACCTCTTGCCTTCGTATGTACACGATAAATGTATCGTATGTAAATACATATTATGTCACTACGTGGCGAGAAATACAAATAATATGACTAGTTATGTACAAATAAAAAGTTTTTAAAACTTTTGAAATATGTATATTCGACTCATTAAGGAAGTTTTCCTTCTTCATCGAAAAGTTTTATAAATATATTTCTATATTTATAAAACAAGGCACGATTAAAATCGCGCCTTGTTATTTTATTATGCAGCGTTTTCTACTAAGAAGTCTACAGCTTTACGAACTTTAAGATCTTCAGCTAAAGCGTCTACGCTTCCAAGAGCTTGCTTGATAGCGTCTACTGGCATACCGTACATTTCAGCCATTTTTTCAACTTCTGCAGTTACTTCTTCTTCAGTAACTTCGATGTTTTCAGCTTCAATGATAGCTTCAAGAACAAGGTTGATTCTTACGCGTTTTTGAGCGTCTTCTTTCATTTGCTCTTTTAACTTGTCAGCATCAGTACCTGTGAATTGGTAGTAAAGCTCAAGGTTCATACCTTGTTGGCTTAAACGTTGCTCGAATTCACGAACCATACGATCTAACTCAGTGTCGATCATAGCTTCTGGAATGTCGATTTCAGCGTTAGCAGCAGCTAATTCTACTACTTCGTCACGTACTTTGTGCTCAGCTTCGTGCTTTTTGCCTTCTTCTAAGTTTGTGCGAAGTTTTGCTTTTAATTCATCAAGAGTTGCAACCGCTTCGTCAGCTTCTTTAGCGAACTCGTCGTTTAACTCAGGAAGTTCTTTTGTTTTGATTTCATGAACTGTTACTTTGAATGTTGCTGGTTTGCCAGCTAATTCAGCAGCATGGTACTCTTCTGGGAATGATACTTCAACGTCTTTAGACTCACCAGATTTAAGACCAATTACTTGCTCTTCGAAACCTGGGATGAATGTACCAGAACCGATTGCTAGAGAGTAGTTTTCGCCTTTTCCGCCTTCAAATGCTTCGCCATCAACGAAACCTTCGAAGTCGATTACAGCTGTATCACCGTTTTCAACAGTTCCTTCTTCTTTAACAACTAGCTCAGCTTGACGCTCTTGTAAAGATTTTAATTCGTTCTCTACATCTTCGTCAGTTACAGTTGTTTCAACTTTTTCTACTGCTAAACCTTTGTACTCACCTAATTTAACTTCAGGTTTCACTGTAACTTTTGCAGTGAAGATAAGGTTAGCATTTTTTTCGAACTTCTCGATGTCGATTTCAGGATGAGCAACTGGGAAGATACCAGCTTCATCGATTGCTTCACCGTATGCTTTTGGTAAGATGATATCTAAAGCATCTTGGTATAAAGATTCAACACCAAAGCGTTGTTCGAATAACGGACGAGGCATTTTTCCTTTACGGAAACCTGGTACGTTGATTGTTTTTACTACTTTTTTGAACGCAGCGTCGATAGAGTTGTTTACTTCTTTAGCATCAACTTCGATTGTTAAAACGCCTACGTTACCTTCTAATTTTTCCCATTTTGCAGCCATTTATTCTTTCCCTCCAACTATAATAATGTATGCACATACCTCTATAGATTAAGATCTTCATTATCTCTTTTTTGAAATAACAAAAGTACAAATAATCCTCTAGCAAAAGCTTTCAGATATAATGTTCCAATCTACTAATTGCCTAAAAGACAACTACGGTATATTTTGTTCGAGAATAATATGAAACATATTAAGTAAGAGAATTGCACTTCTCTTCTCTTACAAACAGGCAGATTTCTGCCTTTTGCAACCCTTACATTATAACATAGAATATGCTCGTTTCAAGAACCGAACGATTCTTTTTCATAATTATACGGGCAAATATCCTTCTCTTTCAACACGTAATAACCATTGATAGGCAATATGAAACTCTTCTAATTCAATATTATACGCTGTCATAAGCTCTTCTTCATCAATAGTCAACCCGAAACGCTTTCTACCAATTCTCTCTAAAACAGCAGCCCAAATCTCCACTTTATCCATTAATAGAGCGAATGGGAAAATGCTAATTTGCAATTCTTTCCAATATGTAACCATCGCATCAAATATATCAGGATAATTTTGCTCTAATCGACTTGATAATCTATGTATAATGTTATCGGATTGCTCCTCATTATGACCTGTAAATGCTGGAATTACCTTGATCGTATTCCCAAACTTTTCTACCTCTATCTCTTCTTCTATTTGATTTTCTATCATTTTATATAAAATAGAAGTTTTCAAATAAGGGTGCTGTTTTTCGTCTATTAAAAATTTCTTTAAAATAGGTAATGCAAGATCCAAATCTTTTAACGAAAGTTGCTGAATCGCTCTTAGCTTTTGCCCAAAGTTTTCTCCAAATATTTCATTAGTAAATTCATCTAACTCAAAATTCGAATCAACTCGTGATGTATCTACTTCATTTAACATACCTTCTGCAAATAAAGCGAGCTGCGCTAATTTTTCCTTTTGCTCAGGCATTACATCTTTCGTTTGCAAAACTTTTTCAACAGTTTCAATAACACCTTCATAATCATTTGTTTGAACTAAAATTGTCACATACGTTTCAAGAATATCACCAAATAAGACAGCTCCTGTTTCCAGTAACTGTTCACATTTCTCTTTCGCTTCTTCCATATGTTTTAATTCTAACAAACAAATAACCGAAGCTAGTTCCGTTTGTTCCGTTTCTGCATTATACTGACGTAATATTTCAAAGCAGCGCAATGCATCTTCGAATTTCCGCTCTTTCAGCGCTAAAAAACCTTCATCAATATAGCGCTCTGATAGTTGCGGAAACAATACGACCGTATTTTCTTTTTTATCCATACGTCCGCCTCTTTTTCTAGATTTTAATTATCTTTAAAGTAAATATATCAAATGAGTAATGAGAACACAACATCCCGAAACCCTTTGTTTGAAATATAGAAATATTTAATTTTTACATTTCAATACAAGTGAATTCCTACTCAAAATTAAAAATATGCAAATAAAAACCCTCAGCAATTCAAGCAGAGGATTCATCATTAATGGAAAGCTTTTATAATAGTGGGGTATATAACAAGGGTAATAATTTGGAGAACAATAATTGCCATAACAATCATGCTAAAGTAGAAGATTGGTTTACTTCGTTTCATTAAAAACATAATGATGAGCATCGTACAAGCAAACAAACTTAAGAAGAACAAACTCGTTGTCGAACTAAGTATACCACTTGGGACAAAGAACAATAACACAACACTACAAGTACCTATAATTCCAAATAACCATTCCATTCATTCACTCATTCCCTTTCCCTCTCATGGTAGTTTCCTCTACGCGATTAAATGTTTTACAACATCAACTACATACGTTAATTTCTCATACGCTACAAATCCAAAAGCAACTGTTAAACCTGTTACGATTAATCCCTTCATTATTTCTTCCTCCTCGTTTTATCGTTGTTACCTTCATTATAGAGGATTAGCAATTTGTTACCATCGAACTACCTTACAGTTACCTTACAGAATTGTAAGATTTCAAAGAGAGATTGAAAAAACACCTCATATCGCTTGAGGTGCTTTCACGGAATTTCTCTATAATCACTTGCAAAATTAACTTTTTTCTCTTGGTTATTTTTCGGAGAATCCACTCTTAAACTAATAGATTTACTAAATAATTTTGGGTTGAAATAATAACAACAATCCGTTTGAGGACAATATACACAATACACATCTATTTCTTCTTTATTCACTTCTTTTGCAGCGACTCCGCTTGCTGTAGAATAACTAGATCGGAATCTTACTTCCAGTATCCCTCTTGCATTCAACTCTCTATATTTCACTTGCACCCTTTTAAATACCCCGCCTTTATACACTACAAGATCAAAGGGCTAATGCTCTGTTTGTGGTATTAAAATCATATATCCTTTTTCATACAAATCAACTTGTGCCTTTAAAACAGCTAAATCTCCTTTTGTTTTTGTATGATGGTACACTTTTTCTCAGCACCTTTTTACATATTTTCAAAATAATATTCGTTCCTTTTCTTAACTTACCTCCCAACATTTTCTCATTAAAAGAAAACTCTTTGTTAAAACCATGTTAATATATTTTTGTATAATTAAGAATTTAATTTACAAGGGGGATTATATATGTTCAAAAAAGTAGCTGCTGATGTTTTAGGGTTAAGTGATGTAGGTTCTGTCATTACACCGAAAGATTATGACAAGGTCGATGCTGATGATTACGTAATGCATGAAGATGGAGAGAAAATTTATTTTCTAATTAAATCGAAATCAGATGAATATTGCTTCACAAACAAAGGATTACTTCACCTAGATGGTACAAGTGCGACAAGCAAAAAACGTACACTACGCCGCTTTAGCTATAGTAAATATCAAATTAAAAACGTAGCGCTTGAAACTGCGGGAACGATTGATTTAGATGTAGAAATTAAATTTCAAATGGGAGATGAACATTATTCAATTGATGTTCATAAAAAACATATCGAGGAATTAAAAGATTTATATAAAGCTTTACTTAAAATCGAAGAAATTTCATACGACAACGATATTACATTGCAGTATGCACATAAAAGTTTAGATATGGCATCTAACGCTTTTAGCCGTATTTCAAATGCACAAGTAAATTTAGCAGAGCAATTTAAAGAAATGAACGAAATCGCCTTTAACTGGCTCGTTGATACGAAGAAACAATATAATGTGAAAGATTATGGTTTTGTATTTGAGAAGTTTATTAATAACTAAACAGAAAACCTTGTTATCCAAGGTAAAATGAATCGGAATAGTGGTACATGCTAAAAACACCTCCTGAATTCGCACTAATTATGCAAATTCAATGGAGGTGTTTTCAATTTCAAAAAAACGAGAGTTCATTACCTAAAAGAAATGAACTGGTATCGTACCAGTCACACATTTCATTTTCAACAACCTGCAGGAAAACATTTTTTATGGAAAATAACCAAAAGAATTAAGTGAATTGGAACCACTACGATTAGAAAATAAACATTTAAAAACAAAAACAACAATAAAAGAGTTATACAGCATATTAGATTTTATCATTAGTTACAACGAACAAAACGTTTTAGAGATGATATAGAAGAAAAAATCAAAGACGTCTGTCTTAGGCATAAATTACGATATGGATATCGAAGAGTGAGGATTAAAATAATAACATAAGTCAGTTTGAGGACTAATATATGTGATACACATCTAATTCTTCTTTATTTCCTTCTTTTGTGGCGACTCCATTTACCGTAAAATAACTAGAACGAAATCTCACTTCAAGAATTCCTATCGAATTCAATTTTCTCTATTTCACTTGAACTCTCTTAATACACTGCAAGATTAAACCGAAAATGTTCCGTTTATAGTGTTAAAATCATATATTCTTTTTCATACAAATCAACTTGAACCTTTAAAACTGCTAAATTTCTTTTTATTTTTATATGATAGTGCACTTTTACTCAACACCTTTTTCAGCTATACCTTCTATGAAGTCCAATACTACAGCACCATAAATAACATACAATTCCAAAAGAGCCATATAGATCATATGACTCTTTTGTATAGAATTATCTTTTTATTTTTTTTAGTTCTTCAACCGCAAACTCTAAAGCTTTAACAAATGTTTCTAGTTCAGAGTCGCCTAAAAGCTCAATTTCGATAGCTTGTGGTTGCTCCACATTAGTAACACCGCTCAAATTCTCCTCATACTTCAAATTCCATGATGTAGAAGCATGATCCTCCAATCTAAAAACCGTTCTACCACCATGACCTGAGTCTCCTCCTCGAAGACCCGTACTTTCTATTTTAACATTCAAAATATTAAAACCCATAATTTCTTTTTCTATTTTTTTCATAACTTTTGCACTTCCTCCTTCCAATAAAAATCACCATATAATCATAATATCATCTTTTCACAATACCCCCAACAAACAAGCCTAATTATTTGAATAACTAGAGATTAATACACTTAGGTTCACTTAAACTACAATTATTGTTACCTAGACACTCCCCCATACAAACCATATTAAATCCACATCAATATATGTTATACACATCTTTAAAGAAAAGATTAATTTGAAACAATCTTATTGTTTATTTTCACACCTAAGAATCTATCTTTATGGGTATCCCCCCTTCTAAACTTAGCTATAATTTTGTTTTTTTCATCGAAATATTGAATATCTTCATCGCTTAGTTCATCTACATTTAAAGTAACTAAATATTGACCACAACCTAAATTTTCCAATTCTTTATCAACAAACTTTAAAAGTTTTTCTTTTGGGTTTTTATCTGGTTTTGAATAAGAGCCATCATGAATTAAAAAACCAATATTATTTAAATTATACGTTAACCTTTTCATAAACCACGTTAAATCAAACATATTAACTTTCATATAATTTCTTCCATGAGAACCTTCATCGTCAATTTTACAAGTAACCAATATTCTACCCGTGTTATTAGTAAGGCCTGTTTTTAGATTCATTTCAAATTCCAGTAATCCCTCTTCGCCGTATGCTTCATTAACTAACGTATTAAAAACATCGCTTATTTCATTAATAAATTCTTTATACAAATCAAACTTTTCCTGAAATACCAATGATTGCCTCATAACTTCTTGTTTTATTTTAGCTATATCTGAATTTATTTTACTTTTTTGCTCATAGAAATTTATCTTACCTTCCACTTGATTTAATTCTTTGTATATAATATCTTTTTCGGAATTTATAGCATTAATATCGTTTAATATATCGCTTTTTTTGAAACTTTTAGAATAAACATCTAATTTAAATTTTACATTCTGTATTTCGTTCTTTAATTTTTTTATTTCCATGCTAATTTCTTGAATTCTTAGCGTAAAATAGGCTCCCCTATTTTCAACCATATATTCATAAAAATCTTGAACTTCATCTTTTGATTTACTTATTTTGTCCGGAAAGTATTCAATTAACTGCTCAAAAAACTGTTCTATGTCATTAAATTTTTTTATTTGCTCTACTTTCCCAACTAGATTTTCAATATTTTTTTCATACTGCTTTTTTACAAACTCTAATTCATAAATGTCATTCTGTAAATCACTGTATTCTTTTCTATATTTTTTATATTTCTTCGCATAATCGTCCATAGAATCAACAATACTTAATGTCTTTACTTTTTTATCAATTTGTTTCAAATCATTTTTCAATGTTTTTTGTCTCGTCTTTAACTCTACGATTTCATTCTTCATAGACTCAATAAACTTAATTTTTTCTTGTAGTTTAATCCAATCGGACTTTATTATGTTTATTTTACTTTCAAAATCTAAAGGTAAGTCAAATAAATAACAAAATATTTTTGATACATCTTCTCCAGAACGATTAGGCAGATTTATATCATTAAAACCTTTTCTTTCATCTCTTATAATATATTCTTTTAAAGAAGCAAAACTAGGTTCGTTCTTTTTCAAACAAATAATTTCATCATTAATATAAGACTTATAATCTTCCTCTTTAAATTCTTTCCATACATCCAAATTAAAATCTAATTCTTTATCTTCTAAAATATATCCCTTTTCGTTATTCAAAAAGTTTCTTGCTAAAAATATTTTTCTCTCTTCGCTTTGAATTTCTAGTATCAAGAGCATTCTAGAGTTTTTAATGGCCTTACTATTTTTCAATTCACTTGGACAAGAAGATCCTAATAAATAGTTGATTGAATCAATCATTGTAGATTTCCCCACACCATTAGTTTCATCAGTTGCTTTAGTTCTTTCACCAAGTATTATATTTATTCCATATGGATTAAATACATATTCTTGTTTAATTTCCTTTTCAATTGAATTATACACATATAATTTTTTTAAAATCATACTATACCTTCTCAATCCTATTATTTTTTATTTTTACTAACTCTAAAGAGTACAAAAAAGATAAAGCTAAGTATAAGATTCTTTCTAAATTCAAATTAAGCTGGACATCTTCTTGTTCGATATATTTATTAAATAACTCATCTAAATGATAACTTTGATCCAGCAATTCATAACATGTTTTAGCCACCCATAAAACATTATCTTCCAGATTAAATTGCTTATTAAGTAAAAAGAAATCCATTATGAAACTCCTTTCTTTATCGTTTCATTGTAAATATCACATTCGTGAATTCCCCAATATATTAATATAGAAATATATTTTTCAATTTCAATTAAAGATAGCTCCGTTTCATTAATGTATTCTTCAACTACCGTCTGCAGTATTCTATCAAAAACATCATCTCCATCCTCACACTTTTTCCAATTCCTCCTATAAACCCTAGATATTAAACTTGAAATTAAATCTTTTCCTTCAAAACTCACAAACGCAGAGGTATTATAAATCTCATTTATAATAGGAAAATAAATTGATTGTTTATCGAAATCTATTTGAAAACTTTTAGAACAAAGCATATTTGTAAATTTATCATTTACATCTTTTTTCACGAACTTCCCAGTAGCAGGCTTTTCACCGTCTAAAATTTCAATAAATTTAATTAGAAAAGATTTAAATTTATTTTCATTTAGATGATTAGATTTTTTATTTAAAGATTTAGTTTTTTTTTTGAGTTTATCGATCCCAAATTCAAAATATCCGTTTCTCAACCTTCGATCTAATGAATTATCTATATACCAAAATTCATTTTCTTGATGCCATTTATGATATTTCACTTTAGCAGTAGTGCTCGTTATATCAAATTCTCCCTCAATAAATACAGGATCTGAATACTCATCAACAACATTTGCTCCGCAAGTAAATACATATGTGGCATTAAAATTATCTAACACCGCTCCTAAATTCGTTTTATGCACATGTCCACATAAATAAAAATCAATACAACTATCTGATAATCTATTTTTAAATGTTTCAATTTCATCTTTATGTAAGCAATTTAATGTATGGTGCCCCAATGCAAAAGTAATTTTTGATTTATCTAACTTTTTCAATGTCGCATATAACTTGTCTAGCCCAACCAAAATCTTCCCTTCTACATCATCCGCTCCAGCAACTAAACATGTATTAATATGTAATATATTCACGTCTTTATGATTTATAAAAAAATGCAAATCATCCTTAGGATATTCCCGTTCAAGAAATTTTTCATAAAACTCAATAAATGCTTTTTGACCACTGTATAGACTCCTAAAAGGTTTCTCTCCTAATTCATTAATTTTTTTTCTAGCATTTTCATTATTGATAATTGAATCTATAATAAGCTCCGCAATTTCATCTCTTTTTACATCATGGTTCCCTGGTACAATAAACACACTTGATTTTTCAATCCCCAAACTTTTCAGTATACTTTCTAAAAAAATAAATAGATCTTCTGTATAATCACTACCTCGATGAGCAAAATCCCCTGTGATAAACAAAATATCTATTGTACCCGAAAACGTTTCATCCAAATAAGTAATAAAACTATCTCTCATAACATCTGTTTCGTAATTTTTATATAAATAATGTAAATCTGATAAATGAAGCCATTTCATCAATTTTCACCAATCCTGTCTCTTTTACTATTAAAAATATTTTATCATATATTTATTACGATTTTCTGAAATAAACAACACATTTTCGCATCCCCTGCCTATTCATAACTGTATAGACTATTATCACACCTTTTTAGTATCTAGCATTTCATTTATATATAACACTTTTAAAGTTTAGTGTCATAAAAATACTAACTTTTTTCTTTTGTTACGGTATAATTTAAATTCACGAATTTATTAACCACATCTCCAAAAACTGGCCGAAAAATATTATCATCTAATTCTAAAAAATAAATCCCTTCATCAATTTGTATTAAAATCAATACCATATCTAGTTGCCCAAACAATGATTATGTTAATCATTTTAACTAAATAAATGTAAAAATAACATTATATAATTTATAAGAAATAAAAAAATCTTATTACCAGAAGATAACAAGATTTCAATATTGACTTTAAAGATATTCAAACTTCCAATTAATTCAATACCTCACTATATAGCTTTAATTTTACACAAGTGATTGAGAAAGATTTTTATTTTTCTTAATCAATCCAATTCGATATTTCTCAATTAACATATTCCTATATTCTTGATAACTTCGTCCTTCTTTGTTATGCTTATAGCCTTCAATTTTTTCATACATTATATCAAAATTCAAATCATATTTTTCAAAATCTACTGCTATATGCTGAATAAGATCCATTAAATTTTTAAATAAGTTTCTTTTCAATTGTATCGCTACAATATTTTCGCTATTAATCTTTCCTGTAATCTCTTTATCTAGAGCGTTTTCATTATTAGAATAGGCAAATTTCCATTGACCATGAGCTATTTTATTTCTAATACTTACAGACTCTTTAAAATCATTTTCTATTAACTGTATCAACCCTTTATATCTAGCTCTTTGAGTATACCTAAGCTCTAAATCCAAGTGTTTTCTAGTAAATGGAATATTATATTTTTTACAAACAGACATATTAATTAGACCTATTATTCTTTGTTCCAACGATTTTGAATTTCTTATTTCCAAAATATCTTCTTCTGTAAAAGAATTATTATCATAACATATTTTCAATATGGATGCTTCCATCCATATTACTGTAATATTAGATAATAATCTGGTAAAAACTATTTCTTCATCCCTTTTCTCAGTTCTTATAGATTCTTTAATTTTACTTTCAATACTACTATATGCCGCATCAATTAACTTTACATTTTGGCATTGCTGCTTATATAACGGACTGTAATTAGCTGAATTATCAGAAACAAAACTCAATGTTCATTCCTCCCGACCAAAATGTATAAAAATTTATACATTTTGGTCGAAGGGAATCGAACCCCCATCTCCTATACAAAGTATAGGCGAGTTAAACCGTTACTCCACGACCTCACACTCATTTTAACATTACAAGGAAATATTTACAATATGTTTCTCTGTCCCATACAAATTAAAATTTCAATGCAAGTGCGATTTCTTAGAATTATGCTAAAATCTATTTACCGATATATATTTTTTTGAATTCGAGCACTCTCTTATACCAGAAGAAAGCTTCAACAAAATTCTTTCATCTTATGCAAAATTAAAGAACTCTCACTTTTTTATACTAATAATAAAATTAAAATTCCCATAAATACTAGGAGGATTTTTCATGAACAATTTCACTACCTTAGTATGCAGCACCGAAGAATACCATAAAACTCCAGATAAATGTTGTTGCTATATCACTGAAAAATGCTCAAATCAATTCGAAGCAACAAACTTAGCAAAGATGCTCAAAGGCAAATATTCTAATTTCAAAGATTACTCAAACTTAGCTATTTTACAACACAACAATAAACAAGAATATAAAGTAATTCTCATCTCAACTAAATGCAACTTCCATCGCCTACTCGGGGTAATGATAAGCAAATAATCTATTCATGATTTCCTTTAACGTTCTATAAATAATGTTATTATTTTTCACCTACAGACTTCAGAATATCCTTACTCTATCCCTTTATCTTTAATGTAATTTAAAAGGATCTACCGATAGTAACTTTATACTTGAACCAGGAATTTGGTTATTAGCGAAACAGAAACCCTTGTTATCAAAAGATAACAAGGGTTTCTCAGCGTCCCAGGAGAATTTCGAGCTCCCACTCCGCCCATTTCCGTACTATTTTATATATTTTGATCGCAGTCTTAATATATCTTCTCCTTCGCGAATGCCTGCCGATCCCTTCCTCACATTTTTTACGACAGTCCAATTCGGATTAGTTTCATCACCGATGTTCTGTACTGTAAAGTTGCCATCACCATATTTCCGTTGACCTTCTGCCAATTTCTCCGTTAACTCATTCTCATTTGATCTCGCCATCTTTGCGCCATCTCCCTTTTTTATACGACCTTCTTAAACCATCTAACCAATCACAGGTCCAGTCAATTGGAGATTCTCGTTTTCCGCTTCTATCCATTGTAACACACTAACGGGGATAAGTTTCGATAACGGTTGCTCAATCGTACTAGGACGGTAAAAAGTTTTATAATATTGTAAGTGAACAGTTAGGAGAATCTGGATATGGATTTGAGTTCCATCATAAACCTATTGATTCTTGAAATGAAATAAGAGGAATCGGGCGCATAAATGGCGCTCTTTTCTTCATGCACTTCAATCCGTTACACATAATAATTACCATATATTACGTTATATTTTTCACACCTTTTGCACATACATCAATTTGTAGACAAACAAAAAACCTTGTTATCAAAAGATAACAAGGTTTTTTTAGCGTCCCAGGAGAGATTCGAACTCCCGACCGACGGCTTAGCTTACCACCATAGCTTTCGCTACCAGCAATTACTGTTTGTAGTCTGGACTATATCTTCACCATTTCAGGTGCGACACGTGTAGTCTCTACGGAACCTCACGATGATTTTCATCATACTTCAGAGTCTTTACCATTAAGTTTCACTTAATCATTCAAAACTCCTTAATCTTTTTCAAGATCGTAAGTTTCCTCGGTATTACCATCAGCCGAACTGTTAAGGCTTCACCGATATAGTGTCGTCCACTTTATAGGTTCTTGTTTCCCTATAAAGGCTCCTATTTTTCTTGAAGGCCGTTGCTCTATCCTGCTGAGCTACTGGGACATGGAGCGGGTGAAGAGAATCGAACTCTCGACCAGAGCTTGGAAGGCTCTTGTTTTACCACTAAACTACACCCGCATAGGTTATTTTATTTTCTTCGTTAGCGCCGTTGCCCTATCGACAATATTTATTATATGTATAACCATACATAAAGTCAACACCTTTTTTAAAAGAGGATAATTTTTCTTATCCTCTTTTAAAAACTGCTTGTTCAACTAGCTGTCCGTCTAGTGTTTCAAAACGAACTTCCATTTGATTTTCATCCATTTCTAATAAAGCAAATGTTTTTTCTACACGCTGACGCGGTAATAAAATACTGCCTGGATTAATAAATAAAACGCCGTCGATTAATTCCGCACCTAATACGTGAGAGTGTCCGAAGCATGCAACTTGCGCCCCTACCTCTTCAGCACGGTATGCTAATGTTTGTAACGTCATTTTCACGTTATGACGATGTCCGTGCACAACTATGAAACGAACACCATCTACATCAGTTACAATTTCGTCTTGAAAGTTAGCATAATCACAATTCCCTTTTACAACATGGAAACCTTGCAGCTCTTCATGAGCAGGCGTTAGCTCTGAATCACCGCAATGAATCATGATATCTACTTTCCCTTCATACTTCTCTTTTAACTGCTGTAATTCCTTCACAGAGCTATGACTATCGCTTACGATTAAAGCTTTCATCAATCTCTCTCCCTTATTCTCCTAAAAACCATTCAGGGATTTTTTCTTCTAGCTTACGTAGAGCACGTCCGCGGTGACTAATAGCATTTTTCTCATCTGAACTTAGTTCGGCCATCGCTTTTTTATATTCTTCCACATAAAAAATCGGATCATATCCGAAGCCGTTTTCCCCGCGGCGTTGTTCTAAAATAAACCCTTCGCACGTCCCATTTACAATGACAGGCTTTTTATCCCCTTCAGGGAATGCCACTGCTAATGCACAGTAGAAACGAGCTTTACGCTTTTCAAACGCTACGTCATTTAATTCTTGTAAAACTTTATCAATATTTGCTTGATCATCTTTCGGCTCTCCAGCAAAACGTGCTGAATACACACCTGGTTTCCCGTTTAAAGCATCTACAATAAGACCTGAATCATCCGCAATTACAATTGCATTCAATTGTCTACTCAAACTGTCCGCTTTTAAGATTGCATTTTCTTCAAATGTTTCACCAGTTTCTTCGACTTCTTCAATATGAGGAAAATCGTGTAATGATTTCACTTCTAAATCAAATCGCTCAAATAACTCAGCAAATTCACGTACTTTCCCCATATTTTTTGTCGCTACAACAACTTGTTTCATACTTTCCACCTCTACTCTATATGAGATACGATGTCACCTAACGCTTCTTTTTGCATGTCAATCAGTTGGAAAATGCCTTGTTCTGCAGCATCAAGTAATTCATTTAACTGCGCTCTACTAAACGTCGCTTCTTCTCCAGTTCCTTGCACTTCAACGAACTGACCTTTTCCAGTCATAATTACGTTCATATCAACGTCTGCTTTAGAATCTTCTGCATAGTTTAAATCTAAAACAACACCTTGTTCTTCAACAATTCCTACTGACGTTGCTGCTAAATAATCTTTTACTGGAATTTTAGATACTTTTTCTGCTTGTAGTAATTTCTCAAACGCTAATACCATTGCTACATATGCACCTGTAATAGAAGCTGTTCTCGTTCCACCATCCGCTTGAATAACATCACAATCAATCCAAACCGTTCTCTCACCAAGCGCTTCTAAGTCAACTACCGCACGTAATGCTCGTCCAATTAAGCGCTGGATTTCCATTGTACGTCCTGTTACTTTCCCTTTACTTGACTCCCTAATTGTACGTTGTTCTGTCGCACGTGGAATCATCGCGTATTCAGCTGTTACCCAGCCCTTTCCTTCTCCACGCATAAAAGGCGGGACACGCTCTTCAATTGTCGCTGAGCAAATTACCTTAGTATCCCCAACCTCAATTAATACTGATCCTTCTGGATGTTTTAAATAATTCGTATGAATATGTATATGGCGTAACTCTGTTTTCTCTCTACCATCTACTCGCATAACAATAACCTCCTCATAACTACTTGTTAGTATAGCCAAATTTAAATGTATGATATGTATACAATAAAAGAAGGGGAACCCAAAAAGCAATTCCCCTTTCTTACTTAAGTATATCAAATTATTGGCGATTAAAAACTACCTGTATTCACGTTTTCTGGACGATCTACAGGTTTTATTAACTTTCCGCCCTTTTCATCTATAAGATTCGCTTTACCATTTACTTCAATAGAAACGCTTTTCACGCCTTTCTTTTCTGTTAAAGATAAAACTAATGACTTCAATACGTAATTTGAAATCATATTTTTATCTGGGTTTATAAATATATTTTCATTAAAGTTTAATGTAAGATTTCCATCTTGTAATTTCGGATTCGTAATGAGCTTAACTCCTGGATTGAAATCGTTCAGAAGAGATTGATGAATCGGTCCTTTTACAAGTTCATCTACAATTGCTGCATAATCATTTTCTTTTCCTTCTACAACGCGGCGTGTTACTGGTACGTAGTATTGCTGTTTATTATTATTTTGTGCCATAAAATAAAGTGTTACTGGTTTTGTATTTGTTACATCCGCTACTTGCTCATCATCGAAGTTAATACCGTTCGCACGGCTCACCCCTTCACCAAGCGGTGTACCACCAACAGGCATCTTCGCTAATTTTTCACCATTTATTTGGAACTGCACTTGTTTTATTTCTTTAAATTGCGTCAACGTCCATGCAATAGATTCAACGATTTGACGTTCTTCCTCTTTTGCATAGTTTTTCATTTCTTTAGAAAAATCAATGACTGCCGTCCCATCTTTTTTCAAGTTTAGGGTCATCGATGTATTCGCCGGAATGACTGCACGGAACCCATTCGGTAACAAATTCGTTACCGGTCCATCTTTCACAAGGTACTCTAACGTTTGCTGAATAACCTCATTTGCTTTCGGAGTAGGTATAGCTAACGTTTGCGGTACAACATAGCCATTTTTATCAACAAGGTATAGTTCTCTATTCACCGTTTGTCCTTGCTTATCTTTCTTAGATACTTCTTTCTTTCCACCCTCTGTATACGTAACTTGTTTTGGCGGATCAATTTGCTCCGTTGCTTTCTCTTGATTTATAAAGCCACACCCTGTTAGTAAAACAGCGCTCACAGTAGCACCAACAACCCATTTAAAAGTGGATTTAGGCATGCCATTCCCCCCTAAAATCTAAGTTTGTACTATTATGTATACGAGCTGTTTCATGTTTTAGAACAAGCTGTGCTCCCTATAAACAAAAAAACTCCTGATTTCTCAGGAGTTCACTTATATGAATTCTATTATTATTCTTTTTCTAAATAAATATGTTTCACATTTTCAATCGGTTGACCGAACCATTTTGATGCAATTTCTTTAAATAGACCTATTTTCCCTGTTGTTAAGAAGAGATGATCACTTTGTTCCTCTCCCTCATTCAACATTTTACTATGGTATAAAATGGTACTTACTTCACGCGCCGTTTCATCACCAGAACTAATGAGTTGCACTTTATCTCCCATTACTTGTTTAATAACAGGACCTAAAATTGGATAATGTGTACAACCTAAAATAAGCGTATCAATATCAGTGTTTTTCAGCGGTTGCAACGTTTCTCTTACAACTTCATACGCCATTTCACTTTCGAAATTACCGCTCTCTACAAGCTCAACAAAAGGTGGACACGCTAAACTTTCTACCATAACACGATTATTAATAGACTTTAACGCTTCCTCGTATGCACCACTTTTCACCGTTCCAATCGTTCCAATAATCCCAACATGATACGTGTTTGTCATTTTTAAAGCTGTACGTGATCCTGGGTGAATAACTCCTACCACTGGAATTGGTAATTGTTTCTGCATCTCTTCTAATACAACTGCAGTTGCTGTATTACATGCAATAACTAACATTTTGATATTTAAATCTAGTAAATGCTCCGTCATTTCCCACGTAAATTGACGCACTTCTTCTCGAGAACGTGGACCATAAGGGCAACGTGCTGTATCCCCTAAATATATAATGCGCTCTTTCGGCAACTGACGAATTAATTCCTTCGCCACTGTTAAACCGCCAACTCCTGAATCGATAACACCGATTGCTCTATTCAACTTCATCACCCGTTTTCTCATTCATCATCTTATTTTATCATTATATTTTTCACACTTTAAGTTCGCTCACTTAAACTGCTTCTATATGAAAATTTTCATTTGTACCTGTATAGACTAGGACCTTTTTTATTTTGCTCCTTTTTTTCATAATTTGCAAGACAGAAAAATAACCGACCTTCTATATGAAAGTCGGTTTCTTCTATAATAAAGTACATCTTTAATGCTCCATCTTTTTTTGGAAAGAAGACATTCCTATTAATAAAAAGAAATGGGCAGAAATTAACATGACGATTAAAATAAAATTGAAACGATAACTATTTGTAGATTCCATAATTTTGCTCGCAACAGCTGGTCCAAATGCCATACCGAAAAAGTTAATTAAATTATATAAGCCAAGACCGACTCCAACTTTAGCTGCATGTAATGTTTTCGGTATAAATGTGTTCAATGATACTTGAATGGCAGAATAACTCATAAATGTCAAAATAATCGCCAATACAATAACGACTATACTTCCATTCGGAATAAACCCTAAAATTAAAAAGCCAACAATCATAATGACAGACGCTACATAAATCATATTCACATTTCCAAACGAAGGAACAATTTTCCCCGTAATAAAACTAGACACAATACCAAAGAGTGATGCAACAAATAATACAATTCCGATAACAAACGGAGACAATCCGTGCTCTCTTCCTAACAGTAATGGCAACAATAATAAATTAGCACATAACGCCACATTAATTATAAATCCGACTGTTATTAAACGAAGAAATGCTTTGTTCGAAAACAACTCAATATCGATAAATGGATGCTCCGCTTTCTTCATACGAACCGTGAATAAAAATAAAGAAATTATCGATAACACAAATAGCCAACTATTCATATTGACACCTAATAAAACAGTCGTAATGAATGCAAATAGTAACGCCGCTCCAATGTAATCAAAATGAAACGCTTCATCCGTGTGCCGTGCTTCTTCTGGCATAAATTTTATAAGCAAGAAAATCCCCACTACTGAAATAACCATAAATAAAAATAAATATGGCCACCCTAGTGTATTTGTAATAGCCCCGCCAACTAAAGGGCCAATACCTACTGCTAATGCAATAGAAGAACTAATCATCGCTAACGCACCAGGCTTCTTATGAGGAACAACTAATTTGGCCACTGCAATCATACTAAGCGCAATAAACGCTGCACCCCCGCTCGCTTGCACTAATCTTGCAAGAATGGTAATCACATAAGATTGATTCATAAATCCAATAATAGAACCCAATACAAATATGATAATCGAAATAATTAATAGTTTTTTTACACTGTAACGATCAGCAAGCTTCCCATATATCATTGAACCAATACCGACAACTAAAGAATAACCTACTACAACCCAACTTACTTTCGATTGACTAATAGATAAATCATGAGCAATATCCTCTAACGCAACATTAAATAAAACCGCATTCATCGGTCCTAATAAAACGATAAAACATAATGTGAAAACAAACCATTTTGAATGATTACTTATATCTTCCCCCATGTGTAACACCTCTCCTGATTGTAGTAATTGAAAACGAAAAATGAAGTTGTTTAGCTCTTCTATTATCACTAGACAACTTCATCAAATGTATACATTTATCGCGCGACAAATTGAATTCGAAACGAAACATGTACGTTGTTCGATATTCATGGAACTATCATAGTTTCAGCATTATAGTTTGTCAACGAAAAAATATACAAAGTAAACTAATTTAGTGTTTTTAGTTTACTTTGTTCGAAAATTATTATACACTAATTTCGAATCCGATATAAGGAGGACTGACATGGTTATTCAGATTTGCAATTTTTAACTTAATAAAATAATGAACTTATATATAGAAGAAACATTATAGGAGGATTATGATGAAGAAAAAAATGTTAGTTGTATTAACGAGCGTTGAAAAATATCCAAATTTAAATCGAGCTACTGGCCTTTGGCTTGGTGAAGCTGTTCATTTCGTTAAAAAAGTTGAAGAAGCTGGTTACGAAGTAGATTATATTAGCCCACAAGGTGGTTATACACCGATTGATCCGCATAGTTTAGCAATGGCGGAGAGCATCGATTGGGAATGGTATCAAAAGAAAGAATTTATGAATCGCCTCGGTTCTACACTGAAACCAAGTGAGGTGAATCCAGAAGACTATGCTGTTATTTATTACGCAGGTGGTCACGGTGTGATTTGGGACTTCCCTGAAAATAAAGAACTCCAAATGATTAGCCGTAGCATTTATGAAAATGGCGGAATTGTTTCCTCTGTTTGTCACGGAGCTGCTGGTTTATTTCATATTACATTAAGTAATGGGGAACGTTTAATTAGCGGTAAAAAAGTAACAGGATTCTCAAATGAAGAGGAAAAACTAGCTGAATTAGATCAATTCGTTCCATTTTTAACAGAAGATGAACTTATTAAAAATGGAGGGCTTTACGAAAAAGCTACACAGCCTTGGGAAGCTTTCGCCGTAGAAGATAACCGTGTTATCACTGGTCAAAACCCAGCTTCAGGTGGTCCAGTAGCTGAATTAGTATTACAACACTTAAAAAAGAACATGTAATAAAAAAAGCAGATTTTCCATTCATATAGGAAAATCTGCTTTTTTACGAAATCATTTGTAAAATAGCCATAACTTCTTTTTCAATTTCAGAATCATCAATCGCTTCTATATACTCCGGTTTAAACAGTTGATACTTCTTTAGTTGATAAAAATCAAGTATCGCTTTCTTTAACGTAATATCGTACTGAATACAAAAAGAATGATCTATAATACGTCTTAACATCACATCATCTTGCACCATAAATAATTGTGCGTTCATCTTATTAAAGTAGCCTTGTTCCATACCAGCTTCAAAAAACATTTGCAAATTATGATTACGATTTTGTTGTGCAGCGACTAACTGATCAGATAAGTGCGGATATGCCTCTTTCAAATCTTGTAAAAAGACATCAGAAATGTATGTCACACATTTTAAAGAGTGAATAAACGTCTTTTGGAAACGTTCTGCAAAAGACATACTTTCATCTTGATTATCCGCATCCCCTTCAAGAAGGTAGTTCATAAAATCTTCTACCACAGCTTCAATAATCTCATCTTTTGAAGAAAAACGTTTATATAAAGTAGCTTTACTAATATCCATATACTTCGCAATTTCATCTATTTTCAATTGACTAAAACTCGTTTTTCTAATAACGGGCTTTATTTTATTAATATAAGTATTTGCACACGCAACTTTTCTCATTAAAAGAGCCTCCCCTTTTGTCCATACAAAATAGTATAGCAAATTCACGATTAATTATAAATGAAGTCACTATACTCAATACATCTTTTTAGTTTAAAGAGTCATTTATGCTATAGAAAAAATGCCCGCTACCTTTATGAGTAACGAGCACTTTTTCTATACTTTATTTATAACTCTTCTTATAGCTTTCCCTATTTCCATACTAGACTGCGGATTTTGCCCTGTAATTAAACGCCCATCTACTACGACGTGCGGCGTAAAATTTGGAGCAACATAAAACAAAGCCCCTTCTTCTTTCAATTTACTTTCTAACAAAAACGGCACTCGCTTTTCTAAATGTACAGCTTTTTCCTCATCATTTGTATAACCTGTTATATGCTTACCCGCACTAAAAAACGAGCCGTCCTTATTTTTCACACCGACTAAAGAACTTACTCCGTGACACACAGCCGCTACAATTCGGTTGTTGTTGTACATATTCACAATTAAATTTGCAACATATGGATTACCTGGAAAATCTACAATCGCCCCGTGTCCACCACCAAATAAAACTGCATCATAATCCGAAAAATGAACCGTTGAGATCGACTTCGTATTTTGCAATAAAGAAGCGACATGCTTAAATTCACGAGGTATCCCGTTCGGAATAGAAACTCTATCAATCGGCACTCTACCGCCCTGTATCGACACAATATCAACATCGAACTTAGCTTTTTTAAACAAATTATAAGGAGCTGCGAGCTCTTCCAGCCACAAACCAGTCGGGTGTCCATTCATATCATGAGCGCTTGTTGAAACTAACAATATCCTTTTCAACATATCCCCTCCTTACTACCTATTTATGTATGGAGTGTTCTTATCATTCATATAGAACAAGAAACAGACAGAAAAATAGCCGACTCTTCATTTAAAAGTCGGCTTTCTTTTTATAACTCGAGCTCTCCCATGCGAAGAAGCTCAACAACTGCTTGTGAACGTCCTTTAACCCCTAGCTTTTGCATTGCGTTTGAGATGTGGTTACGAACTGTCTTTTCACTGATAAAAAGTTCACCTGCAATTTCCTTCGTTGTTTTATCTTGAACCAGTAATTCAAATACTTCTCTCTCTCTCTTTGTGAGTAAAGGTTTAGATTGATACGCTTTTTCCTTCAACTGGTATAACCCTCCTTGCTTAAGCCAGAGCTGTGTATGTGTAAGTTGGGTGTTTATTTAGTCAAGATATTGTATGAACGAAATGTGCGGGTGGTGAATGAAAATGGGCTTTATTTCACATGTTATTTTAGACTTTTATACAGTGCAGACACTCCTTGCATCCACTCACTTTTCAGTACGCCATATTTGTTCTAGTAAAATGCTAACAACGGTACCTACGAACAAACCATTTCCAAATATATATTGTATAACAGACGGTAAGGACTGGAGCGCTCCAGACGGTAGAAACATAACGCCGCTGCCAAATAATACTGCAACGCCTAAAATTGTTATATTCCTTTCATTAAGCTCCACTTGTTTTATATTATTGAATCCAATTCCAATTAGCTGTACGAATGAAGCCATTAAAACCGCAGAAGCGACAGCGGATGGTAAAGATGCTAAATAACGAATAATACTTGGGAACATCGACATTACGACTAGTAACATACATGCTAGTAAGAACGATCGTATATATTTTTGTTTCGTTAAACGTATAAATCCTGCCGTTGCTGGTAACGGCACGACACCTACAGTTGAAAATACGGAAGAGATGATATGTGAAATTCCTCCAACCCATGTTCCATCTTTCAACTGTTTTTGTTCAATAGTCGCTTTATGAATAGTTGCTTGATTAATCGCTATAATAGCTGCCACTGTATTTGAAACTAAAATACATACCATAACGAAACTCGATACAGCCATACCTGTATTCCATTTTGGAAGTCCCCAAGCAAATATTTGCGGAAGTTGCACAAAATGAGTTACTTGAGCTGGAATCGTCACTTTTCCTGCAATGAGAAAAAGAATCCATCCACTAATTAATCCTATTAAAACTGCATAACTTTTGACAAAACCTTTTCCAAAATTAGATAGTATAATAACGAACAGAAATATACTAAAAGCGATCATTGCTGTAAATCCGTCGATTTGAGAAACAGTAGCAGTAATTCCTAGCATTCCTTTTAAAAATACACCGCTTAATTGTAAGCATAATAAAAGTAAAAACGTCCCTGTCACAAGCGGCGTAAACAAAAATAAAATACGTCCTATAAAACCAGTTACCCCTAACCCTATTAAAATAACACCGGAAATTATCATTCCTAATTCTAAAATTTGCAATGTACTATGTAATTGATCTTGTCCGGCCGTTGCGTAAGCAAGTACGGTAAATACTCCAACCCAAGATCCAGCTGGCCCATCCGCAATTGGCAGCCTATGCCCAACCCACCCTTGTAAAAAAGATGATATACCAACTACAAAAAATGTACGCTGCATTAAATAAAATATGTCTTCCGTCGTAAGATGAAATAATCCGCCAACGACAATTGGTAATGCGATTGAATTCGCTAATAAAAATATAAACCATTGCAAAGTTCCCATAATATGATTTTGATTATGTTGATTGTCCAAATTTTTCATCCTTCCTAGTAACCTATAAGAAATATATTTCAAACATAAAAAAGAAGAGTTCTATACTCACAATTAGAACCCTCCTCAAAACATTTAAACGATTCTTTTACACAAGATTATTAAATTTAACCTCACTTAAACTTCCAACAACAATATTTCCTTTATGCACGACTAAATGCTTCTCTGTTTGACGCGCTACTGCTTCAGCGACGCATGTTGCATTCGTCAAAACAAAACTCGCTCCATCTCCTACATTCGGCCAAGCTCGCTTCCCTTCACTGTTTAACGTTTCTTTTCCTCCCGTAATAAAGCGAAGTGCTTTTCCTAACGATCTTTCATCACTCCATCCAAAACGTTCCGCTAATCGATTTGCCTTTTGCAACATATCACCTGTTCCAAACGGTGACCAATGATCTGTAATACTATCATTTCCTAATGAAACTTTCACACCTTTTTTATCTAATAATGGAATTGGGATTACTTGTTTCCCAATTGGTACTGTTGAAGTAATATCAATGTGTAAAGCTGCTAGTCTTTCCGCCACTTCTTCAGCTTCTTTATCTGTAACACCACCAAGTCCAAGCGCATGACTAATCGTTACGCGACCTTGCCATCCCGCTTCTTCTGTTAAACTTGCCAATCTCTTCATCGTAAACGTCCCAAGATTATTCGCATCATGCAGATGAATATCAACGTCCGCATTAAATTCTACTGCGATATCCATAATGGTATGTAATGATTTTTCAATATCATTATCCACTGTAGCTGGATCCACTCCACCGACTAGATGCGCACCCATACGCATCGCATCTTTCACAAGTTGCACAGAATTACTGCGCAATAATCCATGTTGCGGAAAAGCAACAATTCTACCAGAAACCTGCTTTTTATATGTTTCCAACGCCGCTAACGTCGCCTCCAAATTACCAAGTCCAATAATTGGATCAACATTACAATGCGTTCTTATATTCGTTGCACCATTTTGAAGCAATAACGCTAGCATATTTTCCGCCCTATCTTGAGCAGTTGCTAATTGCTTCGGTAAAATTTCCTCTTCTTCATGAAACTTGTAAAAATACTTTCTGCTGGCATACAAGCTTTCCAAGGACCACTATAATATGTTTTATCAATATGAATATGCATCTCTTCGAAAGCAGGCAAAATTAATAAACGATTGGCATCAAAAATTGATACCCCTTCCTCTTGAATAGCCCCTGTTATCATTTTTTTAATTCTTCCATCTTCAATGAGTAAACTACATAACTCTGTTTCTGTTTGAGAAATTCTACCCTCTTCATATGTATACCCTGATTCAAGCATTACATTAGTCAGCCAATATACTGTCATCTCTATCCCTCCCACCCTTTATTGAAACTCACCTCATGATATAATTTTAATATCCACTGAAAATTAAGACAATTAATACGACTGTTTTCTAAAAAAAATGTAATACAACCTCATAGTCTTCTCATAAATTTCCATATAGAATAGAAGTATATAGCTTGTCATAAAAAGGAGTGGATTGGAAGATGTCAAAAAGGTTATGTAAATCCGAAACTGATAAAATGCTATTTGGTATATGCGGTGGTTTAGGAGAATATTTTGATATTAGCTCTACTCTCATTCGCATACTTTGGGTCATTGCTGTTTTATGTTTTGGGACAGGGTTTTTAGTTTATTTTATTTGTTTATTACTTATGCCACGCTCTTACTAATAACTTTCTTTCATATATTTGAGCATAGCGTATAAAAAATCCCCTATAGATTTTCTATAGGGGATTTTTTTCATGAAGAATATTTCATCGTCAAATGTAATACGGCTACTTCATCTTCTTCATTCTTATAACTATGTTTCTTATTCGCTTCAAATTGAATCGAGTCGAACTCATTTAATTCGTATACATCGCTTTCTACTTGAATCGATACTTTCCCTTTCATTACCGTTACAAGCTCAATAGCACCTTCATGATGCGCTTCTGGTTCATATATACTATTCGATCGTAAACAAGCACGGTGCATTTCCATCCCCGTTTCTTTCGTATAACGGAACATTGTTTCTAAATGCCATGCTTGTCCTACATCTACTGCAAATCCTTCTCCGCAGCGCGCAACAGCTACAGGTTCTCCAACAACCATCAATCTCGATAAAGGAATCGATAATCCTTTCGTTATTTTCCAAATGACAGCTAACGTCGGATTCGTTTCGCCTCTTTCAATCTTTCCTAACGTTAATTTACTAACTCCTGTTTTTTGAGCTAATTCTTCTAAACTTAATTTTTGCTCATTTCGAATTTGCCTTAATAACTGACCTACTTGCTGAATGACTTCTTTCGTTTGCATATCTTCATGTTCTTTCATCTATAAAACCACCTTAAAATATAAAATAGTTTACTTTTATAACGATAAAGTATATTATACTATACATATTCTTCAAGTTTCGAAAGGAGTGCTATACTTCATGCGCGCAATTTTATTAGGCCTTTTATCATCAGCCTTTTTTTCCGCAACCTTTATTATTAATCGAGCGATGAATGTATCTGGAACGAGCTGGGCTTGGACAGCTTCCTTCCGTTTTTTATTTGCTCTCCCTATTTTATTCCTTATCGTTTTATTTCGCAAAAACTTAAGGGGGTTATGGGAAGAATTAAAGAAACATCCATTGGCTTGGATCGGGTGGGGGTCTGTTGCTGGTATTGGTTTCTATTCTTTATTAAGTTTTGCAGCTGTCTTTTCTCCCGCTTGGCTCGTTGCTGGAACTTGGCAAGTTACTATATTAGCAGGTTTACTACTCTCGCCATTATTTTTCGTTAAAATAGAAACAAAATCAGGTACGAAACTTGTACGCGGAAAAATTCCACTTCGTAGTTTATATGTCGCATTATTTATTTTACTTGGTGTAATTTGTATGCAAGCAACTGCAGCAGGTCACATTACAATGACTCAGTTCATTTCAGGATTTTTACCTGTCGTGTTAGCTGCTTTCTTATATCCATTCGGTAACCGAAAAATGATGGAACTTGTTGGCGGGCGTCTTGATACATTCCAACGTGTATTAGGAATGGCAATAGGCAGTCTTCCTATAACAATTTTACTTGGTATATTCGGATTTTCTACTACGGGTATTCCAACATCAAGCCAAATGCTGCAAGGATTTTTGTTAGCATTATGTTCTGGCGTTATAGCGACAATGACATTTTTCTTTGCTACTGACTTAGCCAAAGATAATCTCGCTCTACTTGGAGCTGTTGAAGCAACGCAAGCTGGAACGATGGTCTTTACCGTGCTTGGCGAAATTGTTTTCTTAAATGGTTCATTTCCTGGCGGGCTTTCCCTACTTGGAATGATTATTATTATGTTAGGAATGGTTGCAAATAGCATTTTAAACCGTTCTGTTCCAGTCGTTAAACAGAAAAAAACAGCATAAAAAAAGAGTATGGTTCTGTGACAAAGAACCATACTCTTTTTTTATTGTCCCCCTATTGCGCCTTATCAGAATAGTATTTCATTAACGGTTTATACTAAAACCTATGTTATAATACGGTTCATGCGCAACAATAGGAGGTAAATTATGTTAAAAAAAGCAATCGCTGAATTTATTGGTACATTTGTACTAGTATTATTCGGAACTGGAGTAGCTGTCATTGGCGGCGGAATTGAAGGAATTGGAACATTAGGAATCGCTATGGCTTTCGGTCTATCTATTGTGGCTATGGCATATAGCATCGGAACAATTTCTGGATGTCACATTAACCCAGCAGTATCAGTAGCTATGTTCATCAATAAAAGAATGAACGCTATGGAACTTTGTTATTATGTATTAGCTCAAATTTTAGGTGGTTTATTAGGAACTGCAACGTTAGTAACAATTTTAAAATCTGCTAAAACACCTTTAGATAATTTAGGTCAAAACGGTTTTGGAACTCTTGGTTTATCTGGAGCATTTCTAGTTGAATTTATTTTAACTTTCGTATTCATTTTAGTAATCGTTGCTGTAACAGGTAAAAAAGGAAGTTCTTCTCTAGCAGGATTAGTAATTGGTTTCACATTAGTTTTAGTTCACTTATTAGGTATTCCGTTAACTGGAACTTCTGTTAACCCAGCTCGTAGTATCGCACCAGCTTTATTCGCTGGCGGAGAGGCACTTTCTCAACTATGGGTATTCATCGTTGCACCAATTGTTGGTGGTATCGTAGCAGCTATCGTAGGTAAATTCATTTTAAATACTGAAAAATAAAATTTTCAATATTTCTAAATAAAAAAGGCGAGCCCTCATTATGAGGATGCTCGCTTTTTTACTCTTTCATTTTAGACTTTAAATTTGTAACTAATTGATCTACTGTTACATTTGCAAGTACATTTTCCATCGCTTCTTGCGCTTGCATTAAAATAATTTCTAATACTGATTGAATATTAGCTCCTACTGGACATTCAATGTTGGGATTTTCATGGAAGGAAAATAGCTGTCCTTCTTCTACAACTTCCACTGCTTTATATACATCAAGTAATGTAATTTCTTCTAAATCACGAGCAAGTGTCGTACCACCTTTACCAGCTTGTACATCAACAAGTCCTGCTCTCTTCAACATTCCTGTAATGCGACGAATCACAACTGGATTTGTATTCACACTACCGGCAATCCATTCAGAGGTACAGCGAGAGTTTCGATCTATCGCAAGTAATGTCAACATATGAACACCTACTGTAAAACGACTACTAATTCCCATCTGCACACCCTCCTTTTTATTCATTCTATTAAAAGACGACTCTTATTATTATATACTATTTTTAATTTATACATAAAGAAAAAGCACGATTTCAACAGGAAATCATGCTTTTCTCTCATTATTGACGCTTTATAAATTTCGCTAAATCTTTAAATTTTACTTTGTCTGAGTAATTCATTACACCATTTACGTAAATGCGACTTGCAAGCATATTGACGATAGCAATAGTCACCAATAAAATGACTAAAGTCACAATAATCTCTACAGTTCCTGCTTCACCCGCTACAAGCCTTGAAAATGTAACCATAGGTGTAAAGAATGGAATATACGAACTAACTACAGCTAATGTACTATTAGGATCAAATAGTGATTTAATACTAATGAAAAATGCTGCTATACCTAACATTGTAATTGGGAACGAAAGAGATTGCACATCCTCAATTTTTGATACAACAGCACCAACCGCTGCATATAACATTGCATATAGTAAGTAGCCTGTAACAAAATATACAACGAACATACTAATTACTACAGCATCCAACTTGGAAAAGTCTAGTACAAGTCCTACTAAAGATGCATTTTCTAGGTCTACCCAACCTAATAAATACGGTACAAGAAAACCGAGAGAAGCAGTAATAAGTAATAGTAAAGCACTAGAAACAATTGCTAAAATTTTAGCATGTAGCATTGTTAATGGTTTTACTTTCGGAAGCATTAACTCCATAACACGGGATGATTTTTCGGATGCTATCGTCGTCCCAATTGCAGTTCCAAACACAATAATAAACATATATAAAGCAAACGAGAAAACATAGCCAATTCCAAAGGAAGATGCATGATCTTTTACCGCCTCTTGCTTTAACGGAATTTCCATCTGTAACTGTTTTGCTACTTCGGCAGATACGTTATTTTTTTCAATCATTACCGCTGTATACTGTTCCTTCAAATAACTTGCCATAAGTGTAGCCGTTGATTGACTCGGAAAACCACTATACATATACGTCACTTCTGGGATACCATTCTTTTCTGTAATACGGAATAAACCGTCTAAATCCCCATCTTCTACTTGCTTACGTAGTTTATTAAACTTATCCTTGTTTTCTACCGTTACTTTAGCAGACGGAAGTAACTTTGTTATATCACTTTCTTGCACTTTATACGTATCGCTTTCTGTTACTACAGCAAATTTATCTTTTCCTTTATCGTTATCAGCTGTGAAATGATTAAATGCGAAAAGCCCAAACACAACTAAAAACAAAATCGCACTCGTAATTAATGATTTTTTAGATAAAAACGCTTCTCTAAAATAAAATGAAAATACATGTGAAAATTTACGCATCGTTATTTCGCCCTCTCTACAAAGATTTCGTTTAACGTCGGCTCTAACATTTTAAATTGTCGTAAGGTAATACCTTGTTCTTGTAATTGTTGTAAAATGTTTAGAGCTTCTGCATCGTCTTGTACTTTCACATAAAGAAGGCCTTGTTGTTTTTCATACGATACATGAATAGCTTTTAATCCCTTCTCATTCTCTTCTGTATCTTCAATCGTTAAATTACGGAAACCATATTCTTTTTTAATATCACTTAATTGACCTTTTACGACTGCTTCACCTTTTTTCAAAATACATACATGTTGGCAAAAAGCCTCCACTTGTTCCATGCGATGACTAGATAAAATAATTGTCTTTCCGTTCTGTACTTGTTCTTCAATAATGCTAGCTAACATCCCCGCATTCACTGGATCCAGTCCGCTAAATGGCTCATCTAAAATGAGAAGTTCAGGGTTATGAAGAAGAGCAGCAATTAATTGGATTTTTTGCTGGTTCCCTTTTGAAAGCTCTCCTGCCGTTTTAAATTTATATTCCGGTATTGCTAATCGATCTAACCAGTGATCAATAGCAAGATCTACTTCTTTTTTCGTCATGCCTTCTAATCTGCCAAAATATCGCAACTGGTCTACTACTCTACTTTTTGTATATAAGCCTCTTTCTTCTGGTAAGTACCCTATCGTTACTCCACTAGTCCCAAATGATTTTCCATCCCATGTAATAGACCCTTCATTAGGCGTTAATAATCCGAGAAGCATTTTGATTGTCGTTGTTTTTCCTGCACCGTTTCGTCCAAGCAATCCTAACACTTCACCTTTTGGTAATGAAATTTGCAAGCCGTTAACTGCTTTTGATTCCCCAAATTGTTTCGTTAAGTTTTGAATTTGTAAACTCAAAGTATAAAGCCTCCCCTTTACTATCATTCATACTCTCTTTCAAAGACTATGTTTATACAAGATAAAATATAGCACTACACTTTATCCTCTTAATATGTAACACCGCCTTAATCCATCATTTGTTCTATTTAGTTAAAATTGTAAATATTATCGTACGATTTGTCAATTATTATTGTCATTTCGACAATTAAACTTGTCAAAATAATTCCCATCATTTTTTCTCATCTTTCTAATATAGGACATACTACTACATATACAAAAGACAATATGCAAATGTTCATAAAAAAATTTTATATTTTAATATATAATATAAGATGATTTTTTAACATCAAGGAGGATACATATGAAGATGAAGAGGGGCATTACCACTTTATTATCTGTAGCGGTTCTATCTACATCGCTTGTAGCATGTTCAGGAACGCAAGAGAAAACAGTGGCGAAAGAAGAGAAAGTAAAATTAACAGACCAGCAATTAATGGCTGATTTATGGTATCAAACAGCCGGTGAAACGAAAGCATTGTACTACCAAGGATACAATATCGGTCAATTGAAGCTTGATGCAGCTCTTGCAAAAGGAACCGAGAAAAAACCCGCTATCGTACTTGATTTAGATGAAACTGTTTTAGATAACAGTCCTCATCAAGCAATGAGCGTAAAAACAGGAAAAGGCTATCCGTATAAATGGGATGATTGGATTAATAAGGCTGAAGCTGAGGCCCTTCCAGGTGCAATTGATTTCTTAAAATATACAGAGTCTAAAGGTGTAGATATTTACTACATCTCAAATCGTAAAACAAACCAACTAGATGCAACAATTAAAAACCTTGAGCGTGTAGGCGCTCCTCAAGCAACGAAAGAACATATATTACTACAAGACCCGAAAGAAAAAGGAAAAGAAAAACGTCGTGAACTCGTTTCTCAAACACATGATATCGTTTTATTCTTCGGTGATAACTTATCTGACTTCACTGGTTTTGATGGAAAGTCTGTAAAGGACCGAAACCAAGCAGTCTCAGATTCAAAAGCACAATTTGGGGAGAAATTTATTATTTTCCCAAATCCAATGTATGGCGATTGGGAAGGCGCTTTATATGATTATGATTTCAAAAAATCAGATGCAGAAAAAGATAAAATCCGCCATGACAACTTAAAATCATTTGATGCAAAATAAAAGAGGATGGCATGTGCCATCCTCTTTTATTGCAAATTTCTCGTTAAAGGTAAAATAAACACTTCTACACGTCTATTTTTCGCTTTTCCTTCTTGCGTATCATTTGGAGCAATTGACCGGTATTCTCCGTAACCAACTGCACTAAATTTTCCTGGTTGTAATTCTTTATTTTGCAGTAATACTTGCATAAAATTAACTGCCCGCTGCGTACTTAATTCCCAGTTCGATGCAAATTGCGCATTTGCAATAGGAACATTATCTGTATGTCCAGATACTGTGATTTCACGAGGTGATGCTGAAACAAGTAAATTAGACATTTCTTTCGCAATACTTAACGATTCTAATTTTACGTCCGCTTTCCCAGAATCAAATAGTACATTTTCTAATATCGTTACCTTCAATCCCTTTTCTGTTAAATCAGTTTTAAAAGAAGAAGATAATCGATTTTCCTCAATATACTTATCAATACCTTTTTGTACCGCTTTTAATTCGTTCATTTCTTGTTGCTTTACTTCAGCTTCAGCATTCTTTTTAATCTTCTCAGACTCTAAACTACTTGCTGATAATTCCTTTTCATCATTTGGCTTCTGATCACTTAAAAATTCTTTGTTACCTGTTCCACCAGCTAATTCACTTCGAAAAGCAACAGCCATCTGTTTAAACTTAGCAGCATCTATACTGCTCATTGCGAATAAAACGATGAACAATGCAAACAACAACGTTAACATATCAGAATAAGGGATTAGCCAAGTTTCATCGATATGTTCTTCGTGTTTTTTCTTTTTACTTCTTCTATTTTTTTTACTCCGCATTTTTTTCTGCCCCTTTTTCAAGCTTTTTGCGCTCAGTTGCAGAAAGTGCACCTAAAATGCGGTTCTTCATAATAAACGGATATGTACCTTCTTGTAACATTAATAGACAATCAATAATTAAACGTTTTTTCTCTAATTCAGCTGCAGATTTTTGCTTTAATTTATTTGCAAATGGATGCCATAGTATATAACCTGAGAAAATACCAAAAATCGTTGCAATAAATGCACCCGAAATAGCGTGACCTAACTTTTCAATATCAGTTAAATTACCAAGTGCAGCTACAAGACCAATAACAGCACCTAAAACCCCTAATGTTGGTGCATATGTACCAGCTTGAGAAAAAATTGCTGCTCCCTTTGCATGCCTTTCTTCAATTGCTTCTAATTCAGCTTCTAAAATTTGTTCTAAATCTTCTGCAGATACGCCATCAATCACAAATTTCATACCACGCAAAAGAAATTCATCTTGAATTTTGTCTAATTGCTGCTCTAAAGACAAAATACCGTATTTTCTACTTTCAGATGTCCAATGAACAAACAATTCTAGCAACTGTTCATAACTTAAATCTTTTTTATTAGAACCAAAAAGAACTTTAAATAATTTTGGAATCTTTTTTAATTGATTCATTGGAAATGCTATACATACTGCAGCAAATGTACCAACGAAAATAATTAATGCTGCGGCAGGATTAACTAAGGCCATTACGTCAGCGCCCTTGACGACCATTCCTACTACTACCGCCACTACTCCTAAAATAATTCCAATAAGTGTTGCAAAATCCATTCCCATTCACTCCTAGTCTATACAAGAAGTTCTTTATTCTCGATAATCGCTACATCTTCTTATGTATATATATTACATAAAAAATGAATTTCATGAAAGACAAGAAATGAATTATATAAAAAAATACTACAATTTCACACATTTTCTGACATTTTCTTTGCATTTCTATTACGTTACGACTCTTATATTTCTTTTTCATTAAACTAGACTTATAATAAGAAACGATACACATTTTATTAAGAAAGGACTGTGATTACAAGGCATCATGAAAAAGATAATTATTATTTCTGCCACTACTATTGTAATCGGTATCACTTCTTTCGCTTACTTTAGTTCTAAATCACCACTACAAAATAATGCGAAAGCTGTCGAAAGTCAACAGCATAGTAACCACCAAAAAGAAGAGATTCCTGCTTTTCCAAAAGCTGATCATAATGCAAAGAAGCTAGACAATGATTTTTCCGTTGTAACAAATCCAGAGTCTAATCTTGTATTAGTTAATAAACATCGAAAACTACCAGACGGATACACACCTGAAGACTTAACGAGACCAAACGTACCATTTACTAGTCCAAAAGATAAAGAAAAAACATTGCTGCGCAAAGATGCTGCAGATGCGCTTGAAAGTATGTTTGAAGCGGCAAAGAAAGAAGGACTTGAACTTACAGCTGTATCTGGTTATCGTTCATACAAACGCCAAAAATCATTACATGATACATACGTTAGACGTCAAGGAAAAGCTGAGGCGGATTCAGTAAGTGCCATTCCCGGTACGAGTGAACATCAAACTGGTTTAGCAATGGATATTAGTTCAAAATCTGCTAAATTCCAATTAGAGCCTATTTTTGGAGAGACAAACGAAGGTAAATGGGTTGCAAAACATGCTCATGAATTTGGCTTTGTCATTCGTTATTTAGAAGATAAAACAGAAACAACAGAATACTCATATGAACCGTGGCATTTGCGCTACGTTGGAAATCCATACGCTACATACATATATAAACATCATTTAACATTAGAAGAGGCGATGGAAGACAAAAAATAAGAGAGCAAATTGCTCTCTTATTTTTCTTTCACTCTATCATTGTATTAATTTTTTCTTCCACTCTTCAGGCCACGGTTCGCCTCTTCCCGTTTTTTTCGACGCTTGGACCATCATTCCACGACCAACTAAACAAACTTCTCCTTCTGCATTCTTCACCATATAATGCAAATCTAATGAAGAATTTCCAACTGATCCAGCTTTTACATACACCTTCAACTGTTCATCAAAATATATTTGCTTAATAAAATTACATTGTAAATCCGCAACAACAATCATCGTTTCTGAAGATTCATGCGTCCATTCTTGCATAAATCCAAGTTCTTTAAACAATGCGATACGTGCTTCTTCAAAATAGGTAAAGGCAACGACATTATTTACATGTCCAAACATATCTACTTCACCAAAACGAACCTTTACAGGATTGTAAAACGAAAAACCACTTTCCCATTGCTCAAAGTCTTCAATATAAGAAATTCTCTTCATTGTTCCCTCTCCTTTTCACTTCAAAATAAACAGAATAAACAGAATAATACAGTTATAAATATTGCCCCTTCGAAATGAAGAGGCAATATTTTTTAATAGTTATTGTCGCTACCAAAGAAATCTTTGAACGATTGAATTGTTGTATCACGGTTTAACGCCGCAATTGAAGTTGTTAACGGAATACCCTTTGGACATGATTGCACACAGTTTTGAGAGTTACCACAGTTTGCAAGTCCTCCATCACCCATAATTGCACGTAAGCGATCTGCTTTATGCATTTCACCCGTTGGATGTGAGTTGAATAGACGAGCTTGTGATAACGGAGCTGGTCCAATAAAGTCCGATTTACTATTTACGTTTGGACATGATTCTAAGCAAACACCACATGTCATACATTTTGAAAGCTCATAAGCCCATTGACGTTTCTTCTCAGGCATTCTTGGTCCTGGTCCTAAGTCATACGTACCATCAATTGGAATCCAAGCTTTAACACGTTTTAGAGCATTAAACATGCGACTACGGTCAACTTGTAAGTCACGAACAACCGGGAATGTCTTCATCGGTTTTAAGCGAATTGGTTGTTCTAATTGATCGATAAGAGCTGTACATGATTGACGTGGTTTTCCGTTAATCACCATCGAACATGCACCACATACTTCCTCTAAACAGTTCATATCCCATGCAATCGGAGTTGTTTTGTTTCCTTTTGCATCGACAGGATTACGACGAATTTCCATAAGCGCCGAAATAATATTCATATTCGGACGATACGGAATTTCAAACTCTTGGTCAAACGCTTGCGCATCTGGTCCGTCTTGTCTCGTAATGATGAGGCGGATTGTTTTCTCAGACATGTTGTTTATCCCCCTTCTCTTCACTCTTAGCAGCTACATCGTGTTTTGAAGAATAATCACGTTTACGTGGTTTAATTAATGAAATATCCACGTCTTCGTAATGGAATGCCGGTGCATTTCCTTCTCCTTCAAATTTCGCCATCGTAGTTTTTAAGAAGTTTGCATCATCACGATTTGGGAATTCAGGTTTGTAATGCGCCCCACGGCTCTCATTACGGTTATATGCGCCAATTGTAATAACACGTGCTAATTCAAACATATTTGCAAGTTGGCGTGTAAATGAAGCACCTTGGTTGCTCCATCTCGCTGTATCGTTAATGTTAATACGTTTGTAGCGAGCCATTAACTCTTCAATTTTTGCATCTGTTTCTAATAATTTTTTATTTTCACGAACTACTGTAACGTTATCTGTCATCCATTCTCCAAGCTCTTTATGAAGAACATACGCATTTTCGTTACCATCAAGCGTTAAAATATTGTTAAATTTCTCTGTTTCGATTAATTCATTTTGTTCATACACAGTAGATGAAACGGCATCTGATGATTTAGAAAGACCTTTCATATATTCAATTGCATTTGGTCCTGCTACCATACCACCGTAAATTGCTGATAACAGTGAGTTCGCGCCAAGACGGTTACCACCGTGCATAGAATAATCACACTCACCTGCTGCAAATAAACCTGGAATGCTTGTCATCTGCTTATAATCAACCCATAGCCCGCCCATTGAATAGTGAACAGCTGGGAAGATTTTCATTGGTAGTTTACGAGGATCGTCACCTGTAAATTTCTCATAGATTTCAATAATTCCACCAAGTTTAATATCTAGTTCTTTCGGATCTTTATGAGAAAGATCTAAGTACACCATGTTTTCACCGTTAATACCTAGTTTTTGCTCTACGCAAACATCAAAGATTTCACGCGTTGCGATATCACGAGGTACAAGGTTTCCGTAAGCCGGATATTTTTCTTCTAAGAAGTACCATGGTTTACCATCTTTATATGTCCAAACACGTCCACCTTCACCACGTGCAGATTCACTCATCAGACGTAATTTATCGTCTCCAGGAATTGCCGTTGGGTGAATTTGAATGAACTCACCGTTTGCATAATATGCGCCTTGTTGATATACAGCAGAAGCTGCTGTACCTGTATTGATAATGGAGTTTGTTGATTTTCCGAAGATGATACCAGGGCCCCCTGTTGCCATAATCACGGCATCAGCTCGGAAACTTCTAATCTCCATAGTTTGTAAGTCTTGTGCAACGATTCCTCGGCACACACCTTCATCATCAATAACAGCTCGTAAGAAATCCCAACCTTCATATTTCGTTACAAGTCCTGCTACTTCGTGACGACGTACTTGCTCATCTAATGCGTATAGTAATTGCTGTCCAGTTGTTGCACCAGCAAATGCTGTACGGTGATGTTGCGTTCCACCAAAACGACGGAAATCAAGAAGTCCTTCTTCCGTACGGTTGAACATAACACCCATACGGTCCATTAAATGAATGATACCAGGTGCTGCTTCACACATTGCTTTAACTGGTGGTTGGTTCGCTAAGAAGTCCCCACCATAAATTGTATCGTCAAAGTGGATCCATGGAGAATCCCCTTCACCTTTCGTATTTACGGCACCGTTAATTCCACCTTGGGCACATACAGAATGCGAACGTTTTACTGGTACTAAAGAGAACAGTTCAACATTTACTCCTGCTTCCGCCGCTTTAATCGTTGCCATTAAGCCAGCCAAGCCACCGCCGACTACTATAAGTTTCCCTTTCATGCTCTCCCACTCCTTACTGGTTTGCTAGCTGTGGATCGATGAACGCTAATAATGCACTCACACCTACATAAGATAGACCTAAGAAAATAGCTAATGTTACATAAGTAGAGATTCTTTGTGAACGTGGAGATACTGTAATTCCCCAGCTGATGCAGAATGTCCATAGTCCATTTGCAAAGTGGAAAATTGTTGAAACAACACCAACTAAGTAGAATGCAAACATAGCTGGATTGTTTAAAATATCTGCCATCATATCATAGTTTACCTCTTTACCTAACGCTGCTTGAATACGAGTTTCCCAGACGTGCCAAGAAATGAAAATCAGTGTAACGATACCTGAAATTCTTTGGAAGACGAACATCCAGTTACGGAAATAACCGTAAGAAACCGCATTGTTCTTAGCTGTAAATGCAATATATAAACCATATATAGCATGGTACAGTATTGGTAAAAAGATAATGAAAATTTCTAGCGCATACCGGAATGGAAGGAGCTCCATAAAGCCTGCAGCTTTGTTAAAAGCCTCTGCTCCTCGTGTTGCAAAGTTGTTTACAATTAAATGTTGCGTCAAAAAGACACCAACCGGGATGACCCCCATTAATGAGTGCCACTTACGAAACGTATACTCGCGGCCTTTCATGTCCCCATTACCCCCCTTGAATGATTGACTGCTGTTTTCAGATTAGTTTATGGCAATAATGTTTTTTCACTATTGGCATAAGAAAAACTGAAAAAATTATTCGAAATATTTCAGCATAATTTGATACCAAGTTCATTTTACTCCTATTTTTGTCGAAGCGTCAAGAAAACGTATACATAATTTGCATATAATTTGCCAATTCTTTTTTTCTTCTTATATATTCAGATTTTCCCAAAGAAAAATCTGTTTTTATAAATGAGAAATGTTATATAATAATCCCTATAGAAAGAGGGGAATATTGTGAGTAAAAATACAATCGATACAACATCTTTAGAAGATGTTTCATTGAACGCCTTCGCTTACGAATTGCTACGTGAAGAATTACTACCTGATTTAATCGGTAACGATCTAGATGGTATTTTATACTGGTCCGGTAGAAACCTTGCAAGAAAATATCCACTAGACACAATTGAAGAAGTCATTCAGTTCTTTGAAAAAGCTGGCTGGGGCACTTTAAGCATTATTGAACATAAGCGTCGTGAAATGCAGTTCCAACTTAAAGGCACACTCATCGCTGAACGTCAAAAACAAAAAAGACATTCTTCTTATCAATTAGAAGCTGGGTTCATCGCTGAACAAATTCAAAAGCAACGAAACGTCGTTGCAGAGTCCTACGAAGAAAAGAAAAAACGTTCAGACTCTATTACATTTCTTGTAAAATGGGATATAAAAGATCTCATTGAAGTGTAGCATTACCCGCAGTCAACTAGACATATCAGTTTAGTTGACTTTTTGCATTTTCATTCATTTGAATTTATTTTAAATCTTCAGAAATTATACCAAAAAATAGAAGACGTTGTAAACTACAACGTCTTCTTATCCGCTAAATAAGTATAAATCGTCTCTGCGACATTTTTCGGCATACCCGCTTCGACAAATTCTGTTACAGAAGCCTCTTTCATCTTTTTTAGCGATCCGAAATGTTTTAACAATATCTTTTTTCGTTTATCTCCAATTCCAGGAATATCATCGAGTGCCGATTGAATGACAGATTTCCCATGTAATTGACGATGGAATGTAATTGCAAATCGATGCACCTCATCTTGAATGCGCTGCAATAAATAAAATTCTTGGCTATTTCTCTCAAGCATCACAGGTTCAGGTGGATCCCCAATAATTAAATGGGATGTTTTATGTTTGTCATCTTTCACAAGACCTGCCATCGGAATATATAAACCGAGCTCATTTTCTAGAATATCACTTGCAGCCGCCAGATGGCCTTTTCCGCCATCAATAATGATTAAATCTGGTAAAGGTAAGTTCTCTTTCAGTGCCCTTGTATAACGGCGTCTCACAACTTCTCTCATAGACTCATAATCATCTGGCCCTTGAACCGTTTTAATTTTATATTTCCTGTATTCTTTCTTAGCTGGTTTCCCATCAATAAAAGCAATCATTGCAGAAACAGGATTTGTGCCTTGAATATTTGAGTTATCAAACGCTTCAATACGATGAGGCGTTTCAATTCCGAGCCGCTTCCCTAAATTCTCTACAGCTTTAATCGTTCGCTCTTCATCGCGCTCAATTAAATAGAATTTCTCTTCAAGAGCAATCTTCGCATTTTTATTTGCCAGTTCTACAAGATCTTTTTTCTTACCGCGTTTCGGCTGTGTCGCTTCCACTTCTAAAAAGCGTTCTACTAATTCTGAATCGATACTTCCTGGAACGACGATTTCCTTCGGCTTAAAATGACTGCTGTTTTCATAAAATTGACCGATAAACGTTAAGAATCCCTCTTCTGGTTCGTCGTAGATTGGAAACATAGAAACATCACGTTCGATTAGCTTTCCTTTTCGAACGAAGAAAACTTGAACACACATCCACCCTTTATCAACTGCATACCCAAACACATCACGATCCACTAAATCACTCATAATCATCTTTTGTTTTTCCATAATCGCATCGATATGAGCGATTTGATCACGTAACTCTTTTGCACGTTCAAACTCTAGTTTCTCTGAAGCTTCATACATTTTTGTTTCTAATTCTGAACGAACTTCTTTATGCCCACCATTTAAAAACTTAATAATTTCATCTACAATTTCTTTGTTTTGTTCTTCCGTCACTTCTTTCACACAAGGCGCTAAACATTGACCCATATGATAATATAAACAAACTTTATCGGGCATATTTGAGCACTTACGAAGCGGATACATACGATCTAGCAGTTTTTTCGTTTCATGAGCTGATTGTGCATTCGGATAAGGGCCAAAATACTTTCCCTTATCCTTTTTTACATTTCTCGTAATAAGTAATCGTGGTTGTTTCTCAGCTGTAATTTTAATAAAAGGATATGTTTTATCATCTTTTAATTGAATGTTATATTTTGGATCATGCTTTTTTATTAAGTTCAACTCTAAAATGAGAGCCTCTAGATTTGAGGAGGTTACAATATATTCAAAATCTACAATTTCTCCTACTAGCCGAAGTGTTTTCCCGTCATGCGAACCAGTAAAGTACGAGCGCACACGATTTTTAAGCACTTTTGCCTTTCCGACATATATAACCGTTCCTTGCTTATCTTTCATTAAATAACAACCAGGTTGATCTGGTAAAATAGCCAATTTCTCTTTTAAATGTTCGTGCACTCGTTACCCTCCATTTCTACATGCTTAGCATTTTTATTTTCACATGAAAACATACTATGCCAAAACACCCAACATACGTTCTTTTATTGTAACGGAAAGGTGTAAAAAAGGAAAATAAAAAAAGCTACCAAATGGTAGCCCTTTTATTTTAGAAGTGTTTAGAAACTAATTCCACTAACGCTTCTTTCGGTTTGTAACCTAACGCTTGATCAACTACTTTACCGTCTTTTAATACGAAAAGAGCTGGAATGCTCATTACTTCGAATTGACGAGCAGTTTCTTGATTTTCATCCACGTCTACTTTTACTACTTTTACTTTTTCGCCTAGTTCTGCATCAATTTCCTCTAATACAGGAGCGATCATTTTACAAGGTCCACACCAAGGTGCCCAGAAATCTAATAATACAACACCTTCGCTAGTTTCAGCTGCGAAGCTTTGGTCATTTGCGTTTACAATTGCCATTTTATTTCCTCCTTCAAGTATATTCTACCAAGAGTATATCATTAACTTATATACGTGGCGAATAATATGTATCGTTATGTATTGTAACAAAAAAGTGTTCCTTTATACTATATAAAAATACGGATTACATACTAAAAAGATGAGAGACAGGGGATCTCTCACCTTTTTCTATATATAGGGGTACTTCACTTGGAACTCAAGGGTACTCAAATCATGAATGTACTTTTAACTTTTTAAACTCTTCTGTTAAAAGAGGTACAACTTCAAATAGATCGCCAACAATACCGTAGTCAGCTACTTTGAAAATACTTGCTTCTGGATCTTTATTGATCGCAACGATTATTTTTGAGTTAGACATACCAGCTAAATGCTGAATCGCACCAGAAATACCACATGCAATGTACAGGTCTGGTGTAACAACTTTACCAGTTTGACCAATTTGTAATGAGTAATCGCAATACTCAGCGTCACAAGCACCACGAGATGCTCCAACAGCGCCGCCTAATACGTCAGCTAACTCTTTTAATGGCTTGAATCCTTCTTCACTCTTCACACCGCGTCCGCCAGCGATAATAACTTTTGCTTCAGAAAGATCAACGCCCTCTGCCGTCTTACGGACGACATCTTGAATGATTGTACGTAAGTCTTTCACATCTACTGTAATAGAAGACACGTCACCACTGCGAGACTCATCTTTTTCAAGCGTTGCGATGTTATTTGGACGCACTGTCGCAAATAAGATGCCGTCTGTTACAATCTTCTTCTCAAACGCTTTACCAGAGTAAATTGGACGAGTAAAGATAACATTTCCACCTTCAACTTCTAAAGCAGTTACGTCAGAAACTAGACCAGCTTCAAGCTTCGCTGCTAATTTTGGTGATAAATCTTTACCAAGTGCTGTATGTCCAAATACAATACCTTCTGGATTTTCTTCAGCATATACAGCTAAAAATGCTTGTGCATACCCATCAGATGTATATGATTTTAATTTATCATTTTCAACTGTCACAACGCGATCTGCACCGTAATGAATCAACTCATTTGCAAAAGAGGCAACGCTGTCTCCAACTAGAAGACCTACTACTTCACCGCCTTCTGCAATTGTTTTTGCTGCTGCTACCGCTTCAAATGAAACGTTACGTAGCGATCCATCACGAACTTCACCCATTACTAATACTTTACGAGCCATAGATTTTCCCTCCTGCATATATAATTTCGTATTTTATTAGATTACTTTCGCTTCTGTATGGAGCAACGATACAAGTTCTTTTACTTGATCTTGCAGCTCGCCTTGTAACACTTTTCCTGCATCTTTCTTAGGAGGCAAATAGATTTCAATTGTTTTTGTCTTTGCTTCCACATCATCTTCTTCTAAATCTAAATCATCTAATTCTAATTCTTCTAGTGGCTTTTTCTTCGCTTTCATAATACCTGGAAGCGATGGATAACGTGGTTCATTTAAACCTTGTTGTGCTGTTACTAATACTGGCAATGAAGTTTCAATCACTTCTGTATCGCCTTCAACATCACGCTCAATCTTCACGTTTTTACCGTCAATTGCAAGTTTTGTAATTGTCGTTACATACGGAATATTTAACGCTTCAGCTACACGCGGGCCAACTTGTCCAGATGCACCATCAATTGCAACGTTTCCGCCTAAAATTAAATCTGCATCTTTATCTTTTAAATATTCAGCAAGCACTTTTGCAGTCGTGAACTGGTCACCATTTTCTACATCATCTTCAATATTAATTAATACCGCTTTATCGCAGCCCATCGCTAACGCCGTACGAAGTTCTTTCTCGCTATCTTCGCCACCAACTGTTACGACAGTAACTTCTCCACCTTGTGCATCTCTTACTTGAATTGCTTCTTCAATTGCATATTCATCGTAAGGGTTGATGATGAATTCCGCTTCGCCATCGTAAATTGCACCGTTTTTAATTACGATTTTTTCTTCTGTATCAAATGTTCGTTTCATGAGTACGTAGATGTTCATTCCATTTACCCCCTTGTTTTTCAGAAAGATTCTATCAATTCTAATTTTCTGTTAATTTATATTAAAAAATAATTAAACTACCTGCCGCTAAATGAAGGCTTACGTTTTTCTAAAAACGCTGCTACACCTTCTCTTCCATCTTCACTCGTAAATACTTCACCAAAGATTTGAGCTTCGCGTTGTACACCTTCATAATAATGAGACGATTTCGTCGTTTGCAATAACTCTAGTACAGCACGAGTCGTCGCTGGGCTTTTTCCAGCAATCTGTTTTGCAACTTTAAGCGTATCATCTAAAAATGTTTCTTCAGCAAAAACTCCGTTAACTAGTCCCCATTTTAATGCTTCTGCACCAGTAATCGGTGTACTTGTTAACATCATTTCACAAGCTTTCGCTTTCCCAACATAACGTGGTAATCGCTGTGTACCTGCAAATCCAGGAATTAATCCAAGTGTTAATTCAGGTAAACCAAGTTTTGCACTTTCAGTTGCAAAGCGCATGTGGCAAGACATAGCAAACTCAAGGCCGCCGCCAAGTGCCGCTCCATGAATTGCCGCGATAACTGGTTTTGAACATTTTTCAACGCGCTCAAACGTAACTTGTCCAAGCTGCGCTAATTCAGTCGCTTGCTTCGCTTCAGTAACAGATGTAAATTCTTTAATATCTGCTCCCGCCGAGAAGAAACGCCCTTCACCGTGAATAACAACAACACGAATGTTATCATCCTTCTCCACTTGATCAATTAATTCAGTAACGTCATGCATAACTTGTGAAGACATCGCGTTAGCTGGCGCATGATTTAACGTAGCCACCGCGATATGATCTTCAACTCTTACAGATAGGAATTTCAACATGATCCCTCCCATTATTGACGATAACCACAAGCTGCAATAAGTAGCCCATGTACCGTTTTTGAAAGTGCGACCAGATCATACTTATGATCGCTCATTACCCAATTGGTCACAACTTCATCTACTGTTCCAAAGATCATTTGTCTTGCCACGCGAACATTTAAATCCGCTCGAAATTCACCTTGCTTTATACCTGTCTCTAAAATCTCATCCATAACTTGTAAGTAGCCTTTTAATACTTCATTTATTTTTAGGCGTAATTCTTGATTGGACTGTCTTAGCTCTAATTGCGTAACGATAGCAAGAGGATCATTTTGTGACAACAGCAAGAAGTGCGTTTCTACCAACATGAATAACTTCGATACAGCGCTTTCAATTCCTGCTGTTTTTTGACGAATTGTTTCGACAAATTCTCCCATCTTCTCTTGGAATAAGGATATTAATATATCTTCTTTATTTTTAAAATATAAATAAATCGTGCCATCCGCTACCCCAGCTTGCTTTGCTATTTTAGAAACTTGCGCTTGATGGTACCCATTCTCCGCAATCACAATGACTGCCGCATCAATAATTTGATTGTATTTCGGTCTATTTTTCTTCACTTTACTGTCCCCTTCAAGAAGATGACTGACTGAATGAATAGTCATTCATATTCTTATAATACTGACTATTTAGAAAAGTGTCAATCCTATTTTTTCAAAAAGAAAGGGCCTTAGCCCGTTTGCTCATCCTCATTCTTTCTTTTCTCTTCATCAATTAGGACACGGCGTAAAATTTTTCCGACTGTCGTTTTCGGCAGTTCATCTCTAAACTCATATACTTTCGGCACTTTATAGGCCGCTAAATATTTACGAGCAAACTGATTTAATTCTTCCTCAGAACACTCTGTACCTTCTTTTAACACAACAAACGCTTTAACTGTCTCTCCTCGGTATGGATCGGGAACTCCAATCGTCACTACTTCTTGCACTTTTTCATGCTCATATAATACTTCTTCTACTTCACGAGGATACACATTAAATCCACTCGCAACAATCATATCTTTCTTACGATCTTTCACATAGAAAAAGCCATCTTCATCCATATAGCCAACATCGCCTGTATGGAGCCATCCATCTTGCAGTACAGCTGCTGTTTCTTCTGGCTTATTCCAATATCCTTTCATAATTTGAGGACCTTTTACTACAATTTCACCGATTTCTCCCGGTGGTAATGCCTCACCAGTTTCAAGCGACATAATCATTGCTTCTGTATCTGGCCACGGAACTCCAATGCTACCTGGCACTCGCTTTTCCCATAAAAAATTACTATGTGTAACTGGAGATGATTCTGTTAAACCATATCCCTCTACTAGTTTGCCCCCTGTAACTGTTTCGAACTTTTCCTGTACTTCTACTGGCAGTGGTGCTGATCCACTAATACAAGCACGAATAGAAGATATATCGTATTCTTTTAAAAGCGGGCTATTTAAAAGAGCGATATAAATAGTTGGTGCCCCTGGAAATAATGTCACTTTATGCTTCTTAATCGCTTCAAAAACCATTTTCATATCAAATTTTGGAATAAGAACCATTTTGTATCCTTGCATAATACTTAAATTCATGACAGCCGTCATGCCGTACACGTGGAAAAATGGAAGAACCCCAAGAACGACTTCTTCTCCTTCTTTGCAATTATATAACCATTGAACTCCCATCAAAGTGTTAGAAACGAGGTTTTTATGCGTTAACATAACACCCTTCGGAAATCCAGTTGTTCCTCCTGTGTACTGTAAAAGAGCTAAATCATTTTCAGGATCACAAGGCACTTCAACATCCGTATTCACTTCTTTTTCTACTGAGTTCCAAAGATGAATCGTTTCACTCTCTGATACTTTCACAACTAAATTCGACTGTTTTTTCTGCACAAATGGATACAATAGATTTTTAGGGAAGGGTAAAAAGTCCGCAATACGCGTTACGATAATATGCTCAAATTTTGTAACAGATTGAACATTCGTCACTCTTGGAAATACTAAATCGAGGCAAAGAATGACTTTTGCTCCCGAGTCATGAAGCTGATATTCTAATTCTCTTTCTGTATATAGTGGATTTGTTTGTACTACGATACCTCCTGCAAGTAATGTACCGTAATAACCAATTACAGCTTGCGGACAGTTCGGCAACATAATAGCAACTCGATCACCCTTTTCCACACCGAGCTTTTGAAGATAATTTGCAAATCTCTTCACCTTATCATGAAAGTCTGAAAATGTAATATCCTTCCCCAAAAAGTGAAGCGCTTTCTTTTCTGGGTAGCGAGAAGCCATCTGTTCTACATATTTATGAAGCGGCTGAATATCATAAGAAATTGTACTTGGAATTTCCTCTGGATAATTTTTCAACCATGGTTTTTCCATCTTCATTCCCCCTTCAAATACATAAAAATAAATGAATGTTCATTCATGAGGTTGTTTTCATTATATTATAGTCACCATAACGTTACAATCATAATATTCTGACTTTTGTATAACTATGCTTTACTTCATTAACTTCTTATTATATGTATAAACTCTCCTAATCTAAAAAAGTAAGAGAGTTATTATTTAGCTTAATCTTATTATCGTTAACACAGCTCCTGGTGTAGTTGTTGATAATGTTGCAACAGCTAACAAACCAAATAGTTGCAAACTAATAGCATCTCCTGCTGCAAGAGTTGTAATAATTGTTGCGCTAAATGATGTCGTTGCTAACGCAGGAGAATTGATCGTTCCAGCAAGTGGTGCTCCATTAATTGTAATACGAGAACTGACTAATAATGAAGCCGTTATATTAATCGTATATGAAATATAATAATTCCCAGCATTTGCAACCGTAAATACTGTATTTCCACCAGAAACAGTAATTCCTGGACCGATGTTTTGATTATTTGGAAGCGGGACATTCGTTCCACCAAGAAGTACCGATATCGCTGAACCCGACGTATTATTTGCAAATGCATACGTCGCCGTGATACTTGTACCTGTTATTCCCGTTGGGCCGGTTGAACCTGTTGAACCCGTCGCTCCCGTTGGACCCGTTGCTCCCGTTGAACCTGTTGCTCCCGTTGAACCTGTTGCTCCCGTTGAACCTGTTGCTCCCGTTATTCCTGTTGCTCCGGTTGGACCCGTTGAACCTGTTGCTCCCGTCGCTCCTGTTGAACCTGTTGCTCCCGTTATTCCTGTCGCTCCGGTCGGACCTGTTGCTCCGGTTACTCCCGTCGCTCCGGTTGGACCTGTTGCTCCCGTTATTCCTGTCGCTCCGGTCGGACCCGTTGCTCCCGTTATTCCTGTCGCTCCGGTCGGACCTGTTGCTCCCGTTATTCCTGTCACTCCCGTTGGACCTGTTGCTCCCGTTG
>NZ_DALYZR010000012.1:119167-125160 GCF_031983925.1 Bacillus sp. (in: firmicutes) | reverse complement strand
TGAGGACTTTCAAAAAAGTGGAGTATTAACAAAAGGGATATACAACATAGATATGTTAGTAGATGATTCGAATGGGGGATCGGAATATAATAATGTAGCTTTGTTTGAAGTTGATGAAAATGGTAAGTACACTATAATTGCTTCTCCTAAATACAGTGAGTTAGAGAACACTTACTTTTATGGTGATTATGCAGCAAAAAAAATATAAAATAGAACTTTAGGTTGAATTATCCCAAAGTCAATCGCTTATTTAATTATGTAGACGAAATAATTATTTTCCCTAAAAAATATTGGGGACTTAAGGGGATAGAATGAATCTTCTTCAACAATTGGGCGCTATTTTTGAATAAACCTTAGATTTTCAAACGACTTTATTGTTATATTTTTGAGTAAAGTTAAGTATCTTATATCGAAAATTTAAAAACTATATTTTAACCCCGTCCTAAATTTAGAACGGGGTTATGCTTGTTTTAGGTTTAAAAATTTAATAACTTTGTTGTCTTTTTACAATAAAGGGTACCGCCCACATCGCTATCAAGCTAAAAAAATAGGTCACCCCCAAAACGAAAAAATATGTTAAATTCCCATAGATAACTATCTTATATTAATTACATAACCTAGTGTGTGATATAATAATATAAAGATATTATATTTAAAGGGGGGATTCAAATTGGTTAAAAACTTACCTTTACTAATAGTGATTTTAATACTAGGTGTAAGTTCTGCTACATTAAGTACGAACGGATACTTTTCTCCAACTATAGAATGGTCTTTAATGATTATAAGTATTATTTTAAACATTACTGCAGTGATAGGTTTATCACTACACGTCCTTGTATATCAACCTATGAAAAGATTTGAAAAAAATTTAAAAGAGACCTTCAAATAAAATAATTATATTTGAGGTAACACCACATTGCCATCGAGCTAAAAAAATGTATCCATAAAAAGAAAAAATACGCTATTCTTTCTGTAGAATCATAGGAAAGGATGGCGTTTTTTATGTCTATTTCTGTATCCAATGAATTACAACTATTTGCTCAAGAGATTCAAAGTTTTTTATCTCCAAATACCTTACGGGATCTTGCTAGAGATGTTGGTTTTGTACAACGAACCAGTAAGTACCAAGCAAAAGATTTAGTAGCTTTATGTGTATGGGTGAGCCAAAATGTAGCTATGACTTCTTTAACTCAGTTATCTAGCTGTTTAGAAGCATCAACAGAAGTACTCATCAGTCCTGAGGGACTGAATCAACGGTTTAATAAGGCGGCCGTCCAACTTTTACAACACCTACTAGCCGAACTACTAAGCAAAAAATTGGCCACATCTATGCCGATTTCTTCTCCATACACTTCTGTTTTCAAGCGTATTCGTATTTTAGATTCAACTGCATTTCAACTCCCGGATGTATTTTCATCGGTTTATCCAGGTGCAGGAGGATGCAACCATACAGCTGGGATAAAAATTCAACTTGAGTATGATTTGTTAAGTGGACAGTTCCTACATATTCATACAGGTCCAGGTAAACAACATGATCGCACTTACGGCTCCCTTTGTACCCCAACTGTGACAGCGAATGATTTATGTATCCGGGATTTAGGTTATTTTCATTTAAAAGACCTTCAATATATACAAGATAAAGAGGCCTACTATATCTCTCGTATCAAGTCGAATACACGTATGTATCAAAAAAACCCTAACCCTGATTATTTTCAAGACGGAAGAATTAAGAAAGGTACAGAGTATATACAGATAGATATGGAGACGTTAATGAACTCCCTTCAACCAGGAAAAACATGTGAAATAGCTGATGCTTATGTAGGAATGATTGATAAAGTACCAGCTCGTGTAATTGTTCATCGATTAACAAAACAACAGCAACAAAAACGATTACAAGATCAAGCCGTAAGAGAAAAAAAGAAAGGAATGAAGTATTCTCCTCGTAGTAAACGACTCAGTGGTATCAATGTATATATGACAAACACCCCTACAGATATTGTCCCGATGGGACAGGTACATGACTGGTATTCTTTGCGTTGGCAAATCGAAATTTTATTTAAAACGTGGAAGTCATTCTTTCAAATTCATCATTGTAAAAAGATAAAACCAGAACGATTGGAGTGCCATTTATATGGTCAATTGATTGCCATTCTACTCTGTTCTTCTATCATGTTCCAAATGCGCCAATTGCTCCTCATGAAGAAAAAACGAGAGCTTAGTGAGTATAAAGCCATATATATGATTAAAGACTATTTTCTTCTTCTTCTATTCCAAACTATACAAAAAAACACCCAAGAGCTATCAAAGGTTTTACTTCGCCTGTTCAATCTCCTACAGCAAAACGGGCGGAAATCTCATCGATATGAGAAAAAAACGGTCTTTGATATATTAGGTGTCGTTTACAATTGTACCATGTCTGATAATCAAGCCGCTTAATTCAAAAAAGTGAAACCCGTTAGGGTTTATTTCGTATGCAAATCTTTAAAGCATCTACGTATAGACTTTCGAAAAAAGAAACAATCTTGCTTATCATTGACGTTACACGGGCTTAGCTTGATAGAGATGTGGTGCTACCCCTATATATGCTTAGAGGAATTTGATAAAAATGCTAAGGTCGCTATAGCGGAAGAATTAATAGAGTATAAAAATGATTTTTGGCCTGAATATGATGAGAATGATGAACATTTAAATTGGGAGGCTGTAGACGCAGGGGAGTATGATATAACGAAAGAAACATTTGAGAAGTCTATTACGCTTATGGACATTGTAATGAGAGAAAATGATATATATTGTGAATATAATGATGGAGATTTATTTGGAGGACATAGAATCCATGCTTCTTTTGACTACGAGCACAATTTATTAGATGCAGAAATTTAGTTTTGAGAGATGAAAGTGAAAAGGATTGATTATTATGATCAATCCTTTTTATCATTACTATAAGATAACGGTGAAATAATAAGGAGAGAGTGTCATAGTTTTTAATACGGTCCCCACTCAATATTAACCCCAACAATAAGAAAAATAAGTCCAATGATAAACCAAATAAATGCAAGAGGGGCCATAAATCGAATCCATTTTCCGTAAGAAATGCCGCTCGCTGCGAGAACGCCCATTAAAACACCGGAAGTTGGATTGAGGCAGTTCACTACACCTTCGCCGAGCATAACAGCTTGTACTGTAACTTGGCGTGTAATGTGCATGAAATCAGCTAATGGAGCTAATATCGGAATGAAAATAACAGATTCACCTGTCCCGGATGAAATAAGGAAATGTAATGCGGCACTACTTACATACATACCGATAACGCCAAATACAGGGCTTTGTCCTTCGAGAGACTGTGCGAGTTGATTAACAATTGTATCAAGTAATTTGCCTTGTTCTAAAATGACTGAAATACAACGAGCCATTCCGACGATCAAAGCACCGTATATGAGATTTTGGCAGCCTGCTAGAAAAGTAGAAGCGATATCGTTTGCTTTCATGCCACCTATTATTCCGGCTGTAATTGCTATGAAAATAAAAGTAGCAGTCATTTCTGCGTCTGTCCAATGTAGACGAAAAGCGCCAATTAAAAATGTAATTAATGATAAAGCTGAAACGAGTAAAATTAATTTATGACGTATTGTCCAAGGAACTTCTGTTTTCTGCGCTTCTTTTCCACTTGAAAGAGCATTACTTGGAAACCAGTTATCTCCGAGTATGCTTCCTTTATTCGATTTTTTTAAGCGTTTTACGTACCAATTAATATATAGAATGGTAGCAAGTAAAAAAGAGAGATAAATTGCTGTGCGTAAACCAATTCCTGAAAACATCGGAAGTTCTGCGATTTTTTGTGAAATACCTAAAGGTGAGGGCGATAATATAGTAGCATTAAAACCAGCATAAGTGCCTAAATAAATAATTGCTACGCCAACGATAGCGTCCCATTTCAATGTGCGTGCAACGATGATGCCGATGGGGATAAAGCCGATAACTGAGTTAACGATAATACCAGTCGTTCCGAGAATAGAAAAGAGTGCGGCGACTATACAAATGAAAAGGAATTGCTGATTACGAAATTTGTTAATTACATGATAGATTAAACCGTCTAGAGCACCTGTTTTTTCAAGAATAGCAATAGCTCCGCCCGTAAATAAAATTAAAAAGATGATAGGAGCAGCAAGTGTCATTCCTTTTTCAATAGCGGTAAAAAAAGAAACAAACCCTACCGGTGATTGCGGAACAGAATGGTAACTTCCTGGTATTGTCGTTGTAACAGTCCTGTTAGTAACTCTTTTAAATTCTCCAGCAGGAACGAAATAAGTAGCTATTGCACAAAGTAAAGCAATAAAAAATAGTAGTACGTACGCGTCAGGCATTTTAAACTTTCGTTTACTAGGTTGTTTTTTCACCTCAGTTTGTAATTGCATAAAATCCCTCCTTTTTCACTTTGTTAATTTTCAATATTCTGAAATTTATCTGTGAAATAGATTATAATAAAGGTGGCTTCTTAAGGCAATAGTTTTTCTGTCCTTTCCCGCACATACAAATTATTGCAACATTAGACAGGGAAACGAAAATAATCCAAGAATATGTTAAATAGAAAGTAAAAGGAAAAGAGGGAAAAAGATGTGGAAAACTACGGATCTATGTGATGAATTTGAAAAGGAATTACAAATATGTCGCCAATCTTTTCGGTCTTTTGGGAAGAAAGAACAATTTCACGGGAAAATTGCAACGGTAAAAGTGAAGGATGATAATGTACTAGTGAAGGAAGGATTGCAAACATTACCAGAAGGAACGGTATTAGTTGTTGATGGCGGCGCGTCTACGAATTGTGCGTTACTCGGTGATAATTTGGCAGCTATTGCAGAAGAAAGAAAGCTAGCAGGAATTATTGTGAATGGATATGTTCGTGATTCTAGTGAACTAAAGAATGTTAATATAGGTATTTTAGCGTTAGGGACAATGCCGAATAGAAGTGTAAAAGAAGGGAAAGGAGAACGAAATATTTCATTGCAATTTGGAGGAGTAGAATGGAAGCCAAATGATTATGTGTATGCGGATGAAGATGGCGTCATTATTAGTGAAAAAAGTTTGCATCGTTAAAGGTTAGTAAGTTACTATTCTTAGAAAATAAATCCGATAAAGCATGGACAAAATTCTATGTCAATAGTAAAATAATACAGAAATTTATAATTTACAGAATGTATAGGTTTATCGTTTTACGATAACTTAAATAGAAGTAAGTTGTGCCTAGAAAAGTGAATGTTATCACAATGATACGTTCATGAACAAAATTATTTTTCCTATACAAATATAGCCGCGAATGATGCGGGTAGGAGGTGTTGCACAGTTTGTTCGACACTTACAAAAAAAGAGTGTCAATTGCACGCCCTTGAAGGGCCTTTTTTTGTGTGAATAGTAGTAAGGGAGGAAATTTTGGGATGGCAATGTTAAAAAAATGGCTGCTTACGTCGTTAATGGCAGTTACACTTGTATTTGTTTCTTTTGCGAATACAGTACATATTACGTTTGCTGAAGGAAATACAGCAAAACTTGCAATTGTTGGTGAATCACAAAAGGGCATTATGTTATGTCCGAAAGAAGAGCAAATTAAAGATGGGGAAACAGCGTTAAGCTTGCTGCAAAAAGTCATGGGGGACAAAGTAGAAGCTGAAACGATGTCGTTTGGAACGTATGTAAAAGGCATTGATGGATTAATGGCCGGGGCTACAAGTGGCTGGCTGTATGATGTAAATGATAAATCTGCGGAAGTTGGAGCGGATAGTTATAAATTAAAATCTGGAGATGTTGTTGTTTTCCGCTTTGTTTCAGACTGGAGCAATATGAGCCAGGAAACATTGAAAGAAACGTTAGATAAGTTCGGAACGTGTAAAACAGAAGAACCTAACGGTGGCAAAACAGAAGAACCAAAACCAGAAGGTCAAGATGATAAAACGCCAGATGGGAAAAACCAAGGTGACCAAGACGGTAAAACGCTAGATGGG
>NZ_DALYZR010000012.1:37741-119067 GCF_031983925.1 Bacillus sp. (in: firmicutes) | reverse complement strand
TAAAACGCCAGATGGGAAAAACCAAGGTGACCAAGACGGTAAAACGCTAGATGGGGAAAACCAAGGTGACCAAGATAGTAAAAAACCAGAACAACCAAAGCAAGAAAACATTCAAGTTCCAGCAGCACAAGTAAATGACGCAATCTCTAAAACATCTGAAAAGATGTTACAAGATGGAATTGAAAGCGATTGGGTAGCTTTAGGCCTTTCTCGTTCTGGAAAGAATGTTCCAATTGAGGCGAAATTAAATTATGTTAAGGCTGTAACTGAAAAAGTAGAAAAGCGCATTAACCGTTTTTCAGCGACAGATTTAGCTAGAACGATTATTATGATGAATGCAATGAATGCAGACCCAAAAATGGTAGGCGAACATAATTTAGTTCAAAAATTGTACGAATCAGATAAAGTGAATTCTGTTACAGGTTATACATTTGCTTTACTTGCATTTGATACGAAAAAATATGAAATTCCAGTAGATTCAAAATGGAATCGAGTTGCTTTAGTAGATGCACTTTTAAACGCGCAACATACAGATGGCGGCTGGACTTATGATAGCGCAAGCAGTAAAGATAGTGCTAGTAGCGTTGATGTAACAGGTATGGTTTTATCAGCATTAGCTCCTTATCAAGACCGAGCAGATGTGAAACCAGCAGTGCAAAAGGCTGTCGCATACTTATATAATGAACAACTAGAAAATGGCGGTTTCTCTGCTGATGGACAAGAGAATTCTAATAGTGCTGCGCAAGCTATTATTGGATTATCCCTTGTGAAAGAGGTAGATCAAAACCGTCTTCATAAGGCAGTGCAAAATCTATTGTCATACCAACTTCCAAATGGTGAATTTAAATGGTTACCAGGCGACCAAACCGGTAGCGGAATGGCAACAGAGCAAGCATTATTAGCTTTACTTCAGTTTAAAGACCTTGGAAAATCGATTTATGACTGGTCAACGGAATCTGTTATTGAAATCGATAAGAAACCAAATGTAGACTCAGAAAATGTTGTAGTAGAAAAAGAAGTTACTGAACAACCAGAAGAACAAAAACAAGTACAACAAGAAACAAAAGATGACAATGTAAAAGTTGTTGTTGATAACGAACCGGTTAAACATAAAAAATCCGGAAACGGTAGCACACTACCAAAAACAGGAGCATCTTCTCATAGTGCAGCGACAGAAGTAGGTATGGGTGTATTATGTATTGCTTCTGCATATGTATTATGGAGACGTAAAGCAGCTTAACAAAAATTAGGAGCAATCATTTGCTCCTAATTTTATCCCGCATTAACGGGCAGTAAGATCCCCACCTCAAAAGTTAGCGAGTGCAAGGAAGTTAGGTGGAGATTAACTGCCCGTAAAAGCCCGATTGGTTCAACTAATAATAAGTGGGGGGTGGAAAAGCCCCCCACTTATTAAAGTTTCACTTTATTATGAAAGGTGAGAGACAACATGAGTAAGATGAAGTGGTTTATTTCTTTATTGCTTTCACTCGGACTACTTGCCGGATGTGAAGAGGCAGTTGTAAAGCCTGAGAAGAAAGTAGAACTGAAGCAAGAAGAAGTAGCAAAACAAGAAGAGAAAAAAGATGAAGCGAAACCGGAAGAAAAACCGGAGGAAAAACAAGCTGAACAAGAGCAAAATAAGCAAGACGAACAGAAAGAGAAACAAGAACAAAAAGTAGAAGAGAAGCCGAAAGAAGACAAGACGCAGGCACAGCCGGAAGTAAAGAAAGAAGAGAAACAACAAGAACAACCGAAAGAACAACCAGCTGTAAATAAACAACCAGAACAGCAAAAAGCACAAGAAGAGAAACAACAAGAGCAACAACCGAAAGCACCAGAAGTAAAAGAAGAAGCGAAGGTTGTAAATCAGCCGAAAGAAACACCGAAACAGGAGCAAAAAGTTGATCCGAATAAAGAGGAGAAAACGATACCGACTCAGACTGTTCCAAAGCCAGTACCACCAAAAGTAGATATAAAACCAGAACCACCTAAACCACAAGCAAAACAAGTCACCATCTCAGTAAAAGGTAATGAAGGATATTTATTAGGGGCAAAAAAGGTGGATGTACAAGAAGGCGATACTGTGTATAAAGTATTGCAGCGTACAGGTTTAGATGTTGATGCGATGGGCTCTAAAGACGGTATTTATGTAAAAGGGATTAATGATTTATATGAAAAAGATATTACCGCTACTAGTGGATGGAAATATCGTGTGAACGGTTCGTTTCCAAACCATAGTGCAGGTGTAGTTACAGTAAAACCAGGCGATACAATCGAGTGGGTGTTTGTATTAAAATAAGAAAGGCATTCGGTAAAGGACTATGAAAATCAGTTTTTCTTCTTTACATCCTTTTGTGAATTTTTTCTATTATATCGGGGTGATGATACTATGTATGATGTGTCTTCATCCTCTTTTTTTAATTGGAGCAATTCTATTAATCGTTATAATCAATGTGATGCAAGGGAATAGCGACAAGATAAGAAAGATGTTACCGGGCACAATTGTTTTCTTTATTATGGTCATTTTATTTAATTCGTTATTAACGCATAGAGGTCGAACTACATTATTTTGGTTAGGTGATAGCCGTATTAAGCTTGAGGCGATTATGTATGGAGTAGTAATGGGGTTATTATTAGTTGCGATTATGTTTACCTTTGCTTCGTATAATGATATTATTTCAAGTCATAAATTTTTATATTTGTTTTCTCGAATTTCACCGAAAGTAGCATTGTTAACGATGATTACAGTGAGATTTGTTCCTTTGTTTATGAGGCGATTACAGAAAATAACACTCGTCCAAAAAACGAAAGGTGTACAAGTAGATGCAGGTTCTATTGTTGAACGCATGAAAAATGGTATGCAATTATTGCAAGTATTATTAATTTGTTCATTAGAAGATGCATTACAAACGGCAGATTCTATGCAAGCTCGTGGATTTGGTGTAACGAAACGTACGACTTATATTCGGTATAGAATGGAAAGACGCGATTGGTATACGCTCAGTTATTTAAGTATTCTATTTATAGCTGCTATTATATGTAGTACATATGGCGGAGGGAAGTTAATCATTTATCCGAAAGTCGAATCGGTTCTATTTCAGCAATACGATGGGATGATGTTTGTCGTATTCACGATGTTTATTAGTTTACCAATTATAATGGAAGGACGGGAATGGATATGGTGGCGCATGCAGAAATAAACAATTTATCATTTGTATATGCTGATGAAAACGAAAAAGCGTTACAGCATATTTCTCTTTCTGTTCAAAAAGGAGAGTTTATTGCACTTGCTGGAGGATCAGGATCCGGGAAGACGACTTTATTAAAACATTTAAAAAAAGAATTACTTCCAATTGGTAAGCGTACTGGGGATACATATTATGATGGTACTTTATTAGAAAATGTACCGGACTTGTTATCTGCCCAAGAAATTGGCATGGTATTTCAAAATCCAGAAAATCAGCTCGTAATGGATACGGTCATTCAAGAATTAGCATTTTCTTTAGAAAATATCGGATTACCATCTCATATTATTCAAAAACGAATAGCCGAGCTTATTAGCTTCTTAGGATTCCAAGATTTATTGCACCAATCTGTTCATACGTTATCTGGCGGGCAGAAGCAACTTGTCAATTTAGCTGCAGTATTAGTTATGCAGCCGAAGTTACTATTATTAGATGAACCAACTGCGCAGTTAGATCCGATTGCTGCGAAAGAGTTTTTAGGGTTGTTAAAGCGTATTAATGAAGAACTTGGCATTACGATCGTTTTAAGTGAACATCGTTTAGATGAGGTAATACCACTTGCTACGCGCGTTATTTGTATGAATAACGGCCGAATCGTGTATGATGGTAGTCCGAAAAGGGTTATAGCGAACATGTGGGAAGTAGAAGGATTTCGTCCATTTATTCCACAAATTCCAAGATTGTTTTTAGAGTGGAATGCGAAAGATATACCATTTACAGTGCGAGAAGCACAAATGAAAATGAATGATTTTTCAGCGATATCATATGTAAATGAGCCAATAGTACAAAGGGAAAAGCAAGAAGTCATTTTAAGTGCAGAGCATATTTCGTTCCAATATGAAAAGAATAGTCCGCTCATTTTACGAGATTTAACAGTATCGATTGAAAAAGGAAAATGGGTAGCTCTCGTTGGAAAAAATGGTACAGGGAAGTCTACACTGCTAACGATTTTAGCGGGATTACAAAAAGCGAGAAGAGGGAAAGTAAAGTGGAATGGGAAAGTGATACATAAAATTGATTCGAAAGAACGATTTAAAAGTATCGGGTATGTATCGCAGCATCCGTATTATCATTTTACATTTGATACAGTGTGGGACGAGGTGTATGAACGAGCGCGTGAATTATACGGAGAACAAGGAAAAGAAATAGCAGAACAACAGCTTAAAAAGTTTTGGCTATATGCACTTAAAGAACGCCATCCGCATGATTGTAGCGGGGGAGAGCAACAATTACTTGCATTATGTACGACGTTATTGTCAAAGCCGACTTTATTATTACTGGATGAACCGACAAAAGGACTAGATCCGTGGAAGAAAGAAAGAGTAGGAGAGTTATTTAGGAAACTGCAAAAAGAAGGTACAACAATTGTAATGGCAACGCATGATATTGAGTTTGCAGCGAAATACGTGGATCAATGCATGATGTTATTTGATGGAGCAGTCATTATGAATGATGCACCGAAAGAATTTTTTAGTGGCAACTTCTTTTATACAACCTCTATCAATCGATTTATTCGAAAAGAATTGCCATATGCATTAACGTGGGAGGATGTGTACGAAGCGTGTCCAAACGATATGTTGCATTCATAATATGTATTTTTGCAGTGATGATAGGTACATTACTTTTTACTACACTTATCATGGACGGTTATTACATGTTAAGTAGTTTGTTTTTATTAGTTGTTATTATGTTACCTTTTTATATCCGTTTTGAAAGGAAGGCGTTTGTTTCACGTGAAATTGTTCTCGTTGCTGTGTTAGCAGCAATTGCAGCAGTGAGCCGTGTACCATTTTCTGTTTTACCAAGTGTACAACCGACTTCTTTTGTCATTATTGTTTCTGCAATTGTGTTTGGAAGTGAAACTGGTTTTATGATTGGTGCAACAGCGGCTATCGTATCTAACATTTTTTTAGGACAAGGTCCGTGGACGCCGTGGCAAATGTTTTCATGGGGTATGATTGGTTTTATAGCTGGATTATTGCGGAATACATTTTTAATGAAAAAATTATGGGGAAGACTTCTATACGGATTGTTTGTTGGATTTTTATTTGGCTGGATTATGAATTTCTGGGGGCTTCTCGGTTTTATACGAGAGGCAACGTGGGAAACAGTCATTTCGTATTATATCGCAAGTTTTTATTTCGATTTGAGCCATGCAATTTCAAATGTTGTGTTCTTACTACTATTTAGTACGTCTTGGATTACGATTCTTACAAGATTTAAAAAGAAATATGGCATATTGGATAAGCATAACATGGTATAGAAAAGCATACTCATATAAGGTAGGGTCGCGACTTACATATTCGTTTGCCTCTTTCATGCTTCTTACATATTGTAAGGAGCATTTTTCTGTATATTTTTTAATTATAACGGCAATAATTATGAAGTATGCCATTTGAAAAAACTTCCCACCTTATGATGGGAAGTTTTTTCACTCTTGTTCTAAAATGTGAACGGTGTAATCACAGCGTTGAATAGCTTGTTCGATCGCATAAAGAGATTGCTCAATACGAGCGCGATTAAAATCTTTTTCAACAGTCTGTAGTGCTTCTTCTAAACAATGTTTTGCTTCTTGTAACGATTGAAACGAATCTTGTACATATCCGCGAGCATTTTGATGCATTTCATAATCCTCCTTGCATACTCATATATGTATAGTATGAACAGTAAAGAAGAAAATATAATTCGTTATATTTGTTTGACAATTAAAATGAAATTACGTATAGTAAGAATTAAGTGAATATTTTCTTATCCAGAGAGGTGGAGGGACTGGCCCGATGAAACCCAGCAACCGCGATGCAGGTGCTAATTCCAGCAGAACATATTTGTTCTGGGAGATAAGACGAAGATATATACGTAACTTCTTCTTATCGGAGAGGTTTTTTTATTGCAAAAAAACCGATTACGAAAATTTATATTAAGAAGAAAGGGGTTGCGCATTACTGTGACACTCGAAAAATACGTCAAACTGCGTAGTACAGTTTATGAATATATGATAGAGCAAGATAAGCCAATATCATTGTTAGATATTCAAGAACATATCGTTTCGCATCATGAAGGAAAATTCACGAAAAAGATGTTACATCAATTTTATTTATCAAGATTATTAGATGAACTGAAACTGGATGGGAAAATTACATTAGCTGATGAATATCTCTATGCTGAAAAAGGGGTATTTTATAAGGCGAGAAAAGGGAGCTAAGCTCTCTTTTTTTGAAGTATGTAGAGTAAAAGACTGCTTAAGCAGCCTGATACAGGGAATGGTGTTGAGTGTGTAGTGTCAAAAATTGAATGTGCCTGAAAGAGGCAATTCATATCGGCTGCAAATGAAAAGAGACACCTTCGCCGAATAGGTGTCAGTCGTTTTTGTCACATAGACTTGCTATTTGACAGTTATTAGAATAACATGCAGTGGCTCTAGAAGTCAAAAGGGAATTAAAGGAAGAGGTGCTATGATGTACGCTTACTTATTACATGATATAACGAAGTGGATTCCTAAGTACATTATGGATAAAGGTTATGAATATTATGAAGATGGACATGTAGAAGATGTTGAAATACAAGACAAGAAAATATTTGCTTTCGTTACTGGAAATGCAGGAAACTATGAAGTGATTATTGATCTTGAAGATTTTACAGAAAGTAGCTGCGAGTGTCCGTATGAGAATCTTTGCAAGCATATGGCGGCAGTTGTTTATGATATTCAAGATGCTGGTGAGAGTAAGGTGAAAGAGAAACTGAAAGGTTTAGAAAAGGAAGAGTTACTAACGGTACTACATCGCTTGTTACAAAGTTCAAAAAACGTGCAAATTGTAGAGAAGATGTTAAAGAAGGGGAAACTTTAACTTATAGAGGGAGTTGTTTTGTAGTGAATGTACTAATTGTATACGCTCATCCTAGTCCTTCAAGCTTTAACGCGGCGATTTTAGAGCATGTGCAAAAAGGATTGCAAGAAACTAATCATTCGGTTACAGTACTTGATTTATATAAAGAACAATTTGATCCCGTCCTTGTCTTTAATGAAGAGAAGAAAAGACGTGATTTAGTAAATGAAGAAGAAACAGCTCGGTATAGAACGTTGGTGGAAGAAGCGGATACGCTACTCTTTATATATCCAATATGGTGGTGGGGGATGCCTGCTATTTTAAAAGGATTTATTGATCGCATTTTCGTAGCTGGATTTGCTTATAAATATGAAGGGACCCTGCCGAAAGGCTTATTGAAAGGTAAGAAGGCATGGGTAATTAATACGTTAGACTCACCGTTATGGTACGTCGCATTACTATATCGATCAGCAGATTGGATTATAATGAAGAGAGGTGTTTTACGTTTTTGCGGCATTCACGATATAAAACGGTCAGTATTTCAATCTGTAAAAACGAGTAAACGAGAGAAGCGGGAAAAGTGGTTATTACAAATAGAAGAAAAGGCTCGTACACTATGAATGAAATGGAACGTATTATAAAGTGTTGCGGGGATGACACCGAACTTTTGCGAACGTATATTACATGTTTACTTCAATTGAAAAAATGTAGCGAAACGTTTGAACAAATTCAAAAACAATTAAGAAATGATTATTTAATAAGAGGAATTTGTGAAAGAGAAGTTGATGAGGTAGTAATGGGAAGTAAAGAATATGAAACATATTTTCTTCCTAAAGTGTTACAGTGGAATTTTTTGAGGGAACATCCACACCTGATCGGAAAAATTTGCGAAGATTTTTTTGCATTTGAGTCATTACATCTTACGGAGGTAGAGTGGGAAACGATTATAAATTGCGTGGGAAATAAGAGATTTATTATATAAAAAAGCTAGTATAAAACTAGCTTTTCGTTTAAATAAATAAGAAACATAGACTTATGATAAATCCTGCATATAGTAAGTTCACGACGCAAAATCCCATAATATCACGAGCGCCTAAACCAGCTATTGCCAATGCGGGTAATGCCCAGAAAGGTTGAATTAAATTCGTCCAAGCATCGCCCCATGCAATGGCCATTGCTGTTTTTGCAGCAGGTACACCAAGTTCAGCACCAGCTGGAATCATAATGGGTGCTTGCACAGCCCATTGACCGCCACCAGATGGAACGAAAATATTAACGATGCCAGCACTTAAAAAAGTAAAGAGTGGGAAAGTCGTTTCGTTTGAAATGCTAATAAAGAAATTTGAAATAGCTCCTCCAAGTGAAAGTCCTTCACTATTTGCTCCAATCATCATGCCCATAATTCCTGCATAAAATGGAAACTGAAGTAAAATACCAGAAGCACTTTTTGTAGAATCTGAAAAAGCACGAATATATTGAATCGGAGTACGGTGGAAAATAAGTCCAGCAATTAATAACATAAAAATAACGATATCAAGTGTAAGGTTAAAACCTTTCGTATAAAAGTAATTGAAAATATAAATGAGACCTAACAATCCAACGCAAAGTGTAATAATGATGCTATTTTCCATTTTCTCAGCGAACGTATTGTTTCCTACTTCTTGAGCGGCAGCTTCTTCATGGAATACGCTAGGATCTACCGTTATCGTATGTTTTTCATCTGGATGCATCGCTTTATTAATGAGAGGCATCGTAACGAGAAAAATAATAACTGGCACGAGAGCGTATGGTGAGAATAACGTTTCTGTTATTGGAATCGCTTCTTTAATACTTCCAGCTGTCGTTTTCATTAACGTTTCGCCTCCAGTTGCTAACGTGAGAGGGATAGAAGCAGAAAGCCCCGCATGCCAAATGAGAAATCCAGAGTAAGAAGAGGCAATGGCTAACCTATAATCTAATCCTTCAAGTTGCCTTGCTACTTCCTTTGCATATAAAACAGATACAACAATACCAAAGCCCCAGTTTATGTACGCCCCTAGTAAACTTACGATTGAAATGGCAATAATACCTTGTCCATTCGTTTTCGGTAGTCTTGCAGCTTTCGTTAACCATTTTTTAATGAGAGGAGCGTTTGCTAAAGCAGATCCTGTCACGAGTACAAGTGCCATTTGCATAGAAAAGGCGAGAAGTCCCCAAATGCCATTCCCCCAGTGATTAATCATTTCCACAGGTGTTTGATGCGTTGCAAACATGCCGAAGAAAATAACAAATACGGTTAATAAACATGATAAAATAAACGGTTCTGGCAAGAAACGTTGCACTAAGGCGACGCAGCCATTAGTAAAAGAACGAAACAAAATAGATCAACCTCCTTATGTATATGTATTACAATTATTCGAGGTTGTTTCGTTCATAACCTTTTATATTTAGAAAATTCTGATGTTTTATGAAGATTGAAATATTGTCAAGAAGAGTAGTACCATCATCACCCTGGCAGAAAAAGTTGCTTTTCTCAAATATGAAATATTGCATATAAAAATGAATTGATGCAAATGTAAAAGCTTATTATAATGAAAGCATAAATATACAAAACATCTTAATACAGCAAAGAGGAGGAAGTAATATGGAAATCGCAATGGCCGTTTTAAAATTTTTAGGTGGAGTAATACCTTTAGTCCAAGAACTTTTAAAAGCGTTTATGTAAGTTTATTCGTTAGCTATCATGTCTTACTAAAAAAAGAATGGGGTGATTTTTCTGAATATTAAGAAAAATACCAAAAGAAGAAAGTTCCTTGCATGTTTATTCGTTAGTCTATGCACTCTTAATTATTCATCTATTTCTTTCGCAGAAACACAAGCCGGTCGTGCAACTGATATAGCTAAAAATGCTAGTAGCATTGATACTGGTATAGCAAACCTTACATATAATAATCAAGAGGTTTTAGCTGTAAATGGTGATAAAGTAGAGAGTTTTGTTCCGAAAGAAAGTATCAATTCAAATGGTAAATTTGTAGTAGTGGAACGTGAGAAAAAATCACTTACAACGTCACCAGTCGATATTTCGATTATTGATTCTGTAGCAAATCGCACGTATCCAGGAGCTGTACAACTTGCCAATAAAGCTTTTGCAGACAATCAACCGAGTTTATTAGTGGCTAAGAGAAAGCCTTTGAATATTAGTATAGATTTACCTGGTATGAGAAAAGAAAATACAATCACTGTCCAAAATCCGACATATGGTAATGTAGCTGGAGCAGTAGATGATTTAGTATCTACTTGGAATGAAAAGTATTCCGCAACACATACGTTACCTGCAAGAATGCAGTATACAGAATCTATGGTTTATAGTAAATCACAAATCGCAAGTGCTCTTAATGTTAATGCGAAATATCTTGATAACAGTCTGAACATTGATTTTAATGCAGTTGCAAATGGAGAGAAAAAAGTGATGGTGGCGGCATATAAGCAAATATTCTATACCGTAAGTGCTGAACTACCTAACAATCCATCCGATCTATTTGATAATAGTGTTACTTTTGATGAGCTAACTCGTAAAGGAGTAAGTAATTCAGCTCCACCTGTTATGGTCTCAAATGTAGCTTATGGTAGAACGGTTTATGTAAAATTAGAAACAACATCTAAGAGTAAAGATGTACAAGCTGCTTTTAAAGCTTTACTGAAGAATAACAGTGTCGAAACGAGTGGACAGTACAAAGATATTTTTGAAGAAAGTACTTTTACTGCTGTCGTATTAGGCGGAGATGCGAAAGAGCATAACAAGGTTGTTACAAAAGATTTCAATGAAATTCGAAATATTATTAAAGATAATGCTGAATTAAGTTTTAAAAATCCAGCATACCCAATTTCATATACAAGCACTTTCTTAAAAGATAATGCAACTGCTGCTGTTCATAACAATACAGATTATATCGAGACGACAACGACAGAATATTCAAGTGCAAAAATGACACTTGATCATTACGGTGCATATGTTGCTCAATTTGATGTATCTTGGGATGAATTCACATTTGATCAAAATGGAAAAGAAGTATTAACACATAAAACATGGGAAGGTAGTGGCAAAGACAAAACAGCTCATTACTCTACGGTAATCCCTCTTCCACCAAATTCAAAAAATATAAAAATCGTAGCAAGAGAATGTACAGGTCTTGCATGGGAATGGTGGAGAACCATTATTAATGAACAAAATGTTCCATTAACAAATGAAATAAAGGTTTCAATTGGAGGAACAACATTATATCCAACTGCTACTATTAGTCATTAGGTTGGAGAAAAGCGCCCGGTTTATAGGGTGCTTTTTTACTTAGGTGAAAGTAGATCGGGGTTTCTCCCCATCAAGCTAAAAAAGAACATATACCAACATAGCCTTATAGAGCTGCATTTAACTTTATTTAAAGCTTCATGTATGAGTGTTATCCAATTATTCACTGGATTGTTGAATATGCAAGAATGCTCCTCATCTCTCTAACGTTTAACTTATTTTAAGTTAAAAGTTAGAAAATTATAAAAATTAGTTGGATAGATTGTGTTAAATATTGTAAAATGAAATGGTACTAAAAAAACCAAATTGGTACCAAGGGTTCGGGAGGCGGATTATGAAGCAAAGAATAGTAACAGAAACAATTCATCAAATTCAAACGAAGGGGTTTACATTTACAATTAGTGATTTAGCAAAACAATTAGCTGTCAGTAAGAGGACAATCTATGAGCACTTTTCTTCAAAAGATGAAATAGTGGATGAAGTTATTCGTAATGTAATAGAAAGTATTCAAGAAAAGGAAAAAAATATCGCTGAAGATGATACGTTACAAACAGTTGAAAAAATAAGGCTCATTTTAATTTGTATTCCACAACAATTTACATTCATGGATGCACGTTTATTAGTAGAACTAAAAAAACATCATTATTACCAATGGTTAAAATTAGATCAGTTTTTACGTGAAGGGTGGTCTACTGTAATTAGTTTAATAGAAGAGGGAATGAGAGAAGGAAGCATAAGAAAAATTCAAATTCCGTTTTTTATTGAAGTATACTTGGGGGCACTGAATCGCATATATGATCCTATGTTTATTGAAAAGAGTGATTATACATTGGGAAGTATGCTTGAATCGATTATGGATATGTTACTATACGGAATTTCTAATCCGAAATAGAAGGTGGGAGAATAATGCAGTGGATTTATTTATGCTTCGCAATTTTATTTGAGGTAGCAGGTACAACTGCAATGAAACTATCTGATGGATTAACGAAACTTGTACCAAGCATTCTTATTTTTGTATTTTATGTAGTAAGTTTTGCATTTCTGTCATTTGCATTAAAGGGGATGGAAATGTCCGTTGCATATGCGGTATGGTCAGGTATGGGAATTGTAACGATTACAACAATTGGTTTTATTTATTTTGGAGAAAGTATCAATATAATTAAGATACTAGCAATTCTTTTTATTTTAGTTGGAGTCGTAATATTAAATTTTAATAGTACGGCACATGAAGCGAAGAAAAAAGAAATGGTGGAGGAACGTATACATTGAATCGATTAAAGTATTTTTTCCTTATTACTGATCTTGGGTTTGTTGTATATTGGCTCATAACAATTTTTCATATGATTCCGCAAGAATATTTGTTTAAAGATTACCAAGATCCTATTTTAGTAGCATGGAACTGGTCTTTTTTACCCTTGGATTTGTTAATCTCGTTAACGGGATTTCTAAGTTTGTATTTACATTCTAAACAAAAACATATTTGGAGTCACTTTGCGTTCTTATCATTAATTTTAACTTTTTGTTCAGGATTACAAGCGCTAGCATTTTGGACAATCCGTTTAGATTTTGATATGTCTTGGTGGATACCTAATTTATATTTATTAGTTTACCCATGCTTCTTTTTAAAAAGTGTGTGGAGAGAGTGTGGTTCGTATGAGACTAACATGAGAAAAGAATTCATGGAAAGACAGGATCTTTAAGCACATTCGAATTCTAGATGCTACAGCATTTCAGATTCAAAATTAGTTTTTTCGCTAACCATACAGCAGAATTCAAAATAATTTTCGATATGAAGGTTAGTACGTTACTAGAATAAAATAAAAAAGCAATAAGAAAAAGCTTCCATTACTGTGGAAGCTTCTCTAAATGATGTGCAATATCAATATACATATTGGAGTAAACGGAATGGATTTCATTACTTGGCGTAGCATTAGAAGAGAAGTGGACAATTACCATATTCGCTTTCGGATCGATGTAAAGTGTTTGTCCGTAACTACCTAACACTTCGAAAGCACCTTGTTCATTGTGCGGAATCCACCATTGATTATGATAAGAAATGGAAGCGCCAGGGCCAACTGCAAGTTCACCTTCTTGGACATTTTTTATATCTTCAGTAATAGAAGAAGGGAGAATTTGTTTTCCGTTATATTCCCCGTTGTTTAATAGTAATTGCCCAAATCTAGCCATATCTCTAGCAGTTGCATTTAAACCAGCACTAGCTTGTTCAACTTTTGTTTCATCTGTTACGTAATACGCGTTTTCTTCCATACCAATTTGAGACCAAATACGCTCACTAACATTTTCAGCTAATGATTTACCAGTGATCGTTCGAATCACCCAAGCGAGTGTTTCTGCTGATCCGTTATCGTAAGAAAAATCAGAACCAGGCGGTGCAGTTTCTTCTGCTTCTCGTAACATATCATAAATTTTCATCGGGCCGTCGTAATTTTTACCTCGAGGTAAAATATTGCTCGCTAAATATAGTTGTGCATCTTGATTTTCTAATGCTGGATGTTCATATCCGTGAGTAGGATATTCTACAGAAACTTGCATATCCAATAATTGCTGAAGCGAGGCTTTACCAAACGGTGTATTTTTTAATTCTTTTATATATGTGTCAGCTGTTTTTTCTAAGTCAATACGGTTTTCTTCAGCGAGAGATTGTATAATTGCCCCGGTAAATACTTTTGCTAATGACGCCATACCATGAGGTTCGCTCTCGTTATATCCATTGAAATATCGTTCATATACAAGTTGTCCATTATGTACAACGACGAAAGCATCCGTTTTGTTATCATCTAAAAGTTTTTTTAGAGGAGTTGTATTTCCAAATCTACGCTCCACAGCAAAATCGTCTAAGTTTTGCAATGCGGTAGAGAAGTGAAAAACGTGATCCGGGTTATTTTTCACCTCGTTAATTAAAGTGAATTCTTTCATATGTGTATACGACCAACGTAAGTACGGGTCATCTATCCAATTTTTCTTCGTCACGTTATTTTTCGATGGAGTCGTTTTATTATGTTTGAAGTATGTAAAACCGAGCCCTGTAATTACAAATATAAATGTGATTATGAGTAAGAGTAGGGGAGATTTTTTAAGTTTCATATCGGTCCCTCCTTGTTTTTTCTATTATAAGTATACGCTTCAATTGAAAGAAATACAAAATAAGGAAAGTAAACGGGGAAGTTTACTTTCCTTATTTATGTTAAGCGGAAACTTTTCCGTCTGTATGTTGTTTCTTGAACTTTTGTTTTCGTCCGTGTAATCCATAATAAAGAAGTAAAGTGAACGCAACGATAATGGCTGCGATGAAATACATATTATGGTAACTTGATTTCGCTGCGACGATACCTAAAATGAAAGAACCAAAGCCAATACCACTATCAAAGAATGAGAAGTACGTAGCTGTCGCAGAACCACGTCTATGGTTTGGAGCTGCAGAAATCGCAATCGTTTGGAAGCTAGGAATTAATGTTCCGTAACCTAAACCGATTAACATACCTGCGCCAAGGAACCAAAATGAAGTTTGTGCTTGGCTTAAAATGAACATCCCAATTGTGAAAATAATAATAGCTGGATAAACAAGTACATTTTCACCGAAGCGATCAAAAATCTTACCTGTAAATGGACGAGAAATGACAACAACAAGTGCATATAAAATAAAGAAGTAACTTGCAATGTCAGCTAAACCGAGCTCTTTTGCATAAATAGGAATAAAGGATAAAATGCCACTATAAGAAAAGGCTAAAACAAATCCTGTAAGAGCGATTGGAATAGAAGATGGTTCAAGTAAGTCTTTCCATTTCATTTTTTCTCGTTTTTGTTTGCTTACAGGTGCTTCATGCGGAATATTTACAAGTAGTCCTAATAAAAATGCAAGCAATGAAAATATGGAACAAACGATAAATAGTACAGTGAATGAAAAATGAGAAATAATTGTTAAACCTAAAAAAGGACCAATTACCATCGGCAAACTCATAAATACGCCGAAATAGGCAAGTGCTTCGCCGCGTCTATGAGCTGGCGCAACATCTGTGACAATCGTACCAGTTGCTGTTGTTGCCATACCGAACCCAATACCATGTAAGAAGCGAAGGGCAAGTAATAAAAATAAACTTTGCGCACCGAAATACATAACAGTAGCAGCTAAAAATAAAGAAAGTGAAATAAATAATATTTTCTTTCTTCCTAAATCATCGAGCCATTTTCCTGTAAATGGTCGACATAATACAGATGAAATAAGAAATACAGTTGCAACTAAACCAATTTCCTCAGGTTTTCCTTTTAGGCCGTCTATTACATAGACGGGTAAAGTAGTCATAAGCATATAAAATGTTAAGAAGAGAAATAGACTACTAAAACAAGTTCCGAGGAAATCCTTCGTCCAAAGTTTCTCACTTTGCATCGTCATCCCTCCAATTTAATCTAAGTTTTTAATAATTTGTTGTAACACTTGAAATGCTTGATGTAAATCATCTTCGTTAATACCTTCTAGCGTTTTTTCTTCGAAAGTATCAACTTCTTCTTGCCATATTGGAATCATCTTTATCGCTGTTTCTGATAAAGAAATGAGCTTCTCACGGCGATCTTTTCCTTCAGTACGAATAATCCATCCCATCGTTTCCATACGTGTTAACGTACGAGTCATCGTTGGTGATTCAACATTTAAATACTGACATAATTCTGTTTGCGTACAAGAACCAGTTTGATTAATACGGAAAATTACAGCCCATTGCGCACTAAATAACCCAGTGGGAGATACGCGTTCATTAAATTTCTTCGTAAACTTGCGAGAAGTCTGGCTGACAATGTGAAAAAAATGTTGTTTTTCATCCATGTATGTTGATCCTTTCAAATTAGTTACCTAGCTAACTATATACTTTTTTATAATAATTGTCTAGTAATAGACATGTTGATTTATGTAAAAATTTCGTATCGCTTTTTTGTTGAGAACATACATTCTGCATGTTATTCTTTAATTAAGTAAAGAATTTTCTTTCTATTAAAAAGAATGGGGGAACTTGTGATGATTAAGCCTGCAACAATGGAGTTTGTTTCACTATCGAACGGAGAAACGATTGCGTATCAGGAAGTTGGAAGGCAAAATGCAGAAATTCTTGTACTCATTCACGGAAACATGACATCGTCACAACATTGGGATTTAGTCATTGAAAAGCTGCAAGATCAATACCATATTTACGCTCTTGATTTAAGAGGATTTGGTCAATCAACATATAATAAAGCGATAGATTCCATACAAGATTTTGCAGAAGATGTAAAACTATTTATTGATCAATTAAAACTAGAGAAATTTTCATTAATGGGCTGGTCAATGGGCGGTGGTGTTGCGATGCAATTTACAGCGAATCATCCAACGTTTGTCGAAAAGTTAATTTTAGTAGAATCGGTGGGCATGAAGGGATATCCAATTTTTAAAAAAGATATAAACGGGCAGCCAATCGTATCAAGTTTAGTAAAGACGAAGGAAGAGGTTGCACAAGATCCTGTACAAATTGCTCCAGTGCTAGATGCGATAAAAAATATGAATAAATTATATTACCGAACAGTATGGAATCTATTAATATATACACATAATCAACCTGAACCAGATCGTTATGAAAAGTATTTAGACAATATGTTAACGCAACGTAATTTCGTAGATGTGAATTATGCGCTCATTACATTTAATATTTCGGATGAACATAACGGGGTTGTAGAGGGAAATAAGCAAATTCATCGTATTAAAACTCCAACGCTTGTCATACAAGGTGACAGAGATTATGTCGTACCGCAAGTAGTGGGTGAGGAGTTAGCGAAACATTTGCCGAATGCTGAATTGCAATTATTAGAAGATTGCGGTCATTCACCGTTTATTGATTGTTTAGATGTATTTATAAAGCATGTAGAGGATTGGTTAGAACAGAAATAATCCCCGAAATGAAAGGTATTGCATATGCTATAACATTGTATGTAAAAGGGGAGATTATCCATGCATCATCCGCTCTTAATTGCGCATTCACCATATAATCATCATATATATACAAAATTGATGATAGCTCCGCTGTATATGCAGATTTCACCAGCTGTAGTTCCGTTACAAATGCAATATCCGCAACAACCAATCGTTAGCGCACAGCAACACGTATATGGAACTGCATTTTATAAAAATCCGTACTTCAAGCAATTTCATAACAATGTGAAAGCACAAGTTTGGGAAGGATAGGAAGCTAAAAGATTCATTCTTTTAGCTTCTTTTTAATTGCGAATATTCGTACACGCATTTGCAGAAACAGTTTATAATGAAAAGTGGAAAGCGTGAGAAGGAGAAGGAGAGGGAAAGGGATGTCACTGCGTTTTACTTTTTGGATTATGGTTGGGATTGTAGCAATTTCAGGTTTGTCACAAGGTATGCTCTTACCGGCCATTGCAATGATTTTTGAACAAGAAGGGGTTAGTTCAAGTATTAACGGTATTCATGCGACGGCACTATATATTGGGATATTAGTAATCTCGCCGTTTCTTGAAAAACCGATGCAAAAATTTGGAATGAAGCCAATTATTGTGATTGGTGGGTTTCTCGTTATTATTTCATTATTCTTTTTTACACAAACATTTTCGTTTTGGGTATGGTTTATCCTTAGATTTCTAGTTGGAGTCGGAGATCATATGCTTCATGTCGGAACACAAACATGGATTACGACAACATCAGACCCGAGTAAAATTGGGAGACAAGTATCGATATACGGTGTATTCTTCGGAATTGGTTTTGCCGTCGGTCCGTATTTAGCAAGCACTGTACAGTACGGTCTTGCAACGCCATTTATTATATCTACTGTACTTTGTTTAATAGGTTGGCTGTTATTACTGCCAACGAAAAATGCATTCCCGGCGCAAGATGAAAGAGAAGTGAAGAGTGAATCATCCTTTTCTCGTTATAAACAAGTTGTTGGATTAGGATGGATTGCACTGCTGGGACCACTTGCATATGGCGTACTGGAAGCAATGTTAAACAGTAACTTACCAGTATATGCGCTTCGTAAAGGATGGTCTGTTTCAGAAGTATCCTTCTTATTACCAGCATTTGCAGTTGGGGGCATTATTACACAAATTCCGCTCGGTATATTAAGTGACAAATACGGAAGGGACCGTATTTTAACGTGGACGTTCAGCATAAGTACGGGCATTTTCTTGCTAGCAGCCGTATTTGATCAATATTACTGGATCGTCTTTGCCTGCATGTTGTTAGCTGGTATGGTCATTGGATCGTGCTTCTCGTTAGGACTTGGATTTATGACAGATTTATTACCGAGACACTTATTGCCAGCAGGTAATATATTAGCTGGAATCGCCTTTAGTTTAGGGAGTATACTGGGACCTGTATTAGGAGGCGTATTTATAGAAAAAATACAGTATACAAGCTTTTTTATTGCGGTTATGATTATAATAGGAATTCTCGCAATGTTATATATGATCTACATGAAGAATCAATTCGCATCAAGAAAAATAGAAAGTAGGTTAGGGCATGACAAAACAACCTAATAAAAAGAAATTTGAAGTACTCGAAAACGAAACAATTACAGACTGCTTAGCACGTATGGAACAAGAAGGCTATGCACCGTCTCGCCGCATGGAAGAGCCAATCTTTCATGAAGTGAAGAAAGACGGCAAAACAGTAGTGGAACCGTGCGGTAGAAAGATTGTCTTTGAGGGGAAATTGAAGTAATACAAATAGCAAATTCTCTTTATAGTATAGAGCCACCCAATTCATTTGAATTGGGTGGCTTGTTTTGTTACTGAGTAATGAAGGAATAGGTAGATTAGGAATTGAATAGAATGAATGGATATTTTCTAGAGAGGATGAAGTTAGTTGTTCGGGCATGGATTATAGAGCTAAAACTATAATTTTGCAGAGGGAAATAGGTAAATACGCCGAGTGCTGGTTAATCCGTACGCCATCAATTTTGTTATTTGGAAGAAAATAATAATATCATAAAGCATACTATAAATAGTTATATTTTTTGTATAGAAAATGCGTAATTGTAACGTTAAATCTTCCTGGAAGAGCAGTTACACTATCTTTGGATTTTTGTTAATTCAAAATTCAGTGTGCAAACGAGGTGGAGTTCAAAAATGGAAGCAAATCAAAATGAGCGAATTCTCTATGTAGTTTTTGAGAATGAAATGAAATTACCGATTTTGGATATTACGCACCCGTTGTTCAATGCAAGTATTGATGAACAGGCGTATCATTTGAATTGCCTTAAATCAGCACGGAGCATTGAAGCATTAAAAAAGATGCCGGGTTTTATTCAGAACATTTTTGTGAAAATGTCGAATGTTGATGATTCTTATCTTAGTGGTATGCGTACGTTACTGTACAAACTTGGACCTGATTTAAGTAAGGGGATAAAATTAGGCTTCCGGGACAAGTGGGCGGTAAAGCAAACCTCTTTTATGGGACTTCGGATTAGGCTGAGGAATCTTTGCAGACAGCAGTCGGAACTTTTGTTGCCTCAGCTTAGGGCGTTTCCTGAACGTGGCCTTTGTTTTTTTAATATTGCTGGTGGAGCTGCTGCAGACAGTATCAATACTTTGATTTTAATTCAGGAATCGGACCCAGAATTACTTAAGGGACGAAAGATTGGAATTAACATTTTAGATATTGATACGTACGGCCCTAATTTCGCAAAGCGGTGCATCGATGCTTTGAAGCAACCGGGAGAACGCTTTTATGGCCTTGATATAACACTTAACACAATACATTATAACTGGAGCCAATCGGAGTCATTATTAAAAATGAGCTTGGATCATTCAGGTTGGATTCAGCTCTGTTCATCGGAGGGGGGGCTTTTTGAGTATGGTTCGGATTCGGATATTATTGAGAATTTAGACCGTTTCTTTGAAAATTCCCCAGCGGATGCCAGGGTGACGGGTTCGTTAATTTTCGACCGAGCATATGTTAATCCAGGATATCTTGGGTTTACAGAGTTTATTGGCGTGCAAATTAGATATCTTGGATTGGAAGGATTACAGAAGCTTTTAGCTCAAACCTCATGGATTTTAGAAGAATCGCATGAAATTGAAAAAATTTATATTCTGTTTTCGTTGAAGAAAGCGTGAAATAAGACTGTTTATCACGTATGGACACCATCTCGTCGTATGGAAGAGCCAACCTTTTATGAAGTGAAGATAGACGGGGAAATCAAAGTGAAAAAGGTTACATAAAAATGAATCTGCTTTGTTCTTACAAAATAATTCACACATCTAGTCACATAAAAAAACGCTATTGATTCTAACATCAATAGCGTTTTTATTTTTAGTAAATATATAGATCAAAATGAATTTCTGCTTGAATCGAACTAGCGAAATCAAGTATATCTTTTTGTAAATACATTGCGGGTGATTCGTTATTCTCAATTTGAATGACTACCATAAATAGAAATTCTAAATCATATTTTTTCTTAAGCTGTTTTAATGGTTCTGTTTTCTCTTCAAGTGATTTTAGAATAACATGCAACTGATTATTTATATCGTATGATTCTTGATAGCCAGTGCTTAAATTCCAATCCGTCTCTTTTCTATATAGTTTTTTTGTGGATACAAGATTTGGATTATCACGTCTTGCGACAATATCACCTTTTTTATAAGTTCTTGTAGGTTCGATATTTAGGGCGTCGGTAATTGCTTCAACAGGGAATATATCACCCGTTATACTAAAATAAGCCATAACTTTGGTTTTATCCAGAATGGTTCCTCCTCTATTGTTAAGATGTCACTCTTATTACATTATAAAAATTTAAGAATGTATTTACTAGAATGTAAATGTGTTTTTGATTGAAATTTGGTGTTGGGATATAAATGATAATGTTAGATATATACCTTTGTAGTAAGGGGGAATTATACAAAAGTAGGATGATTTCAAATGTATTTATTTGTATGATAAAAACAAAATATTTTCAAAAAATTGGAATGTAGGGGAGAGGAATCATAATGATACAAAGCATATATGAAACGCATTTACATGTAAGAAATTTAGAAAAGGCGATAGATTTCTATCAAAATAAGTTAGGTTTAATATTAGCAAAAAAACTATCGAAAAGGCGGGTTGCTTTCTTATGGGTAGGAGAAAATAAAGAACAAATGCTTGGATTATGGGAAGTACATAGTAATGAAGATTTTGAGATGAAACACTTCGCTTTTCGTGTAGATGTAGCGTTTTTAAAGATTTCTAAATTATGGTTAGAGAATCGTGGAATAGAGGTAGTAGGGAGTCAGGGGAAAGGAAATGAAGAGCCAATTGTCCAAAGATGGATGCCAGCTGCAAGCGTATATTTTCTAGATTGTGATGGAAATAAATTAGAGTTTATTTCTATGTTATATGATGATCCAGATGAATTAGAATATGCAACGTATTTAAGTGAATGGGAAGCGGAGCACCAAGAAAAATAAACTTTAATCAGTGGGGGTTTTATAGCTTTGCTTGTTTTCTCACCCATTTGCGCAAGTCTCCCCAGTTTCATTTAACTTTATTAAATATACTCATTACGATGCATGCATTTACATAATATGGATGAGTCTTTGGTGATATAAATAAAAATGTAATATTCGAATAATGAATATTCAGCGTTATTTAATAATGGTACATACAGTAAAATGTTCTGTTTTCCATTCCACGATAGAAAACAGAACGTATATTTGGTATAATCGAAATATACTATATGAAACGATGTACATGAGTTTGACATGTATGTATTAAGGTACGTACTACATAACAATAACTACGCTTTATACAAATCAATCGTTAGAAAGGAAAAGAAGTAATGAATCAAATTTCATTTGAAGATTTATTTGAAGAAGAAAACGAGAAAGAAAAGGTGGAGGTAGCTGAAATACCAGTACCTTTATCACCATTGCAAAGAGATATATTGGAATTAATGGATTCTGAAGAAATAAGTGCACTTGAGCTGTGTGAACAATTAATACGAGCTGGAAAAATATCAGATGAAAGATTCACAACGAATAAGCCGAAAGCATATGGAGAAGTATGCTTACTATTAGAAGGATTTGTTAAAGAAGGAAAGCTTATTTTTGTCAAAAGTGATGAGAAAAGAGATAGGGTTTATAAATTGAATGAAGAAATGTTTAACGGATAAGGTGTGCAGGGGGAATTCATTCATTTTTCTCATTAAAAAAGGGTGTCAATCTTACTTAGATTGACACCCTTTTAATCATCTAACACCTTACATATTTACGCTTGAAACCAAGTCTTCCTCTATCAAGTTCTTTCTGAATACTCTCTGCAGCATTTAGCAAACTGCTTTTTTTATTATCACGTTTTACTTCAACTATACCAACTTCTTTTGCAATCTCGACTGCCTTTTCGTGTAGTGGCACATATGAAATTGCTACCGTGTTTAGAAAATTATTCATAGCGGATTTAGTTCGTTCTGGCGAATCATGGATTGTCTTTTTCACCATTTCAAGCATATCGGAAATTTTGCTTTCAGAAAACTCATCGTCTTTGCGATTTCCTAAAAGCCAGCAGTAGCAACTCCAGCCTGCTGACATTCGTAGCTCGTCCCCACTTGCAATCCATTTATCAGCAACATCTTGTGCGATATTTGATTCTGATAAAGTGACTGCCACCACATAATCAGACAACATATAAAAATACGCTCCGTCTATCCATCGATTAAAATCAGACTCACTCATAGCTTTCGGGTCCGCAATAATGCCTGCAAAATACATAGCATCGTAGTTGCCTGTGGCATAAAGTTCTTCTGCTAACTCTTGGTTTATTTTTATTTTTTTTGCGATTGGTTTCATAGCACCTGTAGCTACGCCGAAAACTGGCTCGTGCGCACCGTTAGATATGTATATTTTTTTCGTTCGTTCCTTGCCTAGGGCTTCAAGCTCTTGCATAACTGTTTTAAAATCCAAAGCTGTGTACTTCCTTTCTTCATGTAAAAACCATTTTAATTGCGAACAACTAGCCTATATTTTTTATCATGTTTTCCATACTTTCTAATTTTAAATCTTATGTGAGTAGGATGTCTACTTTCTATAATTTGTCGATAGTGCAGATAGTGATTTTGAAAGTCTAGATTTTTAGGATGAAAAACTACTGATTAAAGTTTCACTGTATCTTTGGCTCTTTCTCGGTATTATTATGTTATTATTTGGTAAGAGGATAAATGTAAAGTTAAACATGTGAGGTTGGTTATAAATGATAAAGAAATTTACTAGAGTAGTATTAACTGTAGTTATGCCAATTAGTATGATTGTGGGGTGTGGAAATACTGAAAAAACTGAAGCAAAAGAACCGAAAGCGATACAATCAGAGAAAAAGGACTATACGGATTACTCGTATGGAAGCAAAGGTATAGTAGTAAGCGGAAAAGCGAAAGAACGTCAACAATACGAGGTTGGATATATGGATGATAATAAGTTAATTGGGATTGATGAAAATATTGAGGACTGTATTATTTTAGATAATAAAGATGAAGCAAGTCTCGTTTGGAAACAAATAGAGCGTGGATCGATTATTGAAGTGCAATATGGTAAGGATCGCAACCATATCGTAGGCGTACAATTAGTAGGAGATCGTGAGCCATACGAAATTAGTGATAAGTTTGATCGAAATACGATAAACGAGATTGTCGAAAACGTTAAAGGGAATTTGTAATAGAAGCTAAAATGAAAAAATATTTAAATTTACTATTAATAAAGTTGATTCCTTATGGAGATAAGAAATCGACTTTATTAATTATCTTTTTTGTAAGTTGTCTTTCCACAAATTATAGCTGTTATCAATAACTTCTTTTAATTTGAAATAGTTTTTCCAAGTATCTTTTACGTGGTAGAGAGTTTCTTCGTCTATAAAAACGTCTGAGTAATCACTTATATACTTCCATTCCTCATCATTATTAAAGTAATACATCGCCAATTGGTTGCCTTCGTCATTTAACATGTCGTCTGCCAAAACGCCATCCCAGTTCATATAAATTTCTGTGCCAGTCATTCGCCTGCTGGGGATAAAATGCAGTGTTTATAAAAAGGCGGAATAACCATATTTTTATACATAGTAGATTCATAGTCTTTCACGAATGAGAAAATAAAGGGAGGTTGAGATATTTACACGAACAGTGTAGGTATCGATTGCAGCAATGAATATTAAAAAACGAGTAATCGCACTATCAACAAGTCTAGTAATTTTAGGGAGTGCACCTTTATCAATATCAGCAGAAGAGATAAATAAATCTCATACTGACCAGCTTAGTATTGCACAAGGGGAGCGTGGAACGAACGGATTACGTTATTCTAATTTCAATCTAGAAACTCCAGATCACATGCAAATTAATGAAGCAGAAGTATCAGAGAACGAGGAAATTCTTCTAGAAGAATATAAACATAAACATGATGAAACAGAAGAGTTACATAAAATGAAAGAAGCGAAAAAAGGTCAAGTAGCGGAAGATGAAGCTATTTCAAACATTGAAAAGGCATTTGAACATGTAGACGGTCGAAATGATGGCTCTACTCGTGAAATGAAGCCGGTTGAAAAACGAAGAGCTATTCAGTATAGTGCATCGATGACTACAAAGAAATATGGAACACTTGCAGGTGTCCCGTTTGTAGAGTGGATTGTTCCAGCTGGAAATCCTGATATTCGTCCTGCAAATCCGATGAAAGCACGCTACATTACAATTCATGAGACTGCAAACACAGCTCGTGGTGCAAATGCTGAAAATCATGCGAAATATTTGTATAAACAAGCAACGGAAGGTACGTTCCGAACAGCTTCTTGGCATTTTACTGTAGACGATAAACAAATTTATCAGCACTTACCAACAAATGAAAACGGTTGGCATGCAGGAGATGGCGATGGCTCAGGAAATAGAGAATCTATCGGTATCGAAATTTCAGTTAACCAAGATGGAGATTACAATAAAGCGTTAGAGAATGCAAAGAGACTTGCAGGTTATTTAATGAACAAAGAAGGTATTAGTGCGGACCACATTTATAGGCATCAACAATGGAGCGGGAAAAACTGTCCTGATATTTTAATTTCTCGTGGGAATTGGACTGGATTCGTACAAGGTATTCAATGGTATGCAAATGTTAACGCACAAATTGATTCGCCTTTACAAGAAAGAAATGAGCTATTTGATTCCAATGAATATAATCCAGCTGAACCTAATATGGAGCTTGTAGTGAATGGTGATGGTATAAACGTACGTAGTGGTTGGGGACTTGAACATCATATCGTTCGTAAAGCTTCAAACGGAGATCGTTACAAAGTGTTTGCAGTTAAAAATGGTTGGTATAAAGTAGGTAACGATGAGTGGATTTTCTATAACCCAAGTTGGATTAAAATAAACTATAATGTGCCACATAAAGAAGTACAAAAACCAAAAGATGATATTACAGGTGGATGGTTTGAAGGGAACATTCGTAAGCTGAACAGCCTAGGAATTATGAACGGTGAAGGAAATGGTGTATTTGCGCCTTATCGTAATGTTACGAGAGCTGAGTTTGCAACATTAATCTCAAATGCTCTCAAGCTACCGGAAGGAAATAAGTCATTTGTAGATATTAATAAAGCGCATCCATCCCTTCATAGCGGTATTAAACGTAGTGCAAGTGCGGGAATTATTAACGGTCGTGGCGGCGGGATTTTTGATCCTAACGCATCTATTACACGTGAAGAAGCATCGATCATGATTGACAACGCATTACAGTATAAAGGTGTTACAGGTGAATTAGTTGCATTGCCATTTAGGGATAAACATTTGATCACATATAAACAGCCTGTTCAACGATTATATAGCTTAAAAGTAGTTACTGGTGTTGGAAATAATGAGTTTAATCCGAAAGGGACAGCAACTCGTGGTGAAGCAGCTGCCTTTTTAGTGAAGATGTTAGATGCAAGTCAAAAATAGAAAGAATGATAAAGGAGCTATCCAAAATGAGAATTTGGAACAGCTCCTTTTTATATAAGCCCTTATTAAGCCCCTTCCAAGCCCCTTCCAAGCCCCTTATAAGCACCTACCAAGTAATAAATCACTAAGAAAAAACAAAACAAAAACAACTACAAGAACAAAAAAGCGCGAAAAAATAAAACCGTCGTTGTAGTAGTTAAAAAAATTTGGAATTCAACTGCAAAAACCAAGCCCTCACTCCTATATGTATATTGAAGGATTGAAATCTACCTTTTTATGAATACAAGGGGGAGGTAAACATATGGCGGTGTACCGTAATGTGCAAGTGAACTTTTGGCAAGATGAATTCATATTAGATGTAACGCCAGAGGAGCGTTATTTTTACATATATTTGTTAACTGGTACGAAAACGAAGCAATGTGGAATTTACGTATTACCGAAGCGTGTGGCAGAACTTGAAACAGGCTACAATATGGAGACTGTTGAGAAGTTATTAAATAGGTTTGTTGAATACGGAAAGATTTTATACGATGCGGAAACGAAAGAGTTATACATCATAAATTGGCTACACTATAATCCAATTTTAAATACGAATGTAGAAAAATGTGTGTTACGTGAGTTAAAGACTGTAAAAAATAAAGAATTCATACATATGTTTTTACGTACATGTCTGGAAAAAGAATGGAAGATTCCATTGTTATTGCAGTATTTTGGTATGCCAGAAGAAGAGGATACTAGTAGTTTACAAGAAGTTGTTGAAGAAATAAAAGATGTGGAAGTGGAAGAGGACACTCCACATAGTGAGGTTTATAAGTTTTACGAGCAACATATAAGTAGTCTATCCCCATATATCGTGAAGGAATTGAAAGAGTGGATACAAAAAGTTTCAGGAGAGAGAGTATTAGAGGCACTTAAAATTGCATTTGAACAGAATAAGCGAACGTTTGCTTATGTGAAGGGGATTTTGAGGAATTGGTGTAGCAAATATGGTGGAGAGAAGTGTGTAATGGGTAGTTTAGAGAGAAGGAGAAGTGTTTTGAGTAGTGTGTTTTAATTTACATTAATTTAATGTAGAATATATGTTCGTTTTGGTAGGTTTTATGCTATACTACCATTAAATAAGGATGTTTTTATAATGGATAAAAGATGCGGGGGAACAAAGTTTGACTACAAATACAGCTCAGCTGTTTCAATATATTCATATGACAGAAGAACAGGAACAATTATCACTGCTATATTTACAAACAAAAGAAGAAGAGATTTTGAAAGATATTCAATTAACGACAATTCGAGATCAAAGAAGAGGCGATTTTGCTGAGCGGTTTATAAATGATTTTAGGAAAGTGCATAAGCAAGATCCAGCTTTCTTACGATTATTCTATTATTTGTTAGGGGAGCAGTTGTTAAATGTTCTTATAATAAGGTTTAAATATGTGGATTTTTCTAATATGAAGGTTTATTTAGAAAAAAGTGCACTTCCATTGGATCAACTTGTAGTAATTGCATGTAAATATTTAACTAATATCTCTAGTTATGTGAATGAGGCGTATAGTTTTCTGAAAGAGTTAACAAAAGAGGATCCGAACTATATAGAGAGACAATTACATACTTTACTAAATAAGCAACAACTATCACTACTTCTCGTAATGTTTGAAGTAGATTATGAGAAGTTCCATACGTATAGCTCTTTATTGGAAGAGAGATTAAAAGAACATGCTGAATTTATTTTGAATTTGAATGGGGAAAAGGAAAAGATTGAAGCAACTGAAAGATATATAAAAGGTGAAAGTGATAGGGAATTATTTTTAGGTGGAAATTTACCGGACTATATTTGGCGACTGTTATTTCATGTCCATAAGTATTCAAACGTTGCGAGGCGATATGTGGAAATATTAGCAAAGAAAAACGTGTGGGGGTTTATGAATTATGCTACGCGTTATATGTGTCATGCTCTTGGCCAGCCTCAAAACTACAAAAGAACAGGTAGTGTAAATAAGAAAACGTATGAAGAAATTCAAAGTTTTTGTAAACAGTTTTGGATTGCTGAGGAAAGGTTTTTTGCGCACCGCCTGAGGCAACATAATTTGAATAGTGAAGACTTCTGTAAGACGTATGAATATGAATTCCTTTGCTTCATGTTGGAAGAAAATCCGGAATTTGTTCAACGCACTTTGCAATATGTAAGTAAAATGAATTATCTTATTATCGCGCGAACGTTAGCTGAAAAAGGACATGAGCTAAATAGAGGAAAAATGCGAGAAGAATTTTTTATTGCTGCTTTGCAAATTAAATTGTCTACAATACGTGATACATATTGTGATTATTTACTAGGGAAAGTGTCACTTGAGGATATGAAGCACATACTTAAAAATCCGAAATATAGAAGTATGTATTGGGGTATGCCGGTGTTAGAGGTTGCACTCCTTTGGGATATTGATGATGTAGCAAAAAGGGAAGCTGTACTTACACTACAATTCGGAGATGAATATAGTGTTAATTTATACGAACTTCTTTACGAATGCTCTGTCAGAGGGATAGAACCGAAACAAGTATTAGAAGAACTTCTTTCGTATGGGCTAAGTAAGGAAAAGCTGATTGCCTATGCAGTTGAACAAGCTGCATGCTACAGTGAAGAGAGAAATGAGGCGAAGGAAGCGCTTGTTCATGTCATTGTAAAAGAACAAGCGTATATAATTGAACGGTTTGATGAGTATTCTGCTGTTGCCAAAGCATATATTTTAGAAGAGTTAGCAAAGGATAACATGATTAAAATGCGTCCCATTTTAATTAAAACTTTAGGGGATTCATCTAAAAAAATGCGTGAGTCTGTAGTTAAACTTCTTTCAAGAGATGTAGAAGCTGCAGAGGATGTAGCGCTGGAACTTCATAATAAAAAGAAAATTGTCCGTGAAAATGTGATGAAACTGCTTATAGAGTATAAGATTGAAAAATATACAGAACTTGTACAGGAAGCTTTGCAAGATAAGAAGAATGCCTCTTTTGTTGAGAAGTTTGCTCCGTTACTTGAAACGGAGAGAAACTCAGAAAGTATAGAAGAACTTTGTGGACGTATCGTAACGGAACAAAAAAGAAATTCACTTATGCAATTAATTGGGGATGAACCACAAATCCGTCTTCGTCATTTTAATGAAATTGCCGATGCTACAATTCCATTAGCTTATTTGCAGCAGTACATTTCAGATTCTGTTATCGAGAAGAAAGAGGCAGCTGAAGCGATTGGGAGTACTTTAAATGAACAGGACTTGAAAGAATGTGTGCAAGAAATATATCAAACATGGATTTCTCAAGATGCAGATGTGAAGAAACGCGGTATTCTTTCGTTATATGGAATATATAGTGATGACAAAATGGTCGGCATACTGAAAAAGCAAATCGATGAATGGGTGCTCGATATGCGAGGGAAAATTGCAGCTGATGCTGTTCGGGCTTTAGGCTTGTCCTCATCTAAGCTTGCACTTATGTCTATTCATACAATGGCCTTTAAATATAAACATAAACAAGTGCGTAATGCAGCAAAAGAAGCACTAAGTCTCGCTGCAAAAACGCGTGGTATAACGGAAGAAGAGCTGGAAGATCAACTAGTACCAAATCTTGGTTTCAATATACGTGGTGAGAAGGAAATTGATTTTGGGAATAGATGTTTTACGGCCATATTAACTGCAGAGTCAAAAATTGAATTAGAGACAGAAGAAGGGAAACGTATGAAGTCGCTTCCAAAGCCGAATGCAAAAGATGATATAGAAAAAGCTGAATTAGCTAAGAAAGGGTTATCTACTTTAAAGAAAGAGCTTCGAAGTGCTCTTTCCATGCAGAAACAACGTTTGGAAGCTGCTCTATCAAGAAAGCGCTATTGGTCATATGACTCCTGGAAGTCGGTATTTCTAGAGAATCCAATTATGAAGCAATTTGTAAATTCACTTATTTGGGGTGAATATACAGAAGGGAAGTTACTGAAAATGTTCCGTTATGCGGAGGATGGTACGTTTTATTCAATGATAGGAGAGAATCATGAATTTTCGTCTGGAACCGTGATTGGTTTCATTCATCCGTTAGAATTATCCGAAACGGAAAAGGAAATGTGGAAAGAGCAACTGGAACATTCGAAAATTGTCCAGCCATTTCTACAAATTGAACGTCCTGTGTTTGTAGTAGAGGAAGACGATAAGGTTACTGTTGAGAGATTTGGTGGTATTTTATTAAATGGTCGCTCGTTATTCGGTAAGATGACGAAACTTGGATGGATTCGCGGATCAGTTCAAGATGGCGGTGTGTATTATACGTTTTATAAAGAAGATACTCGCACTGGATTAGGGGCACAACTGTCATTTAGCGGAGCACCAATTGGCTATGAAGACGAAGAAGATATATGTGTGTATGACATTGAATTTTATAAAGCAGGTACAGTGAATCGTGGTTCATATGAATACGATGAAATTGATGATGAAAGACGCATTGTGCCAAAAAAAGTAGATAAGTATTTCTTTAGTGAAATATTATATGATGTACAATTAGCGACCGATTCAAATCTTGGTCATAATGAAAGCTGGCGTAACAAACGATAAAAATTCCCCCTTCATTTGTAGGAAAATGAAGGGGTTTTTCAACTTTTCTAAAAGGTTCTTTCAAAATAGAAGCGAATAGTTTGAGGAAGGAGGGGGTTATATGGAAGTTGTTATAAAAAAGAAACGAACTCGTGGTAAGAGAATTTTTATTTGGTCTAGTAGTATCGTCCTTTTGTTGGTTATATGTACAGCGATTTTTTTGAACATATATACGCTTAAATCTGTGCCAAAGATAGATGGAACGATAAAGCTAGAGGATTTACAACGTGCTGTTACGATAAAGCGAGATAGTAAAGGTGTACCGCATATTAAAGCGGAAAATGCACACGATTTATATTTTTCGCAAGGGTATGTACAAGCGCAAGATAGGTTATTTCAAATGGATTTAAGTAGAAGGCAAGCTTCTGGGATGTTAAGTGAGGTTGTAGGGGAAGCAGCTATTGATCGAGATAAGTTGTTTCGAACGCTCGGTTTACGGCGAGCAGCCGAAGCGTCTGTTAGTCAATATGATGGAGAAGCGAAATATGCTCTGCAGTCATTTGCTGATGGGGTGAATGCCTTTATACGCGAGGCAAAAGAGGAAAAGAAATTGCCAGTTGAGTTTACTATATTAGGCTATGAACCTGCTGAATGGTCCATTGTGGATACGTTAACGATTGGAAAGTATATGGCGTTTGATTTAGGGGGACATTGGCACGGACAGGCATTTCGATATTGGGCGCTGAAAAATTTGCCGAAAGAGCAAGCAAATGAGTTATTTCCTACATATCCGAAAGATGCGCCTAGATTGCTAGCTGAACTAAAAAATACAAATGTAGACGTAGCACAAAGTTTTGCAAAAACAATCATTCCACCAGAGTTTAATGGTAGTAATAACTGGGTTATAGGCGGTAAGAAGAGTGCGTCTGGTAAGCCGATGTTAGCGGATGATCCTCATTTATCTCTTGCGACGCCTTCTATTTGGTATCAATCAACACTTGAAATGAAAGATTTGAATGTGAGTGGCGTTATTTTCGCTGGCGTACCAGGTGTTATATTAGGTCACAATGACAAAATAGCATGGGGCGTTACGAATACCGGTCCTGATGTACAAGATTTATATATTGAAAAGCGAAATCCTAATAATGAAAACGAATTTCTGTATAACGATAAGTGGGAAAAAGCGACTGTTGTTGATGAATCTATTAAAGTAAAAGGCGGAAAGACAATACCGTATAATGTTACGGTTACGAGGCACGGTCCAGTCATTTCAGAGTTTGCGGATAAAGGGAAAGCGAAAACGAAAACAGTATTTGCTTTAAAGTGGACTGCTTTGGAGCCTTCCGCTGAGTTAAAGGCTGTATTAAATATGAATAAGGCGAAAGACTGGAATGAGTTTGAAACGGCTCTTCAAGATTTTCATACACCAACTCAAAACTTTGTATTTGCATCAAACGACGGCACAATTGCTTATAAAGCAAATGGAAATATACCAGTGCGTAAAAAAGGTGATGGTAGTCTGCCAGTGCCAGGATGGACAGATGAATATGAATGGGAAGGGTATATCCCATATGATCAACTTCCAAAAGTAATCAATCCAAAACAAGGGTTTATTTCTACTGCGAATAATAAAATTGTTGATGATCATTATCCGTACCATATTAGTAATACGTGGGCGCAGCCATATAGGCAAATGCGTATTCAAGAGTTTTTACAAGAGAAGGAAAAATATACAGTGAAAGATTTAGAAGAGTTACAGATGGATCAAAAAAATTTATATGGGAAAGAGTTTGCTCCTATATTTTTAAAAGAGTTAAATAAAGCATCTTTAAATGAAGTAGAGAAAGAGGGCGTAAAACAATTAACGAAGTGGAATTTTTACGATAGTAAAGATGAATCGGCACCGTTAATATTCCATCTATTAATGAAAGAGATTTCAAATACGTTATTTTCAAAAGAAATACCGAAAGATGTGATGGAGTTATTTGAAGGAAAGGCACAAGTTGTTGATGAATTAATTCGAAAAGAAGTAGCAGGAGAACATAGCGCTTGGTTTATGAAGTACGGAGGCTTCACAAAAGTTGTGCATACATCGTACGAGAATGTAATGAAGAAATTACAGAAGGAGTATGGACCAGATGTTACGGGGTGGAAGTGGGGCGATTACCATCAACTTGCTTTTACACATCCAATCTCCAAATCATCTAGTATGTTAGCATTACTTGCATTTAATCGCGAAAAACCAGTTCCAATTGGTGGAAGCCAAGTTACCGTTCAAGCAGCGAGCTACGGCGATAACGGTATCGTCAATCACGGAGCTTCTTGGCGATTCGTCATTGATACGAAAGATATGTCAAACGGTTATCATATTGTAGGGCCAGGACAATCAGGACATTTTAGAAGTAATTGGTATCATGATCAAATAGATGATTGGGTAAACGGAACGTATCATACGACTACATTGAATACGGAGGGGATAGAGGGAAAAGTGTTAAATTTAGAGCCGAAGTGATAATATTTCCACTGATAAAAAATGTTAAATTAGAACATAACCCAGTCCTTAAATAATTTTAAAAGCCTACTATCAGTTAAATTGATAGTAGGCTTTTGTATTTTAGAGAATAAGATTAAATAATTTTATTATTCCAAAACAGTAAGTGTTTTAACATTTACTTATACGATAAGGAGCTTTACTTACTCTGTTACAAAACAAACCACACAAAGCATTCTTTTTCGCTCATTTTTATACACCGCAAAACATTTTGTTATTCAATAATTCCAATTTCTAGAGCCTTTTGAACAGCTTCTTCTTTGTTACGGACTCCTAGCTTTGTATAAGCTGTGGAAGCATAATTTCTGACCGTACCACTCGATAAATATAATCTGGATGCTATGGTAGTGTATCGAAGTCCTTTTGCTACTAGTTGCAATATTTCTATCTCCCTAGCTGTTAGCTCATAAGCGGTTGCTTTTGATTGTGATGTCTCTTTTTGCTCATCAAACTTCTCAAATATTTTGTGAGACATTCCCTGATCAATCAGTGTCCCACCTTTGTGAATAAGTCGGATCGTATTAGCTAGCTCCAACGTTTCAATAGATTTGAGTAAAAAACCATCCGCACCGTTGCGAAGTGATTCCAACGCCTGTTCGGTATCCTGAAACGTTGTGAAAATCAATACGCGGATATGTGGCCATTGTTGCTTAATCTTTTTGGTTGCTTCGACTCCATTCATGTGCTGCATATCTAAATCCATAAGTATAACATGGGGTTGAAGGCGCCCACACAAATCGATGGCTTGATTGCCATTCTCGGCCAAACCGACTACATTTAAATCTTCATATCTATCGAGTAGTGTCCTCAAACTTTCTCGAACAAAAGGCTGATCATCTACAATTAACAAACGGATAAGTCCATCTTTTATTTCAGTTTGTCGCGGTATGGTACAAGTAACAAGCATTCCTTCCTCTGGCTTTGTATATACAGACAAATGACCCTGCAAGTTCATTGCCCGTTCCTTCATCGCATTCATACCGAAGCCTTCTTGCCATTCTACATTTCCTTTTCCATTATCTTGAACTTCTAACCTCGTATATTGTTCGTCAAATTGCAATGAAACTATAATTTCAGTCCCTTGACCATGACGTACTGCATTTGTAAGGGACTCTTGTAAGCAACGAATGAATGCGATCTTCGCTTGCCGAGATAGTTGATATTCCTCTCCGAATGTCCTAAAACTTACATTAACCTGAGCGTGCTCTTGAAATTCGGCTCCAAGATTTTGGAGAGATTGAATTAAGGAAGGCGATTGACACGGAGAATCCATATGATGTAGGTAACCTCTCACGTCCTCGATGCTTTTCCGTCCCATTTCAAGCAGAGAATCTAGCCTCTGTATCCCCATTTCAGTAGCAAGTTCGGTACGCAACGTTTCCATCCCCATAATAATAGAAGTATAAGCGTGACCAACTGTATCATGAAGCTCGCTCGACAGCCTGTTCCGTTCCTCTGCCAGTGTAATACGTTCAATCTGAGACATATATTGCTCAAGTACCGCGTTTTGTTTACGAATCGCTTCATTTTGCTTATGATTGACGATTAATAAATGGAAAGCAAAGCCCATTACGTAAGCAAGTCCATAGTAGGTAACCATAATCCAATAGTTATTACTTGGCGCAACTGCATAGAAAATTCCAGTTGTTATAAAAACTGTTATTGGAGCTGTCCAATAATAGGATAAATGTTTACTATTCGCAGCAATTAGAAACACCGATATAAGAAATGTGTTGTAAGCTTCCGGAAATAATGAGGTTAAATATATACATAGTCCACCATATAGCAGTATGTCTGTGAACAAATAATATTTATAATTGAATAGTAAGGCTACCCATGGAACAGAGAAAGCAATAATTTCCCAAAGAATAATAATCCAAAGTGGCAATGTTAAACTATCCTGAAAATCTAATGTGGTTATGGCGATAGAGACACTAACAAGTATACGGACTCCTAACATAATCCAATCGTACCAAAACCAATACTTAACCATATCTAACAAGTTATTTACCCCCTAAGTAGCCTACCTTTTTACTTCCTATATTATAAATTAATCCTTCATCCATTGTTATACTTTTTAATTTTACGCTGCAATCCTCTCACAGAGGACAAACTTCTATCGATTTAGTCGCCGAATCATGCTACGTGTATAGCCTCCAATTCTCTTTGTTAAACAATCTACTATTCTAATACTTATGGCGGTAAATACTATACCCATAAACATTACAAAGAGTGACTTAGCAAAAGTATCTATTTGTATGAATATGATATTCATTTCGATGTATTGATACAGTAGTGGTGCCAACAGCAACATAAGTGGCATTACATAAAAAATGATTGCACTAATGAGACTGAAAATGCCAATCACTAATTTCTGCATTAACCAATAGACAGCAGACCAAGTGTGACGATCTGTAAGCACTAATTTCACTTGAGCCCAGTTCGATGTATCCATTGTTATACTTCTATCGTAAGAGTCTGTTGAAATATCTGTATAAATTTTCGTCTGTATGCGCTCGAATTGGACAAAGGGTGTGGTAGTCTGTAGTACGCGTATAACTAGTGGAATCCCAACTACCGTAAATGAAAGGGTGAAGCTAAATAGCAGAGCTATTAGATAAAAACAAAAATAAAACAATCCTGTAACGAAAGTTAGCAATAAAAAATAACCATTCTGGATGAATCTTGATTTCATAAAGTTCTCGCTCCTATCTATGTAATAACCGAATTGTACTGCTTTTTTTGTCATTCTCACTAGTGTAAAAATGTCATATGACATTTCTAAATGATGCAAAAAAGGGGGGAGTAACCTACTTCTAGTTAAAAAAGGTGCTTATATGAATCCCCATAAAACAATCCCGTTCTTACATCTGCAAGAACGGGATTGTTTTATACTTTTATTTAATATGAGATGGACTTGTTTTTCGAATGTGAAAAATAATATCAAATTGCTCAAGCAATGACTTATTAAAGTATGCCGAGTCGTTCGGTAAGAGTCGTGCCCCTATACTTAGTAATGGTCGTTTTGCTTTAACCCATTTATCTGCTGGTCCTTTAAGGTGACGGTTATCCAATAAAAACATTTTATATGGTACTTTTCCGAGGGTATAATTGAAACTATTTACATCTTGTGGAATCGGATTCGTTATAATCTTATCTCCGGTGTCGTTGTATAAGGTGAAATTTCCCTCCGTAGTTGTACTACCAATCGTGACATAATTATTGTCTAAACGTTCCTTCAAAAATTGCCCCGCAACATAAGGGTATAATTCCTCATCGATAATTCCTTTAGCTATATGAATATTGTGTCCCCATACCATCGTTTTACCACCTAATGTCTCTTGTGCCCACATTACATGATCGGTCAAGTATTGCTCATGCAGCTTTAACATACTTGGATAGTCGTTAGGAATTAGCATTGTGGTAAATTTCTCTATTGCAATTGCCGTTGCTTTTGCCCAGATGTACTCGGATGAAACTATTTCTGTGTTGGCTTGCCCATTCTCATCTTTTAGTAATCGAGTTACTCTCTCAGCGTTTGCTTTGAACTTTTCTTTTATTTCAGGAGCAAGGTCCATATATTCCTTTGTACTTCCATGAAAAGCCGACAATTCTTTATAATTTTCTTCTACTTCTGCCAGCAAATTTGGTCGATGCAGTTTTACATAATCAATTACTTTATTAAAACAACCTTGGTCCAACTCCTTTAAATCGAGCCCGATAAATTGGATCTTTTTTGTATTGGATGGATTAGCATTATAATCTTTCATCCACTCAATCATGGCTAAAATTTCATCAGTAGGATATAACAAGTTTAAAAAATCCCTAGGGTTTCCTTTTCCTGTTTGGATATATTCATTTAGCTTTAAGCCATTTCCCCAATCTTCTTCCATTGTGAAATTTGTAAAACCCATCTCAGTAACCAAATATTTCACAAGGCGAAACTTCATAGTGAAAATTTCAGAGCTTCCATGAGTATTCTCTCCTAATCCTACATATTGTGCGTTCCCAATCATTTTCTTAAGTGGCTTTAAATCCTCAAATGATTTTGATGGCTCTATCGTTTTTAGCGGGTAAGCCTGTGATTGTATTGATTTAACTATATTTTTTTGGATTGATTGACCTGAATTTTCGACTGCTACTGTTTGAGCGTTTCCTACTTCCACACATCCTGTGACTAATAAAGCTGTACTAACCATTGCAATGATTCTTTTCTTATTCATTTTTTCCACCTCAATTGAATTATTTGTAAAAGCAAGATTGATTCATGTACTTGCACGAATCAATTGCCTTAATTCAATTGTTAGCTAGCTCATATCATATTTTCTAGTTACATATTGTCATAAGGTTAATTGACACAAGTCATAGAATAATCATTACACTTTTGTACTACCGGCTATGACAACTTATAAATAATAATTCCATTGATGAGTCGCAAGTAAGACGAGATTATAAGTTTGGGAGGGATTTTAAAGATGAATGATCTGTATACCAAAATATTTTTATTCTAAGTTGTGTCTTTTGAAATGACAAGAAGTACATTCGATAAACAAGTGAATGAAAGGGAAAGGGCGGATTACAATGATATTACACGCAAAATCGTTCCATAATAAAGATAAAATCCAACGTGCTAAAATAGGACTTCAACTCTTTTTGAGTATCTTAATCATTACTTCTATTATTCTAAATGTAGTAGTAATAATTACGAAAAGTATGCCGCTTATTGTGGTATATATGTTTACTCCAGCATTTTCTTCTATTTTGACTCGCATAATACTGAAAGAAGGATTTAAAGATGTATCTTTTAGTCTCGGTAACTTAAAGATATGGAAGGGGATTGGTCTTGCCCTGCTAATACCTATGATTATTTGTGGAATTACTTATTCTATCGCCTGGTTGAGCGGAATTGCAGGGTTTCAGCATCCCGAAGGTGGTATGTTAGAACCGATCTACAATTTACTTGGGCTTCAGTATGTAATGGCACCATTCAGTTTCATTTATCTAGTAGTATTGAGCGGTATTTTCGGAAGTTTGCTTAACTTAATCCCAGTTTTGGGAGAAGAAATGGGTTGGCGAGGTTATATGCTCACAAGGCTCGTTGATGCAGAGTTTTCACGGCCTATCCTTATTAGTGGATTGGTTTGGGCAACGTGGCATGTTCCAATTGTTATGGCTGGTTTATATGTAGAGGGACCATCTGTCGTTTTTTCAGTACTTGGCATCTATTTTTGTATTGTGCCATTCAGTTATATTACAGCTTATTTACGACTTATCACAGGTAGCGTTTGGCCTTCGGTTATCATCCATACTACTTGGAATGCCATTATTCAAGGACCTTTCGCACGTGCAAGTACAGGATATCAAACTGAGATTTGGATTGGAGAATCTGGCTTGATAACCGCTATTATTATCTTGATAACTGCAATAATTATGTCTCGAATAATGAAGTAAATGTAATAGTAATACAAACAAAAAGCGAATATAGATAAAAATTTAATTATACGAAAAAGTAGATTTGGTTAGGGTATCAGAAAAAATTAAATAACTTCAATAGTAAGGTAAATAAAAAAGGGAGCGGAAATATGCTCCTTTTTTATTTACCTTACTATTTTTAGGAAGTTAGTCTGAATAAGATATGGATAAAGGGTGAATAGCATTTTTATTAATAAAAATTTATTGGATTTTTTGTGGAATATATATGAAATGTTGTATAAAATAATCAGGAAAGCCAAAAATTATAGGGGGAAAGTTGTGAAGAAAAATAAGAGTTTAATAAGTTTTTTAGGAGTGTTTATTATGCTATTTTCTTTTTGTTTTCAAGGAAATGTACAGGCAGATGTAAATACTGTTCAATCTGGAAAAATCAAATCAGGAAATGTAACGGTATGGGAAGTTGGAAATGTAGCGAAAGTGTTAGCTGATGTAGAGCGCTTAAATTTAAATACAGTAAATGTACCGATTCAGGTAGATATTCCGAATGTGACTTCTACGAATATGGTAATTAATCAAGCGCAAAAGCAACAGGCTATTATTTTAATTCAAGAATTATTAAAGCGTAATATTCAAGTTATAGTGGAGCCGTTCCCATATATTCAGCAAGGAAATGTTGGGGAAACGGAATGGAATCCAAGTAATATTAATGATTTCTTCTGGAATTGGAAGACGGTTATTCTACAAGATATTTTTAATTCTATTACAAGTAAATACAATGTGTATGGACTAAAGATTGCTTCTAATTTCGTGAATATGGAATATGCAGAAGGATACTGGAGCGATACAATTGATTTTGTTCGTAATCAGTATAAAGGAAATGTTTTGTATCAAATGAACTGGTGGTTAACAGCAAGTTGGGATCCTTCATATGAAGCGAAGTTTGTTGAGAAAATAAATCGTCCGTATTTAAAGAAGGTAGACATTGTTAGTATCGATAGTTGGTTTGAAGTTTCAGGAAAAAGAAATCCATCATATGAAGAAGTGAAGCAAAGTTTATTTGCGACGACAGTATATAACCGTGGACAAAATGTTGTTCAACAACTAGAACAATTACATAAAGCAACAGGAAAACCGGTTTACTTTGGCGGATTTAACGTTCCGGCGCGTGAACTAGGCTTACAAAATCCGTGGAATCCAGATGTTTCTAATGTGTTTTCAAAAGACGTACAATTAAACGGATGGCGCGCTTACCGTGACGTATTAGAACCGAAGCCATATTTTAAAGGCTTTTCAATTTGGTTTATTGGATCTAATAATAGTACGCATGCGTATCAAATACATAGTCAAGAAACGGCAGCAGTTATTAATGGCTGGTACCGAAAATAATTTTTATAAAATAGGCAAGTTTTGAGGTTCACTACATATATTTCTAGTGAAAGGCCTTTCACCATCTTATCACCTAGGGGGCAATCATCATGAAATTTTTGTCTTACCTTACAGTAATTTTGGTGATTCTTGGCGGTTTGAATTGGTTATTTGTGGCGTTAGATTACAATGTAGTTGAGAAATGGTTTGGTTCTATGCCGGCGCTTGTGGACACTATTTATTGGCTCATTGGTCTTTCTGCTATTTATCAAATTTTTGATCGGTTCTTTACGGACAATTAGCAATTATACTTTATTACTAGAGTGTTAAGTACGATTATGTACTTAACACTTTTTTATATGTTTATAAAAAAAGTTTACACATGCAAGCGATTCCATTGCTTCTTGCGCCGTAATACTAGAAAAGAAATTGACCGTGTCTTGTATTGTGGGTTATAATTCAGAAAGTTTAAAAAATATTAAAATGAGAAATAGGGAGGTCATCTGGGTGATGGAAAGAGTGTATAATTTTTCAGCAGGACCATCAATACTCCCTTTGCCAGTTTTAGAGAAAGTGCAAAAGGAGCTTGTAAATTATAACGGGACAGGCATGTCTATTATGGAAATGAGTCATCGATCTTCTTATTTTCAAAGTATTATAGATGAAGCGGGTAGCTTGCTTCGTGAATTAATGAACATTCCTGATGAGTATGAAGTATTGTTTTTACAAGGCGGTGCGTCATTACAATTTTCTATGATACCGCTGAATGTAATGAATACGTATAAAAAAGCAGGATATATATTGACTGGCTCATGGTCTAAAAAGGCGATGCAAGAAGCTGAAAAAGTAGGAGAAGTACAAGTGATTGCTTCTTCTGAAAATGAGAAGTTTACTACAATTCCTAGACTGGATGGTTTACTAGGCGATGAAAAACTAGATTATGTACATATTACAACGAACAATACAATTGAGGGAACGAAGTATGTGGACATTCCACATGTAGATAAAGTACCGCTCGTTGCGGATATGTCCTCAAATATTTTATCAGAACGATATGATGTTTCGAAGTTTGGTCTTATATATGCGGGAGCGCAAAAGAATTTAGGGCCAGCGGGCTTAACGATTGCGATTATAAAAAGAGATTTAATTGGAGGAGCAGATCGCTCTTGTCCTACGATGTTAAACTATGAAACTTACAGTAAAAATAACTCCTTATACAATACACCTCCGTCCTTTAGTATTTACGTAACGAAACTTGTATTAGAGTGGTTAAAAGAGCAAGGCGGGGTATCTGCGATTGAAGAACAAAATAGAATGAAATCTTCACTACTTTACAATTTCTTAGATGAATCAAAATTGTTTACTTCACCGGTTGATCCTACGTATCGATCACTTATGAACATTCCGTTTACAACACCGTCAGAAGAGCTGAACAGTGAGTTTTTACAAAAAGCGAAAGAACGCGGCCTTGTTACGCTAAAAGGACATCGATCAGTCGGTGGTATGCGCGCTAGTATTTACAATGCGATGCCAGCAGAAGGCGTACAGCAATTAGTAAATTATATGAAGGAATTTGAGCTTGAGAATAGATAGGGAGATGGGGATATGTTTCGTGTTCAAACGTTAAATCAAATTGCAGAAAAAGGTTTGCAAGTACTTAGCGGAGAGCGCTATGAAGTAGGGGAGAGAATGGATCACCCAGACGGTATTTTACTTCGCAGTTATTCTTTACATCAAGAAGAATTTTCAAAAGACTTAAAGGCGATTGCGAGAGCTGGTGCAGGGGTAAATAATATTCCTGTCGAGCGATGTACAGAAAAAGGGATTGTAGTATTTAATACGCCAGGAGCGAATGCTAATGCAGTAAAGGAACTCATTATCGCAAGTCTTATTATGTCTTCACGTAACATTATTAACGGAGTAAGCTGGACGAAAAATTTAGAAGGGGAAGAAGTACCGCAGCTTGTTGAATCAGGAAAAAAACAATTCGTTGGATCAGAGATTGCAGGGAAACGTCTAGGAGTTATCGGACTTGGTGCAATCGGTGCTTTAGTTGCGAACGATGCGTTAGCTTTAGGGATGGACGTTGTCGGATACGATCCTTACATTTCAGTTGAAACAGCATGGCGCCTTTCTACACATGTGCAAAGAGCATTTAGTTTAGATGAAATTTTTGCAACATGTGATTATATTACCCTTCATATTCCTCTTACGAATCAAACGAAGGGGATTATTGGTGAACACGCTATAGAGAAAATGAAAAAAGGAATGCGTTTATTCAATTTCTCTAGAGGAGAACTTGTAGATGAAAAGGTTCTTCAAAAAGCGTTAGAAGAAGATGTTATTGCACATTACGTAACGGACTTCCCGAATGAAAATGTAATAAAGATGAAAAATGTAACTGCGACGCCTCACCTTGGTGCATCTACATCTGAATCAGAAGAAAATTGTGCGATCATGGCAGCGCGTCAATTACGTGAATATTTAGAGACAGGAAATATTCGTAATTCAGTCAACTATCCAAACGTAGAATTGCCGTATATCGGAAAGAAACGTATTACAATCATGCATCAAAATGTACCGAACATGGTAGGACAAATTACAGGATGTTTAGCAGAACATCATATTAATATTGCAGATATGATTAATCGTAGTAAACATTCTTGGGCGTACACGATGATTGATATTGATAACGGAATTGATGATATAATAAAAGAGAACATTGTGGAAAATATAAGCAAAATTACAGGTGTTGTAGCCGTTCGAATGATTGTGTAAAGGAGAGAGGAACTTGGCAAAAATCCGACCGTTTCGGGCCATTCGTCCAGTAGAAGAAAAAGCAGCGGAAGTTGCAGCTTTACCGTATGACGTATTAAATAGTGAAGAGGCAAGAGAGGTTGTAAAAGGGAATCCGTATTCTTTCTTGCACGTTGATAAAGCAGAAATTGATTTAGACCCAGCGCTTTCACCGTACGACGATCGCGTATATGAAAAAGCGGGTGAAAGTTTAAATCGATTGATACGAGAAGAAGTGTTCATACAAGACGAAGAGCCAGCACTATACATTTATGAACTGACGATGCAAGGAAGAACGCAGTCAGGCCTTGTCGTTTGTACATCTATTGATGAGTATGAAGACGATACAATTAAAAAACATGAAAGAACGCGTCATGAAAAAGAACTAGATCGTATTCGCCACGTAGATGTGTGTGACGCAAATACAGGTCCTATCTTTTTAACGTATCGTACAAAAGAAGAAGTGAAACGTTTCATCGCAAGCTGGAAAGAAGAACATGCGCCAATCTATACATTTACAGCAGAGGACGGCGTTAGGCATGTTGCTTGGAAAATAGCTGATGAAGAAGTAATTACAAGTTTAGTAAACTTATTTGAAGATATCCCTAACTTGTACATTGCAGACGGACACCACCGCTCCGCGTCAGCCGCAAAAGTAGGACTTATGCGAAGAGAACAATATCCGAATTACACAGGAGAAGAAGAGTTTAATTTCTTCCTATCAGTTTTATTCCCTCATGATGAATTATCCATTTGGGACTATAACCGAGTTGTAAAAGATTTAAATGGATTATCAGAAGAACAGTTTTTAAAGCAAATCACGCAATACTTTTATGTAGAAGAAGCATCTGTTTCTCCGTATAAACCAAATGAGCCAAAAACATTTGGCATGTATGTAAACGAGAAGTGGTATAAGCTCACAGTGAAAGAGGAAACGTTTGATGCGAACGACCTTGTAAAAGGTTTAGATGTATCTATTCTGCAAGATCATTTATTAAGCCAAGTACTTGAAATACATGATCCGCGATCTGATTCACGCATTGATTTTGTCGGAGGAATCCGCGGATTAGAAGAACTAGAACGCCTTGTAAATAACGGCGAATATAAAGCAGCGTTCTCATTATATCCGACATCAATGGAATCTTTATTAGCAATCGCAGACGCTGGAGAAGTTATGCCACCAAAATCAACGTGGTTTGAACCGAAACTGCGTAGTGGGTTGTTTGTACATTCTTTAAAATAAATATAGACTTCATTAGTTTGAAAAACCGAAATGATTTTAGTTTCGGTTTTTCTTATTTTAAAAGAGTTTTTGAGGAGGGGGGGGACTAATGAAATTGCAAGTAGGCGAAAAAATTACCTTTGAACGAACTTTAAGGACATTCCTAGTATTACAAGAAATGTCCTTTCCACTAAAGTATAGGGTATTTCGCTAAAATTCAAACTCTAAAATTAGTTTACTAGTTTGACCTGCAAACTGATAATGATAGGAACCTCTCAGACTTTCTAAGTTACCGGTAGCTTTAATAATTGTTCCTGGGGAATCTAAATTTCCTTTATCAAATATTCCTTGCTCTATAGCTGTAAATGTCCCATGCTGCCCCTTATAAATTCCTTCAAAGTGTAAAAATCCAGAAATTTTAGCAGTAGCTAAGTGACCATCATTTATATTTGAGTCTAAATAATATAATAAGTATTCAACAAAAGCTTTTCCTTTTAATTCACCATCAATATCATATTCGACATGTGCAATATTAATAGGGAAATCTTTTTTAGTATCATCAATTGGTTTTTCATCCCATTTACTTACTGTAAATGTTACTTCCATACACGTAAATCCCCCTTTATCATTAGATAAGTATTAAAAGTACCAATTCACAGTTATATCTCGTAGGAGTGTTTTTATTCATTCCACACCACTCTCCAAAATAGAGAAAGATCCATTTTCACAATCAATTTCTGCCATCGAGCCGTAAGGTAAAATAAACTTCGGTTCAGTATGACCAAAATTCAAATTATAAAGAATTGGCAAATCTTCTAAGTTATGTTCTTTCATAACTTGCAGTATTTCATGTTTATATTCTTCATAATACATTTCGTCTTTCGGTTTACCAAAAATGATGCCCTTGGCTTTTTGGAGAATACCTTGCGCTGCATAATTTCGTAACCAATACTTTATATAACTTGGTTCTGGATGGTCTTCAGAAGTTTCAAAGAAGAGAATGCTATCTTCCCAATGTTTTTTCTCAGGCCAAAGCTCCGTTCCTTTTGCAAATTCCAATACTTCTATACAACCACCAATTAAACGTCCTTGTACAGTGGTAGAGCCTTGGAGTAGCTCATATCCATTGTTTTGCTGCATCGTACGTCTTGTATCTTTATTTATCTCTATCCATTCTAAACGCTCACTTGTCCATTCAGGAGCTGGTTGGATTTCGCCAATCATTTCATTGGAAAAGAGAGTTCGATTTACCATTTCAACCGTATATGGATCCATCTCTACATTTTCAGCAAAGTCGGTCAAAATTGCTGGACCGTAAAAAGAGGAAAGACCTGCTTTATGACAAAATAAATGTGAAATGGTAACGTCAGAGTATCCCATAAAAATTTTCGGATTTTCACGTATTGCATTAAAATCTATATAGGGAAGTAGGCGAATGCTATCTTGACCGCCAATATTCGCAATAATTGCTTTCACGCGCGTATCTTGAAATGCTGTCATTAAATCTTCCGCACGAGCCTGTGGGTTGTTATAAATGAATTCGCTACCTTTTAAACTATTCGGCATTGGAACAACCGTAAGACCGAAAACTTCTTCTAATCTCTTTACTCCTTGCTCATATCGCCATCTTATTTCAGAATCACCTGCGCCTCCCCATGAAGGACTTACTGTTGCTACAATATCACCTGGCTGTAATCTCTTTGGTTTTATTAACATATGAATTCCGCCCCTACATAATGTAATGAAATACGATTATACAAACCGTAGTATTGAAAAATATGATGCATGTCATTAGTTTCTTCATCATCAATCCGTTTACCTGCTGGGATTCAAGAATTCAGTCTTAGTGTTGAATTGCATTTGAAAATTATAGTATGCATCATTGCATAAGAAAGGGGGTTGCTATTTTCTATAACATGTAACTATAATAGTTACAGGTTGGTTGTATCCAATCAAAAATAAAATCATCATGAATGGAGATGTTTCGTAATGGGTATGAAAAAAATAATTTTAGCAGGTGCTTTAGGAATCGCAGCATTATCAGGAACGAATGTACCAGGACTAGAAGTAACAAAAGCGAGTGCAGCTTCTATAGAATCTAATTTCTCAACATTAGAAGGACGAGTAGTAGAAGTAGATAACGGTGTAATTGTTGTTAAATCTAAGCAATACGAAGAACCTGTTAGTGTATATATAGATTCATTTTCAAATGTGAAAGTAGGAGATGAAGTAAAAGCTACTGGATCTATGATGCGTAATTTTACAGAATATATGGTTGCAACTGCAATTGAAAATACAACAAACAAGTTAGGTATGCACATGAAAGAAGATGGCTCACCTGATTATGTAATTGGGGAAGTATCAAAAGTAGGAACAGACGGTGCTACTAAATATGTCGTAGTGGAATATCCATCGCTAAACGGGAAGAAAGTTATTATTGATGTTTTCTTAACAAAGGGGCAAGTGTTTAAAGCGGGGGAGAAAGTAAAAATTGATATGAAGTATGTAGGCTGGGGCGGAAGTTCTATTAATTGGAACACAGTTGATCATATCGAAAAAGTTCATAAGGTAAAGAGCAACGTTGAAAATAATGATGATGTTTGGATTTGGTCTTAATTAGACGCCTGTAAATAATAAATGGATTATGCAGTACCTAGCAAATGGTCATACACATGACTATTTGCTAGGTGCTTTTTTGTTTTGTATTTTTTGAGAATAAGGGATTCCTAACTAGAATATGATGTTTAAATCGGAGCGAATTTAAAAAATACAATAATGAAAGAGGGGTTTACATATGGAGCGAGATGAGAATTATTTACGAGCTAAAAAAAGAGTGGAGAATTTAAAAGCGTTTTACATTCATTTAACGGTCTATATACTAGTGAACTTAATGCTTTTTTTCATAAATATAAGTTCTGATTCAAGTAAATTATGGTTTTTATATCCACTTGCAGGTTGGGGAATCGGAATTGTTATACACGCTTTGACAACTTTTCCAGTTGGCATATTCGGAAAAGAGTGGGAAGAACGAAAGATTAAAGAGTATATGGAGAAAGATAAGTAAATTTATGAATATAAACCTCTGTGAGCACACGCTTGATGCGAAGCCTATCCTATAGCTTCGCCTATTTGTTTTGTATTCGAAGTTTGTGCGATTGAGAGTGTTCCTATTCACTTTTCAGCGTAAATAGCATAAGAAATCAAAACTTTACTTGTAGTACATAATAAATACAGTTGTTACCCTTTTTAAATTACATGTAGATATAGGATAAAGTTGATGTATCATCCTATATGAAAATAAAAATAAACTACTGTTCGATTTGAATATTCCACGATATAATGGTGAGAGTTTATATCTGAAGAAATATTTGCATAAGAAGTGAGGTACTATATGAAAAAAAGAACGACAGACATTATTTTTATTATTATTGGTGCATTCCTTTTTGCTTTAGGTGTTAATTTATTTGTTATTCCGAACGAATTCGGTGAGGGTGGGGTAACAGGTATCACAATTATTACGTACTACTTATTTGAGTGGTCACCAGGTTTAGTCAATTTAATTTTAAATGCGATTTTGTTAATAGTTGGTTATAAATTTTTAAATAAGATTACAACAATTTATACGATTATTGCTGTAGTTACGAACTCGCTATTCCTTCATTTAACAGAAGGATGGACGATTGCTTCAGATGAAATGCTCGTAAATGCCATTTTCGGTGGAATATTTATCGGGTGCGGGATTGGTCTCATCATTCGCGTTGGTGGAACGACAGCAGGTACTACCATCTTAGCGAGGATGACACATAAGTACTTAGGTTGGAGCATTAGCTATGGTCTACTGTTCTTCGATTTAATCGTTGCGTTTTCATCTTATTTCATCATTGGTGCAGAAAAACTGATGCTGACAATTATTATGTTATATGTAGGAACGAAAGTAATGGAATTTGTAATTGAAGGGTTAAATCCAAAAAAGGCCATTACGATTATTTCAGATAAACCGGATGAAATTGCCGGGAAGGTAACTTCTTTAATGGGCAGAGGGGTTACCGTGTATTCAGGTCATGGCTATTACACGAAAACGCCGAAGGACATTCTTTATGTTGTTATTAATAAGCAAGAAGTAGTGAAGCTAAAGCGAATTGTTCAAACTACAGATCCGGCTGCGTTCATTGCTATACATGATGTTCGTGACGTATTTGGAGAAGGATTCGTTGATATTTCGAAGGCTTAAAAATTACTTTTCATTAAAATAATCTTAATACTAAAACGTGAGAATCTATTTTGAATCATCTGTTTTCAAAATAGATTCTTTTTTATTAAACACCATTCACTTTAAGTTCGAACTTTTACATTTTAAAGAAAACTGCCGATAGAACGTTCCAGTCTGTTCTTTAATTTTGAAATGTGAGAGTTGAATAACAATGGATTATATGTGATTTTTTAATCTACTCCCCATGAGTTCCGCCATTTGTTTTGCATCTGGATTTTCTTCATCGTACAATTTCTCAATAATGTTAATATAATCCGTCTCATTTCGATTTTGGCTTAATTTATATGCAGCCTGGATGTCTTCCACCTTAATTTTAAATCCAATTATACCTTTCAGTTCATTTTCTAAGAGAGTGGGGGAAAGTTTATCCCATAATACTGGATTTTCACGATGCTCTTCATATTTTTTCAGCATTGTTGTTAATTCATCTATTAATTCCTCTTTATCTAAAATACTTGCTTTACCATATATATGGACAGCTTGATAATTCCATGTTGGAACTTCTTCATTTTCATACCAAGAAGAAGAGATGTAAGAGTGTGGTCCCTGAAACATTACAAGAACATCCTCACAAGTTTCAAATGTTCTCCACTGGGGGTTCCCATAAGCCATATGTCCAGTAATAAAATAATCATCACCTTGTTTAGTTAACCCAAAAGGTAAATGAGTTGCGATTGGTTTCTCTTTTTTGGTTGTGACGATTGTTCCAAAAGAGTTTTTTTGAACAAACTCCCAAATTTCATCAACATTTGTGACTTTAAAATATTTTGGAATATACATAGTAGCCCACCTCTCAAAAAAGTTATATGAGTGTTTTAATCATTATAAGGTCAACTTGTTCGTCATCTCCCATATAAAAGGAGTGAGAGCCAGCTTGTACAAAACCTAACTTCTTATAAAAAGCAATAGCATTTTCATTTTTCTCCCATACGCCTAGCCAAATATTCTTTTTATTATTTGCTATTGCAATTTCCATAGCGTTATTTAGTAGATATTTGCCAAGACCATGTTTTTGAAAGGAGCTCTTTATATAAATTCTCTCGACTTCAAGTGATTCATCGCCCATTTCTTCAGACTGAGCATCATCAGTATTGATCTTCAGATACCCAGCAATTGCATCGTTGAAGTAGACAAAAAAGAATTGAGAAGAGATATTGGATAATTCTTTTTCTAATTGCTTTAAGTTAAATGCCTTTTCCAAATAATGATGCATATTTTCGGGTGAATTCTGATGTTTAAAAGTCTCATTAAATGTTTCATAACTAATTTCTTGAAGTTTGTGTATATCTTTAAGGGTGCACTTTTCTATATGTGTAGTCATTTGAATAGTTAGCTCCTTTATATAATCAATAATTTCTCTTATTTCCCTTTTTTACAAATTCCCAATCTTTTTCTATATTTTTTCTTACTCTTTGAAGAAGGTTAGAAATAGTTTCCGCTTCTGTTTCCGAAAATCCTTCTAATGCAACAGTATTGGAATAATCATTTTCTCTTTTAATAAAAGGATAGACGTTTTTTCCTTTTTCTGTTGGAAAAAGTTTTTTGATTTTTTTGTTAGATTCATCTTCTTTCTTTTCGATAAATCCATTGATTTCAAGCTTTTTGATGGCACGGGCTGCGGTTGTACGATCTACTTTTATCATCTCAGATAGCTTTTCTTGAATGATTCCTGGGTTTTCACATATTCGCACAAGGTACAAATACTGACCTTTTGTAAGCTCATATTCTTTAAATTCTATATTACTAATAGAATCTAATGCCCTTGCAATCATGCCAATTTCACGAAGAATTTCTTTCATAATGAACTCCTCATCTTTCTTTTTTATTGCAAATGCAACAATTTGAAGTTACATTTAATATAAAATATTTTTATTGTAAATGCAACAAAAATGACGATAAAGAGGCTGATTAAAATGAAGTATGTTTTTTATGTATTAGGAATTTTAATATTAACCCTTGGTATTTCTTTCACAATACAATCAGATCTTGGTACTTCACCTTTTGATGCACTTTTAGTAGGACTTTCTTTAAATGTGGGGCTTACTGTGGGAAGCTGGGAAATAATAATAGCTTTATTATTAATATGTTGTAATTCGATATTAAAAAGACAAAGACCAGAGGTACTAGGGTTGTTAACAGCATTCATAACGGGCATTGGTATTGATGTGTGGCTATTTTTATTACGCAATTTAATTACACCTGAAATATGGTACAGTAAAATGATTTATTTTGGAATCGGATTAGTTATTACAGGATTAGGAACTGCAATATATTTACAAACAAATTTTGCTCCCATTCCAATTGACCGATTAACATTAATCATACAAGAATTAACGAGAACGAATATCTTTATATCACGAACATTTATTTACCTTATATTCTTAATAATGGCAACGATTTTACATGGACCAGTTGGTGTTGGAACTATATTAACTGTTTGTTTAGGTGGGCTAATACTGAATTTATTTATGCCACTTACTAAAAAAGTAATAGATCACTTATTCGTACACCAGAGTACTTCATCAAATTATAAGAAAAATAAAACAGCTGACCACAATGATAAGAAACGTATCTTCTAAGGAATCCTTTTCTTTTTCTTGCAAAAAAACCAATTGTTTCTTAATGTAGTGATGTAGAAGGATGAACGAGAGAGGGTTTAATGAAGATGATACATATTTTATTAGCTGATGATGATAAGCATATTAGAGAGTTATTGCATTACCATTTACAAAAAGAGGGGTTTACAGTTTTTGAAGCGGAAGACGGAAAGGTAGCGCAAGAAGTACTAGAGAAGGAAAATATTCATCTTGCGATCGTGGACATTATGATGCCGTTCGTTGATGGCTATACGTTATGTGAAGAAATTCGGAAGTATCATGATATTCCTGTTATTTTATTAACAGCAAAGGATCAGTTAGTCGATAAAGAGAAAGGATTCATTTCTGGTACGGACGATTATATCGTAAAACCATTTGAACCAGCTGAAGTCATTTTCCGTATGAAAGCTTTATTACGCCGTTATCAAATGCTGAGCGCTGACATAATTACACTCCATGGAACGACAATTGATCGTAAAGGTGTTGAAGTGAAGTGTAACGGCCAGACGATTTTACTTCCGTTAAAGGAATTTGAATTATTATCACAACTAGCTAGTTATCCTGGGAGAACATTTTCAAGAGAAGAGTTAATTGAACTAGTATGGGGAATGGATTTTGAAGGGGATGAACGGACAGTTGATGTTCATGTGAAGCGACTAAGAGATCGTTTCTCAAAACGAACGGATGATTTTCAAATTACGACAGTGCGCGGACTCGGTTATAAGTTGGAGCTGAAATAAGATGAAATCACTATATTCTAGATTTGTATTTATGACAGTCGGTATTATGCTACTTAGTAGTATTATCGGCTTTTTATTAACAAACGTATATTATCAAGTGAAGTTAAAGCCATATAACAGCGAAAAGATTTTAAAGTATGCGGAAGAAGTTAAGTCATTATATGAAAAGCAAAGCGAAGAAAATCAAGAGGCGTACTTACAATCTATTGCGAAGTTAGGGTATGAAATTTATATTGTCGATGATCAAAAGAATGGAAAGCGTATCGGCAATGCGTTTCGTAAGACGTCTATTAGTGATGATACCGTTCATAAAGTATTGCAAGGTGAAACGTTTAATGGTGTTTCTACATATCCGACTCGCCTATTTATTACTGGTTTTTTCGATAATGAATTAATAAATAGTGTTGGTGTCCCGGTAAAACACGGTGATAAACAGTACGCTTTATTTATTCGTCCTGACATTCAGAACCAATTTGGCGAGATGCGAATTTTCTTAGCGGTATTACTTGGGTTTATCGTACTATTAAGTATTATCTTTATAGCGATTGCAGCAGGTTACATCGTTCGTCCGATTCGTAAATTTACGAAGGCTACGCAAAAAATTGCGAGTGGGGAATATGAAATTGAATTAGACGTAAAACGAAAAGATGAAATAGGAACGTTATCTACAAGCTTCCAAAAGATGACGAAAAGTATAAAAGAATTAGATGAAATGAGACAAGAATTTGTTTCGAACGTTTCACATGAATTCCAGTCGCCGCTTTCTTCTATACAAGGTTTTTCGAAAACGTTGCAAACAGAAAAGATGAGCATGGAAGAAAGAAATCATTACTTACAAATTATTGAAGGTGAAAGTAAGCGAATGTCTAGTTTATGTAAACAGTTACTTACGCTCGCTTCATTAGATAAAGAAGAGAAAGTGTTACAAATAAAAGAATTCAATTTGCAGAAGCAAATTAAAGACGTCATTTTTATGCTCGAATGGAAATGGCGTGAAAAAGATATCGCCGTTGAATTTGATGTGCCGGATATCGTCATAAAAGGTGATGAAAACCTTCTTCATCAAGTATGGAGTAACATTTTCACGAATAGCATTAAGTTTTCAAACGATGGTGGGACCATTGAGTTTTTTGTCGAAGAGTTAGAGTCTAGTGTTATTATTTCTATATCCGATAACGGAATCGGTATGGAACAAGAAGAAATGGATCGTATTTTTGATCGCTTTTACAAGGTGGATACAGCAAGGGCAAGAAATGTAGAAGGTAGCGGTTTAGGATTATCGATCGTGCAAAAGATTGTGGAACTGCATAACGGAAACGTTTCAGTTTATAGCACGAAAGGGGAAGGGACGACCGTTCGGGTGGAACTTCCTAAATAGATGGAAGAGGCTGTTTGGAAACGGCCTCTTCTTTTTGTATAAAATCGAAAAATCGCTGATATAATTCGAGTTGCGCCGATATATTGTGAAAATCGCCGATATAATTCGAGTTGCGCTGATATATTTGAAAAATCGCCGATATAAATTTCACGTACTCCCATTCCTATTATAAAGCCGCACCTTTCCCGCGCTCTTCCTTAAACTGCACCCCAAAAGTATCCGCTGTAATCTCATCAGCTTTCGGCAATGCTCGTAATTTCGGATGAAGTAACCATACGAGAGAAATGAAGAAAATCCCGATGCTAGCGAGCGCGAAAATGAGTTGGCTACTCAATACATTTGCGGTGTATCCGCCAATTAAAGAACCGAACGGCATCGCAATTGTGCCCATACTTCGCATGACAGAGTTGATGCGTCCAATATATTGATTTGGAATTACAATTTGACTAATTGTCGCAAATAATATGTTCGTGGCTCCAATCGGAATCCAAGCTAGGCCGAATAAGAAAATAGACAGCCATTGAAACGGTACAATTGTAGAGAGAAACCAAAAGATAGCGCCAGTTGCAAAGCTAATAATGGAGACGCGGCCAACGTTACGTTTGCCAACCCATGAACTGAATAGTGCTCCAATTAAACTGCCGGCGGATATAGCTGCTAAGAAGAAACCATATGATTTCACGCCGCCTAAAGAATCAGCGAAAGAAGGGAGTATTGCCATCGTCATACCGATTGAAAAATTGGCAACAACGGAACCAATTAAGAAAACGCCCATTAATGAACGGAAGACGATTGAAAACCCTTCTTTTAAATCAGAGAAATATTGTTTCGTTGAAAGTGAGGTGCCCGTTTCGGTTTGCTTTGGCATTTTTAATGAAAAGAACAAAAGGGCAGTAATCGCGAATGTGAAAGAGTCGATTACATATAAAGTGATCGCGCCAAATAGTGCTACTAATATGCCAGAAAGCGTCGTGCAAATTAAGTCAATGCCTTGATACGCAAATGAGAAGAGAGAATTTCCTTTTAATAATTGTGTTTTATGCAGTAGAAGTGGTAAAGCTTTCGATTGTGCGGGATAGGCGAATTGTTCGATAAAGGCTACGATGGGCATGATGATGAGTAGTAGTTGGACTGTTAATAGATCGAAGTAGTGTGTAATAGGAATGATTAATATAAGAATGCATTGCAAAACTTGTGTGATGACGAGGGTGTTTTTAATGGACCATCTATCAACGAATGGACCGGTAAGAAATTGAAGTGCAGAAGGTAATAACGTAAGAAAACCAGCTAATCCAGAATAAAAAGGATTACCACTTAATTTGTATACGAGCCACATCGCCGCTACATAATACAAACTATCTCCTATGTTTGTAAAAATTCTTCCTAAAAATAATAAGAGGAAATTCCGGTTTTTCAATATGTCCATTTAATCTACTCCTTTATAAGAAATTTATTCGGTAAAATAAATTTGACCGTTTATCCGACTTTAATGGGCAGTAAGACCCCCACCTCAAAATGTAGCGAAAGCAAAGAAGTTAGGTGGGGTCGGGCTGCCCATTAAAGTCCGATTGGTTCAACTAATAATCAGTGGGGGATAAAGAACCCCCCACTGATTAAAGTTTCACTTTATGTAAAAAAAATCGTATTACGATTTTTCTTCTTTTTTAATAAATTGCTGCATTGTTCTCTCAGCGATTTGAAGTGCAGTAGTAGAAATATAATAAGATTTACTATTTGGATCTTTATCCGCGTCTTTGGCAATTTCATTTAATTCAGCCATCAATTCATGAAATTTTTTCACCCATACTTGAAATTGTTCTGGCGTAGCATCAAATTCCCAGCAAGATGAAACATAATTCCAATCAGCAGGGTCTTCGCTTTCTTTTCGTAATGTAAAAGCTTCTTCTGGTGCAGCGAGAATATGGCTTTTCGTTCTTTCTGACATTTGTAAAAAGATTTGGCGGCCGGATTCGCTTACCATTTCTAAATGAGGTAATAGGTCTGCGGCAGGGGTGAATCCTCTAGCGACAGATTGATAAAACTTTTGAACGATGCCATTCTTTTCTTCTGTATATACAATTTCTATAAAACCATTCTTTTCTAATTCTTTTAAATGATAATGAATTTTAGCCCTTGGAATGCCGAATTTCTCAGATAGTAGTTGCCCTGTATAAGGACGTTCGCATAGACGCATCATCATTTCGACACGTAGTGGATCGCTCATTGCTTTTAGTTGGCTATAAGTAGTAAGTGTGAACATGGGCTTCAAAATGATCAACTCCTTAAATGAAATTACTCGGTCAAGATTATTTGACTGAATTGTATCAAGGATTTTGATTATTTTCAATACTTTCTGAAAATTAAATCTTACTCTCTGTAATCTTCTGTTCATATTCCGTTCATATTTCTTTTTTATGATAAGTGCATAGAAAGAAAGAGGAAGGAGCGAGCGAAATGTTTTTAGCTCTGCGTGAATTAAAACAATCAAAATTAAGATACGGATTAATCGGATTGATTATGGTGTTATTATCATTTTTAGTTCTTGTTATTTCAGGATTAGCAAATGGATTATCATATGATAATGCTTCATCGATTCAAAATATGGAGGCAAATAAGTTCGTTTTAGCAGATGATGCGGAAAATAAATTACTTCGTTCACAAATTAAGAAAGACGATGTAGATAACGTAGTAAATCAAGTAGGCGAGAAAGAGGCTGTTCCGTTTCGTGTGAAAGTTTCAACGTATGAAAAGAAAGGTAGTTCGAAAAAAGTGGATGTTGCGATTTTCTCAAGTGAACGTGATTCATTTTTAGAACCGAACATTGTAAAAGGTGAGAAATTAGGCACAGCAAACAACGAGATGGTTGCTGATGAATCCATTAAAGAAAAAGGAATCGATATTGGAGATACAATTATTGATCCTGTTTCAAAGAAGGAATTTACAATCGTTGGATTTACGAAAGATCAAATGTTTAGCCATACACCAGTCGTTTATGTAAATGAAGACGTATGGGGCGCTATTTCACAACCAAACCAAAAAGATTATAGTGCAATTGCACTTAATACAGATAAAGAGATTAAAAATGCACACGTAATTGACAAAAAAGAAGTGCTGCAAAGTATTCCAGGGTTTAAAGAAGAGCAAGGAACATTAACGATGATCATTGCGTTCTTACTTGTTATCGCTGCGTTATTAATCGGTGTATTCTTCTACGTTATTACACTACAAAAAACACAGCAATTAGGCGTATTAAAAGCAATTGGTACGAAGAACTCGTATTTAGCAAATAGTTTAGTCGTACAGGCGTTATTCTTATCAGTCGTTGCGATGGTAATTAGTATTGTTCTTGTACAGGGATTAGAACAAATTTTACCAGCAGGTATGCCGTTCTTATTAACAACACCGATGATTGCACAATATGCAGCAATCTTTATCGTTATTAGTATTTTAGGAACACTTATTTCGTTATATCAAGTATTAAAAGTTGATGCGCTAGAAGCAATTGGAGGCGGGATGTAATGACTTCATTATTAAAACTAGACAAAGTAAGTAAAGTGTACGGAGAAGGGAATACGGAAGTAACTGCCCTTCATCCGATATCGCTTGATGTAAAAGCTGGAGAATTTATCGGAATCGTCGGTCCTTCTGGATCAGGGAAAAGTACGTTATTATCAATCGCGGGTGCATTATTATCACCGTCAAAAGGGGATATTTACATTCGTGAGCAAAATATTACACAGTTATCCGAAAAGGAAATGACAGACATTCGTTTGAAAAAAATCGGTTTCATTTTCCAGTTCGCAAATCTTGTTCCATATTTAAATGTAAAAGAACAATTACTTTACATTGCGAAGTTAAAAAAAGAAAGTAAACAAGAATCAGAAAAGCGTGCGGATCATTTATTAGCGGCATTTGGATTAGAAGAAAGAAAAAATCATTATCCAAATCAACTATCTGGTGGGGAAAAACAAAGGGTAGCAATCGCTCGTGCATTCATGAACAACCCAGATTTAATATTAGCAGATGAGCCAACGGCAAGCTTAGACTCAAAACGCGCACGTGAAGTTGTTGAAATGATGAAACGTGAAGTGAAAGAGAGCCAAAAAGCAGCCATTATGATTACACATGATGAAAGAATGCTTGATGTATGTGATCGTATATTGACGCTAAGAGATGGAAAATTAATATAAAGAAAAGGGCCAACCGTACATGCGGTTGGCCTTTGTATAATTGTTTCTAATAAGTATAATGGCTTTATTTTGAGAATAACGTTTTAATTTTATTGCGAGTTACTAATAAAACGCCGCCTAATACAGATAACATACCTAAAGCCATATTATTTGATTGCTCACTACCAGCGTTAGGAAGTTCTCTAGCGTTATTGTTTGTGTTCGTAGTACCAGTCTTTGTTTCTGTTTGTTTTGATTGAGATACTTCATTAATTTTGTTATCTACATTTTGCTTCGTAGTATGTACCTCAGCTAATTTGTCCTCAATTTTTTTCTCAGTATGTTTAAAGTCGTTGATTTTAATATCTAAGTCTTGTTTTTTCTTTGTTAAATCGTCTGAAACAGTTTGTTTCGTTTGTTTCATTTCGTTAATTTTATTTAGTAAATCTTCTCTAGCTTTTTGTAATTCAGCTAGTTTATTTTTCACATCTTGTTTAGCTAGTTCTAAGTTAGCGGAAAGGCTATCTAAATTGCCTTTAATTTTCTTAAGTTCCTCTAACGTGTTACCAGTATTCGGCTTGTTTTCTTTTAGCTCAGCAAGTTTGTCCTCAGCAGTTTGTTTCGCTTTCTTTAACTCAGCTAATTTGTCATCTACTTGTTTTTTTACTTCTTTAAGTTCATTAACCTTTTGATCGATGTTCTCTTTATGTTGCTTCATTTCATTCACTTTTTCATCGACAGTTTGTTTATGTTCTTTAATCTCATTAACCTTATTATCGATATTTTGCTTATGCTCTTTCACTTCAGCAACTTTATCTTCTACTTGTTTTTTATGCTCTTTTATTTCAGCGATTTTATCTTCGGCGATTTGCTTGTCTTGCTGAAGTTTTGCATCTAATTCTTGTTTATGTTGTTTAATCTCGTTAATTTTTTCATCGGCAACTTGTTTGCGTTCATGTAGTTCATTAACCTTCGTATCAACATTTTCCTTAACTTTGTTAAGTTCATTTAATGTTTGATCCACGTTTTCTTTGTGTTGCTGCAATTTCGCATCTAACTCTTGTTTATGTTGCTTAATTTCAGCTAATCGATCTCCCGTACTTTGCTGAGGAGTAGCATCAGTTACTTCCGCATGAGCAGAGTTTGCGCCAGCAATCATTGCTAAAGCTAGTGTAGACGCAGCGATTGTTTGTTTTGTTTTCATATTTTTGTACCTCTTTTCTTTCATATGCATGAACTGTTTTGTGTAAAAATGAGCATATAGAAGTAGATTATCTTATCATTATATACTATGTTAGGCGCTTAGAGGAAGGATTTGCATAATAATCTATGATTATGTAATTTTTATAATCTTTTATTTTTGGGTAGGGGACAAATCTTTAGCTAGATGAACAATTTCTTCAATAGTAAAGTTTACATCTTTATTATTGCGGATAACAAACAAATAATCAGCCTCGTTTTCTATAGGATCTACAACATCTTCGTGAAGTGACTCGGCCTGTTGGCGATTCAGAACTTCTTTGAAACTAGAATAACTACCTCTAAAAATATTCGTACTTCGTGTGCTTCGAGCCACTCTTTCGTAAAGTACATCATCTGGAATTTCAAAGTGAACGAGTATGCGTACATATTCATTTTGTGGAAATAATTCGTTTAGTAAATATAACCTTCCATTTTTACTGCGATTGGAATTACTAATAATAAGGTGTAAATTTGTATGTTCTTTCGCATAATCAACAATGAATTTAGAAAGACCGTGCTTAAATGTATTAGCGCCTTCAGCTGGTTGTAATTTTTCATAATGTTTATTAATAAATTCAGCTTGGTTATCTTGATCCATAACGAAAGAGTGGGGTAACTCTTTTTCTAAAGCTTTTGCAAATGTAGTTTTTCCGCTGTGCGTTTTTCCTACTGTAATAATGACGAATCGTTTCATATTGACCTCCATGTGTATTGTTATAATTTGGGTATTCGGTGTAAATTGACAATTTTCCTGCTAGAGAATATACAAAGTGCCAGAGTGATAGTAGGCTGGAAACTTGACAAAAAAACTTATTTATGCTATAATTTACCAATATAAAAATAAAGTGTATAATAGGGTTCTCCTGGCCAGGGGAACCCTATTTTTATTGTCAAAATGAAGGAGTGTATGTGCGTGAAAAAAGGTGAATCAAGTATAACGTCGCTAGTATCAGCTTTCGGAAGAGCATATCATAGTGAATTTGATAGTCCGAAAATATTTGATGATTATGTAGCTAAAGAGTTCATATCGCCAAAAGAACGAAGCGATATTGAAACGAACATGGTTCAAGGAATCCATTTTTTCAATACAGACATTGCAGAGCAGTTTCAAGACAATCCGAAAGAAATATTAAAATGGATTACGCAAGTTCAATTATCACCAACACCTTTAGCGCGTGCGGCATATTGTGAAAGAGTGTTATTACATGAAATTACATTAGGTGCAAAACAATATGTCATACTCGGTGCAGGCTTAGATACGTTCAGTTTTAGACACCGAGAATTAGAAAATAAAATAGAAATATTTGAAGTGGATCATCCTTCTACGCAGCAGTTTAAGAAGGAAAGAATAAAAGAAGCAGAACTTGAAGTTCCAAATAATCTTCATTTTGTTTCGATGGATTTCACGAAAGGATTTTCCTATGAACAGTTACGGAATGAAGGATTTGAACATAAAAAAACGTTCTTTAGTCTGTTAGGTGTTTCGTACTATTTAACGAAAGAGGAACTTGCTAGTTTAATAGAATGTTTATTCGAGATGGTTCCGGAAGGGAGCTCTATCGTTTTTGATTATCCAGATGAAAACTTATTTACGGAAAAAGGGTTGTCTAATCGAGTTGAAAACATGGTGAAAATGGCTGCAGTAGGCGGAGAACCGATGAAATCATGTTATTCTTACGCCGAAATGGAAGCACTGTTAGAGAAGGCGGGCTTACTCATTTATGAGCATTTATCACCAGAAGATATAAATGCATTCTATTTTGAAGGACGAAACGATTATTTAAAAGCTTTCGAGACGGTGCATTATGTGCATGCGGTGAAGAAGTAGGAATTAGTAGGCATGGGGAGGAATCTCTGTGTCTTTTTTTGTGGAAGAACAAGTGGGAAATATTAACTAGGAAGGGAAATTCGATAATGTAAAGAATATGAAGTATGAATGTAACAAATTAAGTAGTGAAGCAAAGGTTATCGAAATTAGCAGATGTATTAGTCAACCATTCTACGAAAGTGCGACCTGGTGATCAAGTGTTGATCCAAAGTGTTACAGAGATAGCCCCCGCAGTCGTTCGTGAAATTATTAAGTCAGTGGAAAAAGCAAGTGGATATGCGCATGTATCAATGCGCGACGTGTCTGTTACGAGGTAATTAATTTTGTCAGGATCTGAAGAACAATTTAAGTTATTAGCAGATTGGGAATGTTACCGATTAAGTAAGATGCAAGTGTATATTAATCTTCGTAGTCCTAGAAATGCATATGAATTAGCGGATGTACCGGCAGAAAAAATGAAGTTATATCAAACGATATTTGGAAAAGCTCATAGTGAAGCAGTGTATAAAACGAGATGGGTGACAACTCGTTTTCCGAATGCGGCTTCTGCACAAGAAGCAAATATGAGCACGGAGGCTTATGCAAATGATACAGAGCGAATGAACCGAATTCTTGATACGGATGAGGGAGCAAGATATATTGGAGAGTTCGCGCTAGCTTTTAACCCCTACATACTACATCCGATGAATAATACGTTATTTGATGAAAAAATAAATGGTAGTTTTCATCTAGCGATTGGAGATTCATTGCAAGGTGCAGACAACGGAAATAATTCAGCGATACATTGGGACTTAGTAAACATTCAAAGACCAGAGTATGGTGGGGTGAAATTTGGTTTGATGATGTATTGATTAGGAAAGATGGGGATTTTGTTTTGCCAGAGTTATTTGGATTAAATGAAGAAAAGTTAAAGAGATAAACTGAAAACCAACAAATCCTCTTAAAAAACACTTAACTTTTAACTCCATCTATCTTTACAATCTCTCCCTATAATGTGAATTGGACAAGCACCTAAGAGAAGGCAGAACATGTCAGTTTGTACATTCTATTATTAGGGGGAGAATTTGTATGAAAAAGACAGTTGCTTCGTTAGCAGTTATGGCGGCATTATTACCGACATTTTCAGCATATGCGGAAGGGAAAGAGCAAGTTCGAAAATCAGCTACAACTTTTAACGTTATTAGTGACATTCAAGGGGATTTAGGAGACTTTGATCACGTGTTAAAAGATATGAACAAAGTGACGCCACTTTCTAGAGCGCTTATTATGAATGGGGATATAACGCCAACTGGACAACAGTCACAATATGATGATGTGAAGCGTGTGTTAAACAAAAATAAGCATCCCGAAAATGTATGGTCAACTGTTGGGAATCATGAGTTTTACGCTGGAAAATGGACAGCTGATGGGAAGTTATCTCAAAGTACATGGCCAAATGGTGTAACTGAGGAAACTTTATTTAACCGCTATCTGAAATTTAGCGGACAAGAAAAGGTATATCATAAAAAAGAATTAGATGGTTATCCGCTTTTATTTTTAGGAACGGAAAAATATATGAAATACCACGATTCAAAAATGTGGGATGAAGTATATATGAGTGATGAACAATTAGGTTGGTTAAAACAAAATTTAGAAGAATATAGTCAAAAAGATAAAAACAAGCCGATTTTCATTTTTTCTCATCACGTTTTACCTGATACTGTGTCTGGATCAAGACAGTCACCATATTTAAATGACTATTTAAACGTGGATAAATTGTACGATATATTAAAAGATTACCCGCAAGTTGTTTTCTTCACGAGCCACACGCACTGGGATTTAAATTTACCGGATTGGGCTGGTAAAAAGAAAATTGCAGGCGGAGATGAAAAAGGATTTACAGTTGTAAATACGGGTGGTATTGAAACGGGTTGGATGTCGGCTGGACCAAATGGAGGAGAGAAGACTGCTCCTGATGGCTCTTCATTCAAACAAGGGTTGCAAGTGAAAGCATATGGCAGCGATGTAATGGTGACAGCTTACGATTACAAACGTGATAAGGAAATAAAGAAATTGTTAATTAGTGATTCGAAAGTTGCACAAATGGCACCCAATGTAACCGCTGATGATAATAAAAACGTAATCGTCGGTGCAACAGAATACATGGAGTACGCTGTAGAAGGAGCGGACGAGTGGCATACTTATAATCCAGGAAACCCACCCAAATTTGACGGGGACAAAATCGTATACGTACGCCATAAAGGCGAAATGAATTTAGAACCAGGATTAACACAGCTACTTCGTTTTTCGGCAAATAAATGATTGGAAGAGGGCCTACTTTTTATCGAGTGGGTCCTTTTATGTTGCCAGTTTTTGTCGATAAGTCGATATATTGAAAAAATCGTTGATATATTTCAAGTTATGAACGATATATTTGAAAAATCGTCGATATAAATTTCATGTACCGTAATATGGTTAAAATCATTATTATAATTTCATGTACCGTATTGAAGATAAAACCTTCAATGCAATTCCATTCGCCAAAACCGAATTCCAACACATTTTTATCCAAGAAAGATGACTTCATCATTTTTACATGCAATAATAGTATCGTTACATACATTGTGAAAGAAGTACAAAGGAGCGTTATTCATGAATTTAGCTAAATTCCCTAGAAAAAAATATACCGAATCATATACACCAATTGAAAAATTAAACAATTTTTCTGAAGCACTTGGTGGGCCGACTATTTATTTTAAACGAGATGATTTACTTGGTTTAACAGCTGGTGGTAATAAGACGAGAAAGTTAGAGTTTCTAGTTGCGGATGCGCAGGTAAAGGGTGCAGATACGTTAATTACAGCTGGCGGCATTCAATCAAATCATTGCCGCCTAACACTTGCAGCTGCGGTAAAAGAAAAAATGAAATGTATTCTTGTATTAGAAGAAGGGCTTGAGCCAGAAGAGAAGCCAGATTTTAACGGAAACTATTTCTTATATCATTTACTAGGTGCTGAAAATGTCATTGTTGTACGAAACGGAGCAGATCTTATGGAAGAGATGCATAAAGTCGCGAAAGAAGTTAGTGAAAAAGGTAGTACACCATATGTAATTCCGGTTGGTGGATCAAATCCTACTGGCGCAATGGGGTACGTTGCTTGTGCGCAAGAAATTATGGCGCAATCATTTGACCAAGGAATTGATTTCAGTTCAGTCGTTTGCGTAAGTGGTAGCGGCGGTATGCACGCTGGTTTAATTACTGGTTTTGCTGGAACACAAAGTAACATTCCAGTAATCGGCATTAACGTAAGTAGAGGAAAAGCAGAGCAAGAAGAGAAAGTAGCAAAACTTGTAGATGAAACGTCAGCTCACGTTGGTATTCCAAACTTTATCCCGCGCGAAGCTGTTACATGCTTTGATGAATATGTAGGACCAGGTTATGCGTTACCAACGCCGGAAATGGTGGAAGCAGTGCAATTACTTGCGAAAACAGAAGGTATTTTACTGGATCCAGTGTATACAGGTAAAGCAGTAGCGGGGCTAATCGACTTAATTAGAAAAGGTACATTTAAAAAAGAAGACAACATTTTATTCGTACATTCAGGTGGTTCACCAGCTTTATATGCGAATACGTCTTTATTTGTGTAAGTGTAAAAAGCATTGGGTATCCAATGCTTTTTTGTTATATAATGGAATTGTTAGAAGGTGAGAGGAGGGCGTATATGAGTTCAAGTTTAAAATGGATTATATACACGGTACTCAGCATTTCTATTTTACTAATTTTATTTGTAGCTTATGGGATTTATTTATACTTCACTTAAGTGAAATGGTAACCAAACCAAAGGAAGAATAAAATAATTGCTGTATTAAATAAAGTAAAACATAACCCGATAATGGCTAAAATTTTTTTCTCAGCTCAGCTACAAAAAGAGATGACCGCTAATAGGATCGCTATGACAGCGGAAGCTAATATGAAGTAGGCGAAAGGCACGATATATTCTACTCCAACTCGGTCTAAAATAGATGTGAAGAGAAAGAGATTAATAGTAACGAATATACTTACAAGAAGGAACGTATAACTTTTCCAAGTGTATGTTTGTAACTGAATGGAACGATACTCCTTGCTCTTTATTATTTATATTTTTAAGTTTAAATTAATTACCTTTATTTTATAAATTAAAATATTTCGTATTGAAAAGAGGTTATTAATATGAAAGTTAGAAATTGGCCTCTAGTTATGATTAGTATCTATATATTCATAATAACCGGCTGTTCAATTGGACTAGAAAATGAAGAGCAAAGAATCGAAGTGCACAAAAATATTGGTGATAATGAATATGAAGATTTTAAGGTAGTGACAGATAATAATGAAGTAATGCAAGTAAAGAAAATATTAAAGGATACTACTTTTGAAAATAAAAAAGTGGAAATGTCTCGTCCAGCTGATTATCATTTTGTTTTTCAATTTAAAAATTCGAAAATAGAGGCGAAAGCTGTGTTGTATCAAATTTGGATAAGCCCTAATAAGGATAAAGTGGAAATCATCTCGGGTGGTAATCGGTACGCTCAATTAGAAGAAAAAAATGCAGCTACTTTGTTTCGGATTGTTACAGGGGAAAAGTTAGCTGAGTAAACTATATTGGGTTATAGGAATTCAGTTTATATTTTTCATTTTGAGAGATAATTAGTTTTCAACAATAATAGCTATCTTTTTATGTTGGAATAAACATTGAGAATCGGATAAAATGGAAATTAGAAATTGGATTCATGCTCCTTAAGGTGTGCTTTAATCTGCCAACGGATAATAAAACTAGGAAATATATTGTTTTTATAAAGATCTGATGTTATGTTTAATTTTCTTAATATAATATTTCCTTTATATAGGAGTGGCTATTTGAAGAAATTAATAGTATTAGTTTTATTGGCTACATGCTGTCTCGCTATTGCAGGATGTTCTAATAATAGGGTTACAACAAAGGATGAGTCTAAAAATTCAGCACCTGTAAAGATTAAACGTATCAATAAAGCGTGGTATAAACATATATAATAGTTTTCAAGAAACTTGAAATTGTTGATGAGAAAGATATCATAAGGTGAAATTAGTTAGGCCGATAGTAGAGGTTGTGAAACCTGGTGACAAGCAGGAAGCATGGTTTGCATTTAAATTAATAAAACATGCGGCATTAAAATATTCACAAAAAAGAGTCTACATGTAGGTCATTTTTTGTGGATATTTTTCATAAATAAGAGATATTCTATGCTGCCTGTCTTTAACTTGGACCTTCTAAAAATTACTTTACTAGGTTAAAATGTTTATAGAGTATCCTCCTTCAAAATGCGATGGGTCCCATAATAACTCAATTGATGTGGTCCTTTTTCGCGTTATTTACCATCTTTATATATCTTTCTATTAAAAAATCTAACTTTAATAGATAAAATCTGGTTAAAACAATGAAATTTCAGGAAAAATAAGGTACACTAATCAATGGTTTTGGTTTAAAATCAATTGACGTTAATGTATACGGGGGAAAGATTGATGAACAACAATACAGTAAATGAATCTGTTGAAGAAGTTGAGAAAAAACGGGTAAGATCAAAAAAACGTTTTACAAATTGGAAGCTTATCGCAGCAGGTGGCGGAGTACTTGCACTTCTCATTGGGGGAATGAGCTATTATCAGGCAACTCACTTCAATTCTAATGTTACGATTAATGATACAAAAGTCGGTGGTTTGAGCGCTGATCAGGCAATACAGAAATTAAAAACATCTGGATTAGCAAACAAAGTTTATATTGATCAACAACAAATTTTAGATGAAAAAGAGACAAAGACGGAACTGACGGAAAAAGATTTGCCGCAAGTTAAGAAACTATTAAAAAGCCAGTGGACATTTTTCCCTTCTTCAAAGGAAAAAGAGTATTCATTGTTATCGAAAGAAGCGGATCAGTATCGGAGTGAAACGATGAAAAAACTTGTAGAAGAAAAGCTTGTTTCCATGAATGAAAAATTAAAAGCACCTCAAGATGCTATGGCGAAGCTTGAACAAGGAAAAGTTGTAATTTCGAAGAGTGTTGATGGAAAACAGTATGACGTTGCGAGTTTACTAAAAGATTACGATAAGCAGAAGCATAAAAGTGAAATTCATCTAAAGTCTGCATACATACAGCCTATTAAAGAAGACGATCCGATTATTAAAAAAGAAGAGAAAGCATTACAAAATCTTCTTACGCAGTCTGTTGATTATAAAGTGCAGGATGAAGTGTATTCATTAAAAGCGAAAGATTTAATTCAAAACGCGTCTATGTCAAAAGATATGAAGGTGACAATCGATGCGAGCGAAATTAAGAATAAGGTTGCTGAAATTAATAAGGCTAAATCTACATTACATAAAGACTTCGCTTTTAAAACGCATTCTGGTTCGGTCATATCAGTAAAAGGTCAAGGATACGGCTGGGCACTAGATGTTGAAAAAGAGACAAAACAAGTTCAACAAGCCTTTGAGAAAGGCGAAAAATCACTTTCTGCTTCTAATATTCACGGAAATGGTTGGGAGAAGGAAGGGATCGGTTATAAAACAACATCGAATAATGGCATCGGAGACACATATGCAGAAGTTTCAATTGCAGATCAACAAATTTGGATTTACAAAGAGGGTAAATTAGTCCTTACAACAAATGTAGTAACGGGTAAACATAGCACAGGTGAAGATACATCACCAGGTGTGTGGTACGTTTTATACAAACGAACACCATATACGCTAAGAGGTAGCGCAGTAGGGAAAGCTGATTATGCAGTGAAAGTAGATTACTGGGTTCCATTCACAAATAGCGGTCAAGGATTCCACGATGCCGGCTGGCGAAAAGACTGGGGAAGTAATGCTTATTTAACAGGAGGATCAGGTGGTTGTGTGAATCTTCTTCCTAACGTTGCAAAAACTGTGTATGATAGCTTGAACACGTATGATCCAGTTATTGTGTACTAGAAAATAGGTACGTATTAAGAACTTAAACGAATAAATAAAGCATCTGATGGTACATGGAAAAAACACCTCTTGCATTTGCATACTAAGTGTGCAAATGCAATGGAGGTGTTTTTATTTGAAGACAAGAGTTCATTGTTTATAAGAAACAAAGTGGGAAGAGATTGAGATGGAAAAATAGATATATATAATCAACAAAATTGACATTGAATATCATTTTCACTTAATATAGAATCGTTGCATTTAATTAGACATGACTTTTTATTAATATAGTAGATTTCTAATAAGGTGTCCCATTTAAGAATTAAAACGTAGGAAAGGGAATATAAAAATGAACTGGAAAAAAGGCGGATTATGGGTTATTATTTTTTTCGTTGTAAAAGGAACGATTTCTACACTTTTAATCGTTACAGGTGCTAAATATTTTGATTTATCATTCATGCAATTGTTCGTATTGATACTAATCTTATTAGTGATTTCTCTAATAAGTCGAAAGTTGCTGTATAGACATAAACAAAACAAAAAGCAAAAAGAGCTAAATATATAAGGAAGCCCCAGAGATCTTTGGATTTCTGGGGCTGTATTGTTAACAGCTTGTTTTACTCAAGCTGTTAACAATACAGAGGTACAACAACTGAAAGTGAAAAATGATACATTGCAAAAAGAAGTTGTTACCTTAGCTCCTTTTTTGCGAAACCAGTCTTAACTGCTCGTACATAATCATTCCAAGCGTGAACAGATATATCAGCATCTGGATGCATCATTTCGAACCCATGATAGGCCCCAGGATATAAATGGAACTCGACATCAACACCAGCTTCTGCAAGTTTGGTTACATAAGTTAGTGTTTCACTACGGAATGGGTCCAATTGACCAACACATGTGTAAGTGCGTGGTAAATTACGATAATCTTCTGCTCGAGCAGCGGCTGCATAGGCAGGAATATGATCTGTTCCATGTAATTTCCCTAAATACATTTTCCAGCCAGCTTCATTTGATTTTTGATTCCAAACAAATCCTTTTTTAATTTCATTTGCAGAAGGTGTATTATTACGATCGTCAATCATTGGATAAAGTGGCATTTGGAAACAAATAGAAGGGTACTGTCGATCGCGAGCTAATAATGTTAATGCAGCTGTTAGTCCGCCCCCAGCGCTCACTCCTGCAACACCAATTCGATTCGAATCAATGTTTAATGTCTCCGCGTTATCAGCAATCCATTTTAATGCTGCATAACAATCTTCAATTGGAGCTGGATAAGGATGTTCAGGAGCTAAACGGTAATCTACAGAAACGACCATACAGTTAGCCTCTTTTGCAATTTTTACAGCAAGATCATCATTATCATTTATAGATCCCAAGATATATCCGCCACCATGTATCCACAACAGGGCAGGTAAGGATTCATTATTTGATTTTGGACGATAAATTTTTAATCGTAATGGATTCGCATCAGGTCCCTCAATGACCTCATTTGTTACAGAAAGAGTTTCATCAATAATGGTAGGTGGGAAGACTTTTGACGCTTCTTCTCTCATTGTTGGCAAACACTCTGGGCGTAAATCTTGATCTGGATACATTTCTAAGCCTGGTAATAATACTGGGTTTACTCGGTTCTTCATTTGAAAAAACTCCTTTTTTAATTTTTTATGAAAGATAAAAGATGAAATATTATTTTAACTAATTTAATTGTGACGAAATTACCACAATTAAATTGAAGCTATAAACTAGCTATGTGTAGCAATTTATCATAAGTATTAATCGAAATCGATAAACAAAAATGTGTATATGTATCAAAATGAGACATATATATCAAAATGGTTCATTTCTTAATAAATTTTTAAATGTGTAAATGATGTGCATTTAAAAATTAGCATTCAGGAAGTATCCACTTTCTTAACTTTTCACATATACTTTGAGCGTTATTTTCTCTTTCCGAAGGGATGAACTATCTTGAAATGGATTGATGAGGGGGTATTATAAAAAAAAGCATGTCTCTTCTTGCAATATAAAGAAGAGACATGCTTTTTCTTTTATTTTGGATACTTTAATACCTAGAAAAAATAAAACAGAATTTAATGTAATGAAGCAAAAGAATGTAGAATGTGATTAAAATTTAGGGTTTTAAAGAGTTTAATGCTAATTTCATATAAGTATCCATCCTCTGTTCTAAAGAGTATGTTCCTTCTAAAATACACCAATCTAATATAAGCCCTCTAGCAAATGTAAAAAGATACGTTGTTATTTCTTCTACACTCATATCATTTGTTAATTCTTTTTCAAGTTGTCCTTTATAAACAAAACCATTTAGAGCTTTGTAAATTAATGAAGGCTCATATATGAATGCTCTTTTGTTTAAATCATTAAGAAGATTTATATGTAACTCCAATTTAGTCGTATATTCAGCTATGCAGTGGAAGAAGTTTAAAATAGTTGTTTGCACTGTTTTATTTTGATCTATATTTTTTAATTCAGCATGTAGGTTTTCATCAATTTGTTGAAATATTTTTTTATAAATATCCTCTTTGGAAGAAAAATAATGATAAAAAGTTCCTACTGAAACATTTGCTTTTTTACAAATATCTTCAATTGTTATATTCTCAATTTTTTTTTCTTTCGTTAAATTTAAAAACACATGAAATATATTGCTCTGTGTTAGTAGTGCTTGTTGTTTTCTTTTGGTCAAATTTTTTTTACACAAAGTTTATTCCTCCTTGATTATATATTAACTGATATCTTAGAAATGAAAAAGTGGTTTGAAAATATAGTTGATTGCTATATAACCTTCATTACACAGAATGTTATTTGGTGAATTGTATTCTGTGTAATGAAGATGGTTTTTTGAGGGGAGATGTTATATATGAAAACCACTTATGAATCAATCGTTATGATTCCTACGAATAAGCGAATAGAAAAAAAGGACTTAGAAAATCCATTTGAACCATTTGTATGGTATAAAGAAATGCGGGAAAAAGAGCCTATCTGTTTTAATCATCAGGCTGATATGTGGAATGTTTTTTTGTATGATGATGTAAAAATAGCTTTAGAGGATAAAGAGCATTTTTCTAATATTATGTCCGAGAAGAAAAAAACTCATTTTCAAAAAGTGTTATTGGGATAAAGCCACCGAAATATAAGCGAGTTCGGTCTATTGTAAATCGGTCTTTTACTCCTAAAGCATTAGAGGTATGGGAGCCGAGAATCCAGAAAATCACAGAAGGTATACTTAATCCATTATCCAATCGTAAAACTTTTGATATTATACAGGAATTATTTTATCCTTTACCAATTATAGTAATTGCTGAAATGTTAGGTGTTTCTATTAATGATATGGACAGATTCAAGGAATGGTCTGACATTATAATAAGTTCACCCAGTCACAATAATCCGGATTATTTAACAGAATTTTTTCAGAGACGTTTACAAGCAGAAAATGAATTAGAGGGACTTTTTGAAGAAATGTTAAAAATCAAGCGAGAAAAGTCAAAAGATAATTCGGATGATATTATCTCTTTATTAGTTCAAAGTGAAGCAGACAATAAAATTTCAGGTGAGGAAATAGTATCATTTTACAAACTACTATTAGTAGCAGGAAATGAAACTACAACTAACTTGCTTGGTAATTTATTATATTGTTTAATAGAATATCCAGATGTTTATAAGCAAATACAACAGGATATATCTCTTATTCCAAAAGTAATTGAGGAAGTATTACGTTATCGTTCACCAGCTCAAAGAATTGTACGGAGAGTAAAAAAAGGAATGCAATTAAATGGCCAAACTTTAAAAGTAGGCCAAACAGTCGCAGCTTGGATTGGATCAGCTAATCGTGACTCTCATTATTTCAATGATGCTGATAGTTTCAACATACATCGTCCACGAAATCCTCATCTTGGGTTTGGTTATGGAATCAACTTTTGCTTAGGTGCTAGACTAGCTAGGTTAGAAGCTACAATTGTATTGACGGAAATAATAAAAAAATATAAATCATTTTCGTTTATTGACCAAAATCTGCCCATTCCTATCTCAAATAGTAGTTCTGTATATGGATTGAAATCTTTCCCAGTGAAAAGTGAAATTATTCATATAAAATAAATGTTTTGGCCCTAGTGCAGGTACACTAGGGCCGATTCTCTATATAAATAAGATTCATCATGCTGAGTTTTTAAAGTAGCGTCTCTTTTTACATGTAATTTGTTTGTTCTTCTCCTTTTCAAAGGGAATGGATCAATGTGGAATTTAAATGTATAAAATGAAGTGGAAATTCGTAGAGCTTGTTGTTTTCTTTGTGGCGGATTTTTTATACAACATGTATCCCCCTTTAATGGGCAGTAAGACCCCCACCTCAAAATTTAGCGAAAGCAAAGAAGTTAGGTGGGGGATCAACTGCCCATAAAAGCCCGATTGGTGAAGGCTGATTATATATGAATTGATATCTTAAAAACAGAAAATTAGTTTGAATATTTTGTTTTTTGGTGTATAATCCTCAATACGTCGAATGTTATTCGGTGAATTTCATTCGGTGTGAAAATATTTTTAGAGGGGAGATTGTTATATATGAAAACACCTTACCAATCAATTGATATGATTCCTACAAGTAAGCTGATAGGAAAAAAGGCATTAGAAGATCCTTATAAACCATTTGCATGGTATAAAGAGATGCGGGAAAAAGAGCCCATTTGTTTTAACCATCAGGCTGATATGTGGAATGTTTTTTTGTACGAAGATGTAAAAACTGTTTTAGAGGATAAAGAGCATTTCTCTAATATTATGCCCGAGAAGAAAAAGTCTCCATTTCCACAAAGTATTCTTGGGATGGATCCGCCAAAACATACGCAAATTCGCTCTATTGTAAATCGGTCTTTCACTCCTAAATCATTAAGAGAATGGGAGCCGAGAATCCAGCAAATTACAAACGATATACTTAATCAATTATCCAATCGTAAAACTTTTGATATTGTAAGGGAGTTATTTTATCCGTTACCAGTTATAGTAATTGCTGAAATGTTAGGGGTTTCTGCTAAGGATATGGAAAGGTTTAAGAAATGGTCTGATATTATCGTAAGTTCACCGAGTCATGATGATCCGGATTATTTGGCAGAATTTTTTCATACACGTTTACAAGCAGAAAATGAATTAGGAGATTTTTTTGAAGAAATCATACAACTCAATCGAGAAAAATCCCAAAAAGATGCAAACGACATTATTTCTTTATTAGTTCAAAGTGAAGCGGAAAAAAGCATTTCAGGTAAAGAATTAGTATCGTTTTGTAAACTACTATTAGTAGCGGGAAATGAAACAACGACCAATTTACTTGGAAACGCATTATATTGTTTTATAGAATATCCAAATGTTTATGAGCAATTACAACAGGATATATCTCTTATTCCAAAAGCAATTGAAGAAGTATTGCGGTATCGTTCACCAGTTCAAAGAATTACACGAAGAGTAAAAAAAGAGATTCAATTAAAGTACCAAACTTTACAAGTAGATCAAATCATCTCAGCTTGGGTAGGATCAGCTAATCGTGACTCGCATCAATTCACAGATGGTGATAGTTTCAACATCTATCGTGGGCGAAACCCTCATCTAACATTTGGGCATGGTATCCATTTTTGCTTAGGCGCGCCTCTAGCTAGATTAGAAGCTAAAATTGTATTGACAGAATTAATAAAAAGATATAAATCATTTTCGTTTATTGACGAGAATCTTCCCACTCCTATCTCGAATAGTAGTACTATATATGGATTAAGTTCTTTCCCTGTGAAAAGTGAACTACTCCATATAAAATAAGCATTTTGGCTCTGGCTTAAGTGCCAGGGCCAATTTTATTCATAAATTAGAGCTATCGAGCTAAAGTTAAAAATTATTTTATAAAAAGTATTATATTTAGGAAAAAGAATTCCATATTATTATGGATTTAGGCATACTAAAAGAAAAAAGACTATGCGGTCTAAACTATTATAATTTTAAGCATTACTTGGGAGCTAAATATAGGAGGATACTTGAATTGAGCAATTTTACACGTTTACGCACGCAAAACATAATAAAAGATGCGTTCATGGAGTTATTAAAAGAAAAAACATTTTCATCCATCACAATTAATCATATTTGTGAAAAAGCAATGATTCATAGAAGCACATTTTACCGGCATTACGAAGATAAATATGAGCTATTTAGTGATGCTTCAAATTCCATCGCAATTAGCCTCTTTGAACAAACAAAGCAAGGTATGGATTTAGAACGTACATTATTTGAAGAAATAATTGAATACATCGATGTTAATCGTACATTGTTTTTTAATATTACCAGTAAAAATAATAGCCTTGAGTTATACGAAAAATTGATCCAGTATGGTTCGAAAGATTTATATGAAACCTCAATGAAATATAATGACCCACTTTCCAAACGAATCCAAAACTCTGAATATCCAATGGTACTATGCGATTTCTACTGTAGTGGTTTTTTTGAGATTATAAAGAAATGGATAGGGAATGAATATCCATTTTCAAAAGAAGAATTAATTAGGATTTCTAAAAATTTCTAAATAAATGAACCAATTCAAAATATATGTCTCACTTTGAGACATATATTATTTTTTGCTCATCGAATTCCTCCAAAACCTATGATAGATTAATGAACATAGCAAAAGAGAGCTGCTTTCATATTAAAAAAAATGAATTACAATCTCATGCTCAATGAAAAAATATACAACAGTTGAATTGTTTAAAGGAGGATTTTTGATGAAAGCTGCAGTGTGGTATGGTGAAAGAGATATTCGTATTGAGGAAAGAGAAACGAAAGAATTACAACCCAATGACGTAAAAGTTAAAGTGGCATGGGCTGGTATTTGTGGTTCTGATTTGCATGCATACTTGCATCCAGGTTCAGTACCAATAAATATGAATACGGTAATGGGACATGAATTTTCTGGTGAAATTGCAGAGGTTGGTTCTCATGTAACAAAATTTAAAAAAGGTGACAGAGTATGTATCTATCCAATGATGCTTAAAGATCCTTCAAATGCTGAAATTGAACGTTTCATCACTTTAGACGCAGTTGGTGCACAAATCGACGGAGGGTTTGCTGAATATGTGATACTTCCACAAAAAACGATTTTTAAAATTCCAGATCATTTACCGCTAGAATTAGCAGCCATGGTTGAACCAGCAGCTGTATCTTTCCAATCCATTAAGGATTCAAATGTAAGAGAAGGGGATACTGTCGTTGTCTATGGAGCGGGTCCTATTGGGCTATTTGCTGTTTTAGGTGCAAAAGCTGCAGGTGCTTCTAATATTATTGTTATCGATCTATTTGATAGTCGACTTGATAAAGCAACTGAAATGGGTGCAACACATGTCTTTAATGCTAAAGAAGTAAATCCTGTTGAAGAAATTCGGAAATTATTCCCAGGTGGAGCAGATGTTGCAATTGAAGCTGCAGGTGTCGAGTCAACATTTAATCAAGCTATTCAATCAACTAAAGTTCGTGGCACAATGATGGTTATCAGCTTCCACACGCAAGATATCCAATTTAATGTTCCTGCTTCACTAATCTTTAGTGGTGCAAAATTAATGGGGTCTGTAGGATACAGCAATGAAACTTACAATGAGGTTATTGAATTATTTGCTAATGGAAGATTACCCGCGCAATCAATTATTACAAGTAAAATTGATATAGATAATATTGCTGAACAAGGCTTTGAAGCGTTAATTCATGATAAATCTCAAGCGAAAATTTTAGTTAAATTAAGTGGCGCACATTAATCTTATTGAAGATAAATGAATTTGCGGAGATGAAAAATTTGTAAAGTGGTTAAGAATATTATAATTGGGGGAATATGGGTATGAATATTGGGATTATTGGCGCTGGTTTTATCGGGTCAACTTTGGCGAAACAGCTTGTCGCTTTGGGTCATCAGGTTAACATCTCAAATTCACGTGGACCAGACACTTTGGCAGAGGTCGCAACTCTTACTGGAGCGAGTCCGGTGACTAATGAAGAAGCGGTGCTTGGAGCCGATCTTATTATTCTGGCGATCCCTTTCGGCAAAATTGCGTCACTTCCTCGTGGATTGTTCGATCTTCGACAAGCAAAAGCCTTTATCATCGATACCAACAATTATACTATACATCGGGATGGCAGAATTGAACAACTCCTTGATGGCAGCATAAAAACGGAAAGCCGTTGGGTAGAGCAGCAAATCGGTGCCCCAGTCGTCAGAGCGTTCAGCAACATCGTAGCTCAGCGTATTATTGATCTGGCGAAACCGGAAGGCGCTGAGGAACGGATTGCATTACCGGTTTTTGCAGATAATCCTGAGGCCAAAGCAATTGTGATGAAGCTTGTCAACTCACTCGGCTTCGACCCTGTCGATGGCGGTTCCATAGACGATTCATGGCGTGTTCAGCTTGGCACGCCTGCGTCTGGAACGCCTGATTTTATCGAGAAGGATTTGAACGCTGTGGCATTGAAGAGGGCACTTTCAGAAGCTACTGTTGAGCAAAATGCAAATTACCGCACCTCGGCTCTTGAACGCCTGCAATCATAACATGGGATTGATATTCCCATGAAAATTCCTCTACCTGCATAGGAGAGCACTGAAAATTCCAATAAAGATGATTAGCGAGTCCATGAACGAATTTCGTTCATGGACTCGCTTTTTTATGTCCGTTCCAGGCTAACGCTTTTTGCGGGTATGGTTTCAATCTATAGCTATTAACTTAAGGAGACTAAAAATATTGTTTTAAAACTATTTTATATAATTCATCCATTTTATACTCTTTCGCGTATAGTAAGTAGTCTTTGTTTTTAACTAATTTATACTAAAAAGACTACGGAAAAAACTTTATTGTTACTTCACAGAAGAAAAGTATCTAAACAAACATGGTAATGGCTTTTTGCATGTTATTTTGGTTTATCTAAAAATTTATTTCATAGTACATGATTTATTTTTATCAATTGTCATGTAAATATGTCCTCTAATGACAAGGTTAAATCCATTCATTTCGTCATCGTAGCTTCGTTATCTTGCGGTTACATTCCAAAATGCGTACAATAGCGTGCCTTCAAGGTTATACTGATGCTGGAGGTGATGCAAAGTGATACGATTGGGAAATGAATTCGAAACAAACTAATTAACAATTAGATTCTTACAAGTGAATTCCATCAGTATACCAATTGGTTTATAAACAAATGCGGAAGTATCTTTCGGAAGATGAGCTTTTCATTAGCTAGAAGATTTTTAAACATCTAGTCTTCATTTTGAAACTAGAATCGATTTTATATTAGGTTTCGAATTTTTATGTGGTACAGATATTAGTTGAAAGATAGGAGTTGCCGGCTCTGACTTATATCGTAAAGTTGATCATTTAAAAAGATGGATTTAACGGGGGGATATTATGAAAGATAGCAAACATTTTAATTTTCACAAGCTTTGGCTAGGACAGTCTATAAGTTTATTAGGTACTCAGTTTACAATAGTAGCTTTGCCGCTTTTTGCATTAGAGGTGTTACAAACAAGTGAAGCAAATGCTGCTATACTTCGTGGGGTTATATTCGTCCCTTATCTAATTTTCGGGTTAGTAGCCGGTGCTTTAATAGACATTTTCCATAGGAAAAATATCTTGCTAATTTGTAGTATATGTCAAGGAATATTGTTTTTATCAGTATTCATACTGACTGTAACAAATATAATAACGTTCCCTTTACTGGTATTTATCATGTTTTTAAATGGAATATTCACCACGTTTTACAACATTGCCATTCCTTCTTTCTTACCGGAAATAGTAACAGATAAAGACAACTTAAAAAAAGCTAATGCTCAACTAGCACTTTCGGAGTCTCTTTCTATAGTAATTGGTCCTATGCTAGCTGGAATCGTCATTACTCTAGTCGGATTAACAGGATCGTTTACTGTTGACGCAGTAACGTATTTTGTTTGTTTTATGTTTGTATTATATATTTCAAAGTTTAAACCGCATACAGAGGGTTCTTTAAAAGACGTAAATATAAAATCCATATACGAAAACATATATGAGGGTTTGATATATTTCAAAAAACACCCTGTATTAGAGCCAATTGTGACATGTGGTGCTGTTTACGGTTTTTTTAAATACATATTAAATAGTATTTTAGTAATATTCCTTTATAAGGTAATGGGTCTATCTGAAATTGAAATAGGGTTTGTTGTAGGTTCAGCAGCGGTCGGATTTTTAATAGGTAATACGGTTCTCATGAAAAAAAGTCAACAAATTAATAATACAAAAATGCTTATTTATAGCGCTACTGTATCAGTTACCGGTTTGGCTTTTATACCAATAATGGGATATACGGGAACAGTTTACGGTATAGTAGCCGCAAGTATCATACATGGTATGGGAGAAGGTGTATTTGGCCCTTACGCTGCAACTATACGACAACTTGCCTCACCAAATCACATGCTGGGCCGAGTAAATGCTGTACAGCGCACGCTTAATTGGGGAGCCTGGGCATTGGGAAGTTTTACTAGTGCATTTTTAATTTCTATATTCGGGCTTCAAACTACGTTATTTATAGGAGGTTTCGGAACAACATTGTGTTTAGTGGCGTTGTTAAGACGAGGCGTATCAAAAGGAACTGACATTGAATATACGAGTTCATTTGAGAGGGGATGATTATGATGTATAAGGTATTAAAAGGAAATGACATAGAAAATAAACCACACATTTTATTTATAGGGGGATGGACAAAACCTATACAAGATGCATTAGATAGTGGATATACTGTTTCGTATATAGGATCTTACGCTAAACACATATATTTTGATGGAGTTATCTTAGAAAAATGTTTCTATAAAAAAGAAATAGACACAACAAACATACCCTTGTCTATATACTATGCTGAAGAATTATTCAAAGAGCGACCTTTTCATGTGGTTGTGTCTTTTAACGAAACAGCATTAGATACGGCTTGCATAATTGCAAAGATTTTTAATGTTAAAGGACCTTCTTACAATGCTAATATGATAACTCGCAATAAAGACATGATGCGTGAAATGCTAGCAGGTAAAGACTTTTCAATAGATTCGATAGTTTGTAATAACACTGAAGACATTAATGAATTTTTGAATAAAAAAGATAGTGTTATAATAAAGCCGCCGATTGGGGCAGGGGGTAAAGGAGTATATAAGCTAGACTCGAGAGATGACGGAGGGGTGTTTATTAAAGAAAATGGTATTCAACTACCTGTTTTAGTGGAAGAGTATATTGAAGGGGATGTAGTTTATACGGTTGAAACCGTTTCTTATAACAAAAAACATTCTATACTTGCTATATCAGCTGAAGTATTTAAAGAAGATACATTTATAATAAACTATACGATTATGCCGGCACCTATAGATGAATCTCAAAAACAATTCATTATGGAGAAAGTAATGTTATTTTTGGATGATATGCAAATGGAAAACGGCATTACTCATACAGAAATAAAGTTAGACAAACAAAATAAGCCAATAATTATAGAGTCTCAAGTTAGAATAGGTGGGGGCAACATCTGGAAGATGGTGGAACTAACAACTGGCATATCTCAATTTGGATACTATTATGATGCGCTAGCTACTGAGACTATAGATGAATTTAGATGTGTACCTTCAAAATGTCAAGCTATGTCTTTAAGCTTGATTCCAAAACCAGGTTGCTTAAAAGAAATCAAGTATAAAGGATTAACTAACATATCCGAGGTCGTATTAATTGATCTAGTAGTAAAAGAGGGCGACACCATACCAACTATTGTAGATAGCACGCAACGCAAAGGGTCTATATTATTTACGGCTAATGATATAAAACATATGTACGAAGTTGCAGAGGAAATATGTAACAACATAACGTTTGTTTATGAGGATTTATCAGAATGGAAACCTTCTTTTAAAAAATATATGTAAAAAGAAATGTGGCAGATGACTGGTCTATATAACAAAGGATAATTTAAATCACATGTGTCTATTAACCAAGAACCGGATAAAAGTGTATTAGCTAGAGCTATGTTTTTTGATGAAAATGACGAATTTATATAACGAATCCTTCAAGGTCAATTACAATGAGCCGGTTTATCCTTAGTGGGACAAAAATCGGCTTTTTTGTATGAAAATGTGCTTAGTGTGGTTTTTGTTCGAAATACTGGAGGAATCCCATTGCTATCATGTAAACAAATATATTCTTCCCTCAAATGAAATTTTAGTTTGATAGTGACGAGCTACTGATTGTGGAAAATCTCCAGGCTTCTATTAGTTGATTAGTTGAAGAATTTGTTCCATAGCTCTTAAGGTATTGTAATATAAATAATCAAATCATCCTTCTGCCATATATTTAAATGGCTCATTCTCTACATCTTATGAATTCCCTGAAAGTACTAAAACTACGCAAAATAAATAACCATCCTATGCAAGAAAGTTGAGGTAGCAAATAGCATATATTTTACTGAAAGGATGTGACTGAATGATGGAACGGCCGAATTGGGGAATTGGAGGATTAGTATTCGTTGGTTGCATGTTTCTTGGCGGAGGAGTGGGATCTATGTTAGGTAATGCCCAAACTGGATGGCTCATAGGAATGGGTGTTGGATTTCTTGGGATGGCTTTAACGAGACTGGTCAGAAAGTAATATAACGGGGATTCTTAATATCGTAAGCACTCTATACATTACAGTTAGAACTTTCTCTTTTGTATTGGCCTTTTCTAAATTTTTTTCATACATAGATAGGATTTTCAAGTCGTAGGATGGCACCTTAGGGTGTATTTTTTATGCTTTCTAAAAATGTCTCACTATATAATAGACTTCGTTAGGTTCTGATAATCTTTTTTGTAATAGAATAGATTCATTACCGTTTCAGACCTTTGTATTCATTCATAACTTAACAGTAAAAGGGGGGATGATGAAAGGTATGGCGTGTAATGATGAATTAATTTGTCAACAGTTTGCAAGAATTATCGGTGGCCAAGAAGGGTTTGCCGGTGGAAAATGTGTAGCAACAATAAATCGGGATGAAATAAGAGCAACAATCTTAGGAAAACGTTTTAGAGTAACAAGTTCCTTCTCATTCGAATCAAGAGATAATAAAACTGGACGGGCATTATGTCTAGGCCGGGTAGCGCTCTTACAAAAAGAAGTCAATGGATTTGTTGCTACTATTATTAAACAAGGAATAATTGTTTCGTCTATACACAATGAGTGGTTATGTGATGATCCAAATTTAATTTACGTTAATATTGAAGACGTTGATGATCCGCTAAGCTTTGCAAGGAAAGTTAGAAGAGCGTTATGTAGTTAACCAATTTTTTTAGTTAAATAAGCAATAGAAAAGGATCTTCAATTGAAAGATCCTTTTCTATTGCTTATAAGTGATAGATTATGTTAATTAAAATATTTGGGATTATTAATGTTTTTTCAATGGTTTTACTAAATAGATGAAGGTTTTCATGAATTAAGTTTACTTGACTAGCAGGCGAGCGTATTTTTTGCACGAATCGATATAATAATCTCCATTTTTATTGTAGTGTCAGTGTCTTAGTAGAAAATAAATATATACGACAAATTTTGACAAAGAAAGGATTGTATTTTTGTTATGCTATGAAAGTTATTAATTTGTAATGTATATATAGAAGGATTTTTAAATGTCAAAGAAATTATTATTATTTGCACTTATGAGTTTATGTGTAATTGCTTTAAGTGCTTGTAAGAGTAATGAAGAAAAATTAAAGGGCGCACCAGATGAGCAAAAAGTGGATGAAGACAAAAAAGTAGTAGAGGAAGAAAAAGGTAAGCAAGAAGAGCAACAAAGAGCAGAAGAAGAGAAACGTAAACAAGAAGAGCAACAAAGAGCAGAAGAAGAAAAACGTAAACAAGAAGAGCAACAAAGAGCAGAAGAAGAAAAACGTAAACAAGAAG
>NZ_DALYZR010000012.1:0-37641 GCF_031983925.1 Bacillus sp. (in: firmicutes) | reverse complement strand
AGCAACAAAGAGCAGAAGAAGAAAAACGTAAGCAAGAAGAGAAGAAAGCTCAGCAACAGCAGTCTACACAACAGGAGAGAACACAAAAACAAGAAAAACCAACACAAGCAACAGGTGGGAAACCAACAAGATCACAAATTTCAGTTGGTTCGCATGTAGTTATTCAATTGGATAATGATTATAGTAAAACTGTAAGTGGCGTTGTAAAAGACATTTTGACACATAGTGAAACACATACATACGGCATTAAAGTTCGACTACAAGATGGACAAATTGGCCGTGTTCAAAGTGTTAAATAATGAAAAAAAGATTTGACTACTTTTCAAAGAAATAAGAACTACAAAAACCGTTTCTTTCGTAAAGGAACCGGTTTTTTGTAGCGTTTTGTTGATGCCACCATACCTGTATCAAGTTATCACATACAAGGCAATAGATGTTTTTATAATTTGACATAAGAGGAACCGAACTTGGAGGGAGTACTGGAACCATATAATCAATACACTGATGGGCATGTTTGAGCTATGGACATATCCTCTCGTTCTAATCCACTAAAAAAAGAACTTCCCCATACCCATTAGACTACTAAGCATTCCAATTCCATTCATAGTGCCTTTTCCTACTGTAAGTAAGTTTCCAAGCATTCCTGGCTGACCGTAACCGCCGTTATTCCCCCATCCCATGGGACTTATCTGTCCTCCCCATCCGGGAGAGTTTCCGAAAATACCCCAGTTATTGCTATTAAATTTAAAAGCCTTAGCTGGCGGTGAGAGTAAAGCGGCAAGATGACCTTGTGCGAACATCCCTGTATGGTTGAATGGTTGAGCCCAGGGTAAGGGAGGTTTTTGAAAATTACCTGCATGGCCTGGGAATGGAGGCCAATTAGCGGGATGTCCTTGGGGCATCATCCCTGCATAATGGATTGGCTGATCCAAAGAGAAGGGAGGGGACTGAGGATGGAAAGCTGTATAATTGGCTGGTGAATCCGAACCAACTGGATAGAAGCGATAACTCCAATTCTCAGGAATCTTCAAATCATTCATTCCCTCAGCTTTAGCTATTTGGGGCTGTACATATAATGATGACATTGAATTTTGGTGATTATAATGCTCCTGATTTCCTTTTGAATTCAAATACCGATATTGGTGCATAAGCTTATTCCCCTTACTGTAAAAATGTAATGTTAGACTTAGCCTATGTGATATTCCTTTTTATGGATGGTTACATAACTAGATTTACAAGCCTGTATTTAAAGGAATAGGTGTGGTCTTGTCTTGTTGATTTATCCTGCTATTTGTGGGCGATAAGACAACTTCACCTCAAAATGTAGCCTAATTTAATTTCGGTTAACAAATGCGTTTAATCAATAAAAAAGATTTTAAAATGTTATGTAGAGCAAGTAGAATTGCGAAAAAGAGAATATCCATTCGAAGAGTATGGCAAAATACTGCAAGGGCAATGTATTTTTGTGCAGATATGTAAACGATTGAAATTAATCAATGGAATTTATAATGAAGGGGCAAATAAATATATGAGTGAAACATTACATAAAAGAAAACCACCATATGTAATGCTTGTAATCCTTTTTATTGGGGCATTTGTTTCATTTCTAAATAACTCGCTTTTAAATGTAGCCTTGCCATCAATAATGAAGGATTTAGACATTAAAGATTATTCAACGATCCAGTGGCTTTCTACAGGATATATGCTTGTAAGTGGTATATTAATTCCGGCATCAGCATTTTTAATAACCCGCTTCTCCAATAGGAGTTTATTTATTACATCCATGTTGATTTTTATCTTTGGTACGGCTTTAGCGGCTGTAGCACCGAACTTCGGTTTATTACTTACTGGCCGGATGGTTCAAGCAGCAGGTTCTTCAGTCATGGGACCTTTGTTAATGAATATTATGCTAGTAAGCTTTCCGAGAGAAAAAAGGGGAACAGCAATGGGGATTTTTGGATTAGTTATGATTACAGCCCCAGCAATTGGACCGACATTATCGGGTTATATTGTAGAGTATTATGACTGGCGTTTGCTTTTTGAAATGATTTTACCGTTAGCAATCATAAGCTTACTGTTAGGGATTTGGAAATCTGAGAATGTCATGAGACAAAACAAAAATGCAAAACTTGATTATCTCTCATTACTATTATCTTCTGTCGGTTTTGGCGGTCTGTTATATGGATTCAGTTCTGCAAGCTCCAATGGTTGGACGAATAAAGTTGTCTTAACAACCTTAATCGTAGGCGCTATTGCCCTAATTGCTTTCATTATCCGTCAATTAAAAATGAATGAACCGTTATTGGATTTACGTGTTTACAAGTACCCAATGTTTGCACTTGCGTCTGTAATTGCAATTGTCAACGCAGTAGCCATGTTTTCGGGTATGATTTTAACACCAGCTTATGTACAAAATGTCCGCGGTATTTCACCGCTGAGCTCTGGGCTGATGATGCTTCCAGGTGCGGTAATAATGGGAGTTATGTCACCAATTACAGGTAAACTATTCGATAAATATGGCCCTCGGATTCTTGGTATAGTGGGACTTTCCATTACAGCCGTTTCAACTTATATGCTGGCAAACCTGCAAATCGACTCTAGCCACACACATATTATTCTTATTTATACGCTACGGATGTTTGGGATGGCGATGGTGATGATGCCACTTATGACAAATGGTCTTAATCAATTGCCAACTCGCTTAAATCCGCACGGTACAGCTGTTAATAATACAGCCCAACAAGTGTCCGGTTCGATTGGTACTGCTATTCTTGTTACAATTATGAATTCTGTAACAAAAACAAAAGCTGAAAGTCTAATGTCTGAATTAGATCCAACAACCTTCACAGAAGCTACGAAGGTAATGTTAATGCAGAAGGCTTTATTATCCGGAATTCAATATTCGTTCTATGTAGCGCTTGGCATGAATGTTGTTGCACTACTATTAGTTTTTTTCGTTAAACGTGTAGATACAAGCCCGGAAGCAGTCGAGAGGTTAAATCGGTAGAGTGAAATAAACTCTACATAATGATTTCTACGAGTTTTTTGCTGCTCAGAAGCTGATAATTAAAATGGGAAAAGAATTGAAAGAAACAGTGAAATAATTACACATAGTGAAAAAAGGATCTGATCTTCATATCAGATCTTTTTTCATTAGAAACTATTGGCTTTCCAAATACTACAATCTTTAGTTTTCAATTTCTGATAAACATTATAATAATACGTTTCATTTTAATTTCGTATTTTTTCTGCAAGTTATAAATCTAATAGCAACAAACAACTTAGATTACCAACCTTATAAGCAATATCATAATTGTGAATAGTTAGGGAAAAGATAAAATAAGGTAATCAATTACATATCTTTATCCCAGGCGATTCATTGCTATCGTCTTTCTATTGAATGGGATATTTTAGTATTTTTTGAAAGGGTGTTTGTAATGGATAAAAAAGTATCTGCCATTCCTCAGCCGAAAACATATGGACCGCTGGGGAACCTCCCATTAATCGATAAAGATAAACCGACCTTATCCTTTATCAAGATAGCGGAAGAGTATGGTCCCATTTTTCAAATTCAAACTTTAAGTGATACGATCATTGTCATTTCTGGGCATGAACTGGTAGCAGAAGTCTGTGACGAAACAAGGTTTGATAAAAGTATAGAGGGTGCTTTAGCGAAAGTTCGTGCCTTTGCTGGAGACGGATTATTTACAAGTGAGACTCAAGAGCCTAACTGGAAAAAAGCTCATAATATTTTGATGCCTACATTCAGCCAACGGGCAATGAAAGATTACCATGCCATGATGGTCGATATTGCCGTACAACTCGTTCAAAAATGGGCAAGACTGAATCCGAATGAAAACGTAGATGTTCCAGAGGATATGACTCGCCTTACATTAGATACAATTGGTCTATGTGGTTTTAATTATCGATTTAATAGCTTTTATCGTGAGACCCCTCATCCTTTTATTACTAGCATGACCCGTGCTCTAGATGAGGCAATGCACCAATTGCAGCGGCTGGATATAGAAGATAAACTCATGTGGAGAACGAAACGTCAATTTCAACATGATATTCAATCCATGTTTTCTTTAGTAGATAATATTATTGCTGAACGTAAAAGTAGTGGGAATCAGGAAGAAAATGATTTACTTTCCCGTATGTTACATGTGCAAGATCCGGAAACTGGTGAAAAATTAGATGATGAAAATATTCGTTTCCAAATTATTACCTTCTTAATAGCTGGACATGAGACAACAAGTGGATTGTTATCTTTTGCAATCTATTTTTTATTAAAGAATCCAGATAAATTGAAAAAAGCCTATGAAGAAGTAGACCGTGTTTTGACAGATCCTACTCCAACATATCAACAAGTTATGAAACTTAAGTATATACGTATGATTTTAAATGAATCGCTACGTCTATGGCCTACTGCTCCAGCATTCAGTCTCTATGCAAAAGAAGATACAGTGATTGGTGGGAAATATCCAATTAAAAAAGGAGAAGATCGTATTTCTGTCCTTATTCCACAGCTACATAGGGATAAAGATGCGTGGGGAGACAATGTGGAAGAATTCCAACCTGAACGATTTGAAGATCTGGATAAGGTTCCTCACCATGCTTATAAGCCATTTGGAAATGGGCAAAGAGCATGTATCGGTATGCAGTTTGCACTTCATGAAGCCACACTCGTAATGGGAATGCTTCTTCAACATTTTGAATTCATTGATTATGAAGACTATCAGCTGGACGTAAAACAAACATTAACGCTAAAGCCTGGTGATTTTAAAATTAGGATTGTACCTCGAAATCAAAATATTAGCCATACTACTGTTCTTGCGCCTACAGAAGAGAAACTGAAAAACCATGAAATCAAGCAGCAAGTTCAGAAGACTCCTTCTATTATTGGAGCCGATAATCTTTCGCTTCTTGTTCTGTATGGCTCGGATACAGGGGTAGCAGAAGGTATTGCAAGAGAACTAGCAGATACAGCTAGTTTAGAAGGTGTTCAAACGGAAGTGGCAGCTCTTAACGATCGAATTGGAAGTTTGCCAAAAGAAGGAGCGGTTCTTATTGTAACTTCTTCTTATAATGGAAAGCCGCCAAGTAATGCAGGACAGTTTGTGCAGTGGTTGGAAGAATTAAAACCGGATGAGCTAAAAGGTGTTCAATACGCAGTTTTTGGTTGTGGAGACCATAATTGGGCTAGTACCTATCAGCGAATACCAAGATACATTGATGAGCAAATGGCTCAAAAAGGAGCAACAAGATTTTCTACACGCGGAGAAGCGGATGCAAGTGGTGATTTCGAGGAACAGCTCGAGCAATGGAAAGAAAGTATGTGGTCTGATGCGATGAAGGCATTTGGATTGGAACTTAACAAAAACATGGAGAAAGAACGCAGTACTTTGAGTCTGCAATTTGTCAGCCGTCTTGGAGGGTCTCCTCTTGCGCGAACATATGAAGCAGTTTATGCATCTATATTAGAAAATCGTGAACTTCAATCATCTAGCAGTGAAAGAAGCACGCGACATATTGAGATATCATTGCCAGAAGGGGCTACGTATAAAGAAGGAGACCACCTTGGGGTGCTACCAATTAATAGTGAGAAAAATGTCAATCGAATTTTAAAACGCTTTGGATTAAACGGGAAGGATCAAGTCATATTAAGCGCAAGTGGGCGCAGTGTAAATCACATACCTTTAGACAGTCCTGTTCGTTTATATGACCTTCTTAGTTATAGTGTAGAAGTGCAAGAAGCAGCCACTCGAGCACAAATACGAGAAATGGTGACATTCACAGCATGTCCTCCTCATAAAAAGGAATTGGAATCATTATTGGAAGACGGAGTTTATCATGAACAAATATTAAAGAAACGTATTTCAATGTTAGATCTTCTTGAAAAGTATGAGGCTTGTGAAATCCGATTTGAACGTTTTTTAGAACTTCTTCCGGCGCTCAAACCGCGTTACTATTCAATTTCAAGCTCTCCACTCATTGCACAGGATCGTCTGAGTATTACGGTTGGTGTTGTGAATGCGCCCGCATGGAGCGGGGAAGGGACATATGAAGGAGTCGCTTCTAATTATTTAGCTCAGCGTCATAATAAAGATGAGATTATCTGTTTCATTCGAACGCCACAATCAAACTTTCAATTACCTGAAAATCCAGAAACCCCAATTATCATGGTTGGACCAGGTACTGGAATTGCACCATTCCGTGGGTTCTTACAAGCGCGTCGCGTTCAAAAGCAAAAAGGTATGAACTTAGGAGAAGCGCACCTATACTTTGGTTGTCGTCATCCTGAAAAGGATTATCTCTATCGTACAGAACTAGAAAATGATGAAAGAGATGGATTAATCTCTTTACACACAGCTTTTTCTCGCTTAGAAGGACATCCTAAAACATATGTACAGCATGTAATAAAAGAAGATAGAATGAATTTAATTTCGTTATTAGATAATGGGGCCCATCTTTATATATGTGGTGATGGAAGTAAAATGGCTCCTGACGTAGAAGACACCCTTTGTCAAGCCTATCAAGAAATTCATGAAGTCAGTGAACAAGAAGCAAGGAATTGGTTGGATCGTCTGCAAGATGAAGGGCGATATGGAAAAGATGTTTGGGCTGGTATATGAATGTTTCTTAATTAGATAAGTAATATGTAACGAATGAAATTCTTTTGAATAATTGTTGATTTAAATAATAAACTCCTGGCAAAAAGTATTAATGAAGAAGAAGGATTCCATTGGAAAATATGGACGGAGAATGAAAAAACGAAAGAAGCTGGAGGCATCTATGTATTTGAAGAAAAACAAGATGCTGAAAAATACGCCGAAATGCACAAAAATAGACTTCAAGCATCTCGTGTTAAAGATATTAGAGTAAGAATTTTTCATATCAATGATAAGTTAACGAAATTGAATCATGGTTATAGTAAATAATAAGGGACACAGGATGCAAAAAAGAAGGGATTATCCCTTCTTTTTTGCATTCTTCCTTTATAAAAAAATTCCTATATAAATAGGAATACGTATGTCGGCATATAGTTCCTTAGAAAAGGGTACGCCCCTTACTGGGAGGTAAGGGGCACAGGAAATGCAAATTTATTGTAATTTGCTAAGTTGATTATAACATATATACCTGTCTATACATGTTACGAAATTATGAACAAAACTATTATTCAGTAGCTAGGGGAGGGAAGGTTGTATGATTTAAGCTGTTTTTAAAGGGGATAACAGAGAAAATACAAGAAAAGACCTGGTAACAGGTCCATTTTTTTATTGCTTTTCAGAATTCCCTTGTTCTAGAATATATGCTTCTTCTTGTTTTGATGTCGCTAATTCGTATGCTTGACCAGTGCTGTTATTTTCCAATTCCCATAATAAATTATGCTCCTCAACGGATTGAGAGAAATCGCCTTCATACCAACGAACCAAAATCTTGAGGTACTGTTCTTTATGTTGTAAGGTTCCACTATTACTTTCATCAATTACTTGACGTACTGTTTCGATGTTTTCTGGAGTCATTTTAATGAACCCTTGCTTTTCGTGAGATAATACTTTTTGATGAGTCATTTTATGCATTGCACTAATTATATGACGATCAGAATTGAGGTCAAGTATTACCTCTTCCCCTTTAATTTTATCAGTCTGCTTTTCCTTAACGTCTGAACCTGCATATGTACCGACTTTGTAACCAGTAAAAATACCAACTGCTATAGCAATAACGAAGCTTGATGTGATTTTAATCTATTTTTTCAAAATTATTCCCCCTTTTGATTGAAGTGTAACATAAAAGAAGAGCTGTATACCGCTATCTATCTGTGTGATTTACATAAAGTATCATTATTGGTCAATAGATGCATACCGTCTTACTCCGGATGGTATTGCGAATAAGTCAAATTGGTTATCGGCGTTAGTTAGTACCGGGGATTCTGATCGAAAAGGAAAGATTTGTGGTTGTATAACGGAAGTCACTTTAGAAAGAAGTAAAGCTTTAAAGGCTGCTGGTCATGAACCTGTAGGACGTTTTAGGTGGTAAAAATAAAAAGGATAGTAGTAAGTTATCCTTTACACTTCAACTTGCTGAAATAGCGAGATATACGTATTATTATGATTGTAAGACTGAAGGACTCTCTGGATATTATCATGATGTAAAACGCTTCAAAGAAGTAAAAGAGTTATAATAAAACTACTTCTAATAGGGATACAATACCCTTATAGGAAAAGGGAGGAGACTTTTATTTGTGAAAAGATTGATTCAAGTCATCTTAGTAAGTACATCATTCCTAATTCTTAGTGGCTGTTATTTCTCTAAAGATAAACTGAATCACCCCATACAAGAATATTTAAAAACAAACTATGGAATACAAGGGGAGTTTTCTGTTATTCAGACAGATAATAATTGGTTTGGAGGAATTGGTCATCAAACTTATGTAGAAATGAAAAAGCCATATCATGCTTATCCGTTTTTAATGATTGAAAGGGGTACTTTGAAAATTTTAAATGATGACAGTGACGATATCTATTTTGAACAATTCAAGGGTGCATATATTGAGCAACATCCAGAAGTAGTTCAAGTAATTGAACAGATCATAAAAAAATATGGATTAGTGAAATATCCTAATAAATTTGTCTCGGTAGAAAATGGTCCTGTTTATATATTTCCTTACGACAACCTTAAGTTTAATATAATTTATTCTCAAGAGCTACTTGATGATTTTAAAAAGACCCAAAAGATAGATACTACTAAACTTTTACCTACATTAATACCGAGTGACCCACGACGTGAAAATTATAATGTCAGGTATTTAGGTGTAGTAAATTTTCTATTTAAATTTGACATGTCTAAAAATAAACATCCTATTCCAAAGGCCCAAGATCTAATTGAGGACTTTCAAAAAAGTGGAGTATTAACAAAAGGGATATACAACATAGATATGCTCGTAGACGATTCAAATGGGGGATCGGAATATAATAATGTAGCTTTGTTTGAAGTCGATGAAGGTGGTAAATACACTATAATTGCTACTCCTAAATATGATGAGTTAGATAATTCTTACTTTTACGGAGATTATGCAGCAAAAACTCTAGAATAGAACCTTAGGTTAATTTGTTCAATCTTTTTTCAAAACACGTTTTTAGTTTTTACACGTTTCTCGGCTGTACCCCCTTTAAGGATTATGGTATTTTGATTAAATCCTTAAAGGGGAATTGTTTTCAAATATACTATTCGTAGTATTAATAACTAAAGTCACTAAATATTTTCGACTATCCTCATTATCTGAACTTGAATAAGTAATACTTTTAATTGCAAATCAATTGTTTAGCATTTCATGTAATCTCGTCTCTACTGTGGTGTGTGCTCTAATCCAATTTCCCTAATATTTGTTTATGGCATCTGACATCGTAGATTTCATTGTTTGTAACAATTTTTCTTTTGTTATTATGTTTTGTACATTTTTAAAAGGACCACCTAAAGATTCACCATTTTGATCCTTAATCTCTAGTTCTGTTATCTTTTTATTATTCCTCTGAATGAGTTGAAATAGAGCATATAAACTATCTAAATCTACTGAATCCAATTGGCTAAAGTCAATCTCGTTACTCATTTGTAAAGTTAATAATAATTCATTAGTTGGTTTTCCTTCATCTGGATTTTTATTATCTAAAATATATTGAAGAACATTTTCCGTTTCAGATTCCACGTAACCTAATTTTTTTATTTCTTCTAGTATTGGTTTGAATTTCTTATATTCCTCATATGTTTTTTTTCCATATTGGTATTCATCACCTACTGGATATGAATAGAGGAGACCTTGTACCTTTACTCGGAATTTTAGATATTTGTTATTTTTTTCTTGCACAGTATGGTAGGTATCACCCCCATTATTTTCATTTATCGGGCTCCAATGTGTTACAACAACATCAATACCGTGTTTTTTTTTTATATATTCTTGTATCTCAGCTCCATTTTCTTGATTACAACCACTTAGACATAAGAAACATAATAATAGCAATATTACATGTTTCAATCTTTTCATATAAGCACTCCCTACGTAAGAATTAATTCTTGAATGCGCAGCACACTACAAAACCTTCTTTTCCTGAGTCGTATACTTTAACTTTTATCCCGCTTTAATGGGCAGTAAGACCCCCACCTCAAAATTCGGCGAAAGCAAAGAAGTTAGGCGGGGGTCGGGCTGCCCATATTTGAATCTTAAATCATTTAAGTTCCTGACGTTCTAACTATATTGCTTGGAGTATTACTGTCTTAAAATATATAACTTATTTGTTTTAAAGTCTTTCTCAATTCTATAAGCACATGGTTTATTGGGTTCATATGTAAAACGTACATTCATACCATGGTATTTATTTTACTATAAAATCTGGTTCTATTATTAAAATATTCCTTTATCTCTCCGTCTCAAAAAACTCAATCCACTCTCCATCAGGACCCGCGAAGAATATGTAACGTGTTCCATCTGGTAATGTTTCAATTTCCTCTCCTAGTAGGAAGGTTACGCCGTGTTTCTGTATTCTTTCGATTTCATCCTCTAATGAATCCACTTTAAAGCAAATGTGATGTACTTTTCCTTCTGCCGGAAGGGAAGAGTTGTAGCCTTCAATTAATTCGAGTATCGTTTCTTTTGATTCCTCCACACCTAAAAAAGCGAGTTTTAAGTCTGGATTCGGGTGTCCCATACGTTTAATGAGTTGTAAGCCAACTACTTCTTCATAAAATGCGATAGATGTTTCTAGGTTTGCAACCATAAGTCCGACGTGTTCAATTCTTCTAACTGGCATGTAGATTCCTTCTTTCTGAAAATTATATACAATATGTTATTGAAAATTAAGAAAATAAGCAAGATAAAAACCTTACAAATTTTAGCGTGTTATATGGTATAGTGAGAAAGTATGTTTGGGGAGAAGGAAGGAGATTATACGATGAATACACCTACTCAAACTCCTTCATTATCGGAAACGATGAAAGAGTGGCATTATGCATTAGCGTATGAAATTAAACATTGGAAAACGATAGGTGGTAGTAAAATTTCTATAATGAACGGTCGTTTTTTATATACAGATTATGAAAGTACAGTATACGTATTTCAGCTTATTTCGGAAGTAAGCTTACCGGAAGGTTCACCGATTCGAATTGAGTTCGATGGTGAGGAAGCGACAGGAGAAGTATTATCTGTACATGGATTAGAAATAGAATTGAAATTAAATGATTATATACAAGGTGAAATACGAGAAGCGGTTTTATATAGTGAACCGTGGCAATTGTTAGAGCAACTACAAGAGCGATTAAAAGAAGCGCGTAAAGATAAGCTAAAACGTAATCGTATAAAGCGTCTTGTTGATGGGACGAGTAGTCCGAAGCATATTGAGAAGATGAAAAATCCGAAAAATGAATTGGCGTATCGTTCATTTTACAATCCGACGACGTACGTGTGGGGACCGCCTGGAACAGGGAAGTCTTACAATTTATCACGTATTATTTCGGCTCATTACCAAAAAGGAAAATCGGTACTTGTATTAGCTCATAGTAATGCGGCAGTGGACGTATTAATGAGCGAAGTAACGAAGCAAATTGAAAAGAAAAAGAAATGGACGCCTGGCGAAATTGTTCGTTACGGTTATAGCCAGCATGAACATATACGAAATCATGAAACGTTACTTGCGTCGAAGCTAGTTGAAACGACGAACGGATCTTGGGGAGAAGAAAGACTCTATTTAGAAGAAACACGACAAGATCTTCGTGAAAAGATTTTATCATATAAAGCGACTTCTGCTGATAAGAAGCGTATACAAGAGATTGAAAGTGATCTTCGAAAGCAAAAAGCGAAAATTAAAGAGGTAGAAAAAGAATACATTGAAAATGCGAAAGTAATCGGCGCAACTTTATCGAAATGTGCCATTGATTCACTTATTTATGAGCGTACATTTGATTTAGTTGTTGTAGATGAAGTAAGTATGGCATATGTTCCACAAATCGCATTAGCTGCATCACTTGGAAAACGTATCGTCGTTTGTGGTGACTTTTTACAGTTACCTCCAATTGCGATGGCGAACCATGAACTCGTTCGAAAATGGCTTGGAGAAGATATGTTTTACCATGCCGGGATTGTTGAGTCTGTTAATAAATCAGAAGCACACCCGAACCTGTTTATGCTGCAGGAACAAAGACGTATGCATGCGGATATATCTAAATTTACAAACTCGTTTATTTATAAAAATAGAGTATACGATCATCCGTCTGTTTCAGAGCGTAAAGAACTTGCAAAACTACAACCGTTCGCAAATGAGGCGAGTGTTTTATTTGATATGAGTTTAATGGGAGCTTTTTCGTTAAAAGACGCTGCTTCTGGTTCTCGTTTTAACATTATGTCTGGTTTAGTAGCGATGCAAATGATGTTAATCGGACTGTTAGACGGTGTTCAATCGATCGGTGTTGTTACACCTTACAGAGCGCAATCCCGCTTCTTATCAACGTGTATGAGAGAAATGTTGCAAAAAACGAAGTATCGTCACATACCTGTTTTAGCAGCAACGGTTCATAAGTTCCAAGGTTCTGAAAGGGATATGATGATTTTTGATACAGTAGATAGTTATCCGCAAGAACGACCTGGCGTGTTATTCTTTGACCATAAAAATCATCGCCTCGTCAACGTTGCAGTGACAAGGGCAAGAGGGAAGTTCATTCAACTATCAGATTGTCATTATATGCGTAAAAACCTTTCGAGAAAACAAGCGTTATCACAATTAACAGCTCATATAGAACGTCACGGAGATGTGTATGATCGTACGACATCAAGACAATTATGGGAGCGGAAAATTTCGAAACGTTTACGCTGGTTTATGGAAATGAATCTTGAAGAGCCAAAAGGTTTATTGAAAGATATTTTAGCTGCAAAACGAAAGATTATTATTTCACTTCCAAGCACAAAGCAAGTGGATAAGCGAGTATGGCAAGCATTAATGCGTACAAATGCGCAAATAACAGTGTATAGTGATGGACCAGTTCCACTGAAAAATGTAAAGTTACAAAGGCAAAATAAAGCATTCCCGTTTATCGTAATCGATGATGAAATCTTTTGGGCAGGCGCACCACTCACATCTCAAATGATGTTTGAAGGTAGTACGGAATTCCCGTACGTATGTGCGAGACTGCAAGCACCTGAGACAATTGGTGTATTAAAAGGATTTTTAGATATCCGGTAAATTCGGATAGGAATTCCTTGACTTTTATTTAAAATGAACTTAGAATGAATGTAATTTAATATAATTTTATGAAAATTCTTATCACGAGAGGTGGAGGGACTGGCCCTATGATACCTCGGCAGCGGATTCGTTATGAATACTGTGCCAATTCCAGCAAGGTAACTTGAAAGATAAGAAAGAAGCTCATTTTGACTGTATATGCAGAAGCCTCTTTCTATCTTTTAGAAAGAGGCTTTTTTATGTGAAAATATAAGGGGGAAGAAAAATGGGAGCGACAGGAGTAACGTCACAAAGAAAAACAATTGAAGAGAGTATTGAAAGAAATAAGGAAAAGTACATAGAAACAAGTCACGATATTCATGCGAATCCGGAGATTGGTAACCAAGAGTTTTACGCATCAAGAACGTTGAGTTTATTGCTAGGGAGTGCAGGATTTCAGCTGCAGCACAATATAGCTGGACATGAAACGGGATTTATCGCGCGAAAAAGCTCTGGGAAACAAGGACCAGCAATCGCATTTTTAGCGGAGTATGACGCTTTGCCAGGACTAGGCCATGCGTGTGGTCACAACTTAATCGGCACAATTAGCGTTGCGGCAGCAATTGCATTATCAGAAACGCTTGAAGAAATTGGCGGGGAAGTTGTCGTATTCGGAACACCAGCTGAAGAAGGCGGACCGAACGGTAGCGCAAAATCGAGTTATGTAAAGGCAGGCTTATTTAAAAATATTGATGCGGCGCTTATGATTCATCCGAGTGGGAAAACAGCGACAACGAGTCCTTCACTAGCAGTCGATCCACTTGATTTTCATTTTTACGGAAAAACAGCTCATGCTGCAGCTTCACCTGAAGAAGGAATTAACGCATTAGATGCGGTGATTCAGCTGTACAACAGTATTAACGCACTTCGCCAACAACTTCCGTCAGATGTGAAGATTCATGGTGTTATTACAGAAGGCGGAAAAGCACCTAACATTATTCCTGACTACGCCGCAGCAAGATTCTTCATCCGTGCAGCGACGCGAAAAAGATGTGCGGAAGTAACAGAAAAAGTAAAAAATATTGCTCAGGGAGCAGCGTTAGCAACAGGCGCAAAAGTGAAAATCCATCAATTCCAAAATGAAATCGATGAACTACTCGTAACAAAAACATATAACGATATTGTAGCCGAAGAATTAGAATTACTAGGTGAAGATGTAAACCGTAAAGAAAGACTAGGCATTGGTTCAACCGACGCAGGAAACGTAAGCCAAGTCGTACCGACCATTCATCCGTACATTAAAATCGGCCCAGATGACTTAATTGCACATACGAATGAATTTAGAGAAGCAGCACGTTCAGAATTAGGAGACAAAGCATTAATTACATCGGCAAAAGCATTAGCAAATACGGCGTATCGATTAATTACGGAAGAAGGGCTGTTAGAGAAGGTGAAGGAGGAGTTTAGAGAGGCGCAGAGGAATCAGGGGTAAGGGGATTAAGGTGCTCTTTTCGCAGCGCAATTTAATTAATAAGTAGAGATATAAAAAAAGAACATTGAAAATCAATGTTCTTTTTTTGTTTAATAATCATTAATTTTGTTGGTTTTTCTCATAAAGGAAAAACTTTTACTGTTAGCGGAGGATAATATGTATCTCTTTATTAGAACGACAATTTCTCCTCAAACTCACTCTTTAAAACAATTAAAGGAGACGATAAGCCGAATTGCATTAAAGAGTCTAAAAATGCAGCGAGAGAATCCATCGAATCGCTCATGACCTTCATCATATAATTAAATTCTCCGCTAATTCGATATAAATCTGTTACTTCAGGAGCGGCATTACAATACTGGATAAAATCAGAGCATTGGCTCGTTTTAAACATGATGAATGGTGGAACTTTTTTAATCAAACTTTTTTAAAAATTAACATAAATACTTGCAATGTTTAAATTAGTACTATATAGTTCTATTTATGACAAAGATAAAATTAATGAATCAAAAACGTGTGATTGAAGTAGCTGCAACATTATTTTTAGAAAAAGGGTTTGCTTATACAAGTATGGATGAATTAGTACGTGTAAGCAAAGTTTCAAAGTCTAATGTGTATTATCACTTTTCTAATAAGGAAGTATTATTAGAAGGGGTCGTTGATTATTGGATTGAAATGTATCAATCTGCAATTGATGACGTAATTTCTCAGAACCAATTTTTAGTTGAAGATCGTATCCAACTGTTTTTAAAGCAATTAGCACAAGGAGTTCAGTCGAGAGAGTATAAGGGGAGCTGTCCATTTATTACTCTTTATATTCAAAGTCCTACACAGGCCACGCAAATAAAAGAAAAAATAGGTCTTTTTTTTACAGGATTACAAGAGAAAGTTTCTCTATTACTTAAACAAGGGATAGAGAATGGAGAATTCAGAAATACGATTCATATTGATGAGGTTGCATCACTTTTTATTACAAATCTTGAAGGGGCGTTATTTATTTCAGAAACATTGAAGGATGCAACTGTAATCACGAAAACAGCAGATCATTTTTTTAAATTGCTTCGATAAAAGAAGCATTTTTTTTACATCAAATTAGTACCAAGTAGTACTAAAAAGGGGGTCTTATATGAGAACAGTATTTTTAACTGGTGGAACAGGCTTTATTGGAAAGCAATTAGTGAAAGAATTAGCCAAAGAGGATGTTAAAATTCTTCTTTTAGTAAGGTCGAAAAGTCAAGCCATACGCATTTTTCAAGAAAGAGGCAGCTTAAAAAAGGCATTCATGCACTTTATTGAAGGTGATTTGACGAAAATAGATTTAGGTCTAAGTGCTGAAGATAAGGAGAGGGTATTGAAAACGGATGTGATTATTCACGCAGGAGGCTCCATGGATATTCAAGCGACAAGTAAAGAGGCAGCGTCCGTATTTTTAAATGGCGCCAAACATATTAGTGAATTAGCTAAAAGTATTCATCAATTGAAGGGCTTGCAACAATTTATTCATGTTGTAGGTTATATGAGTCCCTTTGATGATAAAAATAGCAAGATTGCAATTGATGTGTTTCAAGAAGGAAACAATTATTTGAAAATAAAAAATCCATATGAGAGAACAAAATTTTTAGCAGATCTTTATATCCGTCAGCAGGCATCAGCAGTAGGTTATCCGCTTTCTGTAATTAATCCGCCAACTGTAGTCGGTAGTAGTAAAACAGGGAGTACAGAGCAGATAGCAGGATTAGGTTTGCTTGTGATGAGTATGCGAAGAGGGCTCATGCCAGTGATTCCTGGAGGTAAGGGATATAGGTTACCACTTATTTCAAACGATGAGCTTGCGAAGTTTATTGTGCAGGTTTTCAGATTGGAGCAACCGACTATTCAAACATATACACTTGTTGAAGACAAACAGCACGATCAAAACATTGCTGAATTATTAAGTATTATGTCGGAAAGTATGAATATGAGGGCACCAAAAATCTCTGTTCCAATGCCATTTATGAAAGCAATTATGAATAGTGGAGTAAGTAAAATAACAAAAATTCCTTCTGATGGACTGAATTTTATTACAAAACGAAAATTTTCAAATGTTTCAGCGAAAAAAATTATGGGAGGAGATTGGTTTAAGAAGACGAGTGTAATGAAATTTCTCCCTGCCGTAGTAGCTGATCTGGATTATCGAATGATGTATCAAAATGGCCAGCATAATCATTTATTTAAACGAACATTATGCGATAACACTACCCTTTACCAATTACAAGGAGAGGGTAAACCGTTTATTTTATTACATGGTTTATTGAGTGATGGAGAGGATTTATTTCCTTTAGCACAAGAGCTTCATGAAAAAACTGGTCAACCTGTATGGATCTTGGATCTTCCAGGTTTGGGACGTTCTCCTTTTAAACGAGAGAACAATCTTCTAGATATCTATTTGAATGTAGTGAAAAAGTTATTGGAGAAAGCTACGAATGGTGCACATCTAATTGGACATTCATTCGGTGCGTTTATTCTTCTGGAAGCATTGGTACAAGAGTACATGGATAAGAAGTATGCAATCACTTTACTTCAGCCACCTGTTGCTAAAAAAAATGCTAAATCGCTAAATGTTCCTCAATTTATGAACAAATGGATATTAAAATTAGCAACTACTAATTTGATAGGGCGTTATTTACTAAGTAATGGTTTGTTTGAAAGTATGGAGAGCATCCCCGAACATTATATTGAAAAAATAAGTAACAGTTTTACTTCCCCTAGAATTTTAAATACTACGGTTCAGCTTAACAGTTTACTACTGAAACACGATCAAGGTGATTTCAATGGAGTAACAAAGTATAATCTTCACATTATTTGGGGGGATCATGACAGAGGCTATTCTGCTCCATCGCATCTTGGTAAGGTTGATTTTGTTCCATATGGCCATCATTTTCCTCTTAGCCATCCGAGTGAAACGGCAACATTAGTAATAAAAAATAGTAATACTAGCATATGAGAGTGTGGGATAAATAAAAAGTGTGTAGTAAGATCATTGTGTCTTTGAAATAAAATCGTACTGTTTGGGGTCCCACCCCATGCCAATCAAGCTAAGAAAAGCAAATACACCAAAACGAGAAAATGGGCATCTTCAGGTGAAAATACGTAATTTTTTTGTTTTAGGGGCATTATAAAGCCTTCAAGTTGATGGATGTGGGGTCCCGCCACAATACTATCAATATAAGCAGTATACCGTTGTATCTGTACTGGATTTATCAAAAGAGGATGCTGAAATGATACCATTGCTTCTGGCTTGTATAGCAGAGGCATTTATTCATTTCAATCCAGATTCTTTTTTAGTTAAGGATGAATTTAATCTCTTATATTGGTGTAGAAAGAACTTCAAAGGATTTCATAGTATCTCTGATGATGGATTCTTACAGGATTTTAAGCAGGTATACGAATGTTATCAAGCATTGCAGAACGTTGGGAAACAAGAGAACAATATAAAAATAAATATGTAATAGCAAGGAGAAGAGCAACGCATGTATAATATACTTAAACGTCAATATAATTACTTTATCCGAGGAGTGATTCGGATTAACGAAGAAGTACAAAGGGAATTGGACCTATTGGTTCAAAAGATTCGTGAAACTGTGTCTTCTGTCCAAAAAATTATCCTTTTTGGCTCTCATGCATATGGCACACCAAATGAAGACAGTGAATTTGATCTCTGTATTGTTGTAGAAGGTGTAGGAGCAAGAAAAAGGGGAGTCATTAATCGTATCAATTGGGGTATTTACGATGTTATGGAAACACAAGTTGATATTTTAGTGTATGGGCCAGAAGAGTTTCTAGAACGTGCTAGTCGTACCGTAACTATGGAACATAAGATTGCACTAAACGGTAGAACAGTCCCAAAAACTCATAACCTTTTAATGCTGCACAAATCGTGTCGGAAATTAGATGAGGAATCCTCATTGATTTTAGAACAGTGCGTGCAGCTAAATGGTTATGCTACAGATATTCGTTTATCCGTATTTTGAATCACTTACTGTTCAAGATAGATTAATGACTATACAACATGCTCAAAAAGTACTGAGTTTTTATAAAGAAAAGTTAAACATGCTAAATATACATGAAATCGTAATCGATTAAAAATAGAGGATATACATAAAAGAGAGTGCCTATAAAGGGACTCTCTTTTTCTATCTAAAAAAGAGGAGGAATGCTTCATAGTAGAATGAAATGATACTTTGCTATGGGGATAACAATATAATGATGGATATTTATCAAGAGATTAAAGAGGAAATGAAAAAAATATAATTATCACACAATTGTTGTTTTGTAGGTACAATGGCGGTACTTTTAATTAAAGCACAAGGAATCAATCACGATGAATTTCTTTTAGTACCTGTTCGTGAAGCAGAGGAATGCCTTCTTCTCGAAACCAAGCACCTATACGTGAAAAAGTAGAAATATGAAGCACAAATGATAAACCACAAAACTCATGAAAAAAAGGTTATCATACAATCCGTCCCTTCTGTAGATAGTTCAGGTTACTCTTATTCTTTCAGGAGAACGAATTTCTTTATGTATTTTTGAATGTTTGTGAGCTTTATAACACCATTTCTATACTTTAATATCTGAAAAATCTGTCACGAAATATTCCGAATTTTGAAGTTGCTAATTACATATGATTCCATTTATTATAATTATTGAGCCGGCTCCAAATAATGGAAGTTTTCTGGTACAGCAAAGTAATTTTTAATGTTTATCAACTTATTTTCATAAAGCTATTTTATATCAGAATCCACTTTCATTTTACTTTATATGAAAACAAAGCAACTATAAAAGAGGGGGATTTAAAAATGGAAAAAAAATCTTTTAAAATCCGTTCAGTTAATGACAATGAACAGCTTTGGACAAAGTTAGCTGATCAAATGGAAACACTTGAAAACAGGGATGAAATGAAATGCTTCAACTGCTCAATTTGTTGTGATAATTGCTGTTTTAATTGTTGCTTCCAAATCTAATTTATACTTACAGTAAATAAACACTCGAAATACTTATATCTTTTAATAAACTTAGTTATTAAATTCATTATTTTCTGTTCTTGCCTAGCAAGAACAGAAAATAATTATACAAGGGTGATTTGATGATTATTAACAAGTATCATTTACGATATCCTTTAAACGAGGAAGTTCTAATGATTAATACCTTAACTGGTGCTGTAGATTTTTTTTCTCATGACTTAATTAATTTAATCGATACATTGTCATATAGAGATTACGAAAATTTAACTAACGAAGAGAAAAATGCTACTAAAATTTTAATTGATAGAGGTTACGTATTTAAGAACACAGAGGATCGGGACCATAGACTATGGCAGGCTAAAAATATTGTGGACGCTGGAAATGAAATGCAGTATGTTATTTGCCCTACATATACATGTAACTTTCGTTGCCCATATTGTTTTGAAAGCCATAGCCTTCATGAGAAAATAACAGCTTTAACCGAAGAACAACTCCAAGCAGTTATGCAAGCCATAGACATCTTTCATAAAGAAAGTGGTTATAAAATCGGTATGATTAACCTTTTTGGAGGCGAACCACTCCTTCCTTTTACCAAAAAAATAGTCAAACAAATCTGTGAAGAAGCTGTTAAGCGTAACTTCAAAATTGGTTGCAATACAAATGGCTATCACCTTTCTTCTTTTGTAGAGATTTTCCAAAACTACCGTGATCGACTGAGTATTATGGTTACAGTTGATGGACCGAAGAATATTCATGATCAACGACGTATTATGACGGGAGGTCAAGGTACATTTGATCAAATTCAAAAAGGTATTTGTGATTCACTTAATCATGGTATTCGTACCATTGTAAGAGTCAATATAGACCAAACAAATATTGATTATGTTTCACTTCTTGTAGACTATTACAAAAAAAACAAGTTATTTGAAAATGAAAATTTCTCAATTTCTTTTTCGCCTGTCACAGATCATACATGTAAAGGCTTAGGAGAAGATTTAATGAAGGGTTATGAAATCGTAAAAAAATTACAAAAAAATATTCCTGATTTTGAAAAATTAGAAAAACAAAAATCTCTTAACTTCGGAGCTGATATGTACCGTTTCTTTAAACCAATTATGCAGTTAGATTCAGAATTAAAAAACAAAATTGAAATGGTTGTTCCCAATATAGTCTATTGTGAATCTGCTGAAGGGAAACGAGTTGTATTTGGACCTGATAACCATATATATGCTTGTCCTGATTTAGTTGGAAGATCAGAGTTCAAAATCGGCGATTATTTCCCTAAATTCTCTCGCCAAGATTGGAAGTGGGAAAAGTGGAAACAATTCAATTCCTTTACCATTCCACAATGTAAATCTTGTGCCTCATCACCTATATGTGGAGGAGGGTGTGCTGCTGAAGCTCTTATAGTTCATGGGAACTTGAATCAACCAAACTGTCCACAAACAGATAAACAGGTTTTCGAATATTTAAAAACTATTAAAGAAGAGATTTCAATATAAGGAGAGGAACTAAGCTATGATAGCAAGTACCTATAATTCAACATATAAATTATCTGATGGAAATTATGTTCTAATCAATTCACTAAGTGGCGCACTCGATGTAATTAATACAGACATAAAAAAAGTATTAGATGATATTAAGCGTAATAAAAAATTAACTCTTTATCCTGAATTAGAAGAACTTCTCTCATTTTTAACAAAACGTGGCTATCTTTTTAATGACCGTGATGAAGAATTAAATAAACTTACTATTATTCGTGATCGGATGACTGAATCTTTAGCAAATAGTAATTCCGGAGTTACATTCAACGTATGCACAACATATATGTGTAACCTTAGATGTCCTTATTGTTACCAAGGTCATGAAATACATAAAATTTCACATGCTTTAACCCCTGCTGAAGTAGACAAAATGTTCCAAGCAGTTGATAAAATTTTGTCTATGGAGAATGAACGTGGTCGATTTGAGAATGCAACCCACCGCATGATGTTATATGGTGGTGAACCATTGCTTCCAACAACTCGAAAGACAGTTGAACAAGTTGTTAAACGTGGAATAGAAGAATACGGTTTTCGTATGTACGCCATTACAAATGGTACATTCTTGCATGAATTCTTAGATTTTCTAGAGCCTTACAAAGAGAACTGGGATTATTTTCAAATTTCTATTGATGGACCGAAACATATTCATGATCAACGACGTATTACAGCTGGTGGCACAGGAACATTCGATCGAATTGCTGCTAATATTTCACTAGCATTAGAGCGTGGTTTCGCAGTAGGCTTACGTACTAATGTGAATAAAGATAATCTTGCATATGTAAAAGAATTAGCAACCTTTATCGAAGATCAACATTGGAATACTTATCCTAATTTTGGTTGGCAGGTATCTCCTGTTACTGATCATTACGGAGATAATCTACCAAATCACCTTCCAGAGCATGAATTACTCGCCGAAATTTATAATATTTTCGGAGATTTAGAAGAATTTATGGATAAATTTAACGCAAAACTGGGTACAGACCTTAACATTCGTACTTCTAGAATCCGTCAATCCATACGAACTTTTGACTGGGAGAAGGTAAGTGAACTTGATTCCTGCTCTTCTGTCATGCATAGTTTACCTTATTTTAAAGAATGTAGTGCGAGAGAACAGCGTTTCTATGCATTTGGTGCGGAAGGTTTAATATACGCTTGTCCTGAGGCCGTAGGTAAGCCAGAAACTGCAGTGGGTTCCTTTTTTCCTGAATACAATTTAGATGCTGATAAGCATGCTATTTGGGATCAAGATATTACTGACTCCGAACAGTGTAGTAGTTGTAGTATCTCACTATTTTGTGGTGGAGGATGTGCTTATGCTAATTTAATGCGAAATGGTGCCATTAATAAACCTTACTGTAATGATTCACATCAAACCATTTCGACTTATATTAAGAAAAATGAAACTGCCTTTTTAGAACTAATTAAATAAAAAGATATAACTCCACAAATACCTTCACCATTGTGGGGTTACTTTCTCTTAAAGGATGTGATCAATTTGACAGCATCGCAAAATATCTTTCCAAAGTTAATTCCATACGAAGTTTATAATATGGATGTTTGGGAGGAGGGGCCTCGTTATTTAATAAAATTTGATAACGGATTACAATTAAAAGTCACTGAATCACTGAGAAATTTATTCAATTATATGGATGGAACCACATCCATAGGGGATATATGTACAATGGTACAAACGAATCACGATGGCAATATTACTATAAATGAGTTAACAGAACTGATAAATGAACATCTATTACCAAAAGGGGTTTTAGTTGGTTCTGAAAAAAAAGCATCTCATCACTCTGCAATTACATTTAGAATAGCAATTTTCCACGCTTCTTACTTAAAAAAGGCATCCGAATATTTCGAATTCTTATTCTTTCGGGGCGTATTTGTTTTATTTAGTATTTTCTTCAGTATAAGTCTAATACATTATTTTTTTCAGGCTAATACTGAAAATATATCAAACACATTTGGATCTGTTTATAAATTTACTATTGCAATTTTACTGCTATTATTTTCCATGATTGTCCATGAACTTGGTCATATAGTTGCTGCTTATCGATATAAAATACAACCTAAAGACGTCGGAATGGGTCTTTATATGATGCGGCCTGTTTTATTTGTTGATTTAAGTGATACCTGGCGATTGCCTAGACGACAAAGAGTAGTTATTGACCTGGGCGGAATTTACTTTGAATTATGGATATTTATATTATTTGAGTTGTGTTATTTTATTTCAGGATTCCAGGAATTTTTTGTAGCAAATCAATTCATACTCATTACAGTTCTATATAACTTATATCCATTTTTACAATATGACGGTTTTTGGGTTCTTACTGACATTCTAGGAATTGCAAACTTGCATACTAGAACCTTCCAATTGGTGAAAAGTGGTCTCCTGGGATACTTTTTTTTCAAGCCTGATTATCGAAAGCAATTTAATGATACAATTAAGAGGATGAACAGGCACTATAAAATAGCATTTCTTACATATGCTAGTATATATTTTTGTTCAGTTATCACTGCTATCTGGTTCATTCTTCGATATACCATCTATTTATTCACATCGCTAGATTCGTTCACATGGGGAAATGCAAAAGGTGCCATTATTGTAATAATTATAGTTTTAATTAGAACAATAGTTGTCTTTACATTAAAATTTAAAAGGGCCGGGAGGGAAAAGGATGATAAACAAACAAACCATCCTTCAAGTAGAAAAAATCAAGAAAGCTTATGAAACCGAAGCAGGAACAATTCAAATTTTAAAAGGGCTTAGCACTAAATTTTATTCTGGAGAGATTGTTAGTATTATTGGTCCTAGTGGAAGCGGAAAATCCACACTACTTGGAATACTGGGATCATTGGATACCCCTACCGAAGGACGTATTATTATTGAACAACAAGATATTACCTCCATGTCAGAAGAAAAGCTAGCTGATTTCCGTGCAAAAAAGATTGGTTTTGTTTTTCAATCGTATAATTTAATCACAACAATGACCGCTCAAGAAAATGTTATGATGGCACTTATGTGCGCTGGAGTAAGAAGCCAAAAAGAAATGATAACAAAGTCTAGGGAAATGTTGGACCTTGTTGGGATGAAAGAACGATATCATCATTTACCAAGCCAGCTATCTGGAGGTCAACAGCAGCGTGTAGCAATTGCTCGTGCATTAATAAATAATCCAGCCATTGTTATTGCTGATGAACCAACTGGGAACTTAGATTCCAAAACAGGAAAAAATATTTTGGACTTAATTTTTCAACTACGTGACCAACTCCAGATGACGTTTATTATTGCTACACATGATACGCATGTGGCAAAACTTTCAGATCGTGTTTTAAAAATGGAAGATGGCCTCCTCGTTCAAGAAACCTTTAACGACCATACAAAATCTAGTGAGCAAGAAGGTGGCATAACACCATGCTACTAAAATCTGCACTACGTAGTTTAGCACGTAATCGTTTAAGAACTTTTTTTACTGTGTTCAGTATTTTAATAGGAGTAGCTAGTTTCTTTTCTATGTCTATGTTGGTAGAGTTGGTTCCGCGATCTATTCACGAATCCTCTAAAATTCTTTTAGGAGGGAATGTGTCAGTTCAATCCTATTTAAAACCGATGGATCGCGAAACTCTTATTTCTTCCATTCCTAAAGAAGAACAGAAAGCGCTCACAACTTCTTTATTAGGTCAAAGTATGGTCAAATCTGATCGGAAAACAACAAGTTTAATTGTAAAGGGAATTGAAACGAACCACTATCCTTTCTTTGGTGATAATCTGTTTCCTAATATTCGTACTTTACATAAAGATGAACTACTACTTTCCAAAAATACAGCTGACCGTTTGCAAGTCAAAGTAGGAGATAGAGTTGAGATTCCTAACCGTTTTACTGGGGCAATGACCTCTTATAAAATTAGTGGTTTAGTAGAAGGTGTCCAAGAATCCTATGGCGATGCTTCGATTTTTGGAACTGCCTATTTACATTTAGATCAAGCACAGCAGCTCTTAAATGTACCTGCAGGCACAATTAATGAAGCATTAATCTTATTAAATGAAAATGTTAATATCTCTTCTTTTAAAAAGAATATTCAAAAACAATTACCACAAAGTAGTGTAATAGATGTTCAGGATAAAGAGCTAGAGAAACAGAAAGATTTACGGATGTTGTTACCATTTCTTCAGCTTTTCAGTATATTAGCTCTTGGAATTGCCGCTATTACTACTTCTAATACAATGAAAGTCATTATTGCTTCACGTACGCATGATATCGCTGTTATGAAGTCCGTAGGAATGAAAACTAAATATATTATTCAATATTTTCTATTAGAAGCATTATGGCTAGCGATTCTCGGAACAGTTGGTGGGATTGTACTCGGCTTATTAGCTAGTGTTTGGCTGACGTCCTATCTAGCAGACGTGCTTTCACTACCGCTACATTGGGGAATTTCATGGTCCGTAATTTTTACAACAATTATTGTGGGATTAATTGTAACCTTCTTAGCTTCTTGGATACCAGTAAAAAGTGGAATGTGTGTATCACCACTTCAAATGTTACGTGATACTGAGAACACAAGTGTGAATTATGCTTTACCATTTAAAAAGAAATTTCAACTTTTTATATTTACTTGTGGCATTCTTTCTATTTATGTTTACAATATAGCTTTCACAACAAATACAAATGGCAACGCAGTCTTTAAGTGGTTTCTTGCTCTTTTACTTACAACTGCAGTTCTGTTATTTATTTTTACTTTTGTCCGATTTATAGGGTTTATATATTCTTTATTATTCAGATTAATTGGCGCCATGAAAAGCATAATGCCACAAAGCCTCTTTCTTGCTTTACACAACATGGCTACTACAAGTAAACGAAATGGTTTATTAGCAGTTACCTTAACTATTGGTGTTGTTTCTGTTGTCTCTAGTCATGTATTTGCAGACAATTTAATTGAGTCAGTTCAAGGTCAATTGGAAAGAGAGGCAATGGGAAATATCCTTATTACAAGTTCCATTCATGACGAAGGGAACGTTGAAAAGCAGCTACAATCTATTAAGGACATAAAAGGATCGAAAAAAGGTTATCAATTAGATGGAAGACTCCAAAATATTAACGGAGTGGACGCAGCATCTATATTCATGAAAAATATAAAAGATGATAAATTTTTTAGCTCAACTAAAATTTCAATAGAAGGGGTAGATACCTCTCTTAACTCTAGATCCTATATGATATCTGAAGGGCGTGATTTAGCTCTATCGGATGCAAAGGGGAAAAAAGCAATTCTTTTGGACAGCTATAAGAAATTAGGTGTAAAAGTCGGGGATACAGTTGACATTCAAATTGGAAATGAATTAATAAACTGCGAAATTATAGGTTTCTTTAAATCTGGTGTAGTTAAAACCGTTGGCATCCGTATTCCAACTGAAACATTAGCTACATATGGGAAACCAAGCCGAATTACTTATTCCTTAGATAGTGATCCTAAAAAAACAAATGCTATATTAACAGAATTAAATGAAAAACTTCCTGGTTCAGCAATGGCATATTCAATTGCCGCTACAGCAATCGATAGTCTTCAGTATATTATTCAAATGCAAAGTGCTTTCTTCTCAATTGTAGCGTTGTTCGCATTTTTAACAGCTGTTCTTACAATTGGAAATCAAGTTGTCATTCGCTTAATGCAACAGACACGAGATGTTGCTATTATGAAAACAGTTGGTATGTCTTCTAGTAATTTGATGAAGTCTATCTTATTAGAAAACACGATTATCTCCCTATCGGCTGGATTAGTTGGTGCTGGAATTGCCCTAGCCTTTTCAGGCATCACTTTACGCTTCTTATTCCAAATGCCGATGAAAATAGATATGACTTGGTCCATTTTAGGCATACTTTTATCTGTTATAACAACAATAATTGTTGTATGGATAGCAGCAAAACAATCATTATCGGCTAAACCTATACACCTTTTACAAAATAAATAAAGAAAGAAAGAAAAAAGTGTATTTTGATCATCTAGTCAAAATACGCTTTTTCTATTTTCTTTAAAACAACACATATCCTATGTCTATCAGGTTAAAATTAAAGAATACCCCAGAACGAAAATCTGGGGATCCCTCCCTCACATGCTTGTTCCCATTTGAAAACTGGATTAGATTAAACCTAGTTGATTTAAACGTGTTTCTTATCCCTTATCCTTCTAATTTATTGATTAATAAAATGTAGACTGATCATTAGGTTTTATATTATAAATAGTTTTTATTAAAATAAAGTATTAGACTCAATAGTAGCTATGCAATTATTATACAGTTAATAAGAACAATTCTGAGAAGATGTACGTAGTAATAAAATGGGAGAGGAATAATTTGACTCAAAATAAACCGATAGAAACAGAAGAAAAAATATCTATCATACAAAAAATGAAAAAATGGGCTAGAAACTAAAAAAAACAACTTCTTGTACTTTATTTGGCATATCGAGATGAAAGAGTCCCTTGGTATGCTAAATTATTTACAATGCTTGTTGTTGCCTATGCTTTTAGTCCTATAGATTTAATCCCAGACTTCATTCCTATCTTGGGGTATCTTGATGATTTGATTCTTGTACCATTAGGTGTATACTTGGCATTAAAACTTATTCCTAAAGAAGTGTTGGAGGATTGTAAAAGAAAGGTAGAGGAAAGACAGATAACAAGCAAACCAAAGAATTGGATAACAGGCATTATTATCGTTACTCTCTGGATCCTTGTCTTTGTATGGGCTGTAAAAATTGCAAACCTGATTATTTTCAGGATGGAAGAATAAAGAAAGGTACAGAGTATATACAGCTAGATATGGAGGTATTAATGAGCTCTCTCCAAACAGGACAAACATATGGAATATCCAATGCTTATGTAGGTATGACTGATAAAGTACTAACCCGTGTAATTTTTACAAGATAATTTATCAATAATTATTCTTTTTTCTCCGGCTGATAGGAAAGAATAACGACACCTGAACTGGTCGTTCTTGTTTCTATAAGTTTTAATGGTTTTGTATTGTTCTGGTCTTTAAAGAGACGCTTTCCACTCCCTAGGATAACGGGATTGACTATAAAGTGATATTCATCAATGAGGTCATGTTGCATTAATGTTTGTGTAAGCTCACTGTTGCCATAGATTAAAAGGTTCTGACCGGGCTGTTCCTTCAGTTTCGATACTTCTTATACAATATTACCCTTGATAAGATTTGCATTCCATTCGGTTTTTTCCAAAGTTGTTGAAGCAACAAATTTAGGCATGCTGTTCATCTTATCAGCAAAACCCTCTTCATCAGTCATAGAAGGCCAGGCAGCTGCAAAACCTTGATAGGTTACTCGCCCTAGTAGAAGCGCTTCACTTTCAAACAGTAAATCGGATTGAAATTTTGCTACTTCTTCATTGAAGTATGGAGCAGTCCAAGCTGGTTTCTCCATGACACCATCTAGTGAGAGGTACATCGATACAATTATTTTTCCCATTTTGTTCTCCTTTAGTTTTAAATTGAGATTTTTACATATTGGTAACACAATTATTAATTCTTCAACTAGAGAAATTCTCCCTTTTTAATAGTTTCGACAAAATGTATTTATGTATGTTTCGGAATAATCCAATATATATTAATACCTTCGAAGTATTGTATAACAGATAATTTTTATGCATTATTGATTAGCATTACTTATTGTACTAACGAGTCAGGATAGTGTGGTGACCGACCTACTAAAAAGTTGATTATCCTCAATTATTAGAAGGGAAGTGCTATCATTTCGCGAATTGATTAGACATAGACGAGTGCTATAATTTTCTATATCTACATAAAGAGGTGACTACGCATGAATCAAAGACCGTCAGAAGAAGAATACGCTGGGAGCTCCGGCGAATATATCCGTTTGGTGCCGGACGGTAACATCATCGATATTCTGCTTGCCCAGGAAAAGCAAATGATCGAGCTCCTGGCATCGTTGACCGAAAGCCAGGCCGCATATCGGTATGCGGAAGGAAAATGGACACTGAAAGAAGTTGTGGGCCACATTACAGACGCGGAACGCGTCATGACCTACCGCCTGCTCCGGTTCGCAAGAGGGGACCAGACGCCTTTGACCGGTTTCGATCAGGAATTATTCATACCTCCTTTCGGAAGCTGGACAACCGCGCAATTGGCCGAAGACTACCGGGCCGTACGACAATCAACGATTACATTGCTGCGCGGGCTACCAGCGGAGGCGTGGACCCGTAAGGGCACAGCCAACAACCTAAGCATTACGGCGCGCGCCCTCGCGTACGGCATTGCAGGACACGAAATTCATCACATGGGGGTCATCCGAAACCGGTACTTGAGTTAATTGTCGGCTGAGGCCTTTGGAATGGAACTAACATCTCGCATACAACCTTAGATACCGTTCTTATTGGGGGTCCGCCCCACAACCATCAACTTAAGGATTTAAACTATTTTTGAAATTAAAAACACGTTACCATTCTCTTATGTTAATGAGAAAGGGTGACGTGCTTTTTATGAATATGCACCAAAAACAAGAGTTATCTTTATTTGCCGAAGAGTTATATCGATTTTTCTCATATTGGGGTATTTGTTTTTCTTAGATTGAGGATGATGGGGCACTACTCTATAATGGTCAAATTAAAATTTAAAACAGTTATAGAGACTCCATTCCTCCGAAATATTGTAACTATTAAATTGTAAAAAGAACCGTAGTTTTTCATTTTTGAAAAGGCTATGGTCTTTTTTAATTGTAACAAAGTTATGATGCGAGGGAGTTTTTTTGATAAATCAAAAAAACTTGATTAATAAGTTGCATATAGAACTCATCTACGTATATACTATAAACATCAAAAAAAGTTGATGAAGGGAAGTGAACTACAGTGGCGCAAAATTTCCAGCTCTATGAGAAAAAATTCAAAGCATTAGCGGATCAAAAGCGTTTAGAAATCATGTATGAACTTTGCCAGCGGGGGCAGACGTGTGTATGTGATTTAACAGAGATTTTTGAAATGACACAATCTAAGTTGTCCTATCATTTAAAGATTTTATTAGATGCAGGTTTAATTGTAAAAGAAACAAAAGGTACGTGGAGTTATTATGATTTAAATGATGCGGAAGTAAATAATTTATTATCAGAAGAATTGTGCTGTATTTTTAGAAAAACAGGAAAAGGTAGCTGTTGTTAAAATTTTGCGCTATTAATCAAAAAAACTTGATCAATGACATATAAAGAGGAGGAATAAGGTATGAGATATGTTCACGTTGGTATAAATGTTACGAATTTAGAGAAGTCTATTGAGTTTTACGAAAAGGTATTTGGTGTATCGCCAGTTAAGGTGAAAACGGATTATGCAAAATTTTTATTAGAGACGCCAGGGCTTAATTTTACGCTGAACGTACGAGATGAAGTGAAGGGAAATCAGGTAAATCATTTCGGTTTCCAAGTGGATACAGCTGAAGAAATCACATTACATAAAGAACGATTAGAAAAAGAAGGTTTCTTCGCTCGTGATGAGATGGATACGACTTGTTGCTATGCGGTTCAAGATAAGTTTTGGGTAACGGATCCTGATGGGAATGAGTGGGAATTCTTTTATACGAAAGCACATAGTGATGTTCATCAAATAGAAGAGTCATCTTGTTGCACGACTTCAAATGAGGTAGCTAAAAATTCTTGTTGTTAATAGGAGATGGAAAATAAAATGAAACGTTTATCTTTTCTAGACCGATATTTAACACTATGGATTTTTCTAGCGATGGTTGTTGGGATTGGTTTAGGATTTGTATTCCCTAGTGTAGTAGACGGACTGAATACATTACAGGTTGGAACGACGTCTATTCCGCTTGCTGTTGGTTTAATTGTCATGATGTATCCACCATTAGCAAAAGTTCGCTATGAGGAAATGGGCCGAGTATTTAAAGATGTAAAAGTGTTAGTTTTATCTTTAGTACAAAACTGGATTATTGGTCCGGTACTTATGTTTGTGTTAGCAATTATTTTTCTTCCTGATAAACCAGAATACATGGTTGGTCTCATTATGATTGGGTTAGCACGTTGCATTGCAATGGTCATTGTTTGGAATGATCTAGCTGATGGTGATAAAGAATATGCGGCAGGTTTAGTGGCTTTTAATTCGGTATTTCAAATGTTATTCTTCTCGGTTTATGCATACGTGTTTGTAACAGTCATTCCAGAATGGTTAGGGATTGAAGGTGCTATTGTTAATATTACAATGGTAGAAGTAGCGAAATCAGTATGTATCTATTTAGGAATTCCTTTTATAGCAGGTATGTTGACACGCTTTGTACTAGTTAAGTTAAAAGGAAGACAGTGGTATGAAAAGGTATTTATACCTAAGATTAGTCCACTTACACTACTCGCATTACTATTTACAATCATCGTTATGTTCTCCTTAAAAGGGGAAATGATTGTTAGCGTACCATTAGATGTTGTAAGAATAGCGATTCCGTTATTAATCTATTTTATTGTAATGTTTTTCGTTTCTTTCTTTATGGGGAGAAAAATTGGTGCAAACTATCCGGTGACTACAACGTTAGCTTTTACAGCAGGTAGTAATAATTTTGAGTTAGCGATTGCTGTAGCAGTTGGTGTGTTTGGTATTCATTCGGGCGCAGCATTTGCAGCTGTGATCGGTCCTTTAGTTGAAGTACCTGTCATGATTGCACTTGTAAACGTTGCTTTTTGGTTTAAGCGTAAATATTTTAATGATCAACCAGTATGATTTAAAAATAAAGGTGGAAAACAACATGGAAAACAAAAAGACAATTTATTTCTTATGCACAGGAAATTCATGCCGAAGCCAAATGGCAGAAGCATGGGGGAAACAATATTTAGGGGATAAGTGGAATGTGTATTCTGCGGGAATCGAAGCACATGGAGTGAATCCAAATGCTATTAAAGCAATGAACGAAGTAAATATTGACATAACAAATCAAACATCAGATATAATTGATGCAAACATTTTAAATCGTGCTGATTTAGTCGTTACGCTTTGTAGTCACGCAGATTCTGTTTGTCCTTCGACACCTCCGCACATAAATCGTGTTCACTGGGGATTTGATGACCCAGCAGGAAAAGAGTGGTCTGAGTTTCAGCGGGTTCGTGATGAAATTGGTGAACGTATAAAGCGATTTTCTGAAACAGGGGAGTAAATAAAGGAAAGAGTCAATCTTCTATTTTATAGGGGATTGGCTCTTTCCTTTATTGATTTAAAACAACTATTAAAATAAATAGAGAATATTCTGTCATAGTGGTAAAGTTAAAATAGAGCAGTTTCAGGGGGGCGGAACATATGATTTCTGAATTGAACAAGGATGATTTTTATAAATGTAATGGTTTAGTAAATGCAAAAGGTCAATTAGAAGTAAAGGCTGTAATTGCAGGAGTGAATCCGGGGCGTATATTTGTAGATCACATTTCTTCTCCTAATGCAGGACTTATTTGGTTAGGGAATAATGATGGCTTCTTTTTTATTGGCAATGCTGAAAATGAAACATTTAATAATGAAATGAATAGCTTTATTGATAATGTAATAATACCTGAGGCTAGAAAGGTTGGACTAACTTGCTTTGAAGGAATCGGAAATCATTCAAAGTGGAACAAAACAATTGAAAGAATATTTCAGCACCGTAACTTAAAGAGTTGGAATCAAAGAGTGTATGCTAAAGGAAGAAGATTATGTGGGGAATCATGAGCCTAAATTTGAACATGGGTATATAGTGTTGAAAATGAGTAAAACTCTTTATGAGAATCAAAGAGATTCATTGAAAAATATTGAGTTTTTACAATCGAAAATTTTAGAGTTTTGGTCCTCAACGGATGAATTTTTTAACGAGGGAATAGGTTATTGTATAGTTTTTGACAACATGATTGTAAGTGTTTGTTTTTCGGGGTTCGTCTTTGACAATATACACTGCATAGATATTGAAACAATAGAGGGTTACCAAGGAAGAAAATTAGCTCAAAAGATAGCTCATAGTTTCGTAAAAGAGTGTTTGGAGAATGATATCATTCCATATTGGGACTGTATGGAATTAAATAAACCTTCTGTGGCTGTCGTAGAAAATGTAGGCTTTACAAATGTGTTTAATTACGTAGGATATTATTTTCCTTTTGAGTAAATGAAATGTATTTTACAAACCTATCATCGAGGATTTTTACATGTAAGGAGAATCGGATGAAACACATAATAAGAAATGTAGTAATGAATTATTTTAAAGAAATTCATACATTAGTAGTGGAAGAAGAATTACATAAGAATAGTTGGCATACAGATTTACACTATAAAATCATCGTAAATGGAAAGCGATATTCCGCAAGATTTATAAACAGCAAGCGAACAATCAATCCAGCTTTTGGGGCGTTATCAAACGAACAACTGATGGAGCAAGTACGGTTTACGTATTATGTACGCGAACATGAAATTCCTTTTATGCAGATAAACAAGAATAGGGCAGGAGAGCCATTTACACTTGTCGCGTGGGCTGATGAACAATACAGATTTGTATTATCTAATTGGATTGAGGGAGAACATATTACACATTGTACAGAAAATATTGCAAAAGCCTTTGGAAAGGAAGCAAGAAAGATACATGATATTTCTTGCGCATTTCAAAGTTCGATTTTTCAAAAGAAATCACATTTGGATGGGTATACCCAGTTTATTCATATGCTAGAAACTAAGGCAAGCACATGTGGAGAATTACGAGAGTATATAGATCTCGCTACATATCATATAGAGTGCGCATATACGAGTGAATTAGAGTTTATCGTACAGACAGATTTAAATCCTTTGAATGTTTTATGGGAATCAAGTCAAAAGGTAAAAGGAATTGTAGATGTTGAATCGATTGGCTATGTTGATCGTATTGAAGGACTAGCCTTTTTACTAAAGTGGTATTCTCGCACAGAAGGAATACAATCACATGAAGTAAGTCCGAGTGTTGCTAGAGCATTTTTAGAAGGGTATGGAGCTCATAATATTGTAACATCAAATGATTACAAAAGACTTTCTTCGTTACTATGGTTATCCGGTAGTTTAAATTGGAATTTTGTGAAGAAAACACTAAGTGTAATAAGTGATAAGAGGAAATTAGAAGAACATTTGGAAGTTTATAGAGTAAGAGGAGAAAGGCTATCTTCATTGTTAATTTGTACATAACATGCATTCTCCTAATTTGCGATTCACATAAGAATCGATATGAGGTGTTCTAAAAATGAAAATACAAATTGTATTGTTTGATGGATTTGGAGAGCTCGTCTCCTTTGCACCTTTTGAAGTACTGAAAAGAGCGATAGAAGAAGGGGCTCCGTTTACAGTTGAATTCGTTTCAAGTGAGCCAAAACAAGAAGTTACTACTTCGTTTGGAGTGACGGTGAAACTACATGATTTTTTACGCATGGATAATCGTCCAGATTTGTTAATTGTACCTGGTGGTGGCTGGAATCATAAAGCTGAACATGGGGTACGAAAGCAAGCAGAGCTTGGTATTTTAACCAAAATGATTAGAGAGATGAACAATGAAGGAACGATTGTTGCTGGAGTTTGTACAGGAGGTATGCTACTAGCTGCATCCGGTATATTGAACGGTCAAAAGGCAACAATGCATCATTTGGCGCAGGGTGAAACGAGTGAATATGGAGCAGAACTTCTTCCTTATAGAATTGTAGATCAAGGGAATGTTATTACTGCAAGAGGAGTTACTTCAGGACTTGATTTAGCTCTTTGGATTACGGAAAAGTTCGCAAGTCCTAAAATTGCAGCTGCTGTTGAATATAGAATGGAATACGAGCGGCGAGGAGTTGTTTGGAAATAATTTGATTTTAACCATGTTTTTATACTCTATAGCGTATTAGATATTGTAAAAGAGAAAGAGCCAACTTATACGAGCAGGCTCTTTTTTTTTGTATTCATTCTCTATGTTTAATAATTGGGCTGAATATAACCTAACTTTATTCCCTTTGTGACAGCTTCTAAAATAAGGGAACTTCAACATAATGGACATAAGCCGTGCTTATACATGTAAAGTAAGAGGCCATGAAAATGAATAAAGACTGCTAATTTTTGTGCACTTTAATTATGTAGAAATAGGGGAGATGACATGAAAGACAATACGCCTAAGAAAATTTTATTTATTCAATCGGGAATTCCTTTTTATTATCCAATGATCGAAGCCGCAATTTTGAATAGTTTACAAAAGGTAAATAGCAATACCATTATGGTGAATCCGGAAAAAGCTATAAAAACCGCATTGAAAGTGAAACCTGATTTTATTTTGGTACTAAGTGGTTTAAGCGAAGAATTTAGTAGTATCATGCCAGTCCTAAAGAATGCGGGATTTACTACTGGACTTTGGCTGACAGATGATCCTTATTATACGGATGTAACACAACATCTTGTGCCGTATTATGATTACATATTTACGCAAGATTTAAATTGTATCAAATTTTATAGAGGGTTAGGATGTAAGAATGTGTTTCATCTTCCGTTAGCAGCAAATCAAGATGTGTTTAAACCTTCTCAGAAAGAAGATACATATAAGTATGATCTTAGTTTTATAGGTACAGCATTTGAAAATAGACTTACCTTTGTTGATTCTATTTCAGAGTATGTAGCAGAAAAAAACATAAAAATTGTAGGATTTGGTTGGGAGAATTTAAAGAATTATGAAAGGTTAAAGGAGAAAATACAACTCCTGCCACTTGCGAAGTATGAGGATGCATTGCAATTTTACGTATCGACTAAAATCAATATAAATTTACATCGCTCACCAAGTGATCAGGAATTGAATTGTAATGCTGCAAATATCCAAGCATATTCAGTAAATAATAGGACGTTTGAAATTAATGCTGTAGGTTCTTTTCAATTAACTGATATACGCCCAGATGTAGGAAAGCATTACATACCGGGTGTTGAAATAGAAACTTTTAATAGTGCATCGGAGTTTATAGAAAAAGCGGAGTATTATTTGGAACATGTACAAGAAAGAAAACAAATAGCAAAAAATGGACTGGATAGAACTCTGAAACATCACACATATGATAAACGTATAGTACAATTATTAAACTATATTCATTTCATAGGTGTGAAGATGTAGTCTAACCATTAACTGAAATGATAAGCGGTTAGTACTTTCTAACTTTCGTAGTCTATAAAGACCATTTATGAAAAAGGGATTTGAGTAATTTTGTAGAATTTATTTATTCTGAAAAAACAATTTTTCATTCAAACTAATTTACATATAATAATTAGAGGAGATTAAAAATGAATCACTTTTTTGTAGAATTTGGTGAATATGAAGCAAGTGTTTGTGAATGGGGAGATAAAAGTAATCCTCAAATCATTTGTTTTCATGGTTTAGGAAGTACAAAATTAAGTTTTATAGAAGTAGCGGAACTTTTAAAAGATAGCTATCATATTGTATCGTTTGATCTACCTGGACATGGGAAAACCCAAAATTTTGAGAAGGATGAAGATTACGGTGCATCCCATTTAACAAATTGGGTAGTAGCATTACTTGAGCATATAGGAAAAGAAACCTTTCATATAGTAGCACATTCATGGGGAGCAAGTGTTGCGCTTCACTATGCAGCAGAATGTCCAGAAAAAGTGAATAAAATAGTATTGTTAGATGGTGGTTATCATCATGGCAAAATGAATGCGGATTATTTTGCGAATCTATATAAAGATGCGAAAGAAGGAGAGTGTCCACCGCGATCATTAGAAGAAGAAATTACCCATTACGAAAACGATTTTGATGAATATATTTTTGATAGTAAAGAAACATTCATCCAATCAGAAAAACTGGCTTACAGCAGATGGTCACCATTACTAGAACGTGCGGTTTATGATTTAATGAGAGAAGAAGATAGTAAAGTGAAATGGCATGCTACTGGCGATACCGCTAGAGGTGTAATTAAGTTTCAATATACGGTGTATAAAACATTGAAACCGCATAAAATTAAAAGCGATATTTTATTGTTGTATTGTGATCTTCCCGATAATTATTTAGAAATAAGAGAATTGCAGATAGTAGAATTTAAGAAGCGTATTAATATTACGACTAAGCTTTACAAAGATACAGGGCATTTAATGCATTGGGATAGACCGGAAGAGATTGCTGAGGATGTTTTACATTGGTTCAAATAAAGAAGGTCCGTTGTTCGCATTTGAGCAACGGATTTTCTTTTGAAAAACTGAATTCAAGAGTGATAGAGGGATAAGCAAGAGCATTACAGTTCTATTACCAATTCATTTTTTGATATAATAGATGCGTGGCAGGACATAGATAGAAAGATACTGCTAGTAATTTATACTTAAATGTAGGGTAACTAACTGTTACGATTTATTTAACCAATTATAACGAAAGTTAATTAAAT
>NZ_DALYZR010000011.1:110005-127323 GCF_031983925.1 Bacillus sp. (in: firmicutes) | reverse complement strand
GTAGAATACAACCTTGCCAAGGTTGGGGTCGCGGGTTCGAATCCCGTCTTCCGCTTAATTACTAAGGGGCCTTAGCTCAGCTGGGAGAGCGCCTGCCTTGCACGCAGGAGGTCAGCGGTTCGATCCCGCTAGGCTCCATCTAATAGAGAAAGCTTACATCATATGATGTAAGCTTTTTTTTTGTTTAAAAAGACAACTTTCATACTTGTCATTTAAAATGGAGAAAACGTGAAAATAAAGGATGGGGATAATTATGAAAGTTGTTATTGCATCTGATTCATATAAAGAAAGCTTAAAAGCTATAGAAGTATGTGAAGCTATTGAAAGAGGTTTTGGAGCAATTTTTCCTAAAGCAGAGTATGTAAAAATACCAATTGGAGACGGAGGGGAAGGAACGGTTGATTCCCTTGTTGATGCTACAAGCGGGAGGATTATATCATTTCATGTGACAGGACCGCTTAGAGAGAGCGTACAAGCCTTTTACGGTATGTCTAAAGATAAAAAGACAGCGTTTATTGAAATGGCAGCAGCATCAGGCTTACAACACGTTCCAGCTAAAAAGCGAAACCCACTTATTACGACGACGAAAGGAACAGGAGAACTTATACTACATGCGCTAGACGAAGGAGCTGAGCATATCATTTTAGGACTGGGAGGAAGTGCTACAAATGATGGAGGAGCGGGTATGTTGTCAGCTTTAGGAGTCAGGTTTATAAATGGAAAAGGAGAAGTAATAGAGCCGTCTGGTGGAACGTTACATTCGATTGTCTCTATTGATTTTTCACAAATGGATTCACGCTTAAAGCATATAAAGATAGAAGCAGCATGTGATGTAGATAATCCGTTAGTTGGAATAAGAGGAGCATCTTTCGTATTTGGGCGACAAAAGGGTGCGGATGAAGAGATGATGAAAGAGCTGGATGAGAATTTAAAGCATTATGCGCATATCCTTAAACAATACCTATTTTGCGACGTATCTAAAATACCTGGTGCAGGAGCTGCAGGAGGTATGGGAGCAGCTGTTATTGCAGTGCTGAAGGGAAGCTTGCGGAGGGGAATTGAAATTGTATTAGATTATACAAATTTTGATAAGCATATAGAAGGTGCAGATTTAATTATAACTGGCGAAGGGAGAATAGATGAACAAACAGCATATGGAAAGGCCCCAGTAGGTGTTGCGGAGCGTGCAAAGCTTTTTCATATTCCTGTCATTGCGATTGGGGGATCAGTATCTCCGAATTACTCGGCTGTTCATGAAAAAGGAATTGATGCAGTATTTAGTATTACAACAAGTCCGACGACATTAGAGGAGGCATATAAAGTAGCAGAAGAGAATATTGAAATGACAGCAAAGAATATTGCAGCAGTGTGGAAAATAGCATCAGAAAAACACTTCTAAATGCGGGAGTGTTTTTTATTATTATCTAATAATAATGATAGTAGTTGCTTCATTAAGTTAACTTTATACATGGAATAGTCTTAAAATTTGGATTTCGAAGCGAATATAAGTGAATAATTTGTATATACATACAGAAAAATGTCGAGTTGAGTCAGACTATATAAAAGATTTAAAATATTTAGTGAAGGAACAAAAGGGGGATACTATCTATGAAAAAAGAAATTTCAGTTATTGGAGTTCCAATGGATTTAGGACAGATGCGTCGTGGGGTTGATATGGGACCGAGCGCAATCCGTTATGCAGGTGTAATTGAAAGAATTGAAGAAATTGGATATGACGTTAAAGATATGGGAGATATATGTATAGAGAGAGAAAAAGAAGTAGATGTAAATACAAGCTTAAGAAACCTTACACAAGTTGCAACTGTATGTAACGAATTAGCAAGTAAGGTGGATCATATTATAGAAGAAGGACGTTTTCCACTTGTATTAGGTGGCGATCATAGTATCGCTATTGGTACATTAGCTGGTGTTGCGAAACATTATAAAAACCTAGGTGTTATTTGGTATGATGCACATGGCGATTTAAATACAGAAGAAACTTCACCATCTGGAAATATTCACGGTATGTCACTTGCAGCAAGTTTAGGGTATGGACATCCGGCGCTTGTAGATTTATACGGGGCATATCCAAAGGTGAAAAAAGAGAATGTTGTAATTATCGGTGCACGTGCATTAGATGAAGGAGAAAAAGACTTTATTCGAAATGAAGGTATTAAAGTATTTTCAATGCACGAGATTGATCGTATGGGTATGACGGCTGTTATGGAAGAAACAATCGCGTATTTATCTCATACTGATGGTGTGCATTTATCATTAGATTTAGATGGTCTTGATCCTCATGATGCACCAGGAGTTGGAACACCTGTAATTGGTGGCTTATCTTATCGTGAAAGTCATTTAGCAATGGAGATGTTAGCGGAAGCTGATATTGTTACATCTGCCGAGTTTGTTGAGGTAAATACGATTTTAGATGAGCGAAATAGAACGGCAACAACAGCGGTTGCTTTAATGGGTTCTTTATTCGGTGAAAAACTAAAATAAATGTAAGAAAAGCAACTGAGAAGTTGCTTTTTTTATTTGAAAATAGGCGTATAATAATGATTTATATTATACTGTACGATAAGAATGTTTGACATCTTACCAATTTAGACTAAAGGGGGGTGTTTGTAATTGTCGTTTGTTTCATGTATGGTATAATTAACTAGTTGTTGGAAATACATACAGATAGAGCATAAAACAATATTTCAATATATGGATAGAATTGCTCGTAAGTAGGAGGAAGGGTTAGCATGCCTTTTGAAGATACGACCATTTTGAAATATCTTAGTACGGCATTAGATATTGCCGTTGTATGGTTTATTATATATAAGCTAATTCTCATAATCCGAGGGACGAAAGCTGTTCAACTTTTAAAAGGGATTACAGTTATTATTGTCGTTCGGATGATCAGTATTTTCCTTGGATTGCGAACGCTATATTGGCTAACTGAACAAGTATTAACGTGGGGATTTTTAGCCGTTATTATTATTTTCCAGCCAGAATTGCGAAGAGCGCTTGAGCAGCTAGGACGCGGGAGTTTATTTTCGCGTACTGGAACTCATGAGGATGATGAGCCTGAAATGGTTGCAACAGCGATAGCAAAAGCAACGGAATATATGGGAAAACGTAGAATTGGTGCATTAATTACCTTGTCAAAAGAGACCGGTATGGGTGATTATGTAGAAACGGGTATTCCGCTAAATGCAAACGTATCATCGGAATTACTCATTAATATTTTCATTCCAAACACACCTCTTCACGATGGAGCAGTAATTATGCAAGGAAGTACCATTAAAGCAGCAGCTTGCTATCTTCCGTTATCAGAAAGTCCATTTATCTCTAAGGAGTTAGGAACTAGGCATCGCGCTGCAATGGGAGTTAGTGAAGTTACTGATAGCATTACAGTAGTTGTGTCGGAAGAAACAGGCCAAATTTCTTTAACGAAAAATGGTAAGTTGCATCGTGATTTGAAGACAGAACAACTGAAAGATATGTTGTTAGCTGAATTTAGTGCGAACGAAAAAACGACTTCTTCGTCTTTATGGAATTGGAGGAGAAAGCGTCATGGATAAGTTAATGGAGAATCATTGGTTTTTAAAGGGGATCTCATTACTATTGGCGTGTATGCTTTTTATGTCAGCGACTTTAACTGAAAAAAATACGACATCGGGGATCCTACCTTTTGCAAATGATGCGAAAGAAACATTAACTAATTATGCTATTAACGTTAAGTATGATGAAGAGAAATATATTGTAAGTGGTATTCCGGCAGAGGGCGTTAAGGTGAAGTTAGAGGGTCCAAAGGCAGCAGTTGCTACGGCAAAAGCGAAAAAACAATTTGATATACCAGTTGATTTGAGAGGTAGCGAAAAAGGAACGTATGAAGTTTCTTTGAAAACGAATGGACTTCCAGATGATGTGAAAGGAACAGTTCAGCCATCAACAATTAAAATTACTCTTCATGAAAAAGCGAGAAAATATGTTCATGTAGACTTGAAATTATCAAATGAGGATCAGATGTCAGCTGGTGCTACGCTCGAAAAATCAAACATTAAACCTGATACGGTTGAGGTAGTTGGGACGAAAGAAGAAATTGAAAGTATTTCATCTGCTAAGGCGTATGTTGATTTAAAAGGTGTTAATAAAACTGTTACAAAAACACCCGAAGTGACATTATACAATAAAGAAGGCAAACGTTTAAATGTAAGAACAAGTCCATCTAAAATTAGTGTAACGTTGAATGTGGCGACGCAAGCTACGGCCAATAATACTGAAAAAACTGTTCCTATAACATATGCGAAAAAGGGGAGTTTACCGGAAGGATTGGCCGTTACAAATGTTAGCGTTGAGCCGAGAGAAGTAACGATAGCAGGTCCAAAAGATATATTGGATAATATACAATCGATAGAGGGGGTCGAAGTAGATCTTAGTCAATTGACAGAGTCTACAACATTCGATACCTCTGTTTTATTACCAAAGGGTGTAACAAGTGCGAAGCCAAATCAAGTAAAGGTTTCAGTAGGCGTACAAAAAACAAAACAAACGAAAACAAGAACGATTGATGGTATATCAATTCAAAAAAATGGACTTTCTAAAGACGTTACGGCCCAGTTACTTTCGCCGCAAGATGGGAAGATAAGCGTTGATATTTCAGGAGAAACAAGTATAGTAGATAAAATAACAGCTGCTCAAATAACAGCAGTGATTAATCTACAAAATGTGTCTCCTGGGACGAAGGATGTTGCTATTCAAGTGAGTGGCCCTGGTAATATTTCAATAGAGCCAAAACAAAAAAGTGCTAAAGTCACAATTGTGAAGAAAGAAAATCCTGATAAAGAAGTACAGGGTAACGGTGAGCAACCAAATTCAAATAATAATAAAGATAATCAAACTGAAAAACCAAAAAATCCTGAACCTGAACCTAAGCCTGATCCAGAAAAGGAAAAGGAGAAGGAGAAGGAACCGGAACAAAATAAAGATAAAGAAACTAGCCAAGAGCCAACAGTAGATAATCAAAAAGAGCCAGAAAAAGGAGCGAATCATAATGGGTAAATATTTTGGTACAGATGGAGTACGCGGGGTTGCGAATCAGGAGTTAACACCTGAGTTAGCGTTCAAAATTGGACGTTTTGGTGGTTATGTATTAACAAAAGATACAGACCGTCCAAAAGTAATTATCGGCCGTGATACACGTATATCAGGACATATGTTAGAAGGAGCTTTAGTAGCAGGTCTATTATCAACTGGAGCAGAAGTAATGCGTCTTGGTGTTATTTCTACACCAGGTGTTGCTTATTTAACGAAAGCGTTAGATGCACAAGCTGGTGTTATGATTTCTGCATCTCATAATCCAGTACAAGATAACGGAATTAAATTCTTCGGTTCAGACGGTTTTAAATTAACAGATGAGCAAGAAGCAGAAATCGAAGCTTTATTAGACAAAGAAGTGGATGAATTACCACGTCCAACAGGTACGAACCTTGGGCAAGTGAGTGATTATTTTGAAGGTGGACAAAAGTATTTACAATACATTAAACAAACTGTAGAGGAAGATTTCTCAGGTTTGCATATCGCTTTAGATTGTGCGCATGGTGCTACATCTTCTTTAGCTCCGTACTTATTTGCTGATTTAGAAGCTGATATTTCAACAATGGGAACTTCACCAAATGGTATGAACATTAACGATGGAGTAGGTTCTACGCATCCAGAAGTATTAGCTGAATTAGTAAAAGAAAAAGGTGCTGATATTGGTCTTGCTTTCGATGGTGATGGTGACCGTTTAATCGCTGTAGATGAAAAAGGAAACATTGTTGATGGCGATCAAATTATGTTTATTTGTGCAAAGTACATGAAAGAAACTGGTCAACTAAAGCACAATACAGTTGTTTCAACAGTTATGAGTAACTTAGGTTTCTACAAAGCACTTGAAGCTAACGGTATTACAAGTGATAAAACAGCAGTTGGTGACCGCTACGTAATGGAAGAAATGAAGCGCGGAGGTTACAACTTAGGTGGAGAACAATCAGGACATATTATCTTACTTGATTACATTACAACTGGTGATGGAATGTTAAGTGCACTTCAACTTGTAAACATTATGAAAATGACGAAAAAACCATTATCTGAGCTTGCAGGAGAAATGACAAAATTCCCGCAATTACTAGTAAACGTTCGTGTAACAGATAAAAAACTAGCACTAGAAAACGAAAAAATTAAAGAAATTATTCGTGTTGTAGAGGAAGAAATGAACGGTGATGGCCGCATTCTTGTTCGTCCATCTGGAACAGAACCACTTATTCGTGTAATGGCAGAAGCACCAACACAAGAAGTTTGTGATGCATATGTACATCGCATTGTAGAAGTTGTGAAAGCGGAAGTTGGCGCTGAATAATTTAATAAATTTATTGAAAAGGAGCACAATAAGTGCTCCTTTTTCATATGTTTTATAGATGGTGAAAAAATTTTCATTGACGGTTTATCCATGTTTGTTATAAGATGGTCTTGTTCTTTTTCTCAAAGGAAATATTGTAAATTATAGAAGCGCCAGAACTACAAGTAGTGTAGTTGACGAGGTGGGGTTTATCGAGATTTCGGCGGATGGCTCCCGGTTGTTCATCACAACCGCAAGCTTTTACTTAAATCATTAAGGTGACTTAGTGGACAAAGGTGAAAGTGTGATGAGAGAAAAGGAACGGATACAAACTAGCTGTATAAGTATATACGGACTTAAACCCAATCGAGAGGAAGGTGAAAGCCGTTACAAGCTTACAGGGCTAGCAATATGTAATCCGTTTTTTAGTATAAATAAAAATGGTATCGGACTATGTCGTTACATGTTCGCAGAGCAGTGTAAGCATTTGTAACGGCGACTAAACATGTGTGGAATCGTAGGATTTATTGGAGAGCAAGATGCAAAGGAAATTTTATTAAAAGGTTTAGAAAAGCTAGAATATCGTGGATATGATTCAGCAGGTATTGCAGTACAAGCAGAGAACGGTGTTGTTGTATACAAAGAAAAAGGCCGTATTGCAAAACTTCGCGAAATCGTAGATGAGAACGTAGCAACAAGCGTGGGAATCGGTCACACACGCTGGGCTACACATGGTGTTCCGAGCAAAGTAAACGCGCATCCGCATCAAAGTACATCAAAGCGTTTTACACTAGTTCATAACGGTGTAATTGAAAACTATGAGTTAGTGAAGAAGGAATATTTACAAGATGTAACGTTCGTAAGTGAAACGGATACAGAGGTTATCGTACAGCTTATGGAACAACAAGTGAGCACAGGACTAAGTGTAGAAGAAGCGTTCCGTAATACGCTATCTCTTTTACATGGCTCTTATGCAATCGGATTACTTGATGCTGAAAATCCAAACATGATTTATGTTGCTAAAAACAAAAGCCCGCTATTAGTAGGTGTTGGTGACAACTTTAATGTTGTGGCGAGCGACGCTATGGCGATGTTACAAGTTACAGATCAATTTATTGAATTAATGGATAAAGAAATTGTAATTGTAACGAAAGAAAGTATTACAATTAAAAACTTACAAGGTGAAACGATTGAACGTGCACCGTTTACAGCGGAATTAGACGCAAGTGATATTGAAAAAGGAACATACCCTCATTTCATGCTTAAAGAAATCGATGAGCAACCACTTGTTATCCGTAATATAATTCAAAAGTATCAAGATGAAAATGGCGAGATTGAATTAGATCAAGACATCCGCAATGCGATTTTAGATAGCGATCGTATTTATATCATTGCATGTGGAACAAGTTATCATGCAGGTCTTGTTGGAAAACAATTTATCGAGAAGTTTGCAAAAATGCCAGTTGAAGTGCATGTAGCAAGTGAATTCTCTTATAACATGCCATTATTAACAGAAAGACCATTCTTCATTTACATTTCACAAAGTGGTGAAACAGCTGATAGCCGTGCAGTACTTGTACAAACAAATGAAATGGGTCATAAAGCATTAACGATTACAAACGTACCTGGTTCTACACTTTCTCGTGAAGCGGATTATACACTTCCGTTATACGCGGGACCAGAAATCGCAGTTGCATCAACGAAAGCTTACACAGCACAGCTTGCAGTACTTTCAATTTTAGCTGCAGATATTGCTAAAGCAAAAGGTGAAGTTCTTGGTTTTGACTTAACACACGAACTAGGACTTGTAGCAAATGCAATGGTACAACTTTGTGATCAAAAAGAAGAAATGGACGCATTAGCAAAACAATTTTTAGCAACAACGCGTAACTGCTTCTTCATCGGACGTAGCGTAGACTTCTACGTAGGATTAGAAGGTGCGTTAAAGCTAAAAGAAATCTCTTACATCCAAGCAGAAGGATTTGCTGGAGGAGAATTAAAACACGGTACAATCGCTTTAATTGAAAATGGTACACCAGTTATCGCACTTGCTACACAAGAGCACGTAAACCTTGGAATTCGTGGTAACGTGAAAGAAGTAGTAGCACGCGGAGCTAACCCATGTATCATCTCAATGAAAGGCTTAGAAATGGAAGGTGACAGCTTCGTATTACCAGCTGTACACGAAGCGCTAGCACCGCTAGTAGCAGTTATTCCATTACAACTTATCTCATACTACGCAGCACTTCACCGCGAGTGTGACGTTGATAAGCCACGTAACTTAGCTAAGTCTGTTACGGTTGAGTAGGAGATTGGTAGGTTAATAAATATAGTTGTAAAGTGACAAGAAAGTTGTACCATTTACAACAAAGTTATTCATACTACAAGAAAGTTGTACATTTAGAAATGAAGTGACTTGTTAGATTATAGGAGAAAAAGCATGACATAAAAATGTCATGCTTTTTGTGTTAAGAATGGTTAATTGATAATGAACTTCGTTCATTATACATAATATGTGTAGATTTATTGTTAAATTTGATAAAACATATGTTAAATACAGCAGTCTTTTTATAATTCTAACCAAATAGTTTAGTGAAAAAAGAAACTAATTAAAAGAGTAACTTACTAAGGGAGATTGTGATTTTTTAGGGAATAAAACGAACGGTTCATAAAAAAACAGTAGTTGTAACATACAATGATAAAATAGTAAATAAAAAAGATAAGGTGATATGAAATGAAGAAAAAACGGAATTTTAAAAAAAGAGATATGAAGATTGCAGCATCGACTCAGGTATTAGAAAAGGATAATGATGAATTATCTATTGAAGATATTCATTGGGAATACTCCGTAAATGAAAAATTTGAGCCAGATACATATGATAAACTAATGCCTTTATTGTATCCAAAGGAAATTCATGAAGAAGGTATTTCTGAGGAAGAAATTAAGCACCGTTTTGCGGTAGAAAAATTATTTTATGAGAAAGATAATTTAAGTTTATTATTAAAGTATATATATGGTAAGTGTGGAAAGTTAAGTAAAGCAAGCGTTGAAGCAACGCATTTTTTGATGGTTATATCAAGAATTATGTATTTATATCATACTTTAGGTGACTTTAAAGGAGCTTTAGAGTTATTAAAAGTTGCAGGGGTAGGGAATTGTTCAAAAGCTTTATTAAAAATAGATGAGGAGGCAAGAGAACAAGAATTAGTAAATTATTATTACTTTGTCTTCTTATATTTAATTACTAAGAAGGAAAATGAAGAATTTTTAGAAGAAGATAAGGAGATAACTGTAAATTTATTTGAACTATGCATAGATAACCGGATAGAACTTCAAAATATTAGTTACTATAGAGTTGATACTTATTACATTGCAAGGTTATTTTTTATGAATTACCAACATTTGTATAGTAAAGTTGGGAAACAAAAGTTTGAACATGTAGTAATGAATTTTTCTCATTTATTACTTAATAAGAAATTTTATTTCTTTGATTCCATTAATGGCTGGAAAAGTAGTACTCAAAATTTCCTTGAAGAGTGGGATGAATTTTATAGTGGAGTAGAAGAACTAATATTAAATGATTTAGTAATTCGTTTTTTGTACTTTATAAAACCAGTTTTTAAGGGATACATTTATTTTGAATTTCGTGACCCAATTGAAGGTGTTCTACCGAAGTTTAAAACTTTTTTTAAAAAATGGAAAGTAGATTTTGTAATGAAATATAGGGATGTTTTAGGGACTCTAACTAAAAAAATATGTGAGATAGATGATTATGGTCAAAATTTTATTTGTTCGCAACAAGATATTACATGTTTTTTTGATTTGTTAGATGAATCAAAGCATACAAAATATAAAAAAAAATTCGCGGAAGAATATATTTTGTCAAATATAACATCATATTCTTTTATGAAGTTTTATGAAGAGAAAATGTATCGTCAGTTTGCTTTATTATACAATAAATGTGAAAATGAAAAATTAAAAGAACAAGTTAAGAATGGACTTTCTTTTGAATTAGCATATTGTTTATCTGAAAGTGGTGAAAAAGAACAGGCTAAGGAAATATATGAGGCTATGATTAAAAAGGGAAAAGAAGGATCAGGAGTTTTTAATAACTTGGGAGTCATTTACCGAGATATAGATAAAAATTACATGAAAGCTTTAGATTTATTTAACAAAGCGAATAAGATATTACCCAATGATCAAATAATAATACAAAATATAAATACTACAAAAAAAATGATTGATGAGCAAAAATCTCATCCGCAAAAAATAGTTGAGCGCTATTTTAAAAAGACGGATAGTCAACATAAAAAAATCATTTTTACAATTTATCGTTTTCAAGGTCAGGAATATGTATCTAATGAATTACTTATGAATGCTACTAATTTTAAAGGGCGTTATTTTGAAAAACTTATAAGGCACTTGCAATCATTAGAACTGATTTATTTTGATGCTGGAAGAGGATGGTACATTGATCAGGCAATTAAAGAAAATGTAGAGAGCTATATAAATCCTAAGTTGGAGCGACAAATTATTAAATGGGATAATAATTGTTTTTATCGTCCTATTTTCTATCATGAGGCAGAGATCAATTTATATAGGGTTTTAAAGGAATTGTTTCCGATGCACTTAGTATTTCCGAATATGGATTTAAAAACTATAATTGATGCTGAAAAAATCCGTGATTACCTTGATAATGATATATTAGACTATTTCTTTAAGGCGCATGTAGACTTTGCAATTGTTGATACAACAAATTATTTTCCTATTATGACATATGAACGTGACAGTACTTATCAAGACCACGAGCCTCAAAAAAGCAATGCCATAAAGAAAAATATAATTTTCCAAACAAGTGGTCTACCTTTAATTCGCCTTCGCTATAGCCCTTCAATGGATTATGAGCGCTTGAAAGAAGAAATAAAACAGACAACAAAGGAGTTCCTTTTAGAAATTCAACAAGGTAATAATAGTGAGAGTAAGCGTATACTTAAATCTTTTGATTTAAAAAAGTTTGATATCTACAATGAGTTACCTAATATTAATGATATTCAAGACAAGTGGTCTGCTATTGTTGGTGAATTAATCGCTGAAAATACTATTGAGATACAAATGTTAAAAGAGACCGGTATTGTAATAATTTTTTTAAGCGAAAAAGTTAAATCAATAGTGGAAATGGGAAAAGAAAACATAAAGAAAAGCATGTATCAAGAATTTCCGGTACTTAATGCACTTGAATTTAAATGGGAAAGCAGTAAAAAAGAAGATTAAATTTTGGCGCTTCTAGTCACTATTGGGGACTGGAATGTTATTAGGTGTGTTAATTTCAGCTTTAGAGTGGAGGGAAACATAGTATATACAATATATGAATTTACCTTATTATTATGAAGTATATGATAAAAAGCACGATATAAATTTATCGTGCTTTTTATTTTATCTAGGTTTTTATAGGGATAAAAGGTAAGAAATCAATATGTAGTTTTACAAACGTTTTTAAAGTCCATATATTGATATGTTGTTTGTTCGGTGATATAATAAGTTTTTGTGTAAGGAAGATATTGTATAAAATATTAAAGGGTTATAGTGAAAGTAAAACTACTCTAAACAAGAGAGTTATATAAAAGAGAGATTGCAAGTTAGAAAAGTAGAGGGGGCAGTAGATGAATTCTAAAGCAGATGTAATTTTAGACATATTTGAAGAAAAGCTAATCAAACACTATGGTACTAGTATTATTAGGGCATCTCAGTTACAAATGGCATTAGATATTGGAGAGTTTTTGGAGTCTAGTAAGAGAGTAATGATTATTGAGGCACCAGTAGGAACAGGAAAGTCATTAGGAGCATTAGTTCCAGTCTTAGTAGATCGGAAATATAATACATTCGATAAAAGGAATGTTATGTATGCTACTGCTACTATTAATTTGCAAGGACAGTTAATGAGGAGTGAAATTCCACTATTACGTAAACTGGGGTTAGTAAATAACCCAATTGTTGCAAAGGGAAAATCACATTATTATTGTCACTTTAGGATGAAGAATTCAAGTCAAAAAATAGAAAACGAATTATTTTCGCGTACAGATCAACATGTTTTGGAAAAGTTTTTTCGATTAAGTAAGACGGGGCAAAGGAGCGAATTAGAAGAGGAACATGGCTTTAATATAGAGGATAAAAAATGGAAAAGAGTTGAGTTATCTAATAAGTCTAATTGTAGGGCTTGTCAATTTTCAATGGTATGTCCGACGATTATACATCGGAGAAGATTTAAAGCAATTGAAAATGATGTAGTTATAACCAATCATGATCAACTAATTAATTCGTTTTTAAATGCAATGGATATGGATAGTATTTATGAGCCAGTACTAAAAACTGATATGGGGCTAGTGATAATTGATGAAGCTCACGATTTTTTGGAAACATTTATTGGTCGTTTAGAAAAAACGTTTACTCTGTCTTACTTGAGGAATCTTGAAAAATATATAGAACGGGACAATTATAAGTGGAAAAAAGCCGTAGATAGATTAGGAGCATGGGTAAAAAGGAACAAAGAATATAATAAGAAGTCAGATGCGGGGCGCTACTTGTTAACAGACTTTGTATTTTCTATTTTAAAGACGCTACAAAAAATCTTAAATGAAAATCTATTTCAGGCAAAGTACCGAAGGGCTGAAATATTGGACGAATTGTCTGGTATTCTCCATAGATTTTTACAGAAGGAGAAGTATACGTCTTGGATAAGCTTAGAAGATAATGAATTTCATGTCATAGAAAATAATTATAAAGAGGTATTCCGACAGATGTTAGATTATATCAAGAATTCCAATAAAATTATATTTATGTCGGGTACCCTTACGGTGAATAAAGATTTTTCTTATATTAAAAATCAATGGAATATTAAAAGTGGAGAAGCGGTAACAAAAGTTTTAAATAGTCCATTCGATTACAAGAATCAAGCACTTATTTACATACCTAAGAAATTAGGTAATCCTAATAAAGATGAGTTTATAGAAAATGCATTAAAAGAGATTCGTAAATTACTGAGGTTGACAGGGGGACGTACGCTTCTTTTAAATACCTCTAAGGACCATATGGATGAATTTTATAATGGAATCAAAGTAGAATTAGCGACTTCTAACGTTCCATTATACAAACAAGGAGAAAGTGGAGTTGAAAATTTAACTAAACGTTTTAAAGAATTAGAAGAGAGTGTGTTAGTTGGATCCGGTAGTTTTTTCTCTGGGTTTTCAATAGCAGGAACTTCTTTAACATCAGTTATTATAAATAAGTTACCATTTCCAGCTTTTAATGATCCTATTATAGAGTTAATGAGTATGGGAATTAAAAAGGAAGATAGGTTTAAAAAAGTTAGTTATCCAATGATGATAAATAAGTTAGATCAAGCGGTAGGGCGCTTAATTAGAAGTATTGAGGATTATGGAATTGTCACAATACTTGATGAGCGCATTTATACATCTCAAGGGTATGGTAAGGATGTGCGAGAGTTATTAAAAGAACAAGGGTATGTACTGACTAGATCATGGGAAGAGGTAGAATCTTTTTATATTAAAAAGTTAGAAAAAGGAGCAGAAGCTGAATATAAACCATATAACAAAGAAGCATTAGATATTGGAAATTTGTTAAGCCGTCCTAACCGTAAATTATTAGCTAAAATACAGAAGAGAAAACATATAAAAGTGAAAATGTATGAACCTAAGAAGATAAAAAAAGATCAAAAGTTATTCTTAGAAAAGGTATGTAAAGATGCTAACTTTAAAATTATTCTAAATGGAACTACAGAGCTTGTATTTAAAGAAGTCTGTATTAGTTTAGCTATGGATAAACTTCCTATTCCTCAAACAATGAAGGATTTTCCATATAGAGATATTGAAGAGAAAGAAAAGCTTAGTCAATATTTAGATTTTAAAGTAGCTAATAAGACGGTAGAAGAAATCTATAGGGAAAATGAAGTGAAGACAACAAAAAACAGAGTAAATAAAGACCAAAGAGAATTTTTAAAGAATCTCATGGAACAGGAAGGAATAACAGGTTCTATAAAGAGAGAAGTAAACGATGCTTATAAGGTAGTATATGATGAACTATACAGTAATTGGAAGGATGTGTCTTATTTAAGGGAGTGTTTTCCATATCAAGATGAAGAAGAAAAAAGGGAGTTATTTACTTACCATGGGGGAACGAGGAAAAGGGCATATCCTTTATGTACGCAATTAGGGTGCAGTGGTGAATGTAGTGAACAGGAACATAAGCAAATAATAGCTTATCTTATCGATACCTATGGAGCTACAAAGATTGAATATATGGGGGGAACTGGGAAACAACGGGTTCTAATTGAACCTATAGAAATATTAGATCAAGATGAATTTCGACCAAGTGAACTATTACAAAATGTTTAAAAACATTCTAAAAAGATGCGAGGAAGCTATTCTTTATACTATTACTAGTTTTGCTATGGGGAACAATAGCAGAATAAAAAATTAGTTTATTATGCTTTTTTATACTGTATAGTTTTTATAACAAGCAAAAGAAGAAATATAATGATACTATTTCTTTTGCTTGTTACTTAATCTAAAATAATTACTTAAAGTTTGTATTTTCTATAGTTATTTAATATTAATTTTAATAAGGTGGTATTACTCTTTGGACTTTGAGACTAAAAATTCTACTTCTTGAATTAACAGGGAGGGTTTGACATCAAGAGTTTCAGCTAATGCAAATATAGTATTGATTGTGGGTTTTCTTTTACCACGTTCAAGAAGACTAATATATGTTCTATCTAAACTAGAGTTAAGTGCGAGCTGTTCTTGACTTATATTAGTGATATGCCGGTATTTTTGTAGGGTAATTCCAAAGGCTTCTTCGATTTTCAAGAAATCACTCTCCTTATATTTATAAGATAATTTTGAGAGAGTAATCTTCTTTTAACTACAGACTATAGTCTGCATTTATTTGTAATATACAGCCAATGTTTAGGGGGAAGTATAAAGAAAACGGCCATAATGTAGTTATTAGGCCTCACCATACATGCCCATCAATTTAAGAGATTTTAATACCCCCTAATTACTCAAAAACGTCATTCTTTCTAAACAAGCTAGATTAGAAAGAATGACGTTTTTTGATGAACCCCTTGATTCAAGATGAACTACAACTATTTGCAAAGGGATTACAACGATATGTGACACCTGTATTTTTAGAAGAACTTGCAAGAGAAATGGGATTTATAAAGCGAAAACGTAAGTTTTCTTGCTCAGACTTAGCCCCGATTTGTATTTGGATCAGTAACGAGTAGCAGGTGATCCCTTAGTATGATTATGTAGTAAGCTTCATGCAGCCACTTGCACTTTACTCAGCCCTGAGGGCTTAAATAAACGTTTAAATGCTAAAGCAGTTTTGTTTTCATAACATATTTTCTCTTTACTGTTACAACAAAAGGTATGTGAACAAACACAAATCTCTAACCATCTCTTCTCTTATTTTCAACGAATACGTATCTTAGATGCTACTGTATTTCAGGTACCGAATGCTTTAGAAGATGTATATCCAGGCTCTGGAGGCTGTGCTCAAACAGCCGAAATCAAAATTCAATTAGGATATGATCTGCACAGTAGAAAATTTCTTAACTTTCAAGTTGGACCAGAAAAAAATAACGACAAAATATTTGGCACGAAGTGCTTAAATACTTTACGACCAGGAGATTTATGTATTCGTGATTCGGCTTATTTCTTGTCGAAATTCATACTGGGATCTTATAAATATATATGACACTTGACGTATATAAAAAACAAATGTAATATATAAATAACAAAAGTAAACTATAGTATTGGAGGGTTTTTAGATGCTTACCAAAGTTAAGCGGATTCGACTTGAAAAAGGTATGACACAAGGAGAATTAGCAAAATTGACAAATGTTAGCAGGCAAACAATAGGTTTAATTGAACAAGGCGCATATAATCCATCTTTAAATCTTTGTATTAAGATTTGTCAAACCCTTGGAGTTACTTTAAATGATTTATTTTGGGAGGAGTTGTAATAATGAAAAATATGTTAGAAAAAATGTACTTGAGATTTATAAACAAGGTAAGTGAAAGAGATGAATATCAAATACAAGAAATAAACAAAGAGTTTGCTATTGCAGGGTTAATGTTATGGTATACAAATATATTAGCTATGTTTATTATGCTAGTAGTGGATACTATTAATCAAACCTTATCCATAGGAACTATAATTACCTTTGTGGTCAATATGCTTTACGCTAACTATCTAATGTGGAAATTAAAAAAGAAAAAATTGAATGATATAGAGTGCTCTACAAAAGAAGAATTTTTTAAAAAGAAAAAACAGATTAAAAAATCTAGTATTAGAGCGGGTTTACTTTGGACTTTTGAAATGTTTATATTAATGTGTTATGTTTTTCCTTATTTAAGCTCAGGAAAAATATCAGTTTCTTTCTCTGATATTATTATATGGGTTTGTGCAGGCTTATTCTTTGGTTCTAGCATGTATGTAATTTCCTTATTTAATTTAAAAAAGTTATATTAGTTGAAATTAGAATATAAATGAAATACGGTCTATAGAATTAAACCTTTCTTTCTATAAATTCTAAAATTGGATAACATATATTTTAAGCATACTGTTAGAAAGTAAGAAATTTTATGCATATTATAATTGCTAGTTCTAGTTTCTATAAATTAAAAGCGATTAAATTAAAACCCAATTTAATCGCTTTTTTCATTCTAATCATTATTAGATATAAAATTTATTAGCAACCGCCAATGCCGCCAGCAATGCCGCCAGCTAAAGCGCCTACTCCGCTGCCATAAATTACAGCAGGGCCGAATTCCCAAGTGTATCCAGCTCCTGTTAGGAATCCACTAACTGCACCAGAAGCGATGCCTGCTACACATTTACCAGCTCCACCAGCTGAAATTTCTAAAA
>NZ_DALYZR010000011.1:0-109905 GCF_031983925.1 Bacillus sp. (in: firmicutes) | reverse complement strand
TAAAAGTTCTTTTTCTGTAAGTGTCTCTAAGTTCATAATATGATTCTCCTTTTATTTTTTATTAGCAACCAGCAATTCCGCCAGCAACGCCGCCAGCTAAAGCACCTACGCCGCTACCGTAAATTACAGCAGGACCAAATTCCCAAGTGTAGCTAGCTCCTGTTAGGAATCCACCGACTGCGCCAGAAGCGATACCTGCTACACATTTACCAGCTCCACCAGCTGAAATTTCTAAAAGTTCTTTTTCTGTAAGTAATTCTAATTTCATAATGATTCATACCCCTTATTATTATATTTTTGATTATTACACGTAATTAATTAGTTAATATTATAAAAATGTTATTATTACTATTGTTTAATCGCGATATAACAATCATGGTTTTTATAATAACACTTATTTCCAGGAATGATAGATAATATGCAAAATTACATATTATCTATTTTTTTATTATATTTAGATATAATATTTAACTTGTCATATTTAAATATTAAGGAAATGAGGCTACGATTTTGTTCAAAAAAGAGTTTTTTTGTATTAGGCAACAGGATTTAAAAGATTGTGGTCCAGCATGTCTAGCGATGATTTCTCGCCATTATGGGTTTACTACTTCTATTTCAAAGATTAGAGAAGTGGCTGGTACAGATTTAGCGGGAACAAATATTAAAGGTTTGATGGAGGCTGGTGAAAAACTAGGGTTTGAAGTAAAAGCTGTAAAAGCAACAAAACCCGAAGATTTAAAAGAAATTCCATTACCTTCAATTGCTCATGTTGTAGTCAATGGTGGTTTGTTACACTATGTAGTAATTCATAAGGTTAAAGATAATAAAATTTATATTGCTGATCCAGAAAAGGGATTGGTTACGTACTTGTTAGAAGAATTCTGCCAAATGTGGACAGGTATTCTTGTATTAATGTCTCCTGGACAAAATTTTCAAAAAGGAAAAGAATCAAAGGGAACATTTTCACGATTTCTCTTATTATTAAAACAACAAAAAAATTTATTAATACCATTGTTTTTTGCTTCTATTTTCTTTAATTTATTTGGGTTATTGGGAGCATTTTATTTTAAGTTTTTAATTGATGATATAGTGGCAAATCAATTGATACAGACACTTCATATTGTATCAATTGGAATTATTATATTGTATATATTTAAGATACTTCTTTCTTATTTTCGCACTCATTTAATCCTATATTTAAGTAGAAGAATAGATATTCATTTAATGCTTGGGTACTATCGTCATGTTGTAGGATTACCAATGAATTTCTTTGAAACAAGAAAAGTGGGCGAAATTATTTCTCGATTTATGGACGCAAGTAAAATACGAGATGCTTTGTCAACCATAACAGTTACTTTAATGATTGATACATTAATGGTTACAATAGGAGCTGTTTTGTTATATATCCATAGCCCCATTTTATTTGGTGTGACTTTATTATTAATACCTTTCTATATTGGTATTATTTTTGCCTTCCATAAGCCATATCAATCCATTAATCGCAAAGAAATGGAAAGTAATGCGAAATTAAATTCCTATTTAGTGGAATCTTTAAATGGAATTGCAACTGTAAAATCTTATAACGCAGAAAAAGAAGTGTTTTTTCAAACTGAAAGTCGTTTTATTAATCTATTAAGGCATGTATTTAAAAGAGGAATGCTATCCAATTTACAAGGTTCTATTAAAATGGGACTTGAATTAATTGGTGGAACTATCATCCTTTGGGTTGGTTCCATGCAAGTATTAAAAGGAAATATGACGATAGGTGAGTTAATTACATATAATGCACTTTTAGTATATTTTTTAAATCCAATTGAAAATTTGATTGGTATTCAGCCTACCATGCAATCTGCACTAGTTGCTGGAGAACGATTAAATGAAATTTTTGATTTAGATCAAGAAAAAAATGAAAAAGAGGATAATAAAGTATCTCCTAAAAAATTATCAGGTAAAATCCAATGTTCAAATGTTACATTTCGTTATGGAACACGTAAAAATGTACTAAATAACATAAGTTTTTCAATTGAATCAGGTAGTCAAGTAGCATTTGTAGGAGAGAGTGGATCAGGTAAAACAACCATTTCAAAACTATTAATGCATTATTATGAATCCCAACAAGGAAATATATATTATGATGATTATCATATCAAAGAGATAAGCCGTACTGCATTGCGTGATCGAATTGCATATGTCTCTCAAGAGTCATTCTTCTTTAGTGCTTCTATTTATGAGAATTTGTGTTTTGGTTTAGCACGACCAGTTACTTTAGAGGAGGTTATACACGTATGTAAGCAAGCTTGTATACATGAGTTTATCAGTGAATTACCGTTACGTTATGAAACTCTCTTAGAAGAAAATGCGTCAAATTTATCTGGTGGACAAAGACAACGTTTGGCAATTGCAAGAGCGTTATTAAAACAACCAGATATCTTAATTTTAGATGAAGCGACAAGTAATTTAGATTCTACAACTGAAAAACATATTACGGATATGTTAAAGAAGTTGGGGTTACAAGGAGTTACTGTAATTATGATTGCGCATCGATTAAGTACAATCCAGCATGCAAATCAAATTTTCGTGATGGAACAAGGAAATATTAAAGAGCAAGGCGCTCATGAAGAATTATTATTCCATAAAGGAGAGTATTACCGTTTGTGGAAGAATCAAACTGTTCATATAGAACACATAGAATCTCAATCTTATGCAATGCGAGGTGTCCAAGATGAGTAAGCTTTATTCGTTTGATCAATTAATTGATAGTAAGGAATTATTAGAACGAAAACCACCTCGTTTTATTGCTGGATTAATTGTTTTTCTTTTGATGAGCTTATTTGTTTTCTTAATCTGGGCTTATGTCAGTAAGATAGATATTGTAAGTAAGGGAACAGCAATGATACAAGGAAAATCAGATGTAAGTGTGTCTCGTACTCAAATTGTAGGTGTGATTGATACGGTTGCTGTTAAGCCTGGTGATGAAGTGAAAAAAGGAAATATTTTAATTCAATTAAAAAATCAGGAATTAACAGATAAGCAAAGTCAGATGAATCAAATTGTGGAACATTTAGAAAAACAAAAAGGGATGTTAGAACAGTTGAAAGAGAGTATCCAGTCCCATAAATCTTCTTTTCTTGATGATGTGGATAAAAAAATAAGAGAAGAATATCAGGCTTATGATCAAAGATATCAATCTATACAAAATGAAAAAGACAATGAAATAAAAACAATAGAAAATAGTAAAATTTCAAGCGAACAAGATGAAGTTTTACAAGGATTAATTGCAGAAAACGAAAATATCCAAAGAGAAATAGACATAATTGAAAAACAAAAGACAAAAGAAAATATATTAGAAGAACAAAAACAAGTAATAGATGATAAAAAAGGAAATTTAGAATCCCAAAAAAATAGTGTGGAAAAGCGTATTCAACAACGAAAAGAAACTTTAGAACATGAAAGAACAAAAGTGGATGTTACTAAAGAAGGAAAGCAAGTACAAAAGAAAGATGCTTTAAAACAATATAAAGAAGAATCTATAATTTCAGTGAATCAACGTATTCAATCCCTAGAACAGGAACTATTTATTAAAAAGCAAGAGTTAGATGGACTGCGTCATCAAAATGAAACGACAATTATAAAAGCAGAAAAAGACGGGATTGTACAATTTCCTGCCATCTTACAACAAGGGGATTTAATTAATCCCGGCCAAGAAATTGTTTCGATTATCCCAAAAGAAGAGCAAAAAAAAGTAAGAATCTTATTACCAGCTCAAGAGATAAAAGGAATAAAAAAAGGAGATAAAGTACAATATTCGTTTAAGTTACAGAAAACGGATAAACAAATGGGACAAATAACATATGTATCAGCATATCCTACTTTTGATAAAAATACGAAGGGGTATATGTATGAACTAGAAGCCACAATTGATACAAAAGATTTACAAGAACTACATATAGGAATGGTTGGTAGAGCTTCTGTCATTACAGGAGAAGAACCAGTATGGAAATTTATTTTAAGAAAATTAGATTTTATTTCTAATTGAAATAGTTAGAAATAAAATCATATAAGGAGATATAATTAAGTATGAAAAAGTGTTTTTCTATTGTAATCATGTTGATTTTATTAATGAGTTCTTTTCCTTTATCTGTTACATATGCAAAGGAAAAAAACATCACTTTAAGCAATATTGAGCAAATGTCTAGTGTTTTTAATGATAATACTAGTCTAGGAGAAAAAATCAGCTATATTAGAAATAGTGATTTGAATAATTGGTCAGTTAAAGAAATGAACCAGGCCCTAGATAAAATAGATAATTTAAATCTGAGTATAATGGAACGAGCAAGTTTAAAGAGAGAGGTAATACGTTCTTCAGGATTTTCTAATTTTGATTTTAAAGAAACAAATTCTGATGTATTAGCATTTAAGGAATTAAAAATAGAAATTATAGAGACTGATCAGTTACTTACTTTATATAGAAGAAGCAAGGCTGGTGAACCGGGATCTAAATATGGTCTGGGTTATTGGTGGGGAGATAAAGAAAGAAATATTGAAGAAACTAGAAATGAGTTAGCCGTATTAGAAGCTTGGGGAAATCCCCTTAATATACAATATAAAATCAAGGTACCTAAAGGGACAAGAATACTTAAAGGATTTACAGCTGCTCAAACTCAATATCTTAAAGGGACAAGTATAATTCAAGAATATAGAGAAGGTGGAGCTATGCAATACTGGATTAATAAGATAGATAACAGTTGGTTACAATAAAAAATTATTAGGAGGATAACATGACAAATCATCATGAATTTATATGTTTAGCTCTAGATTGTGAGCGTATTATAAAACAAAACATTCCTAGTAATCCCGACGATGTGAAAAGATATCATTTAATGTTAAACGAACTTAAAGGATTAAGAATGACCATAGAATCAAACCAATTAAATGACAAGTTGTATTATTTATCAATTACACAGATGCTTGAAAAAAATGATCCGGAAGAAGTATTACAAGCTGTTTTAAAACTAAATACATTTTATTGTAACTACTATCAAAATGTATAAAAATATTAACTCAATAAATTCGAGCCTATATTATTAAAGATAATATGACTCATAGTGGAAGGCACCCGGAAGGGTGCCTTTTCTTTGTAAAAAATACATCTAATAAGAAATATAGTCTAAACGTACAATTTTCTTTTTTTGATATGGTGACTCCTATTAATAAATTATAGCCGTTTTTTAGTAAGGTATTGAGTTGTTAACTACTTCAACAAATTCTTTAAATTCATTATCTGTGAAGTAGTAAAATAATTCTTCTATAACATAGTATGTATCTTTAGAGTCTTTAACAATTAAATCCACTCGATTCAAGCTATTAATAGAGTTTCGAATTACAGTTTTCCTGATAGCCGTTTCTTTTGAGATAGTAGGGATATCTACTTTAACTTTTCCTGTTTTATTGAGGTATGCATCTTTGCATAAATACGCATAGATAATTAAATCAATGCCACTTATATTACCCATCAGTTCTTCTGTGAAGACAGGTGAAGGTACAAAAAAATAACTTTGGTTTTCATAATCTTGAAATTGTATTTTGGTACCTTTTTTTATTGTTTTATTAAAATGTTCATATAAAAGGGAGTGAAGTGTTTCTGTATCTGTATTTAAATCGAAGAATCCTATAGGTAATTTACTAAAATACATAATAACATCCTTTCTTTGTAGACTATAGTCTACGGTATTGTATCATGATACAATGGATTTGTAGATAATACTTACAAATATATTGTGAATTACCATAAAAATACACCAGTTATCTGATATAAAGGAGGTGGTTATTGATTAAATATAGATGAATAAAATAAAAAGATAGTGGTAGATTTCCAAAACTTATTTTGTAAAATTAAGATGTTAAATTTTGTTTTGAGGGAGAGCGGAAGGAAGGTATGTATCAATTAAAATATAGGCGTTCAAATAACCGTATAGAATTAATTACAGAGTATGGTGAAAAAAAGTTACTAAATGATAGCATTTCCTCAAAACCAACTATTTCACCAGGGGGATTAAAAGCTATATATTTATCACCTTGCGAATGGGAAAGTATCACCAAATTGTATCTCTTTGATTTAAGGAATGGTGATAATATTCAATTAATAGGTGATATAGATGGAGCATATATGCCGAAAGGGGCAATATGGATAGATAACTCATATCTTGCACTTATTATTGGTTTTGGCACTTTCAGTGATGGAGGAAATGTGTATCTTTATAATTTAATGGATAGTCAATTGATTAAAATAACTGATTGGAATCAAAGAAAACAAGTAGTAAAGCTAGAATATAATAGTGGTTTCTTAAAGTGTAAAGGTATTGAGTATTTAAGTGACATGATGGAGGAATATATAGAATTTAAGGAGATATTAGATATAAATTTATATACTTTATAAAATTATAAGGTTTTTAGAGTTTTATAAAGAAGAATGAAAGTACAACAAATGTTTGGTTATAGGTACATTAGAAAAATATAGAGAATAATACAGCTTTTTTGTTTCGTTATTGGTTCTAAAAAAGCATTGAATAGTTTGAAGCAGAAATACCAAATGAGATAAATAGTATTTTAGAAGGATTCTATGTATTATGCACATAAAAATATTCCATACTAGAAATGATAAAATTTTTAAGGAGGGTAGAGATGGCCAAACGAAAAAATGAATGGACAGAAAAAAGAATAGAAAAATACATAAGAGAAGGTAGGGGACATGGGGAAGGAGGTGATTATAAACCTTGGTTAACGATACAAAATCTATCTTCTAATGGTAATGAAACTCGTCCTAAGGGTTGGAAAACAAAAAGACAACATGAATTTCTTTCTAATTTAGAAAGGGATTATTTTTTTATCTTGGAATGGGCAGATAATATTATTGATATCAGAGAACAATTCCCTTTAGATCGGGAGCTTACATATCAAATTGCTGTAGAAAAAGGTATATCACATCCTATTGATCCAAAGAATAAAACACTAATTGTAATGACTACAGATTTTTTATTGACGATTCATAAGGAGAAAGAAATTAAATATATAGCTAGAACCGTAAAATCAAGTAAGGAATTAGAAGATAAGAGGGTAATTGAAAAGTTTGAGATTGAAAGGGAATATTGGAAAAGGAAAAATATTGATTGGGGTATTGTAACGGAAAAGGATATTCCTGCAGAAATGGCAGATAATATTTTTTGGCTTCATAAGTCTTATTATGTAGAGGATATAAGGGACGTGAGCTTTATTAAGCTTCTTCTTAAATCTCTTATGAACACTTCGTCTAATACCCCCCTAATTGATGCTCTTAATCAATTTGATAATCAGTATAATTTGGATCAGGGACAAGCTATGGTTTATTTTAAGCATTTAGTAGCTAGAAAATATATATTTATAGACATATTAACAAAAAGGGTTAATCTAAGAAATCTGAATATTAAGGGTTTAGTTTTTACAAAAGGGGAGTATGAGGTCTGTGATTATGCTATCAGTAAATGAAGTATTTCAGGATGTAGATAGTTCAAAGGTATATAGGGTACTTTGGATTGATGATGGAAATGTAATCGCATATTTAATTGATATATATCATGACAATGCTCTGCCTTTTGGAGAGGGTATGAAAAATCTTTTTGATGGTTTCGTGAGTGGTAGATTTTCAAAAGTAGTAGCACCTAACCTTATTTCAGTTATAGCATGTGAAGAGTTGAGTGAAAAGGAGATTTTGATTAGAGATAAAGCATGGAATAAGATTAAGGAATTAGTTAAGAGAGAACCGGAAATTTATAAGAGGAAAGAAAGAGGGAAATTAATTAAGGGAATAATAGGCCAACAAGATGTCTCTAATAAGACAATTTATAAGTATTTAAAGAGATATTGGCAACGTGGAAAAGTGAAGGATGCATTAATCCCTGATTATAAAAATTGTGGCAATAAGGGAGTTGAAAAAAATTGGGGGGAGAATAAGACTGGTAGACCACGAACGAGAAATAGTACGGGTATAAATGTGACGCCAGAAATTCAACAACTGTTTGAAAAGGCTGTTCAAAATTATTATTTTGTAAATCCGGATAATACGTTAACGCATACTTATAAGATGATGATTAGGAAAGCCTTTCAAGTGGATACTTACTATGAGGATGGGATAAATTACACTATTATCGAGGATGAAAATAATATTCCTACACTTCGGCAATTTCGTTATTGGTTTAATAAGAGATATGGGACAGAAGAAATTATTTCATCAAAGTATGGAAGGAAAAAATTCGAGCGAGATCATAGGGCAATTTTAGGTTCTTCATCCTTTGAAGTATTTGGTCCAGGTTCTAGATATCAAATTGATGCTACAAAGGCTAATGTATATATAGTATCTAGGTATAATTCAGATTGGGTTTTAGAGAGACCGACGGTTTATTATGTTACAGATGTATATACTCATTTAATAGCAGGATTTTATGTAGGATTAGAAAGTCCATCTTGGCTGGGTATGATGATGGCTCTTCTTAATGCAACCACAAATAAGAAAGTGTTTTGTGAGAAATATGGTATTCATATTACAGAAGATTGTTGGCCGGCAGCTCATTTACCTGAAGTTATTTTAGGAGATCGAGGAGAATTAGAAGGATTTAATGTTAATCACTTAATACAAGGTCTTAATGTTACAGTTGAGAACAATCCAGCCTATCGTCCAGATTGGAAAGGGATTGTGGAGAAATTGTTTGATATATCACAAGAAAAAATACGTCCTTTTTTACCTGGTTATGTAGCAAAAGATTGGGGGAAGAGAGGGGCTAAAGATCCACGCTTACAAGCGAAATTAAATATAGAGCAATATACAAAAATTATCATTCGTTTTATTTTACATTACAACAAAAATTTCTATATGAAAGACTATATACGAGATTCGGATATGATAATGGATGATGTGAAACCAACTCCTATCGAATTATGGAAATGGGGTATTAAAAATCGTGCTGGAAAGTTACGAATTGTGCAACCTGATATCATGAAGTTTTATTTAATGCCTAGAGGGAGTGCTACGGTAACGGCAAAGGGAATTCGATTTCAAAAAATGCTATATAGTTGTGAAACAGCATTGCAAAATTCATGGTTTGCTATTGCTAGAACAAAGAAAAGTTGGAAGGTAGATATTTCTTTTGATCCTCGTGATATGAATCAGATTTATATTCATACAAAGGATGAAAGAATATTTGAAACATGCAATTTACTAGAACATCAAGAGAGATATAAAGATAAATCAATTGAGGAAGTTGAACAGTTGCATAAAGTAGAAAGTGAAAAATTCAAGGAAGAAGAGCATGTTTTGTTACAAAATGACATTAATCTTTTTGATAGTATAGAGTCTATTGTCAATGAAGCAATCAAAGAAGCAGATGAGAAACAAACGGTAAATTTTAGCGAATCAAAAAACATAGAGAAAATAAAAGAACATACCAAATTTGAAAAAGAAATGAGAAGAAAGGAAGAAGCGTTTAAATTAGACGATATGAAAAATGGTGTTCCACAAAATGTAATTTCGGTAAATGAAAATCAAAAAAATATATATGATCGTCATTCAGTTAAAGATTTGTTTAATAAGCGTAGAGGAGGGAAAAAATGAGTCAGAACCCCGACATGGTTCAATTAGAAAATGGGACATACGCCTTACTTGCTAGTTATAAAGAACAACAGTTAGTTGAATATCAAGGAAATCCTTTAATTGAAGCACTACCCCCTATACTCTCCTATGAAGAAGCATTTGATCAACTTAGTTTTTTTCCTGAGTATCATGAAAAAGAAAAAAACTTATCTGAGCATCATCGTTACCACGCCCTGTTACGATTAACCCGTTTTTTTCAGCCAATTGGACAAACGTTAGATTTAGAGAGAAGGTTTTCTCGTTTTTTACGTTATGGATATGTTAATCGGAATCCATTACAAAAACAGCATATTCAAGCTTTAAATGAGTTACATCAAAAGTTGGTGAAAAAAGAAGAGTTAGGTTTATCACCAGATATAAGAGCAACAGCTTCTAGTTTTACTTTGATGGGATTTTCTGGTGTTGGAAAGTCTACAGCTATAGAGAGGGTTCTTTCATTATATCCACAGCTAATTGTTCATCAATATCCCATTAATACAATTCAAATTGTCTGGCTAAAATTAAACTGTCCACATGATGGATCATTAAAATCTTTATGTCAAAATTTTTTTGAAAAGATAGATACATTAATTGGAACAAATTATTTACATAAATACGGTAAGTCACATATTTCAGTCAGCTCAATGGTAACAAGGATGGGGCAGATTGCACGGTTGCATTGTGTCGGAGCCGTAATTATTGATGAGATACAGCACCTTTTATCAACAAAGGGAGATGCCTCTGAAAAGATGATGAATTTCTTTGTGACACTTATTAATGAAATTGGTATACCTGTTATGATGATTGGGACAATGAGAGCAAGAGCAATTTTACAGAAGGATTTTAGGCAGGCACGTCGTGGAAGTGGACAAGGAGATATGATTTGGCAACAAATGGATAACTCAGAAGATTGGGAAGTGTTACTTACAAGTATTTGGGATTATCAGTGGACAAAAGAATATGTCGAACTTAATCAAGAATTGATTAAGCTAATTTATGAGGAGAGTCAGGGAATTATTGATATAGCTATAAAGATTTTTATATTGGCACAGGGGAGAGCAATTGAAACAAGCACAGAGAAAATTTCAATAGAATTAATAAAAAAAGTAGTAAAAGAAGATTTGAAACTTGTTCAGCCAATGTTGAAAGCACTTAAATCTGGAGTAGAGTCAGAAATTGCAAAGTATGAAGATATTATTGCCTTAGATATAAAAGAATACATGTTAAATAAAATACCAGTAATTGATATGAGAGCCAGGATTCAAGCTCAAAAGGAAAAAATTAAAAAAGATAGTGAAGCAAATGAATCAAGTAAGTTAGAAAAGTTAATTTTATCCCTTATTAATTTAGATGTAAATGAAAAGCATGCAGAAAAGATAGCTAAAAGAGTACTGAATAAACTTCCAAATTTAACGATTGCAGAACTAATGAAAGAAGCTTTGAAGTGTATTAATGAATGTGAAACTGACAAGAGAAAGAAAAATAATAAGGCATTGAATATGAATATGTTACAGCTTCTCATTAATAAAGGAAAGAAGACCAAACAATCGGCTTATGAAGCATTATATGATAACGGTTATATTAAAAAACCATTAGAAGAATCTTTTTATGAGGAAGAGAGATTATGTTGACATTTTTTCCAAATTTATATGAAGAAGAATTATTGTATGGCGCATTGACTAGATATCATAACCGTTCGTGTAATAAGGAATTTAAAGATACGTTAAGGGATTTATATGGTGATACGCGAACATATATTATGCCAGATTTAATACCAGATTTAAAAGTTTTACAAAATAGGCTTAAATATTTTAATCAATTTAATATTAATGATTGTTGGGAACAGCATACATTCTTTCATTATTATACAAATTTTTTGAATGCTGAGGTTCGTAATAAGGTAAAAAAAGCAATATTAAGTAATGAGCAGGGAGTAAATGTGTATTATCAAATTGGTTATATAACAAGTACAGTAAAGGAATCTCCATATTTTCGGTTTTGTGCACAATGTTTACAAGAAGATTTACAGGGATATGGAGAAACTTATTGGCGTGTTTATCAACAATTGCCAAGTGTTTTTGTTTGCTTAAAGCATAGATGTTTACTTCAAGAGAGCTCTGAACAATTTCGGACAGGGGGTTCAACCCTTGTTGCACCATTAGATACAGTCCATATGAAGAGAACGATAAACAATAACGATCATGATTGGTCTAAACAAGAAATGGAACATTTAATTTATATCGCTAAACAAAGCCGAAAATTAGTAAACACAGACTATCTATACGATTTGAATAAATTACAGAAAGGCTATCGATATTTGTTACAAAAAAGGGGGTATGTTTCAGTTAAGGGCAACGTAAAACAAGGTAAATTAGCGCGGGATTTTATTTCATATTTTGGGGAGAAAATACTGCATTGTATGCAGTCAATGTTGAAATCTGATGAGAGTTGTTGGTTAAAAGCTATTACTAGGAAACACAGAAAGTCTTTTCATCCAATTAGACATATATTATTGATTTATTTTTTAGAAGAGTCAGTTGACAGTATTAGTAACTATAGTCAAGAATCTTATAAGCCTTTTGGAAAAGGGCCATATCCATGTTTAAATCCTGCTACTCAACATTATCTTCAACCAGTAATTAAGGAAGTGAAAATTTCAAGATGTAGTAGAACAAAACGACCCATAGGAACTTTTGGTTGTACTTGTGGTTTTATATATTCTCGTAAAGGGCCCGATAAATTTGAAGAAGATAAAATGAAAATTAGTCGTATTAAATCATTCGGATATTATTGGAAAGAAAGATTGCATGAGTATATTTTTATTCAAAACTTAAGTTATCGTGAGTGTGCTAGAAGACTAAAGGTAGATGTAAAGACTGTCATTAAGTACTCTAAAGATATGTTATCTAATAGCAAGAAAATGCAAGAGAACAACTTGTTAGATAAATGGAAGGATGAATGGAAAAGTTTAATGAATAAAAATTCTGATATGACGAAAACCGAATTAAGAAATCTTTATCCTAACTTGTATATGCGTTTATATCGCAATGATAAAGATTGGTTGAGGGAATATTCCCCTAAGCTAAAGAAAAGAGTGAAGGTGCAGAATAGAATAGATTGGGGACAGAGAGATATGGATATTGTAGAAGAAGTAAATATAGCAATCAAATCTCTTATGAATGCAGAAAAACCAATCCGCTTAACGATCGGGAGGATAGGAAGGGAAATAAAGAAGTCATCCCTATTAGAAAAAAAGCTCAATAAATTGCCTTTAACAAGAAAGTTATTACACTCAGTTACTGAATCAGTTATTGAGTTTCAAAAGCGCAGAATTGAATGGGTCTTTGAACAACTTATAAAAAAAGAAGATGATTTAGCTTATTGGAAAGTTTTAAGAATGGTAGGATTAAGAGCTGATATTGATAAGAGTTTACAAGATGAAATATTGGCACGTATCCATAGAAAAAATGGCTAAAATGTATTAGTCATAAGGAGGAGATTATTTGTTAGCTTATTTTCCTTATTTATATGAGAATGAGCTTATCTATAGTGTGTTTGCGCGTTACTATAATCATACAGGGAATCCAAGTAAGAAGTTGAATATAAGAAGAAAAGAGTTGATTCCAGGAAAGAGCTGGACAATTAGCCCGCATTTACCGACCTCTTTAAACAGCCTAGCGAAGCAGCTACATATATTTTTATATCCCTCTGTAGATGATTGGATAAAAAGAAATACGATGTATTACTACTATACTAATTTTTTTAGCAAAGTAATAAAGAAAAAGGTATGGGATATTATGTTAAACGGGGGGAACGTAAATATAAAAAGTTTGATGGGATCGAGGGTATATCCTACACTAGAAAACCAATACTTTAGATACTGTCCAAGTTGTATAGTTAATGATTATGAAAGATATGGGGAAACATACTGGAGGTTAAATCATCAAATACCCGGTGTCTTCATTTGCGAGAAGCATGAAACTTATTTGTTAAATAGTTCTGTGGTATGCAAGTATACAAATTCACAATATTTAGAAGCGGCTAGTATAGAAAATTGTCCAATAACAAAAGAGTGTGTGAATTTTTCTGATAAAACTAAAAATCATCTTAAACAGATAGCTCAAGAAAGTTTTTTCCTTGCTAATGAAGAATATGAGTTCGAAGATTTATATCAAATATATCGTTCTTTGTTAATGCAAAAAGGATATATAGATAATAATGGTTTAATTAATAGATACATTTTATATAGGGACTTTCTTGAATTTTATGGTGAAGAGTTATTAGTTCTTATGAATTCGACAATAGAAGATAGCGCTAGATGTTGGCTCATTAAGATGATTAGAACTTATTATAATTCTTTTCACCCTATTCGACATTTATTATTAATTATTTTTTTGGGGAAATCTGTAAAGCAGTTACCTAAGCATAATAAGAAATTAATAACTCCTTTTGGAGAAGGACCATATATTTGTTTAAATAAAGCAGCCGAACATTATGGTGAATCAGTAATAAGAAGTATGAAAATAAAAAAATTTAAAGGTCAAATAAAAGGTATCTTTGAATGTGAATGTGGCTTTAGCTATTCTAAATTAGTGCCGGATCATATAGGAGATGAAAAAGATTATTGGAAAATCGAACGATATGGAAATGTTTGGATAAATAAGGTGTATGAATATAAGTATGTAAAGAAATTGTCAGTACCTGAGATATCAAGACGTTTGGATGTAAGTGTAGGTAAAATATACTATTGTTTAAAACTTGATGTACATTATGAGGAAAAGCAAGAAGAATTAAAGCAGCTAAATAGAAAAAAATATTTAAAGTTAAAGGAAAAACACCCAGATTTCTTAATTTCTCATTTTAAAAAAGTTAATCAAAATTTAATTAATTGGTTATATAAGCATGACAGGGATTGGCTAATGAATAATAAGCCAAATATTAAACGCAAGCACAACAATGTTTATAGGGAAGTAAATTGGCTGGAGAAGGATCAAGAATATTTGAATAGGGTTAAAAAAATTGCAGATGATCTTTATGGTCTTGAGCCCCCCGTAAGAGTCACAAAAAATCGTGTTGCAAAAGAGTTGGGTCTTAAGGGTTTTTCAGGTTATGAAGAAAAGACGCCAATAACTTTAGGCTATTTAAATGATCGGGCTGAAGATATTGAAGCTTTTCGGTTAAGAAGAATTAAATTTGTAATAAAGAAATTGCTTGAGGGAGGAGAGGTTTTAAGTAAAACTAAAATTAAGGAGCGTGCAAATGTACCAAAGCTATATTTTGTTAATAAAGATTTACAGGAAGAATTGAATGGGTTAAAAGAGAAATATAGCTTATAGGGTATTATAGGTATCTTGATAGTGAGCAATTGTACAAGAAGGTTATAATTCATAAAATGTAAATATTATGTATGTTGATAGGCACTTCATTATAATAATAATTTTATGTTCATCGTTAAAAGTATAACATTTATTACTTCAAAAAAGATTTGTAGTAGTAATAAGTATAGGTATTGATTGTAAATTTAGGAAGGTTCAATAAAGGAATTAATTGTTTTTTTTGGTATAATGAGTAGCGAGGCTTATAAAAAATATTAAAACATTGCAATGCTCATGAATTCTTAAATTGTAATGTACAGGGAGTGGAAATTGCCATGAATGTTAGTGGGATTTTAGAAAGAGTGTTTAATAAGATACCGAAAGAGCATGTTGCTAACATAATAGCTTTTAAGCGTCCAGGTTGGGAGCCAGAAAAAAAGAATTACAAGAAAAATGAAATTAAGGAAGAATTTCTAACTTTAACAGAACTAATTGAGGCTGATGAAGTAGAAGATTTTGTTGAAATGGCAGTAATGACTAAATCAATTGGATTACCAGCCTATACGTATAAAGTTAATCACTTGAATTTTTTAACGGAGGCTGAATCCGCTGTTTCAATTGAAAATGTAAATAACATGCCTTTCCAAGATAAATATCTAATATCAATTGAAGACATTGAACAAGGGGATTCAATGCTAAAGTTGACTGTTAGATTGAAAGAATATTCAGATTATTGGAGAAGAGGGGAACGTTGTCTAGATACCCTTTCTGCGGTTTATAGAATAAAAATTAGTTTGGATAAGAATGCAAGAGTGCTAACAATTTTCTCTGGAAATAACGAGGTACAAAGTGTAATTAAAGATTATTTTGGATTAGTGCTAAAATGGCCTATCCAAAGTTATAGAATTAGAGAAAATATAAATCAAATAAATCAAATTGGGAGTGCAAGCTTTAAAACAGCAGTTCTATTAGATTTCATTTTTACTCGTTTACATGAGCAAGGAATTTTTTCGCGTTTCAAAGAGATAAAATTTAATACGAAAAATAAAAAACATACAACAGACGGTATACGTAATATCACCATAAATGGTCGCAATTTATTATCTTCTCAATTAGCGTGTGAGTATATCACTTTAGGTAGTGATATTTTATCATTTAAAGTTGATATGACGTATAATGATGTGGATTTTACAACTTTATTTTCTTTAAAAGGAAAGGAAGAAGATATATTAAAAATCGTTGTAATCGATAGCGATGATGATATATTTAAACAACAAGTTATAGACATTATTCAATCTGAGTATATAGAATTATGTGGTGCTGGTCTCAAAAACGTTCAAGAAACTTCAAATTTATTGAAACAAATTTATGAAAAATTTATAAATGGGGATAGACTAGTTAATGAAGTAATTCAAAACAGTTCCTTACAAATCATTAAATCCATCTCCAGAAATCTAGAGAAATGGGATTTAGATGATGAAAATAATTTAGAGATGCTTTATAGTTTTTATGAAGAGAGTAAAGTTATTTTAGATTCGGTAGGATATGATGATACTAATGAAGATATTTTAAAAATTAAAGAATATATTGGTTATGATGAAGAAGAGAAGGAACAAGAACTTTCTGAAGATGAAGAAACAGCAATAGTAAAATAATAAAAATTGGGGAGTGATAGAATGTTTTTAATGGAAAAGGATTGTATATTGTATAGGGTAACTAACGATTTTCAAATAGATAAATTACATTCTATCACTCCAAAAAGAATTACTTATGATAAATATGATATTTCTTATATCAATAATCAAATTATAAGAATTTCGTATAAATGGTTGGATCCTATTAAGGTTCAAGAGAAAATAATATCAAGGGAACCTAAAAGTGTCGTTCTGATATATTTCGTGCAACGAAAAATTATTTGTTGTTTTGGAAGTTCAGAAAGTTATATAGGATTTGTCATAAGTAAGTTAGAAAAAAAATTAGCAACGCATCTAGAAAAGATAAATTTGTTTGATATATGTAAAAAGAAATACATTAATGAAGATAATTGGGAATCTGATTTAGTAAGCATATATTTATTACAAAAGAAACCAAATTCTTTTGACGATTATGAAAGCACGCGAGTGAAGAAAGTAAAAATCAAAGATATAGGTTCTGCAGAATTAAGAAAGCATCTTATAAATGGGGAAGTAACTAGTTTTACTTATTATTTTAATGAACGGAAAACATATTTTTATTTGGATAGCGAATCTGTAGTATCATTTCCTGATGTAGTAAAAGAAGAGGTCGTTTATCATGTTATTGAAAGCCTTAGTGATATTGTTTAAAGAGTGGAAATTATGGATTTTTTTCTTAATACCATTTGCATTGTTATTTTTCTTAGATTTAGGTAATGCTTATAATATTAAAGTTTATAATGATTATAAAGACCTTACCAATTTATTGAGTTGGTTATTTACTGGGATAATGTCACTAGTATCTTTCTCAGCTTTATTTATTGCATTCACATTTGAAAATAAATTAGTGACAGCTTCTAAAAGTTTAAAAAGAATTTTAAAGCCATATTCCTTAAATCGGGAAGATTTAAGAAATACATTGATTAACTACGAGAATAATTTGTCAGAAGATAAATTTTTAAGTGTACTGTATTATGTGTATTTAATTATTACCTTTTTTTCTATATTGGTTTGGGGAACGACACTTAAATTTTATAGAGGATTTGATTATGCGGAGGGATTTAGTTTATCTATAGGTACCTTTTTAAAAGTTGGTAGTGTAGCTTTTTTTGCTATAGTATGTTTAGCGTTGATGTTGATATCTATTGCACTAAAGCTAATTAGGATGAATAAAGATCCTTTAGGAAACGGATATTTACCTCAGATAGATGAGGTTTGTAATGTAGCTTATTTAATTGATAATAAAGCTGATATTATGGAGTTTTTTTCTTTGAATTTTCCAACCTTAGAATTTTATAAAAATCCTGCTTCTAAAACTTTTGAGCATGAGGTTACATTTAATTTACCGATTAAAGTTTCTAACTTTCAGTTTGTAATAAAGTTATATCAAAGCGAAGATAGAAAAGGAATTCTAACTTGTTTTGGAAATTTAGTGAATCAAATAAATAAAGCAGAAGTAGGGGAGACCTACACATGTATAGTCACTAATAAACTAAAAGAAGAAATATACAACACGCTGAATGAAAAAGATTGCTATGGAATATTAAAAATATATAATGAAGAAAAAAATGTAGTGGCTAAATATATACTCAAGAAACGAATAGAATCTGAATTTAATTTTTATTTTGAAATGGATAAGAAATTACTAACTAATTTAAGTGGTAATAAAGATAGAGATTATGCATTGATTGAAAGTATGCAGCATCATGAGGGAAAAGTAGTGGATTATCAATTAGAGATATGATTTCTTATGAAAACAAATTTAATGTTCAAATGATATAAATTATGCGAATAGAAGCCTCAAAAAGGCTTCTATTTTTTATCCACCTTTTCATGATGTACAACTATGTTGTCACCAAATTTGTTTTTTGATATCGAATTAATATACATTGTGAATAACTATATTGTCATTATATTGAAATTGAGACATAGAAAATAAAGCGTAGAACGCCTCTTAATGTACAACTATGTTGTAACAACACAATAGTGTTCCATTAAAAAAATGTATTAGACTATAGAAAAAAGTATTAGACTGTTAAAAAAAAGTATTAGACTCGATTTAATTGTCGATAATGGTATCTAAAGTAGTAGGTACTATGGGTTAAAGGCTACCTATTTATGCAATATGAACTAAAAGGTTACCTATTGCATAAATAGGTAGCCTTTTTTATTTACCATTAAACAGTCAAATGAGGGATTCATTGTGGCAAAACGAAAGTATGAATGGGATGCAAAGAAAATTGAAAGATATATTAAGCAAGGACGTGGACAAAAAGAAGGGGAAAATTATAAACCTTGGTTGTTAGCACAAGATGTACCTTCTATTGGAAGAGATGGCCAGCGTGAAGGCTGGAAGACGGGGCGTAATCATCACCTTTTATCTGATCTAGAAAGCGATTATTTTTATTTGTTAGAGTGGTCTAGTACAGTAACTGACATTAGAGAGCAGTTTCCTTTACTACCTATTGAAGAAACAGTATCTATAGCTGAAGGATTAGGAATTAAACATCCCAATGATAATAAAACGAAAGAAATTGTAGTGATGACTACTGATTTTATCATAAATGTTGATTCAAAAGAATTTGTAAGGACATTAAAATATGCAGGTGATTTAGAAAATGCTCGCATAATAGAGAAATTAGAAATTGAAAGGGAATATTGGCAGCGGAGAAATATAGATTGGGGTATTGTGACGGATAAAGAAATCCCCAAAATATTGTGTGAGAATGTGAAATGGGTTCGTAAAGAGTATCACAATTCGGATGTCTCGAAGTTAGGTTCTTTTATTGTAGAGAGTATAGAAAAAATTGTTTATCAGCTTATCCAGGATGAAATAACTCCTTTATCTATTGCTACTTCACATACAGATGATCGTTTGGGATTGGAACCAGGAACTTCACTAGCTATGATAAGGCATTTTATTGCAAGAAAAAGATGGATTGTTAATATGAATGAAAAGATTGTTCCATCTCTTCCACTAAAGGGCGTTTCGATTTCTACAAACAGTGACTATAAGAAAGTAGAGGGATATCAATGATACAGCAATTGGCAGTGAATACAATTATCCAATGGATTGATAGTAGTAATTCTGATGTTGTTCAGGTAGAAAGAGTGCTCTGGATTGATGCAATAGGTGAACAACTTGTTGTTATAGCCCTTAATGATGTTAAGGCGTTACCTACATTAAAGAGTAGTGAAGAATATGTAGAAACTCATTCAGGAAAGCAATTTAAGATAATTGAGTGGATTGATAAATTTAATCTCCCTTTAGAAGAACGTGATGCATTACCAACAGCTTATTTAGAGAAGAGAGATGAAGCGTGGGAGGTTATAAAACATTTAGTCAAAGATGAGCCTAGTATTTATAATCCGAGATTACGTGGGGTTATGATTCGTGAGTTACAAGAGAGAATTTCTGTGCATAAAAGTACGATATATCGGTATTTAAGAAGATACTGGCAATCAGGCAAAGTAATAGATTCTTTAATACCGCATTATAAAAACTCTGGGGGGTATGGAAAAGAAAAAAGTAGTGGCGAAGTGAAAAGGGGAAGACCAACTAAGGTAGTAGAAGAACTCGGTGGAATCAATATAACAGAAGGAATAAAGCATAGCTTTCAAGCTGGTATTTCTTTATTTTACAATACGAAAAACCAGCCTAATATTAAACGGGCATATAAAAAGACAATGGCTAAATTTTTTAATATTGGTTTTAGAGTAGAAGGAGATGAGCAGATCCCTATACTACCTCATAGAGAACAATTACCTACTTATGAGCAGTTTTATTATTGGTTCCGAAAGAAGCAAGATTTAGAAAAATCTTTACAGGCCAGGGTAGGAAAACATGCCTTTAATTTAAAACATCGGCCAATTTTAGGAAGTTCAACAAAGGAGTCTTTTGGCCCAGGTTCACGATTTCAAATTGATGCTACTGTTGCGGATATATACTTAGTGAATGAATTTAATCGCGAGTGGATTATTGGAAGGCCAATTATTTATATAGTTATGGATGTCTTTAGTCGTATAGTTACTGGATTTTATGTAGGTTTAGAAGGGCCAAGTTGGGTTGGAGCTATGATGGCTTTGCTTTGTACATCAATGGATAAAGTTAAGTTTTGTAAATCTTATGGAGTTGATATTAATCCAGAAGAATGGCCAATTCATCATTTACCTGAAATACTTCTTGCAGATAGAGGAGAGTTTGAAGGGCTTAAGCCTAATGGATTAAGAGACTCTTTAGGGGTCGATATTGAATTGGCTGCACCTTACCGAGCAGATTGGAAGGGAGTTGTAGAGCAACAATTTCGATTGCTAAATTTGAGGTCAATTAAGTGGATACCAGGTGCTGTTGAAGCACGAAAACGTGAACGTGGTGCGCGAGATTATCGTTTAGATGCAACATTAACACTAAACGAGTTCACACAAGTTATTATTCATTCAATTCTATACCACAATAACTCACATTACATGAAAGGTTATGATCGAAATCAATTTATGGTGGCTAATGATGTACTACCTATTCCAACAGTTTTATGGAAGTGGGGAGTTGAGTATCGAAATGGTCGGTTGAAAACAGAAGCAGAAGATATTGTAAAGTTGGCTCTTATGCCAAGAGGAACAGCAACTGTTACTCGCTCTGGAATTATTTTTAAGGGGATGTCCTATTCTTGTAATTTAGCTATACGTGAACAGTGGTATACAACAGCTGGATATAGAGGGAGTTGGAAAGCCCCTGTTGTGTATGATGTGCGAAATGCTAACGAAATTTATTTATTATTAAACAACGGTAGGAGTTTTGAGAAATGCCATTTATCTAATAAAGCAGAGAAGTATTACAATAAACGTTTTGAAGAAATAGAAGAATTACATGTCTTAGAAAGACAACTTGATAAAGAGGGAGCGTATAACAATTTAGTATCTCAAATTGAGCTTGATACAAAGGTGGAAGCAATTACAGAAAAGGCGATGAAAGAGACTCAAACAGCTATCGAGAATAGTGATTTAAGTAAAAATAAACGCTTAAAAGAGATTAACAAAAACCGAAAAATGCAAAAAGAAGAAAATCGTAGGACGGAAGCATTTGTTTTAGGAGAAAATGGGCAGGAACAGAATAAAGAAACTGTCTCGCAATCAGTTCAGGGGGAATCTATAGAGTATGTGGCACCTGCTGAAAAGATCGATAAATTAAAGTCTATTTTAGCTGAGTTGGATGGTGAACATGCATGAGTTTCAAAAAGTTCTTGTTAAAAGGTACTGTAATGGCTGCGGATTATAAAAGGCAGCAAATTGAAGACTATCAAGGAAATCCATTAATAGAGGCACTTCCTGAAATCTATAGTGAAACAGAGGTAATTAAAAAATTAGCGAATCGGCCTTTATATAAAGAAGAAGAGAAAACGTATCCTTCACATTTAAGGATGCATATGGTGCAAAGGGTTTATAGGGATTTTTTTCAACCGTTATCTATCCATTTAGAAGTAGAACAGAGGGTATCTAGAATTATTCGTGATGGATATTTAGGAAGAAGTCCATTAACACCTAACTATACTTATAAAGTACGGAAGGATGCTTATCATTTAATTACAAATGGTAGAGATGCTGGAAGTAAGGTTTTGAATGCTAGTTCATCAGGATTTGCCATTGTCGGGATATCTGGAATTGGGAAGTCATCAACATTAGAAAAAGTGTTAAATATGAATCCGCAAGTTGTGATACATACAAGCTATCAAGAACAGCCGTTACATTTGTATCAAGTTGTTTGGTTAAAGATGGATTGTCCACATGATGGTTCTATTAAAGGCCTATGTTTGAATTCTTTAAGTGCTATGGATGAAATTTTAGGAGGAAACTATTATAAGAAACATGGTGGTGGACGGAAGACGGTTGATGAATTACTTCCTATTATTTCTCAAATTGCGGCTGTGCATTGCTTAGGTGTTTTAGTAATTGATGAAATCCAAAATTTAAACGAAGCGAAAAGTGGTGGAAGTGCAAAGATGTTGAATTTCTTTGTACAACTGGTTAATACAATTGGTGTGCCGGTAATATTAATTGGTACGTATAAGGCCTCATCAATTTTAGACGGCGAATTTAGAAATGCAAGACGAGTGTCAGGTCAAGGCGATCTAATTTGGAGCCGAATGCAAAATGATGATGAATGGGACTACTTTTTAAAGGGGTTATGGTTATATCAATGGACGAGCACATTTGTAGAATGCGATGAAGATTTTAAAGAAGCCATGTACTATGAATCACAAGGAATTAGTGATATCGCAGTAAAACTATTTATGTTAGCTCAGTGGAGATGCATTGATACTAACAAATCACATATTACACCTTCTATCATTAAATCTGTAGCAAGGGACCGATTACAATTACTTCAGCCGGCTTTAAAAGCGTTACGAACAGGAATAAAAGATGATATCGAAAAGTTAGGTGATATCTTCTCGAAGATGGAAACAGTAGATCTCTTAAATGAAATAGAAGAGAAGCTTAAGCAAAAAGATCGATTAGAATTGCTGAAGCAAGAAATGGATTACAATACCTATGAGCCATTGATTCAAGAAGTGGGAAAATGGTTAATTGAGGGTGGCATAGAAGAAGTAGTAGCTTCTCAATGCGCAAAAGATGTAGTAAGTGAAAACTTAGATAAATTAACAAAAGTAGACTTAAAACAATTAGCACTTAAGCATGCCCTTTCAAAGTTGAGGAATGGTACAGCAAAAAGTAAACCAAAAATAAAGAAGTTAAAAGCTACATATAAAGAAGCTGATGATTTGAGGTTGATTTATTCAAAAGCGAAAGAGAAGAGAATTTTAAATTATGATGCTTTAAAAGTAGCTGGGTTTATAAAACAACTTGATGAATTTTTAACAGGACAGGGTGGGTAGAATATGCTAACATTTTTTCCAACTCCTTATCCTGATGAAATATTATATAGTGCTTTTGCGAGATATCATATGAGAAGCGCTAACAGTTCTATTAAAGATACATTAGATGATTTGTTCGGTAAAAAGACTGTAATCTCAACAATTGATTTACCTAGTCACCTTTACAGTTTATGTAACAGAATATCCCCATTACATTCTTCCATTACTCCAGAAAAGCTACTAGAAAAACATACGTTATATCCTTTTTATTCTCCTTTTTTACCGGCCAATAGAGCACAACAACTTAAAGAAATGATGATGGCCGATAATGGACAGTCCATTCACATGATGAAGGGGATCATTGCAGGCTCAATATGTACAAAGCATTCTTTATATTACTGTCCAAGTTGTTTTACTGAGGATTTGAAACAATATGGTGAACCATACTTTCATAGAATACATCAAGTACCAGGGGTATTTGTGTGTTCAAAACATAACGTGTGGTTACAACCTTTTAAGAAAAAGGATTCCTTCAACAAACATGAGTTTATAGCGCTTCCTTTGACTGTGACCGATTCTTTAAAGTATGAAGAAATAAGTATATCAAAGAAGACAAGAAACTTGTTATTTCAAATAGCAAAAGATATTGAATTTCTACTAGAACATGGGATAGGCGAGAATTTATATGAAGCAAAAACAATGTATTTGAGCCAGTTAACAAGACAAGGGTTTGTTACAGTAGGAAAAAGGATTAAACAAGAACTTTTACATGAGCAATTTCAATTATTTTATGGGGAGGAATTATTAGATTTACTAGAATGTTCAATTGAAGGGCAACACAATTGGTTAATGTTTATTGTTAGAAAAGCAAAAAAAGCAATTCATCCTTTACGTCATGTATTAATGATGAGATTTTTATTCGGAACAGTTCAAGATTTTAAGTTGGAGGATACGTATTCAAATCCATTTGGCCATGGACCATGGCCTTGTTTAAACAAGGCAGTAGAACATTTTGGTGAAATGGTTATAAATCGGGTTTATATTTCAAGATGCTACAATACTAAGCGGCCTGTTGGAACATTCTGTTGTTCTTGTGGTTTTATTTATTCCCGGACAGGCCCAGGTCAATCTGAAACAGATGTATGTAAGATAGGAAGAATAAAGGCTTTTGGCAGTCAATGGTATGAAAAGTTAAAGGAGATATCTCAACAAAATATATCATACCGAGCAATAGCAAGAGCATTAAATGTTGATGTTAATACGGTAATTAAATATTTAAAGTTGATTGAAGCTGAAAGACTACAAGATCAGATTGAGAAAGAAAAGAATTTATATGTAAGGTTACAAAGAACGGAAACGGTTAATGAACCGGAAAGAATAACTAAACAGAGAAAAATATCAAGTGCTGTAAGAGTTGATTGGAAGGAAAGGGATTTAGTTTTAAGTAAGTTAGTGGAACAAGAATGTCAGAGAATATGGCATAATCAAGATGAGAAGCCTGTACAAATTACATCAACAAGAATTGGGAAGATATTAGGAAAAGAGGCGTGGTTTCAACATTATAAAAATAAATTACCGTTAACGATGGAGAATTTAAATCTGTATAAAGAAACAATGGAAGAGTTTCAAGTAAGGCGAGTAAGGTGGGTTATTAAACAACTAAAGCTGCAAAATAAGGTGTTAAGAAAATGGGAAATTGAGCGTTTAGCAGGATTAAGGAAAAACTACAGTTCCCTAGTGTACAATGAAATTATAAAAGGGATTTCTTCTTAAATGTTTTATCGGGGAATGGGGGAAATGTACAATGGAGAGTTTACAGTTTAAAAAGTGGCCATTTCAAGAAGATGAGCGAATAAAGGTACATTGGTTTCGATCACCATATCGAGTTGAAAATAAAGAATGGGTATTAGACGTTATATTGCAACGAGAAGATCGAAGTATTAAGAAAAGGGCAACAATACCTTTTGGATCATTACCATGGTTACGTCTAGGACAATACATAGTAAATGGAAAACCATTACGTGAATCGGAAGGATACATAAAAAACATTCAAATGTTAAATGTTGATGAGGGTAGCATAAAACCCGCTGTGCAATGTATCCCGAAAAATTTATACTTATTGCAGTATCCAAAGAATTATGATGAAAATTGTTGGAGTGTTACTTATGGGGATAAATTATTAGTGATTCCTTGTATTGAAATAGCAAGGGCTTTATTAGCACCTTCACGTTTTTTGGCAAATGCTCTTATAGATCCCGTTGGATTACAGTATTTAATTGATGAAGTTGAAGAGCATGGTAGAGAATTAATATTAAAGCTAAATGACAGCATTCCGAAATCATATGTTACTAAAAATTTAATTAACCATTTCATTTGGTTAATGTATAACGAAAAGGCAAATGATACTTGGCATCATTTTTATAAGTCTCTTTATAATCCAGAAGATTCCCTTCAGCAAGGAAATAGTAAGGTACAGGTTAATATGCCGTTATCCGGAACCTGTTCTTTAAAAGTAAGATGTAGGGAAGTAGGTAATGTAATATTAGTATTAGAAATTGTAGAAGCTTCAGGACTTTACCACCCGTTTAAAAAGGTAACTGTAGAACATGGTGGAAAAAAAGTAATAAAGTTATATGAAAAAGATGAAAAAGCTACAAAAAACACCAAGACCTCAATTGATAAGAAAGAAGGAGTCTTAGATGACTCACTTTCACCCTCATTAAATGAAAAAGTTACTTCACATGTTAAAGTAAAATCTACAAAATTAAAATTCACAACAAAACCAAATGTTGAAATATTAGATAGCGATAAAGTGGCTACAAAGCGAATAGGTACAGATGCAGACAATGTTGAGAAAACTGCTTCCAACATTGTCACAACAGTTCAAGCATCTAGAGGTGGAAAAGTAAAACCTGTAGAGTTTGAATCCCTAGAGGTAGAGTTTGAAACAAAGGATAGCGGCCTCGAAGATTTTATGAATGCTGTAAGACATTTGATTATAAATAATGATATAAAAGTCCTAGATATTCAGATTGCTGATTTACCGGGGGATTTGGGAATCAGCTTCATTACGGAGCATGTAAGAAGAAAGTTTATGTATGTACTATTAAAAGTTGATGATGAAAGGGAAGTTTTACTAATTGAGATGGGGCGACCAGATTATAAATCAATTTCTACTTTGGTGGTTGTGTCTAAGCAAAGTAAGAATTTTGAATCACTTCATAAAAAGTTAGTGTGGAGGGTTATTCATCTATTAATTGATAATCGAGGTTCGTGGAATAGAGAGAAGCTTAATCAAGATAGAATGTATAACTTTTGTTTTATGAAGCACACAAACGGAATAGCCAAATTCTGGGGTGAACGTTTAGGAAAGAGGATTAAGGGGTTACAAGAAAATAAAAATTAGTTGTATTGTTTTTTAAATTTTTCTTCTAGATTTTCTATCGTGTATTCAAAGGGTGATGATTTTTAAAATCATTCAAGATAATTGAAAAGGCTACACAGATATGAATAAAGCTAATTATGAACTGTAGGCTATATTTTGAGGAGAACATTTAGTTGATACAAATTAAGGTATGTTTAATGATAAGTAGGGAAAAATGAATAAGATGTGGAAGAATTAAGATAATTAAAAGATATAAAAATCATATATTTTTTCATGATTCGACAAAAATCGCGTTCTGTAAGGTATAATATAGGTAGTAAGAAGTATAGGCTTTGCGCATTTCAACTTTTAGAGGCACTTTTTAAAAAGGTGTTTTTATTTTTATTAAAATTTAGACAAGTAATGATGGAGGTATTTATAATGCCTAAGATTTCAACTTTTATGTATTCAGAAGGCGCAGTAAATGAGACAGTACCGAATGGACAACGACTTCATATCGTTGCACCTTTACTTATTTTTACGCCCATGTTTATTCCTGGCACACTTTCTTTTTCTGTTTCCATGGGGATAATAGGTATTGATGTGGATAAAGATCATATTTTCCAATTTAAGTTTAAGACACCTGTAAATGGTGAAGCGCCATTAATTGATACTGGTGAAATAAACTTTCCGAGAGTAAATGATCCGAGTATATATGATTTACCACTAGACATGAGAGGTATTATGTTAAACTTTGGATTTCAAAATGTTGTCTTCAGAAATGAGGGGACGTATATCTCTGAGGTATTTTTAGATGGAGAAAGTTTGGGAGAATTCCCAATTAATGTTAAAGGGAAGGAGAAGTTACAATGATGATAACAGATCCTATCATAAGTTATCCAAGTAACTCCGTTGATAATTCATTCACTAAGTTTGCTGTGAAATTCCTAGCAACAGGCACTCTGGTTGCTAGTTGGGGATTAAGTAATGTCTCAAGTGTTTTGAATTATACTGATCGATCTTCTAAAGAAATGGAAAACTCATATGAAGGAGTAATAAAATATTCCAATGGGAATGAAATTCAAATTAATCCTTCCGTAGAGAATAGAAAGATCAGTCATCATTTAATTAATGATGGAATAGATTATAGTGTAACGAATGAAATTGCAGATATAATGTTTTGGACGGATACAACTAAGGAGGCGATAGTTCTGAAATATCAAGGACCCCCTCTCTTCGAATATGAAAAAACAATTCACAGCAAAGTAATCAATGCAGGATTTTTAGAACCAGAATTAAACGAGGATTTTGAGTATGCTACTTGGGATGAAGTTGAGGATATTAAACACGTATTTAAATTTGAAAAACAAGTTAAGAGTAAAGTCGTACATGGCGGGGATTTTATATTCCCTTCGTTAGACTGAGAAAAAGGAATATAAAATGGAAAATAATTGGTACGAAATTATAAACCCTACAGAGAATATTTCCCAAGGGGATATACTTTTTAATTGTCCCCTATTTGTCCCTATTTATCCTAGTGATGATTTAGATGCTGCAGACTTTGATAAAATTGAAGAACGTGAATTGACAACAAATATATATAGAGCAAATGTTATTATTTTGAACCAAGCATGTGATCTTGAAGTAAGAGATGGACAGGATTCCCCTAAACTAAAAACGGTTTTAGTTGGAACTCTTCAAGATGTTAGAAAAAATGAAGTAGGAAAAAATAAGTTAGCTCCGATTGCGAAATTGGAAAAACCTCAATTGTTTTTATTAGAACCGTCAAATGGACCGATTAAAATGGGTCATCAAATAGTACACTTTGATGCTCTTGCATCTTTACCTTGGAAATTATTAAATACTTTTGGTAAAACACAAGGGCAAAGATTAAGAGTAAAAAGTCCTTATATTGAACAATTGTCGCAACATTTTGGTAGCCATTTTGGAAGAGTTGCACTTCCTGAAAATCGTGAAGAAGAGCTAGGTAAGTATTTTGCAATAAAAAATGAATATGAAGAAAAAAGAAAAAAAGGTAATTACACCAAAATGTGGAAAGATTTATCGGAAGATGAAGTATTGACGATGATTGAAGAATTAAAGCAAAGTGTATAAAAAAGACCCTTCTTAAAAATGAGAAGGGTCTTTTTATATTTACAAATCAACTATGAAATGTAATGCAGCTAAAAAATACCACCTTTTTATTATATAAAAGGTATTGAATTGTTTACATGTAAAGAAAAAACGGTAGCAATTGTGATTGAACTACCGTTTTATTATATTTTTAGTTTTCATATTCTCCTTTTACTCGATAAGACTTAGCTGTTCCGTCTTCATATGTAACTCCAACAGCATAAAAACGGTATGTATATTTGCTAGCATCGTGGTTGTCAAAACCAAATAATTTAGATGTGAAGCTTATCTTATTAATTCTTTTTCCTTCATGTTCTTGCAACACTGCTTTGGTATGTGCTTTAACCTCTTCACTAACTTGATTTACATCTGATGAAGTGTCTGTAGCTTCAAAAGCGTTTATGAAGTTTGTTCCATCTTCATAAATAGTGAATGTAGACATATTATCACTCCTAGTTTAGTTTGTAATTGTATTTTATATTTAAATTTTAAATTATTTTTAAAATTTTGTAAAATGGTAATGCGTTTTAAAAATTATTATTAAATACCCACATGTAATTGGATCAGATTTATAGGGATTCATGTAGGGTTTTTGTTCTAGTCTAATACTTTATTCTATATTATTAGCGGGGGGATAGAAAAAGTTTATGTACTAGTCTAAGACTATTTTATTAAATGAAGTAGTTATTACAATACAGGAATGTTGCTGCAACAGTGATATTAGTCTAAAACATTTTTTTAATCAAACATATAGTTATAGCTTTAAAATAAATTTACAAATTTGTCCCCCTTTTAGATATTGTATCTAAAGGGGGATTTTTGTGTTAAAAAGAACATCTAAGATCGATAGGAGAAAGTTAGGATGCCCGTACGCTACTAAAGTACTACTTTATTTTATCTGAATTTTTAATTATCATTTTAAGTATTCGTGAACAATTTCCTTTATTATGAAAAGAAGAGGGGATAGATTACTAGGTATTACAAGGGGGCTTATTAATGAACGTGAAAGAAAAAACATATTTAAGTATAGAAGAGATTATTTCATTACCAACCTTATCAAGTACCAATATAAGTGATGATGGCAAAAACGTAGCGTTTATTAAGAGGATAGCTAACTGGGAAGACAATACGTATAGAAGTCATGTATGGATATATGAAAAAGATAAAGGGCAAAGTTATCCATTAGCAAATGAGAATATAGATAGTACATGCCCGTTATGGTCTCCAAATTCCAAGGATATTGCATACCTTAGCCCTGTTGATAATGGGAAAAATCAAATCTTTGTTAAGTTACTAGATGGTTATGGTGGGGTGCAAATTACTCATGAGGAAGAAGGGATTAGTACATTCAAATGGGATCCTACCGGTAAAGGTTTTTATTATATTACACAGTCAAAAGAATGTGAGGAAATAAAGAAACGTAAGGAGCTATATGGAGGTTTTCAACATGTAGGTAAGGAACATCAAAATAATTGTTTATGCTACATTGAAATAGAAAAAGTGATACAAAATGATAAAGAGGAACGAGAGATTAACGGTGTTTATCAATTAACGGATGGTAAGGATTTTTATATCCATGACTTTGATATTTCAAATGATGGGAAAAAGGTTGTATGTATGGCTACACCAAGCCTAAACGATCATATGAATGGTGATCTATATATATTAGATGTTGAAGCTGAGGAACTACAAAAGATGAATGTAGATAGGTTGTTGGGCGGGAGCGTTTGCTTTTCTCCTGAGGGCAGTAAAATGTGCTACGCAGCAAGCATAAGAGAGAAGGAGTATTATAGAAACCATATACAAGAGAGTACATTAGAGATATATGATATGAATACTGGAGAGGTGATTCAGCCCTTAACAAACTTTGATAGTACGGTTATGCCATTACAGTGGACAGCTAAAGGAATTTTAATTAGATGGCAGGATAAAACGAATTATCGTATTGGATTACTAGCTGAAGATGGCACTGTGAAAGCATTAAGCGACAAAATAGATGGCTTTATAATGGATGCTTCTATAACAAGAGATGGAAATCATATAACCTATAATAAGGCTATAACAAATGAAACTTTTGAAATCTATTTGGATGATAAAAAAATAACGAATGAAAATAGCTTTTTCGACGGGAAGCTTAAAAGTAACAGGGAAATCATCTCGTGGAAAAATAGTGATGGTCTTGAAATAGAGGGTATTTTATCAATCCCAGTAGAGTTTGACGCAAATAAAAAATATCCTTTATTAGTAGTAATTCATGGAGGTCCGGCTTGGGCATCCTTCCCGATATTTTCAGACTGCTTCAATGAGAAATATCCTATTGAACAGTTTGTTGAAAAAGGCTTTATCGTTTTAGAACCAAACTATAGAGGAAGTTCTGGTTACGGTAATGAATTTTTAAAAGCAAACTATAGAAAACAAGGATTTGCTGATTATGATGATGTTATATCTGGAGTGGATGCACTAGTTGAACAAGGGATTGTAGATAAAGATAGAGTAGGAGCTATGGGATGGAGTAACGGAGGATATATATCAGCTTTCTGTTCGACATTTAGCAGTAGATTTAAGGCTATTTCAGTTGGAGGCGGAATTACGAACTGGAGTACCCATTATGTAAATACCGATATCCCTTACTTTATTAGCATGTATTTAGGAAATAATCCATGGAATGACCCAGAGATATATAAGAAGACATCACCAATGACATATATTAAATCAGCCTGTACGCCTACGTTAATTCAACACGGAGAAAAGGATGTAAGAATTCCCATTACAAATGCATATGAGCTATATGAAGGATTAAGAGAAATGGAAGTTGATACAGAATTAATGATATTTAAAGGAATGGCATATAGTTCTGATCAGCCAGGAATGAATGTAGCTATTATGAAGCAGAACTTGATGTGGTTTTCACATTATATTCTTGGGGAAAGTATGGAGGGATTTCGTACTATATAATGGATATTCGTACAGGGATTTTTCGTTGTGTAATCGGGTCAGATTGTTGTAAACTGTATGCAAACCGTTATGATTATAAGGAAACGTAATTCGGAGGACGAATATGACAGTGAATAAAAATGAGTTATCTGTAGAACAACGTGAAGAACTATTAAAAGCATTACAAGCTCGTTTTGAGAAAAACATGAACCGCCATGAAGGTCTTGAATGGGCTAAAGTTGAAGCGAAGATAGAAGCTAATGCTGAAAAATTATGGTCACTTAATGAAATGGAAGTAACAGGCGGTGAGCCGGATGTTGTTGGTTATGATGAAGAGAAGGACGAGTATATTTTCTGCGATTGCTCAAAGGAGAGTCCTAAAGGTCGTAGAAGCCTTTGTTATGATCTTGAAGCGTTAGAAGCAAGAAAGAAGCATAAACCGGAAAATAACGTTATTGATGTGGTAACTGCTATGGGTATTGAACTATTAACAGAAGAACAATATCGACAGTTGCAACAACTTGGGGAGTTCGATATGAAATCATCAAGCTGGGTACAAACGCCTTCAGATATTAGAGAGCTTGGTGGAGCTCTATTTTGCGATTATCGCTTTGGACACGTTTTTGTGTACCACAATGGAGCAGATTCATACTATGCTGCTAGAGGATTTCGTGGTTCTTTAAGAGTTTAAATTTGGAGTAAGTAAGAAAAGAGCCTATACTTAGGCTCTTTTCTTATTATTTCTCTGGTTTTATATATAGATAGAAAATCTCATCTTTATTTAAAACAGCATCCAGTTCTCGGTCTGTATATTGTAATTTTGAATAAATCTCTTCAGTTAAATAGATGTTCTGTTGCTCTTTTTTTCTCTTTAAGTCAATGTATTCATTTAATGCGACTCTGAAAAACCATGGACGTATGTTATCCTCGGTTAAGCTATCTAGCAATGTGTATACTTTATAGAAAGTATTTTGGATGATGTCTTCTGCGTCTTCTTTTATAGCCCCTTTCGCTAGTAATAGTTTGAACACTTCCTCCCCTAAATTGATAAGATAGGAGGTCAATATATTTTCTTTTCTCATCATTTTTCCTCCCTACACTTATACAACGGATAGGTAATAGTAAATGTATACACTTAAATGCAAATTCGTTATTAACTACGTTTTATAGTACATGATACTTCATGAATAGGAGTAATCATTTCATTTTTTGAAATATTAAATCTTTAATGTTAAAATGAAATTTGGAGATATACGGAAAGGAGACAAGGACTCAATATGTGGATGAGCTTGTAATGATTCGAAACTAGATAGATAAATTTTTCTCTCGTAAGTGAGGGTTTATTTAGCTATCTGTAAATCATGCAAGGACCGCATATTTGGCTTGTACATCCCTTTTGTAAGGATAATGTGTAGGGAAATTCATATCTCTTATATAAAGTATGCGTCCTTTAAATTGGAGGAGTATATGATGAATCAATTAAAAAATAAAATAGCAGTCGTTACAGGTGTAAGTCGTCTAGATGGTATAGGCGCAGCAATTTGTAAAGAATTAGCTGAAGCAGGATACGATATATTTTTTACTTATTGGACAGCGTATGATAAAGAGATGCCTTGGGGCGTTGATCAAAGTGAACAAATACAATTAAAAGAAGAGTTACTAAAAAACGGTGTGAAAGTATTGAGCATGGAGTTAGATTTAACTCAGAATGATGCGCCGAAAGAGCTTATAAATAAAGTTACTGAACAACTAGGTTACCCTCATATATTAATTAATAATGCAGCGTATTCTACGAATAATGACTTCTCTAATTTGACTGCTGAAGAATTAGATAAGCACTACATGGTCAATGTTCGTGCGACTACATTGTTAAGTAGTCAATTTGCCCGAGGATTTGATAAAAAATCTGGTGGTAGAATTGTAAATATGACGTCGGGGCAATTTCAAGGACCTATGGTTGGAGAACTGGCGTATGCAACAACGAAGGGAGCTATTGATGCTCTTACTAGTTCGTTGTCAGCCGAGGTAGCTCATTTAGGAATAACAGTGAATGCAATTAACCCAGGTCCAACCGATACAGGCTGGATGACTGAAGAGATAAAGCAAGGATTAAAGCCGATGTTTCCTTTTGGCAGAATTGGTGAACCAAGGGATGCAGCAAGACTCATTAAGTTTTTAGTAAGCGAAGAAGCAGAGTGGATTACGGGACAAGTTATTCATTCAGAAGGTGGATTTAAAAGATAAAAAGAAGGTATCTCACACTGGTGAGATACCTTCTTTTTTAATCTTTCTTCAATCTTCGTGCAACACCATTCCCTAAAGACTGCAATCCTTGTACGAGGATAATTAAAATAAAGACAGTTGCATACATTACTTCAGGTTCATAGCGTAAATGCCCGAAGCGATATGCTAAGTCCCCTAGTCCACCAGCACCGACAAGACCAGCCATTGCTGTTGCGCCGATTAAGCCAATCGTTGCAATTGTTAATCCAAGTACAAGGGAGGGACGAGCTTCTTTCACCATAACGTGCCAAATAATTTTTATAGTAGAAACACCCATCGCTTGGTAAGCTTCAATCACGCCACGATCGACTTCTAATAATGCTGTTTCCATCAATCTTGCGATATAGGGAGCAGTGAAGACGACAAGCGGTACGATAACACCTTGCACACCAATGGATGTTCCCATTAGAAACTTTGTAAAAGGTAAAATGAAGAATAATAGAATGATAAACGGAAGAGAGCGAATGATATTAATAATTGTATTAAGAATTGGATAAATGATTTTATTTTCGTGCTGCCCACCAGGTCTTGTTAAAACAAGTGTGACACCAAGTGGCAGTGCAATAAGGATCGAGATGAGTAATGAAATAGATGTCATTTGAAAAGTTTGTATGGTCGCCTCCCATATAACTTTACCCCATTCATCCAAAAAGGACTTGTTTTCCATGGTCTGTTCTACCTCCTTCTACGATGATTCCCTGTTCTTGTAAAAATGATAAAGCACGGTTGATTTCATTTTGTTCCCCTTGCATATGAATGATAAGTTTCCCGTATGCTTCATGTTTTAATTGAGTAATATTACCGGATAAAATATTCGGATATACTTGGAATCGTTTTGTAGCGACAGCTAATGCTGGTTCTCCTGAAGAATTTCCTATAAAAGAAAGAGTTACAATTTCACCAGTAGTTTGAAGTTCTTTTTGTACATCTTCTGGAATTTTTGCTGCAAATGCGCTATTTACAAATTTCTTCGTTGTTACATGTTGTGGGTTTGTGAATATATCCTTCACAGTCCCACTTTCGACTACTGCTCCATGTTCCATAACAGCAACTCGGTCGCATATACGCTGGATGACATTCATTTCATGTGTAATTAATAAAATTGTAATCCCGATTTCTTCATTAATCTTTAATAATAGGTCAAGAATAGAATCAGTTGTTTCTGGATCTAAAGCACTCGTTGCTTCGTCGCTTAATAACACTTCAGGTTCATGTGATAGTGCACGTGCAATGGCAACACGTTGTTTCTGGCCACCAGAAAGTTCACTTGGATAGGCATCCTTTCGAGTAAAAAGATCGACAATGCGTAAATACTTTTCTACTCTTTTTTCAATTTCTACTTTTGAAATGCCAGCAAGACGTAACGGTAATGCGATATTTTCATAAACGGTAACAGTTTTAAGTAAATTGAATCCTTGAAAAATCATCCCGATTTTTTGTCTCGCTTTTGCTAGTTCCTTTGCTGATAAAGTTGTTAAGTCTTGGCTGTTTACAATGATATTTCCTGTCGTTGGTTTTTCTAATAAATTTACACATCGAATTAATGTACTTTTGCCAGCGCCACTATATCCAATGATTCCAAATACTTCACCCTTTTTTACTTGAAGGGAAGTAGACTTAAGAGCTTCCACATTCCCTTTTTTTGTTGTAAATACTTTGGATACATTTTTCAATTCAATCATTATCGTCAGCTCCTACCAAGACGGTAAAATAGAACCATCAAATTTTTTCTCGATAAATTCTTTTACTTCTTTAGATTGATAAGCTTTCTTTAGTTTATTTATAACAGCATCATCTTTATTTTCAGTACGAACAACGACCCAGTTCACATATGGTGAATCTTTTCCCTCGCGGAAGATAGAGTCTTTTGCAGGGCTTAATTTTGCACCTAATGCAAAGTTTGTATTAATTGCAGCTGCTTTTACTTCACTTAGTTGTGTTGGTAATTGAGATGCCTCTAATTCAACAATCTTTAAATTTTTTGGATTTTCAATTACATCTTTTGCAGTCGCTTTTTCTGTAGCCTTTGGATCAACTTTTAAAACACCTGCTTTTTCAAATAGTTTTAAAGCTCGAAGTTCATTCGTTGGGTCATTCGGTACAGCAATTGCATCGCCCTCTTTTAATTCTTTTACGTCCTTTAAGCTTTTTGAATATACGCCCATAGGGAATGTTACTGTTGAAAATACTTCGGTTAATTTCATATTACGTTCCGCTTTAAATACGTCTAAATATGATTTCGTTTGATAGCTATTTACATCAAGGCTTTTTTCATCGAGGGATACGTTCGGTGCTACATAATCATTAAATACTTTTATATCGATTTCGAGACCGTCTTTCGCTGCTACTTCTTTTACCTTTTCAAAAATTTGTTCATGAGGCCCTCCTGTTACACCGACAGTAATCTTTTTCTCATCTAACGCTTTTACTTCTTTATCTGAACTCCCGCTACATGCGCTTAATAATAATACAGCCCCACTTACAATGCTTAATAATACTTTCTTCATCTATAATTCCCCCTTAAATATACGTTCCAAAATAAAAAGCACCTCTCAAAAATAAGAGAGGTGCCGAATAGACAAAATAGATTCCTCTCTTATCTTCCAAAACGAGAACTCGTTTTGCAGGAATTAGCACCTTAGCTTATACGTTATAAGCTCGGTTGCCGGGCATCATCGGGCCAGTCCCTCCGCCACTCTTGATAAGAGTATGTGTATGTAGTTTTTTTAATATGGTACTAATAGTAAATCTTACAAAAAGAATTGTCAACGTTATTTTCTGAATATATTTTATTTTAAGGTAATCGAAACGTTACCTTTCTTATGTCCCTTTTCCACATACATATGAGCTTCAGCAATTTCTTCTAATCGGTAAGTTCTATCAATAACAGGTTTTAAATGTTCTGTTTCAGTTAGTTTTTTTAGTAGAATCATATCCTCTTTACTTACTTTTGCCATCATTCCATTAACAGATACATATTTTCCATTGGGTGTTAATGTATTTGTACAAAGGGATTTTTTATACTTCCCAACTGCATCAAATATAATATCGTAGCGCTCGCACCCCTTAGTAAAATCTTCTTTCGTATAATCAATTACTTTATCAGCTCCTAAAGATTGAACGAGTTCAAAATTTGAATTACTACAAACAGCCGTAACGGTCGTACCGAAATATTTAGCAAGTTGTACAGCAGCTGTTCCTACCGATCCTGAGGCACCATATATGAGTACTTGTTGCCCTTTTTTTATACGGCCCTTTCTCAGGAAATGCAATGCTGAAGTTCCACCAAAAGGAATAACTGCTGCTTCTTCATATGTCATATTGGTAGGTTTTAATGCTATTAATCCACTTTCATGTACGCATGTGTACTCGGCATAACCGCCGAGGTTTAGTTCTGTTAATGCAAAAATTTGATCTCCTTTTTTAAATTGAGTTACAGCTGTTCCTATTTCTTCGATTTCGCCGGATAACTCTACACCGAGTATAGGCTTTCTCGGTTTTCTAAAACCTAATATGATCCGCATAGGAATCCAAAATAATAGAGGGCTATTAAATCCGCGTATTCTACAATCTCCAGTCGATACACTTGTTGCGTGAATTTTAACTAATACTTCATTCTTTTTAGGGGTAGGTTTCTCTATATTTTGAAGCTGAAGAACGTTAGGTGGTCCATACTGTGTGCAAATGATTGCTTTCATAATGACCTCCTGAAATGAGTTGTTGTTATTTATATCATATTTAAAGTCTTCATTAAACATGTCGCTATATAGCGAATATAGATTAAAAATTATATAGATTTCATAGGAAAATAGGTACAATATGAAGAGGAAAAGATGTAGAAGAGGAGAGTGTCATTTGAAAAAAAGAAAGATAGCGGTGGTTATGATGGCTTATACAGTGTTGCTTGTGACATCTGTAAATACATATAAGGAGCAATTAAATCATCCGATTATGAGCGATGTAGGAAAGTTACTCCCGACAAAAATAAAACGCGTTGAAAGTGCTACGGATGAGCACTCGTTAATAAAATTAGTGCAAGATGCGAATGTTTCTGGAGAGAAGATTTCTATTGCTGGTATGCAACATAGTCAGGGCGGGCAGACATATTATCCCCATGGGACGATGCTTGATATGAAAGGGTATAATAAAATATTAGAATTTGATCCAGAGAAGAAGCGCATTACAGTTCAAAGTGGTGCCACGTGGAATGACATTCAGAAGAAAGTAAATCCATATGGTCTTGCTGTTCAGGTGATGCAGTCGCAAAATATTTTTACGGTTGGTGGTTCATTAAGTGTAAATGTACATGGTCGTGATATTCGTCATGAAGCATTGATTGATACAGTAGAGTCGTTTAGATTGTTAATGGCGGATGGTACGGTGCGTAATGTAAGTAGAGAAGAGAATGCAGATTTATTTCCTTATGTCATTGGCGGTTACGGGTTATTTGGTGTCATTTTAGATGTGACCTTAAAGTTAACAAATGATGAATTATATGAAACGCACACGAAAATGCTAGATTATAAAGAATACACGTCTTATTTCAAAGAGAAAGTGAAAAAAGATGAAAATGTTCGTATGCACTTAGCTCGTATTTCTGTTGCTCCAAATTCATTTTTTAGAGAAATGTATGTGACAGATTATACATTGGCAAAAAATCAAAATATGAGGGAGGAATATAGTAAATTAAAAGAAGAAACTATTATAGCAGCGCCTAAATTTTTACTTGGATTATCACGCTATAGTGATTGGGGAAAAGATACGTTTTGGGATATACAAAGAAGTTATTTTGAACGTACAGATGGAAAGTATGAGACGCGAAATAATGTTATGAGGTCAGATAGTGCCTTTATGGAATATGAAAATCCGAATAGGACAGAGGTGTTACAAGAATATTTTGTGCCTATAGATTTTTTCACGGAATACATAGATGATTTACGTAACGTATTAAATGAGGAAGAGTTTAATTTGCTCAATATTACGGTTCGTTACGTGGAAAAGAATGAAAATGCAGTTTTATCCTATGCGAAAGATGATATGTTTGCACTGGTTCTTTTAATTAATCAAGGGCGTTCTGAACATGAGATAAAGAAAACAGAAAATGTTATTCAGAAGATGATTGATGTTACGTTAAAGCATAACGGTAGTTATTATTTACCGTATTATTCTTATCCATCGAAAGAACAGTTAAGGAGAGCATATCCTCGTATAGAAGAATTTCTTCAGAAGAAAAAAGAAGCGGATCCAAAAGAGAGATTTGTGAATTTATTTTATAGGGAGTATACGAAATGACATATAGAAGATTTGTAGCTTCACAAAGCATTATTATGATGGCTGGAAGTATGGTATTTCCTTTTTACATTCTATTGCTTCGGAATGTTGGAAATAGCTTCTCACAGTTTGGCTGGGCATATGGCTTATTTGCCTTAACTTCAGCTCTAGTATATCCGTTAATTGGAAGAATCTCTGATAGAGTAGGTGATAGAAAGTTATTAATTATATACGCCTGGTCCATGGCGATATTAATGCTTTGTTTTCCTATTGCAACAGAAGTATGGCATGTATACATTCTTCAAATTTTAATGGGTATTTTAGGGGCTGTGCAGCGTAATACGGAGAAGACTTCGTTAGCACGAAAAGTTGTACAAGAAAATGCTGGTTATGAGATTGGAAAATATCATGTGTGGACATCGATTGGAGGGGCAGTAGCAATTATTGCAACAGGATATTTAGTAGATTTCTTTACGATCGGCACGATTTTTTATATTGCATCTATCTTATATGTAGTGAGCGGGGTTGTATTAAGTAGTAAAAAAATATAACGATTCCCATTTTTACCTGAATAACCTTTATTTGTTATACTAAAGGGGAAGACAAAAGAAAAGGGGACATTGCCTTTGATGAAATTTTTAATTTTAGCTATTCTCACTTTGTTTTTGATTCCATGGACAAGAAGAAGCGGTAGTAAACTTCGAGCAGTGGATAAGAAAGGGGATGAGAAGGTTGTAAAGGGTAAGAAATCATCTATTTTAGTTATTCCAGTTTTATTTTGGATAGGTATTGCAATCTATGAATATTTTTGGCTAATTGATGATCGAGCAGATTCAATTCTTACTCATTATTCTGTTGCAGTAGCGATTTTAATTGGGCTTGTTTTATTTTCCCAAGATCAAATAGGTAAATTAGAAGGTACGTTAAAAGGACTTCTAATGCTTGTTTTACTTGCAAGTTACGGCTACTTTGGTTATTTGCACGATATAGTAATCTCGCAAAAGAAATATGATTCTGTTGTAAAGGTAGAGAAAGATATTTCAGAGCCATTTACTGAAAATGATCAGCCATTTACAGTGCCGCCAAAGACAGCGGAGAATAAGATGAAAAAAGTATTTGGGGATATTCCGAAAGTAGCTTATTTTGAGCTAGGAGAATTAACGCCACAAATGGTAAATGGCGAGGCTTTATATGTAGCACCGATTGAAGTTTCAGGGTTTTTTAAAGCACGTAAAGCTGAGACAATTCCAGGGTACGTCACGATGTCAGGTACGAATCCTGATGCGGAAGCGAAACTGCACCTTGGTTATAAAATGAAATACGTGCCAAGCATGTTTTTCGGAAATAATTTAGAGCGTGTGGTAAGGCAAGCAGAACCAAATTTAATCTTTAAAGGAAAACCTAAATTTGAAGTGGATGATAAAGGGAAACCGTATTATACAATGACGTACGGTGAATTTATTTCAGGAAGATCTGGATTTGAGGTAGAGGGCGTTGTAGTAGTAGATGCACAAACAGGCGAAGTGAAAAGATACGATAAAGGAAAGGCACCTAAATTTGTTGATGGCGTATTAAATCACGAGACTGCATCTACGTTAAATACGTACTTCGGTAAATATATTCACGGATTTTGGAATACAAAATTCTCGCAAACTGATATGAAGATCCCGACTGAGTGGGGAACGAAAGAAGGAGTTACACCGATTTTCGGTAAGGATGGAACATTATATTACTTTACTGATTTCACTTCTCCGAAAGAGGGAGTAGATTCTGCACTAGGTTATTCACTTATCGATGCGCGTACAGGTAAGTTGTATTACTATAACGGAAAAGAAGTAAAGGGAATTATGGATGGTTCGGCTGCTTCGGAAGTCGTGGATAATTCTTTTAAGAGAGAAAAGTGGCATGGAACGATGCCGGTTATTTATAACGTGTACGGTAAACCTTCTTGGATTGTACCTGTTATTGATGACGGAGGATTAGTGCGTGCCCATACTGTTATCTATGCTTCTAATGCGAAAATATTTGCAACAGGTTCGACGCAAAAAGAAGCGCTTGAGAATTATAAAAATGCGCTGAGTGGAAGCGGAGATTCATTTAGACCGACTTCAAATGGAAAAGAGGCGCAAAAAGAAGGCACTGTACAACGTGTATATAAAGAAAAATCAGGTGAAAATACAATCGTGTACGTACTGTTAGAGAATGAACAAAAAGTATTTATGATACCTGTGAAGAAATTCCCATATGCTATGTTTACAGAAGTGGGAGATCCAATTCAAATCACATATTTAGATACAGGAGAGGCGATGTCTTCCGTATCTAAATTTACAAATAGTAATTTGAACAAGTAAAGCGATAGAAATTCTATCGCTTTTTTTTACAAAATTAAACAGGAAAATGCGCTATACTTGACGTATGTTTATGTTGTAACTATAATTGTTACGATTTAGTATGTATAGGAAAGGGTGAATGAAAAAAGTGAATGAAGTTAATCAGGAAATATATAAGCCTGTAAAGATGAACAGGTTATGGATGATTCTTGTATTAGGAACACTTACGGCGATTGGGCCATTATCTATTGATATGTATTTGCCTTCGTTACCGAAATTAACGGATGACTTGCAAACAGGTGCATCACTAGCCCAACTTACATTAACAGCTTGTTTGCTTGGGCTTTCAGTAGGACAATTATTTGTTGGCTCAATTAGTGATATTTACGGAAGACGCAAACCTCTTATTATTGCTCTCATTATTTATGTTGCTTCTTCTTTACTTTGTGCTGTTGCGCCATCTATTTGGACGTTAGTGTTATTACGCTTCCTACAAGGAGCTTCGGGATCAGCCGGGATTGTTATATCACGTGCAATGGTACGTGACATGTATTCAGGTTCTGAAATGACGAAGTTCTTCTCACTACTTATGTTAGTAAACGGAACAGCGCCTATTTTGGCACCGATTATTGGGGGACAATTATTACAATTTACAACGTGGCGCGGTGTTTTCATCGTTCTTGGAGCAATAAGTGTATTCATGTTAATATCAGCTACTTTCGTATTGCGTGAAACATTACCTCCTGAAGAAAGAGAAACAGGTGGTTTGTCAGGGACGTTAGCGACGTACGGAAAACTATTAAAGGATCGTTTGTTTATGGGATATGCATTGTCACAAGGATTAGTAACAGCGGCAATGTTTGCATACATTTCGGGCTCACCATTTGTGTTGCAGAACATATACGGAGCATCACCACAGCAATTTAGTTTATTCTTTGCAATCAATGGTATTGGTATTATTATTGCTAGTCAGGTAACAGGTCGTTTAGCGGGGAAAGTGAATGAGAAGACATTATTTGTCTCTGGTATCATTATTGCAGCTGTTGGTGGTTTATCTTTACTACTGACAATCTTACTAGGAATAGGGTTAATTGGCGTTTTATGCTCGTTATTTCTTGTCGTATCAAGTGTTGGGGTTGTCTCAACAACTGGGTTCTCGTTAGCGATGAGAAATCAGAAACAAGCTGCAGGAACAGCATCAGCTTTATTAGGCTTATTACAGTTCATTTCAGGAGCACTTGTTGCACCGTTAGTAGGTATTGGGGGAAGTAACACCGCATTACCGATGGGTGTTGTAATAGCTCTTTGTGAAGTTGGTGCTGTGTTATGTTATTTGTTTATGGCCAGAAGAAGTGAGAAGCAGTTTGAACTGCAACAAAGACAAAATTTAGAGGCTTAACAAAAAAGAACTGATTCAAAGGTAATATTTGAATCAGTTCTTTTTTTCATTTCTTTGAAATACCTCATATAGTTTTGTAAGGTGATGTAGTAAAGCAGTGCAAAAGTTATTTGTATAAAGTGACGATACTGTGACAAACATGTTGGTATATATGTTACGATGTCATCTTAAGTGTAAAAAGTAGGATGTTCTCGGTATAATAACAAGTGGAGATAAAAGAAACTATAATGAGTAATAGCTGTAGATAAAAGGAGAAGAAGAGATGAAGAAGGTTTTGGGTATTGCTGTAATGGGAAGTATGCTCCTTCTAGCAGGGTGTAATGGAAATAAAGATACGAAAGAACCGAAAGAAAAGGTAGAACAATCTACTGAGCAAACAGAAGAGATGAAAGAATACCGTGCAGTACATGAAAAATATGATTTGAAAATGAATAAAGAGATTAATAAAGCACTACAGTTATTTGAAGTAGCAAAAGAAAAGGGCGGTAAGGAAATAACGAATGCTGCATATAAAGAAGATGTGCAAGAGGTAACGACGAGCATGTTAGAAGATATTGATCATATACGTAAAGAAATTCGTGTTCCAAAGTCGAAAGAGCAAGAACATGAAGTATATGTTGGTTTCTTGAATGAATCGGAACAAGCGATGAAAAAATTACAGAAGTTAGCGAAAGAAGAAGATTCATCGCTGATTCGTGATATAGAAATTAACTTTGCAACAGCATCGACATACTATAAACGTTTTCAAGCAGAAACGAAAAAATAACCTTGCCTGTGCAAGGTTATTTTTTCCTCTTACCATCGCCATCTTCATCCTCGGATACTAATACCTTCTGTTCTTCGTGAAATTCGGAAATAGTTTGCCCAGTAATATTATCAAAGGGGGTGTAAAAAGAGGTAATGCTTTTCTTTTTAATGAAAAGTTTATAAAACCCAATGATAACAAGTATAACGATTGTTAATGGTAATCCTATAGTTGCTAGAAGTAAGGGGTCCATCTTATAACTCCTTTCATATCTTTTTTTATTATAAGCGAAATACGACATAGATAAATGAAAGTATTAAAAACTGATTTTTCTAAATATATCCAATTTGATTGACTTTTCGTTTTTTCAGAATTATAATTCGAAATATACAATTTGAACCAAATAATAATATAGCAATTTACTTATCCAGAGAGGTAGAGGGACTGGCCCTATGACACCTCAGCAGCGGGTTCTGTAATAGGAACACCGTGCTAATTCCAGCAAGCAAGTCTTGAAAGATAAGTGATGGGCCTTTGTTTATTAAGCCTTGATCTTATTTTTTAAGATCAAGGCTTTTTGTATTCTAAAAAGAGAAAAGGGAGTAATGGAAAAAGTACGTTCATAAAACTAAGTAAATATATGTGTTTAGGGGGTTATTGGAGTGTATGTAATTAAAAAATTATCAGTTATGGTGTTCACGCTATGGGTTATTACGACGGTGACATTTCTAATTATGCATATTATTCCGGGGGATCCATTTTCATCAGATGCAAAAATCTTTCCTGAAGAAGTGATCCAAAACATGAGAGCGAAGTATCACCTTGATGAACCGTTATGGAATCAATATGTTGCTTATTTAGACGGCGTAGTTCATTTTGATTTTGGTGAATCTGTTCAATCAACCGGGCAAGGTGTATCAGAAATTATAACAACTGGTTTTGGTCCATCAGCAATTATTGGTTTACAAGCACTTATTATTTCATTGCTAGTCGGAATTGCTGCAGGTACATTTGCTGCTCTCTATCATGGGAAGGTAATTGATTACGGTGTAAGTTTACTTGCCATCCTCGGTATTTCTATTCCGAGTTTTATTTTAGCACCACTATTTATACAAGTATTCGCTATTCAATTCGAACTCTTACCAGTAGCTTCTTGGGGTACATTTGAACATACGGTATTGCCATCCTTTGCATTAGCGTTAGGACCAATCGCAGTGATTACAAGATTTGTTCGCTCTAATATGATCGAAGTACTGCAGAGTGATTATATTAAGTTAGCGAGAGCGAAAGGTATACCGATTAAGAAGATTATTATAAGACATGCTCTTCGAAATGCGATTGTTCCAGTACTTACATTTGTTGGACCATTAATGGCGGGACTTTTAACAGGTACTTTCGTTATCGAAAAGATTTTTTCAATTCCTGGTCTCGGAAAATATTTTGTAGATAGTATTTTTAATCGAGATTATCCAGTGATTATGGGAACAACCATTTTTTATAGTGCACTTTTAATTGTATGTATTTTTATTACAGATATTATTCATCGTATTGTTGATCCACGTATTCGTTCTATTACGTAAGGAGGGAGATGTTTAAATGGGGGCTTATGAAATTAATGACCAGTTATTAACAAATGAAGAGAAAAAAGAATTAACAATAAATAAAGATCAGCAAAAGATTAGCCGAAAGAAAGAAGTGTTTCGTAAGTTTATATCGAATCCAATCGCAGTTTTAGGAACAGTGACGTTATTACTCATTATTATTTTCTCATTAATTGGCGAAAGTTTAACGTCATTTACTGCGAGTGAACAAGTGAAAGAAGCAACGAATTTACCTCCTAGTAGCGAGCATTGGTTCGGAACTGATGATTTAGGAAGAGACATATGGGCACGTACTTGGGCTGGTGGAAAAATTTCATTAACAGTTGGATTAGTGGCAGCTGCTCTTGATATAGGACTTGGTGTGCTAATCGGAGGATTTAGTGGATATGTAAGAGGGCGCAATCGCCTTGGGACATTAATTGATGAGTGGATTATACGAGGAATCGAAGTGTTATACGGTATCCCATATTTATTAATTGTTATTTTACTATTAATTGTTATGAAACCAGGTCTTTTTACCATTATCATCGCCCTTGCATTAACAGGATGGATTGGTATGGCACGTCTCGTTAGGGCACAAGTCTTATCTTTAAAACAAAGAGAGTTTGTTATTGCAGCGGAGCGATTAGGTACATCACATATGAAAATTATATACGGGCATTTAATTCCGAACTTAACAGGCATTATTATCGTAAATTTATCATTTACAATTCCAGCAGCTATTTTCTCAGAATCATTTTTAAGCTTTATCGGACTAGGAGTGCAATCACCAGCAGCAAGCTGGGGGACGATGACGAATGATGCACTTGGGACATTATTGAGTGGAGAATGGTGGCAGCTATTCTTCCCAGCAATCATGATTGCGCTCATTATGTTCGCGTTTAATGCAATTGGTGATGGTTTACAAGATGCAATTGATCCAAAAATCGTAAAACAGAATCGAAAGGAGAAAAAACATGGGACAGCTCTTATCTTTAGAAAACGTAACGTTAGCCGTTGAAAAAGAGAATAGTAAACAAGCAATTGTGAAGCATGTTTCCTTTTCTATTAGCGAAGGTGAAATCGTTGCACTTGTAGGAGAAAGTGGTTCAGGGAAAAGTGTTACAGCACAATCCATTATTGGCTTAAATCAAGAATCAATTCATATTGATGATGGAAATATATCTTTTGAATCAGAGGAATTAACGAATCTACAAGAATCAGAATGGAATCAAATTCGTGGAAAAGATATTTCGTTTATTTTCCAAGACCCTCTGTCCTCTTTAAATCCGACGATGAAGGTGGGAAGACAAATTACAGAGGTGATTTTGCAACACGAAAAGAAATCGAAAAAAGAAGCAAAAGAAATTGCGATTAACTTATTAAATGATTTAGGGATACATGAAGCAGAGAAACGCTTTGAACAGTACCCACATCAATTAAGCGGAGGCATGAGGCAACGTATTTGTTTAGCAATCGCATTTGCCTGCCACCCAAAACTCGTTATTGCGGATGAACCTACGACAGCATTAGATGTAACAATTCAAAAGCAAATTATGGAGTTATTAAAGGAAAGAAAGGAAAAGCAAAATACGAGTATTTTACTAATTACGCATGATTTAGCACTTGTACGTGAAGTAGCGGATCGAGTAGTTGTGATGTATGGAGGACGTGTTGTTGAAAAAGGAACGATAGAGGAAGTGATAGGTTCCCCTAAACATCCATACACGAAAAGCTTATTACAAGCAATTCCGAATATGGATGATTCTGAAAAAGTATTACGTGCAATAGAAGGGACGACACCTTCCATTGAGACGTTAAATAGCTTTGGTTGTCCTTTTGTCAATCGTTGCCCAGTAGCGATAAAAGAATGTATTCATCGTTTCCCAGAGAGAACAACATATTCCAAGGAGCATAGTTCACATTGCTGGCAACATGTTCTGGAGCATAATAAGGCGAAATCAAAAGAGAAGGTGAATGCCTCATGACGACAGATTTAATTACTGTAAAGCAAGTAACGAAAACATATGGAAGTAAAAATAAAGAAATCGCAGCATTAAAAGATATATCACTTTCTATCCCGAAAGGAACAACGCTTGGCATTATTGGCGAAAGTGGTTCAGGAAAAACAACACTTGGAAAGCTCATAGCTGGGATCGAGAGCCCAACGTCTGGTGAAATTGATTATAACGGTCAAGTCGTTCACAAACTGAAGGCAGCTCATAAACGTGATTTCTTACAGAAAGTACAGTTTATTTTTCAAGATTCCACAGCTGCATTAAATCCGCGCTGGAAAGTACGCGATAGCGTAACGGAAGGTTATATTTCATTCGGTTTAGGTGATAAAGGGTTGAAGGATAAAGTAGCAGGTGATGCGCTAGAGCGTGTTGGATTAGATAGAAGATATATTGATCGATATCCGCATGAATTTAGCGGAGGACAACGCCAACGTATCGCTATTGCAAGAGCGTTATTGTGTGAGCCAGAAGTATTGATTCTTGATGAACCAATTTCAGCATTAGATGTTTCATTGCAAATTCAAATTGTACATTTACTGCAAAAGATTCAAAAAGAACAAGGCTATACATATTTATTTATCGCGCACGATTTACCGATGGTTCACTATTTATGTGAAAAAGTGGCTGTCCTATATAAAGGAGAACTTGTTGAATTTGGAAATACGGATGAAGTATTCCGTAATCCACAACATTCTTATACAAAAACATTATTAGCATCAACACCAAAAATTTCAGGTTAAAGGAGAATGTAGGATGAAGAAGTTTTTACTGTTTGTCATTATGACTGTTTTAGCAATTACTTCTGTCGCTTGCGGTAAGAAAGAGACGCAAAAGGCGAGTGCTGGTAAGGGGGAAGGAGATCGATTAGTAACGAATATTGGTAGCGATCCATATACACTTGATTCCGCTATTGCGACAGATAGTACTTCAGGTTATGTAATTGGACATTTATTCTCAAGCTTATATACGCAAGATAGTGATGGGAAATATCAAAATGAATTAGCAGAGAAAGAAGAAGTAAATGCTGATGGAACTGAGTATACAATTCATTTAAAGAAAGATATTAAATGGTCAGATGGTTCTCCTATTACAGCAAATGATTTTGAATTTGCATGGAAGCGATTATTAAATCCGAAAACGGGTTCTATGAATGCAACAGAAATGTATTTTATTAAAGGGGCAGAAGCATACAATACTGGAAAAGGTGAAGAAGGACAAGTTGGCATTCAAGTCATTGATCCTCAAACATTAAAGGTAACACTTGAGCACCCAGTGTCTTCTATTAAACAAAAATTGGCAAGCTCATTATTCATTCCATTATCTAAAAAATCAATTGATGATAATAATAAATTAAAAACAGATCCAAAAGAGTTAATTACGAACGGACCATTCACATTAAAAGAATGGAAGCACAATCAGGCTATTACAGTACAAAAAAATAAAGAATACTATGATAAAAAGGTAACATTAAAAGAAATTGAGTTTCGTATTATTCCAGATTCTAAAACAGCGTACCAATTATACAAATCAAAAGAATTAGATTTACTAAGTGGTTTACCACAAGAGATGATTGAGAAAGAAAAAGGAAATAAAGAATACAAGCGTGTTGCAGGATTTTCATCTTATATTTATTCGTTTAATGTAGAAAAAGAGCCGTTCACAAATGCGAAAGTACGTAAAGCATTCTCATTAGCAGTTGATCGTAAGTTTATTGTTGAAAAACTGTATAAAAACAATGCACAAGAAGCAAATGCATTCGTTCCAGAAGGAGCAAAAACACAAAGTGGGCGTGATTTCCGTAAAGAAAAAGGTGGTTACGTTAAATTTGATCCAGCAGAAGCGAAAAAATTATTAGAAGAAGGTATGAAAGAACAAGGCTGGTCTACATTACCTGAAGTAACATTAAAATTCACTACAGATACACAACATAAAAAAGTAGCAGAAGCAATGCAAGAAATGTTTAAGAAAAATCTTGGTGTAGATATTAAATTAGAAAATAAAGAGTGGAAGAGTTACATCGACACATATAAGCAAAGTGATTTCCAATTAGCTTATATGGGATGGGGCGGTTCTCTATTAGACCCAATTACTAAATTAGATTTATATGCAGGTGATGGTCCAAACAATTATGCAAAATGGCATAATAAAGAATTTGATGCTTTAGTGAAGGAAGCAGAAGTGGAACAAAATGAAGATAAGCGTTTTGACTTATTGCATAAAGCAGAAGATATTATGTTTACAGATTCACCATTAATTCCAATTATATTCCCGTCGGATTCCTATTTACAAAAACAAACGGTATCTGGACTTCAATATTATGTTGGATCTAAACCAGATTTAAGATACGCAAAAATAAAGAAGTAGGCAACCGCCTACTTCTTTATTTTATTTTATTTCTCTTTTATATTCTTTTTTCGTTCCATCAGAGAAGACAACTTCTAAATCGAATTTTTGGTAGTCTTTATCAAGTTTGAACACGTTCACTACTTGATCGATTACTTCTTGGTCAGCAGTATCTTTATCAAATTTCAATTCTTGTAGAAGTGGGCTTAATTTTGTGATAGCCTCGTCTCCTGTTAATTTTACATCTGCTTTATGATCTTCAATTTTTGCTTCCATTTTCTTGTCAGCTGCTACATTTTTATAGTCTGCTTCGTAGTCTTTCTTTGTATCTTGGTAGTCTGCCTTTAAATCGAATTCATTGAAGTTTAGTTTTAAATCTGCAGGAGCCTCGTTTTTTGCTTCTTCAGTTGTCTTTTTATTAGAAGTTGTGTCTTCTTTTGCAGGAGCTTTACATCCTGTTAATGCAGGTACTAGCATAAGAGCTAATAAAACTGATAGTAGAGTTCTCATTATAAATTCCTCCTTATGTAAATTCGTTCTATACAAGTTTTTCCCAAAATCATGTAATTATGTATGTGTTGAAAATAAATTATTATTCTGTAGTTGCAAGGGCTAATCCGCAATTTAAATCAAAAAAGATTTGTATGTATATGGTAAATTGAAGTTGTGAGGGAGGGACTAAAATGCATGAAGAATATAAAGAGATAATAAAAAAATCAATTGAATATATAGAAAATCACTTGCATGAGGAGCTTACAACAGAAAGAGTAGCATCTTACAGTGCGGTGTCGATGTACCATTTTCATCGTATTTTTCAAAGTTATATTGGTATGAGTGTAACGGATTACATTCGAAAGAGAAGATTAACTCATGCTGCACAAGCTTTAGTATCGACTGAAAGAGCAGTTATTGAAATATGGTTTTTCCTCACAAGAGGCACTTACGAGAGCTTTTAAAAGAATGTTTCAATGCAAAAAGAAGGAAAAGAGGATTGTTGACAATTATTTGAAAAGTTATATAATCTAAATGTAAGTGATCACTTGCATGAGGAAGAGAGGATTTTATGGCGCGCTCAAAGACGGCAGAAAAAATTATTCAAGCAGCGATTGAATTAGTGAAAGAAAAAGGATATACAGCAGCGACAACGAAAGAAATTGCAATGCGTGCTGGTGTTAATGAAGTAACGATATTTCGCAATTTTAAAAGTAAGAAGGGTGTTATTGAAGCAGCGGTTGCTGAATTTTCATATGTACCGCATTTAAAAAAGTTTTTGCAAACAGAGATTGTATGGGAATTAGAAACAGATTTAAAAAACTTAGCAAGGCATTATCATAATTTTTTAGATGGGGTAAAAGATATTATTGCTATCGGTATACGTGAGGCTGGAGAATTTCCTGAATTAGACGGGGAAATTGCTAAAATACCACAAGGACTAAAAGAAGAATTAAGTATCTATTTTGCAAAAATGCGGGAAAAGGGAAACATTATTGATACGAATATTGAAGCGCAAGTAATGAACTTTATCTGGATCAATTTTGGATATTTCTTATCTAAATTACGTTTTGCTGATCGCCTGACAGAAGTTGATGATGAGAAATTTATTGAAAATAATATTGTTTTATATGCTAGGGCATTAAGACCCTAGTATTTATTTAAAATAAAATGCAAGTATGTACTTGCTTGCTAAAAGGAGAGCGGGAAGATGGATACATTAAAACAGTTTTTAAAAAGACCAGGTACGTATGTAGGAATGGTAGTAGCGCTATCGTTCCAACTTATTTTCTTTTGCGTGTGGTTAACAGCATATGATGGAGTGAATGAAAGAGCAGATCAAATGCGTATCGCTATTGTGAATGAAGATGTCAATATAGGTAATAAAATAGCAGAAGGCTTACAGAGAAATTTACCATTTCAAGTGAAAGCAGAACGGTCTGTAGAAAAAGCAAACAAAGAAATGAATGACCATGTGTACGATATGATTATTGAAATTCCTGCTTCTTTTTCAAAAGATATAAATGAAACAGGAAAATCAAATTTAAACTTCCACATTAATCAAGCGAATGCCATGATGGCAAAGCAAATGATGGAAGGAGCTGCAAAACAAATTCGAGATAATGTAAATAAAGAGGTAGCAAGTTATAAGAAACAAGCGATTGTCGGAAAGCTGCAAGCTGTAGGACCTGAGAATGTAGAAGTGATAAAAGGGTTAACGGAAGATTCAATTGGTTTTACAGTTCATAAAGTAAATGATGCAAAAGGATTTTCAGTGAATATGGTACCGCTAATGATCGTATTAGCTTCATTTGTAGGAGCAATGATAATGAGTATGGAACTATCAAAAGTTGCAAAAGAAGTAAAGGGCGGTTGGATTAATTTCTTATCAAGACAAATTATAAACGGTACAGTATCGATTTTACTTGCATGTATTACAATTGGTTTGATGAAAGGCTTCCAAATTGAGATGCACGAAACAGTGGGGAGTATATGGGGGTTTCAAGCAATAGTCTTCTTCGCATTTCTTTCATTAACACAAATGTTTCTAACTGTGTTTGGAAACGCAGGTATGATTTTTAATATTATCTCACTATCGTTACAACTTGTAAGTTCCGGTGTAATTGTCCCACATGAGATGCTTTCTAAAACATATCAAACAATCGGTGAACTATTTCCCGCAACATATGCAGCGAATGGCTATTATACAATAATATTTGGAGGAGTTAGTTTAGAGAGAAATATTATTTCATTATTAGTTATTGTATTGGTTACACAATCAGTAGCAGTGATGACTTTAGCTATAAAAGGAATGGTAAAGGGAAAAAGCTCTGTAGTTAAAGAAGCATAAAATAAAAAGGTATCCTCAATTGGATACCTTTTTATTAGCACTTATTATTTTGCAACTTCTGTCCACTTGTAGTTAAACTCACCACCGAAGTCAGTTGTTACAAGTCCTTTAATAAATCCGCGTTGTAAGTAAGAACGACCTTGTTGGTATAAAGGAGCGACAGCACCGTCTTGTAATAGAATTTTTTCAGCTTGCTTCATTGCTTCCCAGCGAGCTTTTTCATCACCAGCTAAATCTGTTTTTACTTTATGAATGAGCTCATCGTACTCTTTGTTAGAGTATTTATCGAAGTTATACGCACTATCTGTTGTAAATAAATCTAAGAATGTAATTGGGTCAGCGAAGTCAGGGCCCCAGCCATCAATACCGATTTCATAGTCACCACTTAATAGTAGTTTTAACTGTTGTTTACGTGGTTGTGGTTTTAAATTCACTGTTAATCCATCTAAGTTCTTTTCTAGTTCACCTTTTAAATATTCACCAGTCTTTTTAGCTAAAGCGTTATCACTTGTTAAGAGTTCAATTGTTACTTTGTCAGTACCAAGTTCTTGCTTCGCTTTTTTCCAGTTTTCTTTCGCTGTTTTCACATCATCTTTCACTAGATTTCCATTTTCTTTACGGAAGTCGTTGCCTTCAGGACTCTTTGCGAATTTAGCAGGAACCATTCCTTCAGCTGGAACAGCGCCGTTATTTAAAATTGTTTCTACGTATGCTTTTTTATTCATTGCGCCGTTAATAGCAAGGCGTGCATGTTGATTTTTTAATGTTTCATTTTTTTGATTGAGTCGTAAAAATTGAATGCCAACTTCAGCGCGTTCTTTGAAGTTTGGATCGCCCTTATATTTATCAACAAATTCTGCATCTAAAGCGACACGATCAATTTGTCCTGAATCATATAAGTTAATTTCTGTAGATTTATCTTTAACGACATTGAAGTTGATTTCTTCTAATTTTACCGTTTTAGCATCCCAATAGTTAGGATTCTTCTTCAATTGGAAGCTTTGCTCATGTTTCCAGTTATCTAATGTGAAAGCACCGTTGTAAATTAAATGATTTGTTTCTAAACCGTATTTATCGCCTTGAGACTTTAAGTACTCTTCATTAATTGGTAAGAATGTTGAGAATGTCGTTAAGCTTAAGAAGTAAGGAACAGGACGGTCTAGTTGTACTTCTAACGTTTTGTCATCAACAGCTTTAATACCTAATTGATCAACTGGTAATTGTTTTTGGTTTATTTGTTTCGCATTCTGTATATCGAAGAATAAGAATGCATATTCAGCTGCTGTGTCAGGGTTTACGGCACGTTGCCAAGCGAAGACGAAGTCCTTTGCTGTAACAGGAGTACCGTTTGACCATTTTGAATCACGCAGATGGAATGTATATTTTGTTTTATCGGGACTAACGTCAACCGACTCAGCAACACCAGGAATTGGTTTATTATCTTCTCCCATTGCGTATAAACCTTCAAAAACATTTCGCATTACGCTCATGGATTCCCCATCCGTTGCTTTTGCAACATCCATTGTTGGAATTTCTGAAGCGAATGATAAGTTAATTGCCTGCTTATCAGGTGCTTTATCATTTGCTTTCGCTCCGCTTGCATGATCTTTATTTCCCCCGCAAGCAGTTAGTAATAGACTTGCCCCTAAAACAGATGCAACAACAGGTACAACTTTTTTATTCATTGTTCGTTCCTCCCTAAATGTGTTGTTCGTAACGTCATAATGTCCATGTCTTGAAGTGTATTTATAGAAGAAGAGAAAACCTATTATAAATATGTATATGTAGGTAATCAGGTGTTCTATATGTATATACATGTTGAAATATAATGTATCGTTATATGTTTCAACATAGGAGACGTTATATTTTGATGGTCAAATATTTCGTTTCTTTGATTATTTAGAATATTAACACTGGGAAGAACTATATGTCAATAATAAAAAGTGGAGTATTAATTTTTAAAAATAATATATTAAAAAAGCGGATTTTCTCTTATTGAGAATCCGCTTTTAATACATTTTTCCAATAAAATAATTGTTGTAGATAGAAAAACTTCAATTCAGCTTGCCTTTTATTTTTCAATTTGTGCCCATTTGAAGTTTAATTGGCCTGCAAAGTCTACTTGCACAATTCCTTTCACATAAGAACGTTCTAAATAAGATTCGCCTTTTTGGTAAAGGGGAGCGATAACTGAGTCTTTAAATAATATTTTCTCAGATGCTAGTAATGCTTCCCAGCGAGCTTTTTCATCACCAGCTAAAGTCGTTTTCACTTTTTCAATTGTTTCATCGAACTCCTTATTAGAGTAATGATCCAAGTTGTAAGGGTTATTCGTTGTAAACAATTCAAGGAATGTAATTGGATCAGCAAAGTCAGGGCTCCAGCCGTCAATACCAATTTCATAGTCACCTTTTAATAAAAGTGAAACTTGTTGTTTACGTGGTTGTGGTTTCACATTTACTGTTAATCCATCTAAATTCTTTTCTAGTTGTCCTTTTAAGAACTCACCAGTTTTCTTATCAAGGTCAGCATCACTTGTTAATAATTCTAATGTTATCTTTTCAGAACCAAGCTCTTGTTTCGCCTTTTTCCATAACTCTTGTGCAGATTTTGTATCAACTTTGGTTAAATCCCCGTTTAAAGTACGGAAGTCTTTTCCATCAGGCCCTTTTGCAAAGTTTTTTGGAACGAGACCAAAGGTTGGTGTAGAGCCATCATTTAATAACGTATTTACAAAGGATTTTCGATCAATTGTTTGATCGATTGCTTGGCGTGCAGACACATTTTGTAGTACTTTGTTTTGTTGGTTCATACGTAAAAATTGTACGCCTACGTTCGGGCGTTCTTTAAAGTTCGCATCTTTTTTATATTTATCAACGAAGTCGGATGTTAATTTTATACGGTCTAATTGTTTTGATTCGAATAGGTTTACTTCTGTTGATTTTTCTTTTACGACGTTAAAATTGATTTCCTCTAGTTTGACAGTATCTTTATCCCAATAGGTAGGGTTTTTCTTGAATTTAAAGCTTTGTTCATGCTTCCAATCGCTTAGTGTAAAAGCGCCGTTGTACAAGATTGTATTGTCTTCTAAAGCGTACTTATCACCTTGTTTTTTAAAGAATTCCTCGTTAATTGGTAGAAATGTTGGGAACGCTGTTAAGCTAATAAAATATGGAACAGGGCGTTCTAATTCTACCTCAAACGTATGGTCATCAACTGCTTTTACACCAAGTTGGTCGGCTGGAAGTTCTTTGTTGTTAATTTTTGTTGCATTTTTAATATCAAAGAATAGAAATGCATATTCAGAGGCTGTTGCTGGATCGACAGCTCTTTGCCAAGCGAAGACAAAATCTTTCGCTGTAACAGGAGTGCCGTTTGACCATTTTGAATCTCGCAGGTGGAATGTGTATTTCGTTTTATCGCCACTTACTTCATGAGATTTTGCAACACCAGGGACAGGTTTATTACCTTCACCAAGGTTATACAAACCTTCAAATACGTTTCTCATTACTTGACCAGAATCAGTATCTGTAGCACGAGCTGTATCCATTGTTCGTATTTCAGTAGGTGAAGATAAGTTTAAAACCTGTTTACTAGGCGCCTCGTCTTTTGCATTTGCTCCGCTTGCTTCGTTTTTATAACTACCGCAACCAGTTAATAAAATACTTACTCCTACAACTGATGCAATACCGGGTACAAACTTTTTTTTCATTTGATTTTCCTCCTAAATAATTAAGTTTGGATGATGATGAGGGAAATGAAAAATAAAAAATCCCTCTTTTCATATTGAGAAAGAGGGATTTTTACGTACAAGTTATGCACCCGTATATAAACGAAGTCCCTCATTCTATCTTTCAAGCTATAAAGCTTGCAGGAAGTGGCACAGTATTCAAAAAATGAACCTGCTGCCGAGGTTTCAAAGGGCCAGTCCCTCCACCTCTCTTGATACAATGAGTAAACGAATAAACTTTATTAATTTTTGTGTTTCTTTGATAATTCAAAATCTTACACCTTGGATGATGAAGTGTCAACTGAATGGAATATAGTTTAAATTTTCAGTTTTCTTTAACAAAAAACCACTGCATATGGCAGTGGTTTTTCTACTAGAAGTTAAAGTTATCTGGATCTGGACCAACGCGACGATCTTCATTTAAAGCTTGAATTGCTTTCATATCATCAGCACTTAATTCAAAGTCGAAGATGTTTGCATTTTCAATAATGCGATGTTCTTTAATAGATTTAGGGATAGTTACAACTTCGTTTTGTAGATCCCAGCGTAAAATAATTTGCGCAGTTGATTTATTATATTTTGTCGCAATTTCTTGCAACGTTGGATTATCTAGTAGTTGTCCTTGCATTAATGGTGACCAAGCTTCAAGCTGGATATTATGTTCTTTACAGAAAGCGTGTAACTCTTCTTGTGCTAAACGTGGGTGGTATTCCACTTGATTGACCATTGGCTTAATTTCAGCAATTTCAAACACGTCTTGTAAGTGGTGAATATGGAAGTTACTCACGCCAATTGCACGAACACGGCCGTCTTTATAAAGCTTTTCTAACGCTTTCCATGATTCAGTATATTTCCCTTTTACAGGCCAATGTACTAAATATAAATCTAAATACTCTAGTCCTAATTTTTCTAATGTAGTTTCAAATGCTTGAAGTGTTGTTTCATACCCTTGATCGCTATTCCATACTTTTGATGTAATAAATAATTCTTCACGTGAAACACCTGATTCACGGATTGCTTGGCCAACGCCTTCTTCATTTTGATAAATTGCTGCAGTATCGATACTGCGGTAGCCATTTTTAATTGCTGCTTTCACAGACTCAATTACTTCTGAACCATCTTCTACTTTAAAAACACCTAAGCCGAACCAAGGCATTTTTACACCGTTATGTAATGTTGTATAGTCTTTTAAACTTGTTAAACTCATATTATTTCCCCCTAGCTTTTTTGTTTGTTGCTTCTACTGCTTTTTGAATTGCCTCTGAAAAATTATATTCATATAAAGCTTTGAGACCTTCAGCTGTGGAACCACCAGGTGTTGTTACTTGTTCGCGGAGGTTAGCTGGATCTTGCGTTTGTTCGAGCATAGAGGCAGAGCCAGAAATCATTTGAATGACAAGGTGTTTGGCAGTCGCTTCATCAACTCCATAACTTTTTGTTGCTTCAATTAAGCTTTCAGCAAAGTAATAAAGGAAGGCTGGTGCACTTCCCGTAACTGCAGTAAGCTGATGAACTTCTTCCTCAGTGCAAAGTTGCGAAGTACCAATACCTCTTAAAAGCAGTTGCAAGGTTTCCTGATGTATCTCGGTTACCGATTGTCCCATTGTATATAAGGAGATAGACTTTCCGATTTCAGCAGCTGTATTTGGCATAATCCAAGCAACAGGTGTTCCTTTAGGAAGTCTTTCTTCTAAATAAGATGGGCCAATGCCAGCAGCTACCGTTACGACAAGTTGATGCGATAGTAACGGAGATAATTCCGCTAATAAACCTTCATGTGCAGAAGGCGGCATTGCTAAAACAATCGTATCAACAGATGTAACATGCTGCTTCCAATCTGTTGTAGTAGACACATTATATCGCGCTTGTAATTGTTCCAGTTTTTCTACGTTGCTTCGGTTAGAAACGATAATTTCTTCGATGTATTCTTTGCTTGTTTTCAGTAATCCGGAAAATATAGCTTCTGCCATACGACCAGCACCAATAAATAGAATTCGATGTTTAGTTAGCATATCCTCTATTCCTTTCTAGTGGAGATATGTTATAAAAAACGATACCATTTTTAAGAGAATTTTGTAAAAAGAAAAGGCTTATTGTAGATGGAATAGATAATGAAAAGTAGGAAATTAATGGTGAAAGGGAGAGTGATTTCTTATACTGGTGATAGGGAATTTATTACACATCTGGGGAGAGATGATTATGATTAGAAGTCCGCTTTTTTTAGTCGTTTCTAGTATTATTTGCGTATTGGTTGGATTTTATATTCAATCGAGTTATATTGAAATTTTTGCATCGGTTATGGGGATTATTAATGTTTGGTTATTAGCGAGGGAAAAGGTATCTAATTTTTTGTTTGGCATGATTACGGTTGCGGTATTTATATATATTTTCATTACACAAGGTTTATATGCAATGGCAGTATTGGCAGCCTTTCAATTTATCTTTAATGTATATGGTTGGTATTATTGGATTGCACGTAGTGGGGAGGAAGAGGTAAAAGCAACAGTTCGTTTAGATTTGAAAGGTTGGATTTTCTATATAGTCTTTATTTTAGCTGCATGGATTGGTTGGGGTTATTATCAAGTCCATTACTTAGAATCAACAAGTCCATATTTAGATGCTTTAAATGCTGTATTAGGCTTAGTAGCTCAATTTATGCTAAGTCGAAAAATCTTAGAAAACTGGCATTTATGGATTTTATATAATGTAGTTAGTATTTCAATTTATATTTCCGCCGGGTTATACGTTATGCTAATATTAGCTGTTATTAATCTCTTTATATGTGTAGCTGGTTTACTAGAGTGGAAGAACAACTATAAAAGACAAGGGCATGTCAATAATTATATTTAGAAAGTAATTGAAAGAGAAAAACCCCTGAAGCACATACGCTTCAGGGGTTTACTAATAGGTTATAAGTTTATGCTTTTGTCATACCTAACAATACAGCGCCACCGATAATTAAAACACTACCAAGTGCAATAAAGATCAATTGACGTTTTGTTTTCTTTTCACCTAAGAAGACAATCGCACCGAATGTTGAGATAACGATTCCAGTTTGAGATAATGGGAAGCTTGTTGCTACTCCGACACGTGGTAGTGAAAGAAGTAAGAATAAGTTTCCAGTTCCCCATAGTAAACCAGATAAAGCATTACGGATTGCATATTTGTTAAATGGTTTATGTTTAGATGTCAGTACAACTGCACCAACAAACATACCAACTGCTTGTGGTAAAATAGCAGACCAACCATCGATGTTATACCAACGAATAATAATTACATATACAAGATAGCCAAAAGTAGAAACAATTAAAGTAAGAAGTCCTTTTTTCAATTGTCCTGGTGGCTGAGCATTTTCTTTATCATCTAATGATGTGAATACAACACCAACTACGATTAATAGGATTGCAATCGTTCCCAGAATGATCGTTGTAGTAGTAGTCCACTCGCGGAAAGCGATAACCCCAAAGATAGAAGTTGCAACAAGTTGCATACCAGTAGAAATCGTTACAGTAGTTGAAACACCTAGTTTTTCAACTGTTTTTAATTGGTTTACTTGTCCTAAAGCCCAGAATAAACCTGAAATAAAACCAACAATCAAGATTGTCATTGTTAAAGCTGGTTGAGTAAATACATACATAATTGTTGCGAAGAATAGAGCACCGATTGTCATACCTACCGTTTGGCTATATGCACCACCGCCCATTTTTACGCTTACTAATAAGATGTTTCCCCATGCAATTGCAGGAAGAAGCGCTAATAAAATGTCCATTACAAGACTCCCTTCGTTTTGCTATACCAATATAATTACATATCGTTCTAACGATCGGTAATGCCCCACTACTAGAGTAGAAGATTACCGATCGCTAAAACAGGATGAAGAATTCACGATATAAATGCGTTTTCATTTCTTCATTTTTTCAAACACCTCCATATAATAACAGGAAATTGCCTATTTTAGAAAGTAAATTCAAATAGAATGTATATTTAAATAAAAGGTAAAATTCAGTTATTTCCCAGTGGTATATTTTTATTTCCTAAGAAATAAAAAAGCAGCTTCAAAAAGAGCTGCCTTAAGAGTTAGTAATTCTTTTATTAATAAGCTGAATACATAGCAAAAATAGGAGGGACATACTAATAGTGATAACGACAAGTGTCCAGGCGAGCTGCATATTACTTGCATCAATCGCCATGTAAATTGCAGTTGGGATAGTCTGTGTTTTACCAGGAATATTTCCGGCAAACATGAGTGTAGCACCAAACTCACCGAGCGCACGAACGAAGCTCAAAATCATTCCGCTTAGTAAAGCAGGAAATGCGAGCGGAAGTGTGACGTGTAGAAAAACTTGATATTCACTTGCACCAAGGTCACGAGCACTTTCTTCAATTTGTACATTCGCGATAGAAAATCCTGTTTTTGCTGATTGATACATAAGCGGAAATGCAACAACTGTAGAAGCAATGATCGCAGCAGTAGATGTGAACATAATAGATTGCTGAAATATTGATTCTATCCACATTCCAATGGGGCTGTTATTTCCAAAAATAATAATGAGAAAAAAGCCGATTACAGTTGGCGGAAGTACCATTGGTAATAAGAAAATCGTTTCTAGTATTACTTTATATCTCCATGAGGAACGTGCTAGTGCTCTTCCGATTATCGTTCCTAAAATGGTAACGATAATGGTGGCACATGTGGCTACTCGTAAAGATAGAAAGATTGGTGATAAAATAGTATCAAAGCTCATGGCAATTATGATAGGACGGTAAATCCATATTTCTTAAAGATAGATTGTGCATCTTTTGACTGCAAATACTCATAAAATGAAGTCGCCTCTTTTTTATGCTTAGATTCTTTTATAACACCTAAAGGATAGTGAATTGGCTCATGAGAAGTAGCAGCTGCTGTCTCGCCAATCTTCACTTTTTCTGAAATAAGAGCATCTGTTTTGTATACAATACCAGCATCGACATTCCCTGTTTCTACGTATGTTAACACTTGGCGAACATCTTTTGTAAATACGAATTTATTTTGAACATCATTCCAAAGGTTTTCGTGCGTTAGAGAAGCTTTTGCATATTTGCCAGCAGGTACAGATTCAGGTGTACCAAGTGCAATTTTTTTGATTTTCTCATCTTTTAAATCTTGAAATTTTGTAAGAGAACTATCTTTAGGGATGACTAGAACTAGTTCATTTCCAAGAAGATTTTTCCCTTCCTTTTCATTAATGAATCCTTTTTTAACAAGAGTTTGGAATTTATCTTCTGCTGCTGAGAAGAATAAATCAGCGGGTGCGCCCTGTTCGATTTGTTGTTGAAGTGCACCAGAAGCACCGAAATTAAAAGAAAGTTTAATATTAGGTTCTTTTTCTTTATATTTTGTTTCAATTTCTTTTAATGCATCTTGTAAGCTTGCAGCTGCGGATATAGTAAGTTCAACTGTTTTTCCTTCTTTAGCGGTTGATTTCTCTTTCTTATCTCCGTTTGTACATGCAACGCTAAATATAAGAAGAAAAGAAAATATAAGCGTCCCTATGGATCGTAATGTAAACTTGTTCATAAGAAAATCCCCTTTCGTTTTGACATATTCAATTATAACTAATTATAACTAAATATAACTAGTTATAATTGAATATAATTTGAAAGATGTGGTTGCTCTTAAAATATAGGAGAAATATTCTTTTCTTTGTTACAATGAAGGAAGAAAGTGAGGAATCGTCTATGGATCATCATTCCTACACAACGGAAGAAGTAGCGAAGCGATTAAAAGTATCAAAATTAACTGTATACGATCTAATTAAAAAAGGAGAACTTCCTTCTTATAGAATTGGTAGACAGATGCGCATTGATGCAGCAGATTTAGAACAATATATTAAGCAAATGAAAACAGGTAACGTACAAGTTACTCCTGTAAAGAATAACAGTAATAGTATCTCGAATACATGTATTATTAGCGGACAAGAACTAACGTTAGACATGTTGGCAAAACGTATAGAAAATCGCCTGCCAAGTTCAAATATATTAAGGGCATATCAAGGTAGTTTAACGAGTCTAGTAAAAATGTATCAAGGAGAAGGAAGTATCGTTAGCTTGCATTTGTTTGATGGCGAAACGGGTACATATAATGTTCCTTACGTAAAACGTATTTTAGTGGGGCAACCATGTACGATGATTAATTTATTAGCAAGGAACGTTGGGTTTTATGTGCAAAAGGGAAATCCAAAAAATATAAAAACATGGGCTGATTTATCTCAATCATCTATACGATTTGTAAATCGAGAAAAAGGTTCTGGTATTAGGGTGTTAGTCGATGAACAATTGCGCATTCAAAAGTTAAATAAAGAACGTATTAGTGGATATGAGTGGGAAGAATCGAACCATCTTGGTGTTGCCACGCAAGTGGCGAATGGAAAAGCTGACGTCGGAGTAGGGTCAGAAAAGTTTTCGCAAATTGTAAATGTAGACTTTATTCCAATCATGAAAGAACAGTATGATTTAGTGATTTTGAAGAATAAAGAAAATGAAGAGCTGATCGAAGTTGTGAAAGACATTCTGCAATCGGAAGAATTTCATAATGAATTAAAGGCGATTGGCGGATATGATATGACGAAAACAGGTCAAATTATATATGAAATAAAGTGAAACTTTAATCAGTGGGGGGCTTCATCCCCCACTGATTATTAGTTGAACCAATCGGACTTTAATGGGCAGCCCGACCCCCACCTAACTTCTTTGCTTTCGCTGCATTTTGAGGTGGGGGTCTTACTGCCCATTAAAGCGGGACAAACTAAAAAGCTGCTTGTCTATAAGACGAGCAGCTTTTTCTCTATATAAAGGGGTTTGGGGAAACAAAGTGTTAAACAAGACTTTGAGCAAGTGAGTAAATGAAAGCTGTAAGAAGAGTCGCTCCACTTGCAAGTCCGAAAAAGTCTGATTTGTTGAAAGTAATGTTGTTCATTATAATCTCTCCTTATTTGTTTAATGTAGTTGCAACAGCTTTTGCATCGACAAGTGCGGATAGCACCATGCCCATTGTATTTAAAAATTTGTTTGATTTCATTTTGTTCATCATGCGTATCCGCTCCTTTTCGAATTGTTGTTGCCCTGCTTTATGTCTTAATTATAGGAAATATGATCGTCTGCAACTATCGAATTAGCTTACGGAAGACTTACACTTTTGTAAGAAAAAAAGACATTCGTGTAAGAATGTCTTTTAAAGCATATTAATGTGGTGGTGCTCTTCAATTGTTTTTAAAAAGCTACGCATTGAATTCGTCATATAGCTATCCTTGCGGCGTATGAAAACCGTTGAAATACTGCCGTATTTTTCAGGGATTGCATGACAATGTACTTTCCCTGCTTTAGAAAGATGGTGGACAGCAGACTGTGGTACGAGCGTAATTCCAAGGCCGAGTGCAACACTGTTTAATATGGTCTCTAATATATTGAATTCCATAATTCTTTTTGGAAGCAAACCTTCGTCTTTCAGCCATCGTTCTAGTTTGGAACGGTATCCACAACCTTGGTTAAAAACGAGTAGAGGCGTTGTTGTAAATTCTTCTATATGAAAAGCTTTATTTTGTGTTACAAGCATTAATTTCTCTGTACTAACATCGTATTGTTCAATAAGTGGGTGTTTTATTGGTCCTGATATAAAAGCGCCATCTAATTGATGATCGAGTACTTCTCTAATTAATTCTTCTGTTAAACCTGCTTGTAATGACAAATCGACGTTCGGATAGCTTTTATAGTAAGAAGATAAAATGGTAGGTAATGTACTTACTGTTTCGACTGTACCGATTTTTAATATGCCAGAGGGTGTCTCGCTATCTAAAAATACTTGTTTTAGCTCATCAACATCTTGCAAAATTTTGTTAACATAAACGAGCATTTTTCTTCCTTCAGCTGTTAAAGTCATGCCTCGTTTATGACGATAGAAGAGCGGTGTTTTCAGCTCGTTTTCTAATTGTTTAATACGTGCAGTTACATTTGATTGTACGTAATTTAATTCCTTTGCTGCGCTACTTACACTACCTTGGTCGGCAACGCTCTGGAAGATTTGCAAGTCTCTTAATTCCATGATACTGTCCTCCTTGATGTTAACTATCATTATAAATGATAATTAACATCATTTTGAATCATTTTACGTGATATATTTTTTCTTTTACAATTCTCTTTGTGCAAATAGAAAGAAGCGGGGGATTGTGGTGAGAAAAGGTCAAATGATAATAGGTGCTTTCGCGTGTTTAATTGCAAGTATGTCATGGGGAGCAATGTTTCCAGTTGCTGATCATGCGTTAGAATACATAGATCCGTTTTATTTTTCTCTTATTCGCTATGGAGCGGTGGCGATAATGCTGATTGTATTGTTGTTAATGAAAGAAGGGAAACAGGCATTTCGTTTAGAAGGAAGAGGAAGGCTACTCGTCTTTTTCGGAACGATGGCGTTTACTGTATATAATGTACTTATATTTTTAGGTCAAATGTTAATGGGGAAATCAGGCGTGATGGTAGCCTCCATTATGGAAGCACTTATGCCGATGATTTCTATTTGTATTCTATGGGGATATAAGCGTGTAAAACCGAAAAAGTATATGATAACGAGCATGATTATCGCTTTTATAGGAGCTGTATTTGTTATTACAAAAGGTGATGTGAGTTTCTTTTTAACGTTGAAAGATAACATGTTTTCGCTAGCATGTATATTTGTTGGAGTTGTGGGCTGGGTTATTTATACGATGGGTGGTCAAACGTGTAGCGATTGGTCAACATTACGTTATTCTACGTTGACGTGTGTATTCGGTACGACCGTTACAGGAATTATAACGGTACTTATTACGTCGCTTGGATATGTTTCAGTTCCGAGTATGGGAACGATTTCTGTTGTGAAATATGATTTATTGTTTATGATGACATTACCAGGAATTGTAGCACTACTCGCTTGGAATTACGGTGTGAAAATTTTATCATCTATTAATGGTATTTTATTTATTAACTTTGTACCTATTACGACTTTAGTTATTATGATGATGCAAGGATATCAAATCACGATGTTTGATATTGTAGGGACTTTATTTGTTATTGCAGCGCTTATTCGCAATAATGTTTGTCAGAGAAAAGAAGAAAATATAAATAAGAAGATGTTACAAGAAGAGCAATTACGTCAAGCTGTTTAATAGGCAATTGGAGGATTTCATATGTTAGAAAGTTTATTGTTTTTCTTCGCCGTTGGAGTTGCTTGTGAGCTTGCAGCAATTAATCGAAATGGTCGTAAGAAGATAAAACAACAAGCTGAAATGATACAGCTTTTAAAAGAGTTAAAAGAAAAAAACATTTAAAAAGACGACCGGGCATAGACGGTCGTCTTCTTCTATATAAAGGGGAAAGGGGACACAAAGTTATACAAGCGTAGCAGCGTAAATCAAAGTAGTAAGAAGAATCGAGCCGCTAGCTAATCCTAAAAAATCTAATTTGTTAAAAGTAATGTTGTTCATCGTATATTCTCCTTACTTGTTTAATGTAGAAGCAACAGCTTTTGCATCGATAAGAGCGGAAAATACCATGCCCATTGTATTTAAAAGATTGTTCGTTTTCATTTTGTTCATCATATTGATCCGCTCCTTTTCGAATGGTTGTTGTTTCTTTCTGATTTAATTGTATGAAAAATGGTGGAGAGTAACTATCGAATTAGCTTACAAGATAATTACACTTTTGTAAGAATTGAAATTTAATATTTAAACCTTAAAATTATTACCAACTCCTAAAACTTAGTGTTATAATTATGGTAAGGAAATGATTATACTTCGGATGTTCAGAAAGGAACGAAACAAATGTATAAACCAATTACATTTTTGTTGAAATATATATTTAAAACAGCTGGGAAAGTAGAAGTGCAAGGAAGAGAAAAGCTACCAGAAGGTGGCCCGTATGTTGTTGCGTGTACACATACAAGTTTTATGGATGTATTAATGTTAGCTACAGGGATGTACCCAACAGAGATTCATTACATGGCCAAAAAAGAATTATTTGAAGGGAAATTCAAAAATTGGTTCTTTAAAAATGTAAATGCATTCCCTGTAGATCGTGCAAATCCAGGACCGAGTACACTTAAAATTCCATCACGCTTATTAAAAGAAGGAAAAGTGGTAGGGATTTTCCCGAGTGGAACGAGATCGACAGAAGACGTTTCGTTAAAAGCTGGTGCTGTGACAATTGCGATGCGTTCTAACGTTCCATTAATACCGGCAGCTTATATTGGTCCATCAAGTGTAAAAGAATTAATAAAAGGAAAAAGAGCACAATTAATTTTTGGAGACCCAATTCAAATTGATGCTGAAGAACAAATAGATCGAAAAACAGCTATGAAAATGATGACAGATCAATTAAATGAGAGGTTTGAGGAGCTAAAGGAAGCTTTGCAATCAAATCAAAAGTAAGAAAAGACGACCGGGCATAGACGGTCGTCTTCTTCTATATAAAGGGGAAAGGGGACACAAAGTTATACAAGCGTAGCAGCGTAAATCAAAGTAGTAAGAAGAATCGAGCCGCTAGCTAATCCTAAAAAATCTAATTTGTTAAAAGTAATGTTGTTCATCGTATATTCTCCTTACTTGTTTAATGTAGAAGCAACAGCTTTTGCATCGATAAGAGCGGAAAATACCATGCCCATTGTATTTAAAAGATTGTTCGTTTTCATCTTGTTCATCATATTGATCCGCTCCTTTTCGAATAATGGTTGCCCTGTTTCTGACTTAATTGTATGAAATATCGCAAGAAGTAACTATCGAATTAGCTTACAGGAAAATTACACTTTTGTAAGAAAAACGAATGAAGGTGTAATGATGAGAAGGTTTGACATATGTTCATGGAATTTATTAATTTAAAAGTAGAGGTGAGTGTATGGCTAATATTAAAGATATCGCCAAGATGGCTGGGGTTTCAGTTACAACTGTTTCGAGGGTGCTAAATGATCATCCATACGTAAGTGAAGAAAAAAGGAGAGTTGTTTTAGAAATAGTTGAGAAATTGAATTACTCACAAAACGCAAATGCTGTTCATTTATCAAAAGGAAAGACGAATATTGTTGGTGTAATTCTCCCTTACATTAATCACCCGAGCTTCGATGCAATGGTAGGGGGAATGATGGAGGGAGCGTTAACTCATAACTACAGGGTGCTACTTTGCCAAACAAACTATAATAAAAAAGAAGAAATGAAAAGTTTACATATGTTAAAAACGAAACAATTGGATGGCCTTATTATTTGTTCGCGTGCAAATGATTGGGAAATGATAGAACCGTATGCTTCGTACGGCACAATCATTGCTTGTGAAGACAATGATATTTCAAATATCTCAAGTGTATATACAAATCATTCGGCAGCTTTCCAGCTAGGAATGAATCACCTTATTGAAAAAGGTTATAAAAAAATTGGTTATTGCACGGGGAGAAAGCTAGGACCGAGTAGTCAAAAGCGTTTTGATGTGTATAAGCGTCAATTGCAATCTATAGATGAAGAAGTGAATGAAGAATGGATTTTCACAGAATGTTTTACGTTAGAAGATGGTGTGAGAGTGGCTCATAAATTAAAGAAGATGCAGCATCTTCCTGAAGCATTAATAGTAGCAGGAGATGAAGTTGCGATTGGGGTTATGACGGAAGTTGGGAAATTGGGTATTCAAGTTCCTGAGAATTTAGCGATTATTGGTTTGGATAACCAACCTATTTCGCAAGTGTTACAACTTACAACCATTGATCAAAATTTGAAGGGAATAGGAAAAGCGGCTTTTGAAATGTTTTATCGGCAAATAAGTGACGAGAGTTCTAAACAAGAAAAGGTGGAAATTCCATATGAACTTGTGGAGCGATCTACAGTGTAGTTTTAATCCGTTATGTGTATAAGTGCATAACGGATTATTTTTTTGAAATACCTTTGACAGGAAACGCGTTTCATACTTTATAAAGGGGTTAAACCGGTTTGTAACAATCCATGAATTCTTTTCAAGAATAGTATTTGGAGGGAAATGCATGAATGAACTTTTATTAAATATAAAAAAGTTTTTAGGGAATGACGAAAATGTTTTAGCCTTTGTGGTGGGGGTTTTTGAGAAGGAACATTTCACGTTATGTTATCAACATGGGATTTTTGTTGCGACTACTAGACGTCTCCTGTTTTACGGGAAATTTCCTTACTATCCTTCAACATTTAAAGAGTACTCATATTTGCATATAGATAGCATAGTTTTTCGCCCGTATTTCGAATTTATTTGTAATCATGAAATCATCCGAGCTAAGTATATTCAGAAGGGGAATGTGGAGCAATTTGTCCGTATAGTTAGAGCGAATGTGAATAATTAATCACCCCCCTGTTTAAACATAATATCCTGGTCTTTATGAGGAAAAATGCTGAATAAAAACAACTTCTAAACCTCTAGGAGATAGTGATACAATGTCAAATGGGGGGAGGGTATGAACTATGGTTAATCAACGTATAAAGGAAATAACACTAATTACAATTGGTTCATTATTATTCGCAATTGGTATTAATTACTTTGCAATTCCAAACCGTCTATCAGAGGGTGGAATTATTGGTTTAACGGTTGTTACGTACTATTTATTTGATTGGTCGCCGGGGATTGTGAATTTTGCTATAAATGCAATTTTACTAGCTGTTGGTTATAAATTTTTTGATAAGAAAACGATGGTTTATACAATTTTAGGGATTGTAGAAACATCTTTGTTTTTATATGTTACGGAACATATTGAGTACCATGTAAATAGTGATACTTTATTAGCGGCACTATTTGCTGGTGTATTTGTCGGTATCGGATTAGGCTGTATGTTCAAAGCTGGAGGTACATCAGGGGGATCGGCAATTTTAGCACGGTTAGCAAATCAATATTTAGGTTGGAGTGTAGGAAAAGGTGTACTTATTATTGATATCGTTGTAATTGCTGGTTCTGTATTTATAATAGGGCAAGAAAAAGCGATGTACACACTTGTTGCAGTATTCATCGGAGCGAAAGTAATTGATTTCATTGTAGAAGGAATGGATACAAAAACGGCTGTTACAATTATTTCAAATCAACCAGAGTTAATACGTGAGGCTATTACGAAAAACATGACACGCGGCGTTACTGTATTAGAAGGGCGCGGCGGATATACTGGTAAAAATAAAGAAGTTTTATATGTTGTTATTAATAAACAAGAGCTTGTTAAGTTAAAGCAAGTTATTAGTCGAGTAGATGACGATGCTTTCGTCGTTATCCATGATGTACGTGATGTACTTGGCGGAGGCTTTAAAGCGAGCTAAAAGGTGAACGAGTAAATTCGTTCACCTTTTTTTAATTCTTACAAAAATGTAAGTGTAATGTAATGAGATTCAATAGTAGATTGTATTTCTTCTTTTTAAAATGGATGTATATATATCCTGCAGAGGAGGAATGTTTATTATGAAGAAAAAAATGATCACTACTATAATAGCGATGATAGTCATAGTAATAATGTTACTACCTACGAAACTTGGACCGGTTATCGATAAATATAATCCATTTTATAAGACGAAAGAATACTATACGGTTGTGAATACAATTGGTCAGCATATTGGTGATGAGTGGTATGAATATGAATTTATTGCATTTGACGAACGTGGAAGAGAACAAAAAATAAAGAAGACTGTTAAGCATATGTTAAAGAGAGATGAAACATTAAAAGTGTACGCAAAAGGACGCTACGGCGAGTCAATTGAAGAAATTGAAGCTGTAAATATTCCCATTAATGCAAAGAGTAAACTTTTAGCGATGAGATAGTGAATTATACCCCCACCTATTTTTTGTCGAAAATAAAAATACTAGGTAGGGGTATTTTGATGTGTGCAAAAAAAGCCTTGGTCCATATGGACTAAGGCTTTTTTTAATATATAAAGGGGAAGAGGGTACATTGTAGTAGCATGAGTGAAAGGTATAAGAAGAGTAGCTACTAGCAATGTAATTTGGTTATGTGAGTGTTCTTCTTATTTGGCTTACTTGCTAACTTTATTGTACGAGATGTCAGTAAGAGAAACTATCGAATTACATTACACATAGCTTACAAACATGTAAGTCTTCTGTAATGTAATTCGATGGTTAAAAGATAGTGAATTTTATATAGTGTAATTAGAAAGTCTCACTGTATTACTTTCTGTTTGTAATATGAATGAAGAATGAAAAACCAACTACTTTTTAATAGCCTCATCTGTATGGAGATGAGGCCCTTTTTATAAACCTTACAACATTGTAAGGTTTACGTAAGTTAATTCGATAGTAAATTTGTCATATTTTTTGCATAATAGATACAAATAGATAAAAATAATTAGGGATATAGTAAGAAGGGAGAAGAATGGGATGCGTAAAGAAGAAGTAGTGAAGTTTCCAATTAAAGATTTCTGTAGCTACTTTACTGTTGCCGTAGTATGTATTGGATTATTTGATATCATAACAAACTTAATTGTTAAATAATATAGATGACAAAACAAGAAGGGAGATCCTTTCTTGTTTTTTTTATGGGGGAATAAAGGTGAAGTGGATTGATAGTCATATACATGTTGACCAATATAAGGATGAAGAGAAAAGTAAATTACTTAAAGATGTGGAGCATAGTAAAGAGATAAAGGGGCTTATTGCAGTATCTATGAATTATCAATCAAGTAAAGAAACTGTATCCTTAGCAAAGCGATATCCTTTTGTACATCCAGCAATAGGTTTTCATCCGGAGCAACCGATTCATAAAGAAGAATGTGAGAAAATTTATAAATTAATTGAAGAGCATGTAGAGGATATAGTTGCGATTGGTGAAGTTGGCTTACCGTATTATTTAAGAAAAGAAGATAAGCGCATTGCTGTCAATTCGTATATATCAGTGTTACAACGGTTTGTTGAACTAGCTAGTAAATATGATTTACCAATTATATTGCATGCAGTGTATGAAGATGCTGATATTGTATGTGATTTATTGGAGAAATATAAAGTTTCGCGTGCACACTTTCACTGGTTTAAAGGAAGTGAAACAACAATGAAACGTATGATGAGGAACGGTTATTATATTTCTATTACACCAGATGTTTTGCATAAGGAGAAGATTAGAAAAATTGTTTCGTATTATCCTCTTGAATATATGATGGTAGAAACAGATGGACCGTGGGAGTTTCAAGACGATGTTATGACGCATCCGGGAATGATTAGAGAGGTACTAAAGGAAATTAGTGTTATAAAAAACATGTCTGTTGATAAGGTTATGAAAACGATATATGAAAATACGATTCAATTTTACCCCACATTAACGGGCAATAAGACTCCCACCTCAAAATTCGACTAATGCGGAGGAGTTAGGTGGGAGATCAACTGCCCGTAAAAGCCTGATTGGTTCAACTAATAACCAGTGGGGGATGGACATTAAAGTTTCACTTTATTTGAAAGGATAGGAGCGTTACTCTTATCCCTTTTATTATGGATATTTTTTCTAATATTTTCTATAATTTATGATGTGTTTAATTTGATGAAGGAAGTAGGGAAGAAAATGGGGAGAGCATATAAAAAAATAGCTATTACAATGATGATCGGTACACTTTCATTTGCAGCGTTTGGATGTGAAGCAGAAAAAAAGGCTATCAATTCAAACGTAACACAAGAAAATAAAGAAGAACAAATTGATCCAGTAGTTGAAAAACAGATGAAAGAAAATGAGAAAAATGGCAATACGGTTGGAAACAGTTCTAATAAAGGGAAGATGGCAGAGAGTGATGGATGGGTTTACTATGCAGTAAATGGTAATGAAAATACAGGAGGCATTTATCGTACGAAAGATCAATTTCAGACTTCGGAACGTGTAGTGGAAGGTGTAAATGCTTCTTACATAAATATAAAAAACAAGGTTTTATATTTTATTCATACGGATGAAGATAAGAATGCGGGATTATCTTCTTTAATGAAGTATGATATATCTAACAAAAAGCTAGACACGTTAAAAGCGGATACAAATTATGTTTATATAAAAGACCAAACTTTATTTTATCCGAAAAAATATTCTGAGCATGGTGGTTTTGATATTGTAGGGATTGTAAAAATGGATTTGAAAACGGGACAGGAAGAAGAAGCGGCATTTAAAAATTCTGGTTGGTCTCAAACGATAGATGATAGTATTCTACATTGGAATAAAAATCGTGGAACACAAGTTACAAAAGATAATAAAACTTGGTCAAAAGAAAATTATGCAACAATATCTAGTGCTACATATGATAATGAAAAATTATATGCTGTTGTCGACTTTTCGTTACCTTTTGAAACAAATGAAGCTGAGCATGGCATATATGAAATAGACGTTCAACAAAATAATGAAAAGTTATTGGTAAAGGATGCCTTGCAGATGAATGTGAAAGGGGACACTTTTTATTATATAAAAAAGGATGGAGTATATAAGAAGAGAATGAATGGAGGAAATGAAAAAGTAATTTATAATAAAGCGGTTGAACCAACTAAATCTTATTTATATTTTGTAGCAGGAGATATGTACCTCTATACGGATAATGGCACTATCATGAATCTAGATACAAAGAAATCAAATGAAGTAAAAGATAAGAAATTAGCAGATGATGTTATGTTACAGAAAGTATGGAATGCACAGAAGGAACTTACTAATGTTCAAATGGCTGCACTAACAGGAAATCCAAAACGAGTAGGGGATTTGTCATACGGGGAATTAGTGACCCCTATTTATAATACGAAGGATAATTTAGAGACTACGCTATCTACGTATTTCTCAAAATCATTTATAGCAGAGTATATGAAGAGTAAGTATATGAAAGAGTTAAATGGAAAAATGTACTATGCTATTGGAGATCCAGGATCAAAAGCAGCAACTAAATTTACAAAAATTATTTCTGCCGAGTTAAAGGATGGAAAAATAAAAGCGCAGGTAGAAACGTATAATGACTATGATAATGTAACGGAAAAAGTGGAAGTTGAATTTATTTATGAAAATAATCAATGGGTTATTAATAATATGCCGCGTTTTGGTTTAAGTTAAAAAACCACCAAGCATTTTGCTTGGTGGTTTTATTTTAGGATTCTAATTTTTTTGCACGTCTTAATAACAATAGAAAGACAATGATGAAGAAACCAAGTATAAGGAAGAATCCATATTGTTTTACATAATCCATTATGTCGCTTGCGCTCGTTGGTTTTTCAACGTGAATGCCATCTTTATTAGTAGTAATATGAATATCCTTCATTTTCACTTCATTTGTTTCTTTTTGTAAATCAATCCATTCTATATTTGGAATACTTTCTAGATCCTTTAGTACTTCTTTTAATGGTTTCACACCTAAGTAAGGATGATAGAATGCACCGATAATGCCGTCAGATAGTTTTGCAACAGATACAGCACGTTCTTTCATTTTAGCGATAGCATGTGGCTTATCTTCTTCAATAAATCCAACTGTTTCAGGCATTAATTTCATGCCATGTAAAAAGGATGGGGTACTTGTATAAAATGGTGAGTGCATGGATTTCCAAGTTGTATCACTTAACTGTAGTTGTCCTACATAAGTTGAAAAGTATCTTGATAGTATTTCATATCCTTTTTGAGACATCGTGTAATGAGGTGCTTCAAATGCGACAGGATATAATTTGGCATCTACAAGTTCTTGAATGCCTTTTTCAATATGATCAGTTGTATATTTTTCTTCAAATTCTTCCCCTTTTTTTACGTATGCATTATAGGCATCTATAGTAGGAAAGTCATTTTTTGATTTTGGTTGTTCATGATTTGGTTGACGAATTGGCTGGTCTGTTTTTACGTCCCAAAATTCAAAACCTTCACCGGTTTCGCTATCATAAAATTGGTGAGTATAACCATGCATAATAATTGCTGCACCATCGTCTTGCATAGAGCGTAAAAGATCGACTAGTTCGGGTTTATCTTTTAAATGTACTGTCTTTCCTGTATCAGGATCTTTATATACTGGTATGACTGTCATCATGTAGGGGATCTTTTTCTCTTTTAGTAATTCAGCAATTTCTTTTAATTGATTTATATCTGCGGCTGGATGAACGTCTTCAAGACGTAAATAAGCTTCTACTTTATTTGTCGTTGGTTTTTGTCCAAAGTAAGAAAATAGCATTTCACCGACGTAATGAGAAATCCAGTCAAAGAGATTTGGTGTTGCAACGTAGTAAGATGTTTCATGTTGAACGATTAGTGGGTTCTTGTTATTTGAGCTTAAAGCGTTAGCAAGAATAGTTCCGTTTGTATCAAAAGATTGAATCAAACGTTCTTCTTCTTCTAGAGTGTTTTTTAATTTATTACTTGGATATTCGATTTTATTAGTTCGTATATCATTATCCTTTAGGGTAATGAATGAAAAGCGATTAGATAATTGTTCAACATTTTGCCCTAAAACTAATACTGGACCTGAGAAATTTTCTATAAGTTGTTTTGCTTCAGTAGGAAACTCTTCTTTTTGTTCACCGATATAGACAATATGTGTATAAGAAGATGAATTAGTAATTTCATGAGCCTTGTTTAAACTTTTCGTAGTTATATCGTTTGTAAAATGTCCTAATTGAGTGTTAAGAATTTGAATATTATTTGTAATTTTATCTTCTTTTGTACTATATAAAACAAGTACTTTTGGTTTTGATGACGTTTGTGCAAAGGTGTGGATAGGGATAAGAAGTAAAATACTGAACAAGAGTATTATGCACTTTTTCATTTGGTCTGCTCCTATTCTATATGTAGAGTTCAATTTACAATTATATACAAGAAATACGTTATAGTCTATGGAAGTTACATTTTTGCACGTATTTACCAGCTGTTTTTTTACAAAATCGGTCTAAAGCATGATGATAATATGTATAGTTATTTGCTATGATAAAAGAGTAAGAGAATGATAGAATGTGGGTAATTGTAAAGGGAAGAAGGCTGAAAGGGGACAAATTTCAGCGGAGAAAGAGGTAGAGGTAGTGAAGAAATTCTTTGTAGGATTTTTAGTTGTTCTTGGAGTGTACTTATATTTCCAAGGAAAGTCTGAAGGAATGGGCAAATTAGTAAATGAGACAAGCTATGTTGACTCAGAAGAAGCAAAACAGATGAAACAAATTATTATAGAGGAAGCAAAGAAAGTCAATCTTCCAGAATGGATACCTCTTACAATTGCCGAACATGAAAGTCGATTAAATCCAAGAAGTGTTGGAGATAACGGAACTTCATTCGGATTGTTTCAATTGCATCGCGGTGGTGGACTTGCACCGGATCATTTAACTGATGACGAGCTGAAAGATCCACGTACAAATGCGCAAATTGCAATGCCGCATTTAATGAAAGGATATAAGCGCGGGGTGCAAAAAGGTTTGACGGATTTTGCGTTATTAAAATATATAGCAAATACATCTGGATGGCCAGGGAATTTAGGGCCAGAGTGGACGGATAATAACATGAAGTATAACATCGGATTAGAAGATGTGTACTATCGAAATAAAGGTGTAATTAAAGAGTAGGTTTTTGATACCTACTCTATTTTTTTATGGATAATCGCGTCGTTTTGTTTTGTGAAATACGCTGCTAGTTGTATTTTTACGTCTTCTATTTTTGTGGAAACTTGCGGTATTTTATATCCTACATATAACGGTGAAACGACAAATCTAGGAACAACTTTACAAATGATTTTTTCGTTTAAGTAATAGAAGAATAAGTTATAACTACTACATCCTTTATGGAAATCTGTCAGTATGTAACGTACAGTTTGCTGAATATAATTTGCTAGTTCATCTATGCATCCAATATCTTCAATAATGATATTAAATTCAGTAAAACCGATAATGGGACGATCTGAAATGTTGAGTTCAATGTGTTCGTTCTTTTGTACAATTACTCCTTGGAAATTGTCCTGTTCTACGTTATCGAGGTAGTTTACATATTTCATTCCAATAATCTGCATGTGTGCATGATGCAAACTTCCACCTGAGAATGGACCATGATTTTTGTATAAAATTACAGATGTGAATTCTTCATTCTTCTGTAAGTTTAACCAATGTTTAATGGAGAAACGGATTAACGATCGCATATGTTCTTCTGTATATGTCGCAATATGATCTTCACAATTATCTGTTTCGATTAGCACCGTTTGAAATGTATCTTTTAATGTAGGAAATTTGTTTTTTAGCCAAATAATTGAGCCTTCAGTTGCTAAAATATCCGTTAAATTTTCTCTGTCACAAAAAGGACATGCAGCGCTTCTATTCCGGATGCTTTCTGGTTTTTGTTTGCCGATATCGTTTAAAAAGTATAGTTGTTGTGTATCCATTTGTATATATGCCCCTTTAAAATATGTGTAAAAATCCCGCTTAATACATTCGGGAAAAGAAGAGGAAAATCCTTTAAAGGGAATAGGAAAAATAAAAGACAAGATATCCTCATTAAGATAGGGTACCTTGTCTTTTATTTTTTCTTTAATAATGTGTATGGATAATATAGATCGTTTTTATTGTGCTTCTTTTTTCTATTTTTTATTGTGTAAAAGGCAATTGCTGTACTTGCGATTACAATAATGGCTTTCTTCATATTCATTTACCCCTTTTTATTGTTGGTTTAATTCTTGGCTAACTGCTTTTGCATCAACTAAAGCGTGTAAAATCATTTTTACCATGTTCATCATATTCTTTCACTCCTTTTTATAGTTCGTTTAGTTCTTTTACAACTGCTTGTCCGTTCACTAATACCTCAAAGATTGCTTTTACGATTTCCTTCATCATGATTGTTTCCTCCTTTTGGTGTCTCTTTTGTTTACATCTTTATTGTATAGGGAGGCATCTTTTCGTACTATCGCTTTCCATTACGTGAACATAACAGTTTTGTAAGATTTGATGTCACTTATCGAAATGTTTAGTCTATCTTCATTATTTTCAGAAAAATGACTATTCAAACATGGAATGGGAAAGTATAATAAAGAAGTAAGTATTAAATTCCGTACGAAAGAGGTGAATGAGATGAAACGTTCTTTAGCTGCACGTGCCAAATTTTTAGATTTTATCTATTTTTGTCGTGCGATTTTTCATGATGTAGTTGTTAACGGGATACGTCTGCCCTTTTTTAACAATTGCATAGTAGCTATAGAACGATAGAAATCTCTTCACCCATTTTTAATAAACGTGTGAAAAGGGAGCTATTTAGCTTCCTTTTTCTATGCCGAAAACCATGGGGAGTGTTTCTTCCCCATGGTTTTTTATATTGAAAGGAGTACGGAAAATGACAATTTGTAGTGTAAATAATGTAACGAAATCTTTTGGTGGAAACATCATATTTGAAAATATATCGCTTGAAATAAAGAATGGTGAACGTGTTGGATTAGTTGGTCGTAACGGTAGTGGGAAGACAACAATCTTTCAGCTTCTAACTGGAATGGAAAGTTTGGATGCAGGGGCCATTCATATGAAGAAAGGTACACGTATTGGTCATGTGGCACAAATTCCGAAATTTGATGAAAGTATGACTGTATATGAAGTATTGAGTTCCGCTTTTAAAATAGAAAAAGAATTAGAAAGAGAAATGCGTACTTTAGAAAAACATATGGCGGAAGAACAGGAATCTTCTGTTTTACAAAAATTAATGGAGAGATACGGAATCATCCAAGAAAAGTTTGCGTTTCTTGGTGGTTATGAAATCGAAGCGAACATTATGAAGGTAGCAAATGGTTTACAGGTGACAGAACTATTCCATCGATCATTTCTGGAGCTAAGTGGTGGGGAGCAAACAAAAGTAAGCCTTGCATACATGCTGTTGCAGAAACCAGATTTACTTTTATTAGATGAACCAACCAATCATTTAGATTTATTTGCAGTCGAATGGTTAGAGCAATTTTTAAAAGAATACAACGGAACAGTTATGGTTATTTCACATGATCGCTATTTCCTTGATGAAGTTGTAACGAAGATTTTTGATTTAGAAGATGGAGAGATTCACGTGTATCATACAAACTATTCTCAGTTTGTTGAGGAAAAGGAAGAAAGGTTGCTTCAGGAGTTTCAGGCTTATCAAGAACAGCAAAAGAAAATAAAGAAAATGAAAGAAGCAATTAAGCGACTACGTGAATGGGCAAATCAGGCGAATCCTCCAAATGAAGGATTGCATAAGAGAGCAAGAAGTATGGAACGTGCACTGGAACGTATGGAGAAACTAAAGAAACCTATTTTAGAACGAAAACAAATAGGACTTCAGTTTGAAGGGCAAGAGAGAAGTGGAAAAGATGTTGTTGTAATGAAAGAAGTGAGTAAAAGATTTGCGGAACATCTTTTATTTAACGAAGCAAATTTACATGTTCGTTTTCAAGAGCGTGCAGCTATCGTTGGTCGTAATGGTACAGGAAAGACAACGCTATTAAAGTTATTATTAGAAGAAATAGAACCAGACGCTGGAGAAATTCGAATTGGAAGTAGTGTGAAAATCGGTTATTTATCCCAGCATGCGTACGGAAATATGAAGAGTAATGTATTGGAGGCTTTCAGGGAATGTGTAGCTGTAACAGAGGGAGAAGCGAGACATATATTAGCTAAGTTTTTATTTTATGGTCCAGCGGTGTTTAAGAAAGTAACGCAACTGAGCGGTGGAGAAAAAATGAGGTTAAGACTTGCGCAACTTATGTATCAAGATATCAATTTTTTAATTTTAGATGAGCCAACAAATCATCTCGACATTGAATCAAGAGAAGTTTTAGAGGAAGCTCTTGAACAATATAATGGAACGATTTTAGCTGTTTCACATGATCGTTATTTTTTAAATAAGTTATTTGAAAAGACGTATTGGATTGATGAGTGTAAATTATTTGAGTTTGCAGGGAACTATGCATGGGCGCGTCAAAAGTGGGAAGAAAAAATCGAGACACAAGTAATAAAGCAGCGACGCCAAGGAAGAAAAAGTATGGAAACAGTCCCTGTAAAAAAGAAAGAAGTTAGGAATATTGAGGAGATTGAAACTGAGTTAATGCATGTTGAAGAAGATATATATACGCTTGAGTGTAAGATGGAACAAGTAGTTGATGTTGAAATGCTTGAACAATTGTATGAAGAAAAAACGAAGAAAGAGTTGTTACGAGCGGAGTTATATAATGAGTTAGAGAATATTGTGGAGTGAAAAATAAAAAGCGAATCCTTTCAGTTTTACTGAAGGGATTCGCTTTTTTATACTGCTGTTTTGCTTTAAGAGATAAATAAAAGTTGTGTTTCACGTGAAACAGTAAATTTGATAAATCTTTGTTTCGTAACTTCCATAGGTTGTGAAACATAAATAGTATTAGGAGCTTTTTAGATCGGTTAATTATTTCCCGAGACATAAGTATGTGTAACAGCAAAGCATGATTGAAAACAAAAAAACAGAGTTACAGCTTTACACGCTGAACTCTGTTTTCTTTTTGTGTTTTATCTTCTCTTGTCGAAATGATAATAGCGATCCCGAGCATAATAAAAAAAGCTAAAAAGAGGACGAACTTTGGGAAGAATGGGAATAGTAATAGCGCCCCGACTATCATAATTGTTAATAATACGTAGTGCAGGACGTATTGGAATAGGTTGTCCATGTTTTCGCCCCCTTTTTGGTTATTGGTTATTAGTATTCTATGTTTCATACGGAACGAATAGAAGTGAATTTTTAATTTTTTAATAAGAAATAAAAGAGAACGGTTGACATATTTAAAGGAATAATCTTGAAATTAATTCATACTATTTTTATAGGAATAATTAATATAGTTGTAGAAAGGAGTCCTATGTTCCTACATCGTTAAAAATTAAGAAGGTAAAGGTGATAGTGCAATGAAAAATGTTTTTAAAGGAGCAATTGCTACATTTTTGAGTGTATCAGTATTACTAGCCGGATGTGGTCAAGAGGAAGCGAGTACAAACGAAGCTGGGAACGTACCGAAAGTAAAAGATGAATTTATTCAGGCAAGCGACAAAGCAAAAAGTCCCGTAAAAGCAAAAGAAAGAAAAGATACTTTTGTAGTTGGAATGCCGAGTCCTGGAGGGATATTCCTTCCGCACTTTATGGAGAATGGATGGGATGGTAATATAACGCAAGCTATCTTTGCACCTCTTGTTGGACTCGATAAGGAAGGAAAACCAATTCCAATTTTAGCGAAGAAGTGGGATATTTCGGAGGATCAGCTTACATACACGTTCTATTTGAAAGATGGTTTAAAGTTTAGTGATGGATCACCACTAACTGCAGATGATGTAGCATTTACATTAACGCTATTACACGATCCAACTTATAGTGGAGCGACTGATATAAGTCAAACAGCAATAAAGGGGGGGCAAGCGTATAAAGAAGGAAAGGCAACCTTTATTGAGGGAATTCAAGTCATTGATCCGAAAACAATTACGGTTACGACTGAAAAGGTAAATGCCCAAACACTATCATTAATCGGTGGAGAAGTTATATCTAAAGCTTATTACGGGAAAGAGTATAAACAAGGGCACCTGGAGTATTTAAAAGAGTTATATGGAAAACCGATGGGAGCAGGAGCTTATAAATTAGATAAATATATTCCTGGTCAAGAGGTTCGATTTGTAGCTAATGAAAATTATTTTGAAGGAAAACCGAAGATTGAGCACTTTATTTATAAAATTTCAAAAGGTGATACAAAGCTACAACAATTTCAAGCCGGGGAAGTAGATTATGATGGTTTTACGACAAATACGGAGACGATTGAACAGTTAAAGGATTTAGGTTTTGCCAATATTAATGTATATACAGGAAGCTCTTACGGCTACATTAAAATGAATTATAAGAAACCATACTTTAAAGATAAGCGTGTCCGCCAAGCATTTATTTACGGATTAGAGCGTCAAAAAGTTGTTGATACGTATTTCCAAGGTTATGCTTCACTCGTTAATGTACCGATTACGCCAGTTTCTTGGGCGTATACAGAAGAAGGTATTAATAAATATGAGTATAACTTAGAGAAAGCAAAGGAATTATTGGATGAGGCTGGATGGAAAGCTGGTTCAGATGGAATCCGCGAAAAAGATGGTCAAAAATTGAAGGTAAGTTATTTTGCTTCTTCTGCAAGTAAAATAAATGATGTAATGATCCCGGTGATGAAAGAGGATTATAAAAAGCTTGGTGTAGAGTTTAACCCAGAATATATGGACTTTAATACGATGATTTCAAAAGTGATAAAAGGTGATTATGATTTAGCAATGGTATCTACGCCAATGATTGATGATCCGAGTGGAACAATTGAGGAGTTTGTTTCAACAAGTAAACGAAACTATGATGGATACCATAATCCGAAAGTAGATGAATTAGCGAAGCAGGCACTAGAAACATTAGATATTGAAAAACGCAAAGAAATTTATAAAAAGTTGTACCAGGAGTTGAGTGAAGATCCGCCTGTAATCTTCTTAAATAATAGTAAAGTTGTGTCTGCACATCATGCACGCATTCAAGGATTACAAGAAGATAACTATAACGGTATCTTGTTAAGTTTACCTAAATTAAAGATAGAACAATAATTTTGAAAAAATTCTAAAAATATTTTTTAGAAAGAATTGACAAAATATAACGGAAGATATAAGCTAATAACCATAAAGTCTACCGGAAAGGTCGGAATAGGATTGTTACCCCTCAAAAACATCTATTTTTTTACGATTAAAACCGACTTTTCCGATTGGCTATAAATGTGCTGTGGGAGGCATACATAAGCTAATAAGTTCAAAGGGTATCACTATTAAAAAGTTAGGGTGGGGACAATGAAGAAAAAGACAAAAAAATGGGCTGGTGTATTTTCGGTATTACTGAGTAGTTCGCTTGTGTTATCTGCTTGTGGGGGACAGGAAGAGACGGCTTCTACAGAACCGGTAAAAAAACAAGACTTAAAAGACGCTAAGATTGAATCAATTCCAGCTACAGATAAAAAGAAAAGTCCAGAGAAAGCAAATCAGCGAAAGGATACTTTTATTACGGCTATTTCTAAGCCAGGGGGAGTTTTCCTTCCATATTTCCAAGAGAATGGTTGGGATGGAAATGTAACGTCTGTAATTTTTGCATCACTAGTAACAACAGACAAACAAAGTAAACCTATTCCGGACCTTGCAGAAAAATGGGATATTTCTGCTGACCAGTTAACATATACATTCCATTTACGTAAAAATCTAAAATTTAGTGATGGTTCGCCTTTAACGGCTGAGGACGTAGCATTTACATTAACACTACTTCATGATAAAGCGTATGAAGGTGGAATGGACATTGCTCAGTATGCTGTTAAAGGTGGAAAAGAATATAAAGAAGGAAAAGCAACTTCTATTGAAGGAATTCAAGTTGTTGATCCACAAACAATTAAAATTACAACTGAAAAAGTTAATTCACAGGCGCTAATTAATTTAGGTGGTCCAGTGCTATCAAAAGCTTATTATGGAAAAGATTATAAACAAAATACAAGTTTAGACTATTTAAAAGCATTATATGGGCAACCAATTGCGGCGGGTCCATATAAATTTGAAAAATATGTTCCAGGTCAAGAAGTACGCTTTGTTGCTAACGAACATTATTATGCAGGTAAACCAAAAATCAAAAACTTTATTTACAAAATCACATCAGGTGATACTGGATTCCAATTATTCCAAACCGGTGAACTGGACTATAGTGGATTTAGAGCAAATCCTGAGAATATAGACCAATTAAAAGGATTAGAGTTTGCAAACATTAATCTTGAATCATCAAGTGATATTGCTTATATCTATGTAAATAATAAGAAATCGTATTTGAAAGATAAAAAGGTACGTCAAGCACTTACTTATGGATTAGACCGTAAGAAGTATGTGGATACAGCTTTACAAGGATATGGATCTGTTGCTAACGTACCAATTGCGCCAGTTTCATGGGCATATACAGAAGAAGGTATTAATAAATATCCACACGACGTAGAAAAGGCTAAAAAATTATTAGATGAGGCTGGTTGGAAGGTAGGTTCTGACGGGGTTCGTGAAAAAGATGGTCAAAAATTAAAATTAACATACTACGCATCAAATACAGGTAAAACAAATGATATCTTTATTCCAATTGCAAAAGAAAGTTACAAAGAAATCGGTGTTGAATTAAATCCAGAGTTGATGGACTTTAATACGATGCTTTCAAAAGTAGGGAAAGGTGACTACGATTTAGCGGCAGTTTCAACACCAGGAATTAGTGATCCAAGTGAAGTTGTAAGTGATTACTTATCGACTAATCCAAAAAGTGATACGGGTTATAGTAATCCGAAAGTAGATGACTTGATTGTAAAAGGTATAGGGACGACAGATATTGAAAAACGTAAAGCAATTTATAAAGAACTGTATAAAGAGTTAAGTGATGATCCACCAGTTATTTTATTAAACTATCGTAAACTACTGTATGCTCATAATGCACGTATAAAAGGAATTGATCCAGAAAAGTACGATAGCATCAGTTCTAACTTACCAGTATTATCTATTGAACAATAAGGATTGACCTAAATAATAGAAGACGTTTTTTCACACAGCAATGGAATGGTAGCTGTTTTGAAAAAATGTTCTTCTATTTTTAAGTAAATAGGATTGGGGAGACAAAAGGTGAAAACATATATCATTCGTAGGTTCCTTCAAATGATCCCTACATTGTTTGGTACATCTATTATTATTTTTTTCTTATTTGCACTTTTGCCGGGAGATTATATTGATTCAAATCCAAAGTTAACACCAGAGAGAGCCCAAGAATTAAGGGAATTATACGGCTTAAACAAACCAATTATTGAAAGGTATTTTCATTGGTTAGTGAATGCTTTGCATGGTGATTTTGGATTTTCTTTACAGTATCAAGAACCGGTAACTTCATTACTTAATAAATTCATTTGGAATACATTTATTGTTGCTGTTGCAGCTTTATTTTTCACTTGGATTATTGCTCTTATTATTGGGGTTATTTCTGCAACAAAGCAGCACTCTTGGTTTGATAGATTGGTAACAATCGGTATCTTTGCAGCAATGTCATTTCCATCATTCTTTATCGGACTATTTTTAATTAAATTATTAGCAGTTGATTTAAAGTTATTACCTATTGGTGGCATGATTGATATTGGGAGTAACTCAACAGGGATAGCATACATATTAGAAGTATTACGTCATATGATTCTACCTGTATTTATTTTAACGCTTCTTGGTGTAGGATCGTTAACACGATATTTTAGAACCGGCATGTTGGATGTTATTAGACAAGATTATATTCGTACCGCTCGTGCAAAAGGTTTAAAAGAAAGAACCGTTATTTATAAACATGCATTGAAAAATGCAATTTTGCCAGCAATTACATTACTCGCTTTTGAATTACCGGGTTTATTTTCAGGAGCTATTATTATTGAACAGATTTTTAATTGGCCAGGGATTGGGAGTATTCAATTAGAGGCATTAAACTTCCGTGATTATACCGTATTAATGGCGTTTACAATGTTTCTTTCTTGTTTAACAATTATGGCTAATTTCTTAGCTGATATTGTATATGCGTTTGTTGATCCAAGAATTCGATTGAAGTAAAGGGGGGAAAGATATGGAGACTATTACACCAATAATAGGGAAAAAGAAAGAACGGAAAAAGAAAAATGAATCATCACCATGGCGCCAAGCGTATAAAAAAATCAAGAAAAATAAGATGGCACTGTGTGGCTTATACGTTTTAATATTTATGTTTTTATTTAGTTTTATCGGTCCAATCTTTTCACCATATGCAGATGGGAAAGTACAAGTAACACAAATTAATAAACCGCCCAGCCTGTCACATTGGCTTGGAACAGACCAGTTGGGGCGGGATATTTTAACTAGACTTATGCAAGCAGGGCGTATTTCATTAACAATTGGTTTAGCGTCGATGCTACTATCCGTTATACTAGGAGCTTTATTAGGAGCAATTGCTGGTTTTTATCGAGGGGTTGTGGATCATTTAATTATGCGTGTTGCGGATGTGCTAATGTCCATTCCGGGATTACCGCTACTTATTATAATGGGAGCGATTTTATCAGAATGGAAATTACCATCAGAATACCGTTTATATGTTGTAATGATTATTTTAAGTTTAGTAGGATGGCCAGGGCTTGCTCGTCTTGTGAGAGGACAAATTTTAACATTGCGGGAGCAAGCCTTTATGCAAGCAGCAGATGTATTAGGATTAAAGGATTCTCGAAAAATTATTCATCATTTAATTCCTAATGTCTTTCCGTTACTTATTGTTGTAGCAACTTTGGGCGTGGCTGGATCTATTTTAAGTGAGTCCGCACTAAGCTACTTAGGTCTCGGAGTCGTCCCACCTACACCGTCATGGGGGAATATGATTAGCGCAGCTAACTCATTAATTGATTTCCAAAAGCGTCCGTGGTTATGGATTCCGCCTGGTTTTGCAATTTTTATAACAGTTGTATCCATTAATTTACTTGGTGATGCACTTCGTGATGCGTTAGATCCAAAGATGAGACGGTAGGTGAGGGAATATGAGTAAAGCGGTAGTAGAGTTGAAAGACTTACAAACACACTTTCAGACAGAAGAAGGAACAGTAAAAGCTGTGAATCATGTTAGTTTTACAGTTCGAGAAGGTGAAACTGTTTGTGTTGTAGGTGAATCTGGTTGCGGGAAAAGTGTAACGGCTTTATCTATTATGGGACTTATTGCTGAATCAGGCAGTGTAGTAGGAGGAGATATTTTATATGAAGGAAAAAGTCTTTTAGGAATGAAAGAGAAAGAGCTTCGTAGTTTACGAGGGAATGATATTGCGATGATTTTCCAAGAACCGATGACATCGCTAAATCCAGTATTTACTGTAGGGGAACAAATTGTAGAGACGTTAAGGGAGCATGAACTGCTTAGTAAAAATGAAGCATATAAGAAGGCGATTGAGTTAATTCGTAAAGTCGGCATAGCTCGTGCGGATGAAATCGTCCATTCTTATCCACACGAACTAAGTGGTGGTATGTTACAACGTATTATGATTGCTGTTGCACTTAGTTGTAATCCTAAGTTATTAATTGCGGATGAACCGACAACGGCTCTTGATGTTACGATTCAGGCTCAAATATTGGATCTACTAAGACAAGTGAAAGAAGAATTTAAAACGTCGATTTTATTAATTACACATGACTTAGGTGTCGTAGCGGAAATGGCTGATTATGTTGTCGTTATGTATGGCGGGAAAGTTATTGAAGAAGCCCCAGTACTAGAGATATTCAAAAATCCGAAACACCCGTATACGAAAGGTTTGTTGAAATCAAAACCAGTAATGGGTAAACGAATAGATAAACTATATTCTATTCCAGGGCAAGTTCCTAATTTAGTTGGTTTGGATGAGTTTTGCTACTTTAGCGGCCGTTGTGAGCATTGTATGGAAATATGTAAAGAAGAGGCACCAAGTTTGAATGTACATGATGAGAATCATAAAGTTGCTTGCTGGTTATATGAGGAGCGTGCGGAACAATGAGTGAACCATTATTAGAAGTAAAGAACTTAAAAACATATTTTCCAATTAAAGGCGGCATATTTAGTAGAACGGTTGGACATGTAAAAGCAGTTGATGGGGTAAGTTTTACTATTAATAAAGGTGAAGTATTCGGCCTCGTTGGTGAATCGGGAAGCGGAAAAACGACGATAGGAAAAACAATTTTACGTCTCGTTCAAAAAACGGAAGGGGAAGTGAAGTTTAAAGGGCAAGATGTTCACTCTTTATCTAAGGAAGAATTGAGAAAACATCGTCCTAATATGCAACTTGTTTTCCAAGATCCATTTAGCTCATTAAATCCGAGAATGAGAATTGGGGAAGCGCTTGGTGAGCCGATGTTAGCTCACGGATTAGCGACGAAAGAAAATGTTCGTGAGAAGGTGACAGAAGTATTAGAGTTATGTGGCTTAGCTCCATATCATATTGACCGGTACCCTCATGAGTTTTCTGGTGGACAACGTCAACGTATCGTTATCGCAAGAGCTATGGTATTAAATCCAGAATTTATTGTAGCTGACGAACCTGTGGCAGCACTAGATGTATCTATTCAAGCACAAATCATTAATTTATTTAGTGAGTTACAGGAGAAAAAAGGACTATCTTATTTATTCATTTCACATGATTTAAGCGTAGTAGAGCATTTATGTACGAAGATTGGAATTATGTATTTAGGAACGATTGTGGAAACAGCGCCACGTGATGAGTTATTTATAAATCCACTCCATCCGTATACAAAAGCATTGTTATCCGCTGTGCCAATACCAGACCCAACAGTGAAGCGAGAGCGAATTATACTAGAGGGTGATATTCCAAGTCCAGCGAATCCACCTTCAGGTTGTCGCTTTCATACACGTTGCCCATTTGCAACAGATATTTGTAAACAAACGGTACCAGAATTCCGTAATGTTGGTGAAGAGCACTTTGTTGCTTGTCATCATGTATAAAAGAGAAGGACCCTTTCAGAAACTGAAAGAGTCCTTTTTTTATTTACTAGATGAAGTTTGTTTCAATACAAATTGCTCGATTGCATGAGCAACACCATGTTCATTGTTTGTTAATGTTACAACATCACATAGTTTTTTTACATCTTCTTCAGCATTTCCCATTGCCACTGATAAGCCAGCTACTTGTAACATTGGCACATCATTAAAGTTGTCCCCGATTGCAATAGTATCTTCAATTGGTATATTGAAATAAGCGGCCATTTCTTGTAGACCGTTCCCTTTATGACCATGCTTATCCATAATTTCTACATTAGTAGGAGCGGATGCTGTAACTGAAATATCGGTGTCTTCTTGTAACACGCTTAATAGCTGTGTACGATGCTCTGCGTTAAACGTCAAAATGAAGAATTTAGATATTTCTAATTCTGGATTATTTACAACATCTTCGATTTTTTGGAAATCAGTAATTAAGTTTGATTTCTTTTGTTTTTCTGTAATTCTTTCAAGTTCCTCAAGTGTAACATCTAGTGTATGCTTGTTCTCTTCGAACGCTTGCATGACTTGATCTTGCCATGTATATGGAGAATAAACTCCTTTATTCGTATATAGCTTATAAGGAAAACCTTCAGATTCTAGTAATTTTGCAAGCTTGTATACTTTATCGTTTTGTAAACAACGCGAGTTAATTACTTTTCCATCCACATAAACAATTGCCCCATTGCTCGCTCCAACCGGAAGAGATAGTTTATATTCTTCCAATAATTTTAAAGCATCTTCTTTTGCACGACCAGAACAAATCATAACTATATGACCAGCCTCTTTTGCAGTTTGGATAGCTTGTAAGTTCTCGCTGGAGATTTCAAGATTAGATGATAGTAGTGTACCATCCATATCTAATGCGATTAATTTCAAAATGACCACCTCTTTGTTTTTATTATACATAGTTATATGGAGGAAACATATAAACTTATCTTGGAAAGATTGTATTTTATCTCGCATGAACTATCAGTAAGAATTTGATAGATTCCACTTTATTAATGAAAGATTTATGTTAATTTGTAACAAAAGTAGAGGTGGATATGGGGATGTTTCGTTATATGACTGTAATATTACATGAATGTTACAAACATGAAGTTAGTAGAAAATGCATTAAATCAAGGTTTTTTAGGATGTTTATAAAAAAACGTAAAAAAGTGTAATAAAATTTACGTAATTATATTGCAACGTAACAATAGTTATGTTACATTAATGTTACAAACGTTACGTTATTAATTTTAATGTAACGCCAACATAAAAACTGTGAAATAAACATTTCTTAGAAATTACATATAGATAACTTATTAAAAGGAGGATACATAAGATGAAAGAGCAAGTATTACAAGTAACAAAAGGTGACTTCGTAGGATCAGCAAGTGGAGCAGTAGTATTAACAGCATTAATCGTATTTCTATCAAGCGTATTAGTATAATAGAAGTTTTGTAACAAAAGAAAACGAGAGGAGAATGCAAAATGAAAGAGCAAGTATTACAAGTAACAAAAGGTGATTTCGTAGGATCAGCAAGTGGAGCAGTAGTATTAACAGCGTTAATCGTATTTCTATCAAGCGTGTTAGTATAATAAAAGTTTTGTAACAAAAAACAAATGAAGGGAGAATGAAAGAAATGAAAGAGCAGGTATTACAAGTAACAAAAGGTGACTTCGTAGGATCAGCAAGTGGAGCAGTAGTGTTAACAGCATTAATCGTATTTCTATCAAGCGTGTTAGTATAATAAAAACTTTGTAACAAAAGAAAAATGAGAGGAGAATGCAAAATGAAAGAGCAAGTATTACAAGTAACAAAAGGTGACTTTGTAGGATCAGCAAGTGGAGCGGTAGTATTAACAGCATTAATCGTATTTCTATCAAGTGTATTAGTGTAATAGAAGTTTTACATTATACAAAATGAAAGGAGAATGAGGAATATGAACAGTGAACAAGTGTTACAAGTAACAAAAACAGATTTATTAGGATCATTAGGTGGAGCGGTAGTATTAACATCATTTATTCTATTCCTTGCAAATGTATTAGTATGAGACATATAAATACAATTATTCAAAAAAAATAAAGACTCTAGCATATTAGTAAGTAATTAATATGTTGGGGTCTTTTTTATTTTTCTTCTATATATCCCTTCAAGTATGAATAGTCCCCTTTATTTTAAAGAGAAAAAAGTCGAATTTTATATGTAAGAAAAAAAGAGGAATTTGACAGAAAAGATAGAAAATTTTAAAGGTCAGAATTTGTTAGCTTGCTAACTAATTTCTATTAATTGATGTTGGAAGCGTTTTCGGTTGGTTTTAAGTATGGACCATTTAATCTATTTACAGGGGGATGAGGATTTTATGAAACAAAAATCTATGGATACGCTAGCTGCACAAATGGAGGACTTTTTTCCAGTACGTGATGTAGATCATTTGGAATTTTACGTAGGAAATGCAAAGCAATCAAGCTATTACCTTGCGAGAGCATTCGGATTCAAAATTGTGGCTTACTCTGGATTAGAAACTGGTAATCGTGAAAAAGTATCTTATGTTCTTGTGCAAAAAAATATGCGTTTCGTTGTGTCTGGGGCTTTAAGTAGCGACAATCGTATTGCAGAATTTGTAAAGACTCATGGTGATGGCGTGAAAGATGTGGCGTTACTTGTTGACGATGTTGATAAAGCATACTCGGAAGCGGTGAAACGTGGTGCCGTCGCAATTGCTCCACCTGTAGAGTTAACAGACGAGAACGGTACATTGAAAAAAGCAGTTATTGGTACGTATGGTGATACAATTCATACGCTTGTAGAGCGTAAAAATTATAAAGGAACATTTATGCCAGGATTCCAAAAGGCTGAGTTTGATATTCCATTTGAAGAGTCAGGTTTAATTGCTGTAGACCATGTAGTTGGTAATGTTGAAAAGATGGAAGAGTGGGTTAGTTATTACGAGAACGTTATGGGCTTTAAACAAATGATCCATTTTGATGATGATGATATTAGTACAGAGTATTCAGCATTAATGTCGAAGGTTATGACAAATGGAAGTCGTATTAAGTTCCCTATTAACGAACCAGCAGATGGAAAGCGAAAATCACAAATTCAAGAATATCTAGAATTCTACAATGGAGCAGGTGTACAGCATCTTGCTTTACTAACAAATGACATTGTTAAAACAGTAGAAGCGCTTCGTGCAAATGGTGTGGAGTTTTTAGATACACCAGATACTTATTATGATGAATTAACTGCACGAGTTGGAAAAATTGATGAAGAAATTGATAAGTTAAAAGAATTAAAGATCTTAGTAGATCGCGATGATGAAGGCTATTTACTACAAATTTTTACGAAACCAATTGTAGATCGTCCAACTTTATTTATTGAAATCATTCAGCGTAAAGGGTCTCGTGGATTTGGAGAAGGAAACTTTAAAGCGTTATTTGAATCAATTGAAAGAGAACAAGAGCGTCGCGGAAATTTATAAAATTTATATCCACCAGCAGGGATTCTTTTGCTGGTGGAAATTTCATTTTCATAAGGAGGAATCATGATGAAATTTGTTACATTTCGTCTTCCTTCAAAAGAAATGCGAGCTGGATGGCTTGAAGGTGACAAAGTAATCGATATGAATCTTGCTAGTGGTGGAAAATTACCTTCTTCTATGTTCGCCTTTTTAGAGAAAGTGGATGAGTATGTAGAAGTGTTGCGTAATATTAACAAGCCGGAAAAGGGCATATATTCTTTAGAGGAAGTGCAATTAGTAGCAGCGATTCCTAATCCGAGTAGTATTAGGGATTTTTATGCATTTGAACAGCACGTAAAAACGGCACGTGGCCGAAGAGGGTTAGATGTTGTACCTGAATGGTACGATATCCCGGTTTTTTATTTTACGAACCATCGTGCTGTAGTTGGTCCCGATGATGTTGTAATTAGTCCGAAGAAATCTAAAAAACTTGATTATGAGTTAGAGATTGCTTGCGTAATTGGGAAAGAAGGAAGAAATATTTCTCGTGAGCAAGCAGAGGAATATATTTTTGGTTATTGTATTATGAATGATTGGAGTGCAAGGGACTTACAAGCAACAGAAATGAAGGTAGGACTTGGTCCAGCGAAAGGAAAAGATTTTGCAACTTCATTAGGAGCGTACCTTGTTACGAAAGAGGAACTAGATATTTATCGTAATGGTGACCGTTATGAGTTAGAGATGACTGCTCATGTAAATGGAAAGCTATTATCAAAAGGGAACTTCCGAGATATTTACTATACATTTGCTGAAATGATTGAACGTGCTTCGGAAGACGTTACATTATATCCAGGCGATGTGATTGGTTCTGGAACAGTAGGAACAGGTTGCATTTTAGAACTAGGCACAGAAGAGTGGCTACAAGATGGTGATGTGGTAGAACTTACGATTACTGGTTTAGGTACATTACGTAATACGGTCAAAATAGAAAGGGAAGCAGGTGATGGGCATGTTTTATCGTCACATGGGGGAGCTACCTCATAAACGACATGTACAATTCCGTAAAAAAGACGGGTCGCTTTATCGTGAGCAGGTAATGGGAACAAAAGGTTTTTCTGGTACGCAATCTATTTTGTACCATCATTATATGCCAACGGAAGTAGGGCATGCGGCATTATCTCATTCTTGTCAGTTGCAGTATGAAGAAGATGTTGCTCTTTCTCATCGTCACTTTCGCACGAAAGAAAATAAAAAAAGTGGTGATGCAGTAAGCGGAAGAAACTTTATACTTGGGAATGAGGATTTATTAATCGGAGTAGTGAGCCCAACAGAAAAAATGGACTATTTCTACCGTAATGGTGATGGCGATGAAATGTTGTTTGTCCATTACGGAACAGGAAAAATTGAAACGATGTTTGGAACGGTTCATTATAGAAAAGGCGATTATGTAACAATTCCAATTGGAACGATTTATCGTGTTATTCCAGATGAAGGAGAGACTAAGTTTCTTGTTGTAGAGGCAAATAGTCAAATTACAACACCGCGTCGCTATCGTAATGAATATGGACAATTGTTAGAGCATAGCCCGTTTTGTGAGAGAGATATTCGTGGTCCTGAAAAATTAGAGACGTATGATGAAAAAGGTGAGTTTGTCGTAATGACAAAGTCGAGGGGATATATGCATAAACATGTTTTAGGACATCATCCGTTAGATGTTGTTGGTTGGGATGGCTATTTATATCCGTGGGTCTTTAATGTAGAGGATTTTGAACCAATTACAGGTCGTATTCATCAGCCACCTCCAGTACATCAAACGTTCGAAGGTCACAATTTCGTTATTTGTTCTTTCGTACCACGTTTATATGACTATCATCCAGAATCTATTCCGGCACCGTATTATCATAGTAACGTGAATAGTGATGAAGTACTGTACTATGTAGAAGGTAACTTTATGAGCCGAAAAGGTGTGGAGGAAGGGTCTATTACACTTCATCCGAGCGGCATTCCTCACGGGCCACATCCTGGGAAAACAGAGGCGAGTATAGGGAAAAAAGAAACGCTTGAATTAGCTGTTATGATAGATACATTCCGTCCGCTTCGTATTGTAAAACAAGCACATGAAACAGAAGATGAAAAATATATGTATAGCTGGATTGAAGAGGGATCATATACTGTGAAATAAGTAAGAAAAAGGCATGCTCAATAACAGAGCATGCCTTTTTCATGGAATCGACATGTATAATAATACCAAAAAAAATTATAGAAAGATATATAGAAAGAATGATAAAAATCGTGCATATTCATAAGAGTTTCTACTTATTTCGACAAAAGTATTGACTGGGAAAAGTGCTATGAGTAAAATAAAAAAGCGAATTAAAAATTTTCAGAAAATTTAAAACTTGGAGGAGCATGCTATGAAGCAAATTTTTCAAAAGAAGCCTATTGCAAAGTTAATGCAAGAGAGTAAACAAAAGACGTTAGCAAGAACATTGGGCGCACTAGATTTAACGATGCTTGGAATCGGGGCAATTGTTGGAACGGGTATTTTTGTTCTAACGGGCGTGGTAGCAGCGAAACATTCTGGACCAGCTATTATATTATCATTTGCGATAGCCGCGTTAGCATGTGCCTTTGCTGCATTTTGTTATGCTGAATTTGCTTCTTCAGTTCCTGTCTCAGGCAGTGTGTATACGTACACATATGCGACGATGGGAGAAGTATTCGCATTTTTAATTGGATGGGACTTAATGCTTGAGTATTTACTTGCAACCTCTGCTGTGGCAAATGGTTGGTCCGCGTACTTCCAATCTTTATTAAAGGGATTTGGAATTCATATTCCTACCATTCTCTCCTCAGCCCCTGGTACAGGAAAGGGTGGAATAATTGATTTGCCGGCAGTTCTCATTATTTTAGTGATGACAGTTCTTTTATCTAGAGGTGTTCGTGAAAGTGCACGTGTAAATAATATTATGGTATTTATTAAACTAGCGGTTGTTCTTATTTTTATCTTTGCTGGTTTTAATTATGTGAAACCTGAAAACTGGACGCCTTTTATGCCATTTGGCTTAGATGGTGTAATGGCTGGAGCTGCTACAGTGTTCTTTGCATTCATAGGGTTTGATGCAGTTTCAACGGCAGCAGAAGAAGTGAAACGTCCACAACGTGATTTACCAATTGGTATTATTGCATCTTTATTAATTTGTACGGCTCTTTATATTATTGTTTCGCTTATTTTGACAGGAATTGTTCCATACGGACAGTTGAATATATCAGATCCAGTCGCTTTTGCACTTCAATTTATTGGACAAGATAGTTTAGCGGGAGTAATTTCAGTAGGCGCAATTACAGGAATCACAACAGTAATGTTAGTTATGATGTATGGGCAAGTACGAGTTTCATATGCAATGAGTAGAGACGGATTGTTGCCGAAACGTCTTGCTAAAGTTCACCCGAAATTTAAAACACCGTTTTTAAATACGTGGACAACGGGAATTATTGCAGCACTTATTTCAGGATTAATAGATTTAAATGTGTTAGCGCATCTTGTAAATATGGGGACTTTATCAGCCTTTGCACTTGTAGCTGTTGCTGTTATTGTAATGAGAAGAACGCATCCTGATTTACCAAGAGCATTTAAGGCCCCGCTTGTACCGTTTTTACCAGCGTTAACGGTAATTTTTTGTTTATACTTAATGCTTCAATTATCCGGGACGGCTTGGATTAGTTTTGGTGTATGGATGATTATCGGTATTGCGGTTTACTTCTTATATAGCCGAAAACATAGTGCTTTAAATAATAGTAAAGAAGAAGACGACGCAGCCAATTTATAAGTAGAAAAATCCATTCTAATTCTGTTAGAATGGATTTTTATTTTTGAAAATTTACATTCTTCTGAACTTGTTATAAGATAATTATTGGTGAACAAAAGGGGTGAAATAATGAAAAATACGTGGCGTGAGTTAAGGGAGATGGACCGTAACGTATGGATTCGGTTTATTGGTGAGACGTTAAATGGAATTGCAATGATGATGTTGATGCCTTTTTTTGCATTATATTTAAAAGATAAGGTAGATTCATTATTACAGGTCGGAGTGATTATGGCACTGTCTCCAATTGCTGCAAGCTTTGGATCAATTATAGGGGGAAGAATTGCTGATATATATGGAAGAAAACCGATTATGATATTTTCGATGGCGAGCAATGCGGTATTCATGCTCGGTTTTTTATTTATAGAAGGATTTATTCCATATGCGATTTTATCTATTTTTTTAGGATTAAGTAATTCGTTATTTCATCCAGCTGCATCAGCGATGGTTGCGGATGTAACGGCGCCAGAAAAAAGAACAGAAGCATATGGTTTATTGCGAATGGGACACAATATAGGTGCTGCAATTGGTCCGATAATGGGGGCTTCAGTAGTTATGTTATCGAAGAACCTTGTGTTTATTATTGCCGCATCTACGATGTTATTTTATGCGTTACTTGTATTCGTCCTTATTCAAGAGACAATGCCAAAGAGTACGAATAAAGAAGGTGATACAGAAAAAGAATCAGGAGCAGTGTGGAAAATTGTATTGCGAGATAAGGCACTCATGATTTATTTATTAGCAGGTATCATTATTTCGATGGGATTTTCTCAAACAGAAGGCATGTTGCCGCTGCACTTTGACAATGAAATGAAAGATATTTTTGGAACTAACAATCCATATCCATATTTAATGGCTTTAAATGGACTATTAGTTGTGTTGTTCCAATTTCAAATTTCAAAATGGGTCACAGATAAACCTGTTGGAAAGACGATGTTATATGGTGCATGTTTGTTTGGGATTGGGTTATTTTTCATAGGGTGGTTACCGAAGTGGTTTGGAGGACTTGATACAAATGCTACGATTATTTTAATAACTTTACTGTTTGTATATGCCATATATACGTTAGGTGAGATGATTATGTCGCCTGTACAGATGACGTTTGTAGCGAATTTGGCCCCTGAGCATTTGAGGGGGACTTATATGGGAGCTGCAAGTTTGCAGTGGATTACAGGAAGTGCATTCGGCCCACTTCTTGGAGGTTTTTTATTAGACCGATTACTTGGCCACTTTCTATTTACAATTTTAGCTGTAGGTTGTGTAGTTGCAGGTATTGTATATATTTCTTTAGACCGCCTTGTTGAACAAAGGCAAAAAAGCACACTAACCAAACAATCTTCTTAATAATTAGATGACATACACAAAAAGGGGATTTCTACATATTTTAGGTACATAACTAGATTGAGTTGCAATTTTATATATCTATGAAGAAATTTAAGTGGAAAAAGTATAGAAAACCAATAAGTGGTGTCATTTAATTATTTGTGGAAGTTGCATTTTATTTCAAATAGGAACTACCTATTTTTATAAAAAGTGCTAAAATAGAAAAATGAAAACAATTGGTTAGGGTGATTTCAGTGACAAAAATTAAATTAGGTTTATTATATGGTGGAAAATCAGCTGAGCATCAAGTTTCGCTACAAACGGCTCTTGCTGCTATTAAAGCATTAAATCAAGATAAATTCGAGATTCATCCAATTTATATTACAGAACAAGGTCAATGGGTACGCGGTGAGCGTATTGAAGGTGAAGTAACAGATGTTGAAGTTCTAAAAATGAGCGGTGCAGAAAATGCGATTTCTCCGTTATCATTAAGCACAGAAATCATTCCATCTACAAATGCTGAGGAAAATGCTATCGATGTTATTTTCCCATTACTACATGGACCAAATGGTGAAGATGGAACGGTGCAAGGATTATTAGAATTAATGAATATTCCGTATGTAGGAAATGGTGTTCTAGCATCTGCTGCTGGTATGGATAAAGTTGTTATGAAAAACATCTTTGCAGAAGCTGGATTGAAACAAGCAAAATATGCATCATTTATTCGTAGTGCATGGGAAAAAGATCGTGAAACAGCATATGAAAAAGTAGAAGAAGTATTAGGATACCCTTGCTTCGTAAAACCAGCAAACCTTGGTTCAAGTGTTGGGATTAATAAGTGTAAAAATCGTGAAGAACTTGAGAATGCATTTGAAGAAGCATTCCAATTTGACCGTAAAATTATTGTGGAAGAAAATATCGTTGGACGTGAAGTAGAAGTTGGTGTACTAGGTAATGATGAACCGAAATGTTCAGTTGTAGGTGAAATCGTACCTAAAAAAGACTTCTATGATTATAAGTCGAAATACATCGATGGTGATACAGCGTTAATTATTCCAGCTGAAATGACAGAAGAAGAGTCTAATGTTATTAAACGAGATGCGATTGTTGCATTCCAATCGTTAGATGGTGCTGGCTTAACGCGAGCTGATTTCTTCTTAACGAAAGATGGAGAAGTATATATTAACGAAGTGAATACGATGCCAGGATTTACGCCGTTTAGTATGTTCCCTCTACTATGGCAACATACTGGATTACCGTATCCGGAATTAATTGAAGAGCTAATTCGTTTAGCAATGGAGCGTCACGAAGAAAAACAAAAAATTAAATATACAATCTAACAAAAAAAGGAGGAGGCACTATTCGAAGGAATAGTGCTTCCTCTATGTAAGGAGTGTTTTTATGATAAATCGAACGTTAAAACAAGTAGAACAAATGACAAATGGTACGGGATTAGCAGAGCAGTATGAGGGAATTACTATACAAGGAGTGTCTATTGATACGAGAAAAATCGAAAAAGGAAACTTATATGTTCCGATTCAAGGTGAACGTTTCGATGGACATGCTTTTGTAGATAAAGCTGTTGAAAATGGAGCTGTGGCGACATTATGGATGAAAGATGTAGCAAATCCACCTGAGAATCTTCCGGTTATTTTTGTGGAAGACACGCTATCAGCATTACAAATGTTAGCAAAAAACTATCGCGACCAATTGGACGTTAAAGTGATTGGTGTGACAGGTAGTAACGGTAAAACATCTACAAAAGATATTGTAACAAGTCTTCTTGCGACTAAATTCAAAGTTCAAAAAACAGAAGGAAACTTCAATAATCATATCGGGCTACCTCTTACTATTTTAAACTTAGAAGAAAATACAGAAGTAGCTGTATTAGAAATGGGAATGTCAAGCCGCGGGGAAATTGAATTCTTATCTAAGTTAGCTCGTCCAAATGCAGCTATCATTACGAACATTGGTGAAGCGCATTTAATGGACTTAGGCTCTCGTGAGGCAATTGCTGAAGCGAAATTAGAAATTGTGACAGGATTACAAGAAGGTGGAGTGTTCGTATATAACGGAGATGAGCCGTTATTAACGAATCGTGTTCCTGAAATGAATTTAATAGCTGAAACAGTTACGTTTGGTGATGCTAGAGCAAATGATTACTATCCAACGACTGTAACGTTACAAGCAACTGGGACACACTTTAAAATGAATAGAGAAGAAAACATTTCATTCTATCTACCGGTATTAGGGAAACACAATGTGTATAATACGCTTGCTTCTATGGCAATTGCGAAACATTTTGGTGTAACGTGGGAAGAGATGAAAGAAGGTTTAGTAACACTTCAAATGACAGGCATGCGTATGGAAATTGTAAAAACAAATAGTGGATTAACAATTATCAACGATGCTTATAATGCAAGTCCAACAGCTATGGAAGCAGCATTCCACCTAATGAATGGTTTAGATGGATTCTCTAAAAAAATTGTTGTTCTCGGCGATATGTTAGAGCTTGGAGATCAAGAAGTACAGTTTCATTATGAGGTAGGTAAATTAATCGATCCAGCAAAAATCTCCTATGTGTTCACATATGGTAAATTAGGGGCTCAAATTGCTGAAGGAGCGAAAATTAATTTCCCTAACGAACGTGTAAAGGCTTATGATAATAAAGAAGAGTTAGTAAAAGAGTTGCAAGCAGTAGTCGATGCAAAAGATGTTGTATTAATAAAAGCATCTCGCGGTATGAAATTGGAAGAAGTAATTACGATGTTGAAATAATTGGTGTATATAAATAGGGATGATAGCAACGAAAAAAGAAGAAACTTATAATAAGCGCTTACAGTAAATATAAAAAAATAAAAGTGAAGAAAAAACCTCTGAATATGAAAATAAGGTAACAGTTGGGTTTGCTTTTTACACATACAAAACTTATAATTGATAAAGTGTAATAACGTTTAGAAGTATTTTCGTGAAGAATATACGCCCGTTTATATACGTGAGCATTCAGGAAAAGGGCTTTTCCGCAAATTCGGAAAACGCCTTTTTTTAAATGATAAGTATAGGATAGAAAAGGAGAAGTAACATTGACAACATTTCGAGAATTAGGATTAAGTGATTCTTTACTGCAATCTGTTGAAAGTATGGGCTTTGAAGAGGCTACGCCAATTCAAGCTGAAACAATTCCACATGCATTGCAAGGTAAGGATATTATTGGGCAAGCACAAACAGGTACAGGGAAAACAGCAGCATTCGGATTACCACTATTAGATAAAGTGGATACACATAAAGAATCGGTTCAAGGTATTGTTATCGCGCCAACGCGTGAATTAGCAATTCAAGTTGGAGAAGAGCTATACAAAATTGGTAAACATAAACGCGTTCGTATCTTACCAATTTACGGTGGTCAAGATATTAACCGCCAAATTCGTGCTCTAAAAAAACACCCACACATTATTGTTGGTACGCCGGGTCGTATTTTAGATCATATTAACCGTAAAACACTTCGCTTACAAAACGTAGAGACAGTTGTTCTTGACGAAGCGGATGAAATGTTAAACATGGGCTTCATTGAAGATATTGAAGCAATTTTAACAGATGTGCCAGAAACACACCAAACATTACTATTCTCAGCGACAATGCCGGATCCAATCCGTCGTATTGCTGAGCGTTTCATGACTGAGCCTCAACACATTAAAGTAAAAGCAAAAGAAGTAACAATGCCAAACATTCAGCAGTTCTATTTAGAAGTGCAAGAAAAGAAAAAGTTTGATGTATTGACACGCTTATTAGACATTCAATCTCCAGAGCTTGCGATTGTATTCGGTCGTACAAAGCGTCGTGTTGATGAATTATCAGAAGCATTAAATTTACGTGGTTATGCTGCGGAAGGTATCCACGGTGATTTAACTCAGGCGAAACGTATGTCTGTATTACGTAAGTTCAAAGAAGGTTCTATTGAAGTTCTTGTTGCAACAGACGTTGCTGCGCGTGGTCTTGATATTTCAGGTGTAACACACGTATACAACTTCGATATTCCACAAGATCCAGAATCATACGTTCACCGTATTGGACGTACTGGTCGTGCAGGTAAAAAAGGTATTGCAATGCTATTTGTAACACCACGTGAATCCGGACAATTAAAAAATATCGAGCGTACAACAAAACGTAAAATGGACCGCATGGATGCACCAACACTTGACGAGGCACTAGAAGGTCAACAACGTTTAATCGCTGAAAAACTTCAAAACACAATTGAAAATGAAAACTTAGCATACTACAAGCGTATTGCGGAAGAAATGTTAGAAGAGAACGACTCTGTAACAGTAGTAGCTGCTGCTTTAAAAATGATGACAAAAGAGCCAGATACAACTCCAATCGCTTTAACATCAGAACCACCAGTTGTTGCAAGAGGTGGGGGTTCTAAAAAACGCGGCGGTAACGGAGGCGGATACCGTGATGGTAACCGTAATCGTAGTCGTGATGGACGCGGTGGCGATGGTCGTAACCGTGACCGCAATCGTGATGGTCGTAATCGTGACGGTAACCGTGATCGCAATCGTGATGGCGGCAACCGTGGTCGTCGTGGAGAAGGTCAAGGTCGCCCAGGATCTTCAAACGGACGCGGTGAAAGAAAACATCATAGCCGTAAGCCACAAGCTTAATAGTAAAAAAGAGAATGCCCTTTTCCGGCATTCTCTTTTTTTATTTCTGTAATTGTACATACTACATAATAACTTGTGTAGAAATGAGGTGCTACATGCTTGTAAGACTTGGGTATGTTGCGATGAGTGTACATTTGAAAAACGCATCTCCATCTCAAACGATGACGTACGCGCAGTTTCAAAAAATAGATGATCGGGAAGCGGCGATTCGTAAACTTGAAAGAATTGCTAATTCGAATTTGGAAAATTGCTTACGGTTATTAAAACATAACAAAGGCCATGATATATCCTTTTTTCGACTTAGTTCCAAGTTGATTCCTTTAGCGAATCATGAGGAGTTGTTAGAGTGGAACTACATTCGTCCCTTAAAAGAAAATTTAAAAGTGCTAGGTGATTACGCTATTCGAATGAATATGCGTATTGATTTTCATCCAGATCATTTTGTTGTACTTAATTCACCCGAGGAGAATATTTTTAAACAATCTGTCAAGACATTACAAATGCATAGAAAATTATTAAAAGGTATGGGAATTGAACATAAGCAACGATGTGTAATGCATGTTGGGGGCGGATATAAAGATAAAGAGCTCGCATTAGAGCGTTTTATAGAGAATTGGTCCAACGTCCCAAGAGGTATTCAGGAAATGATTATGTTAGAAAATGATGATACAACTTTTACGCTCGAGGACACATTATATTTAGGAGAAAAGTTGGACATTCCCGTTGTATTTGATTTACATCATCATATGATGAATCATGATCGAGAAGATTGGCATGAAGATTGGGCGCGTGTTGTACATACGTGGGAATCGTCTTTGTTACCGGTGAAAATGCACATTTCTAGTCCTAGAGAGGGAAAAGACCCAAGGGCACATGCGGACTTTATTAATGTAGATACTTTTTTATCTTTTTTAAAAAAGATAAAAGGAAGTGTTCCGCAAATTGATTGTATGATTGAAGCGAAGAAGAAGGATGAGTCTTTATTTCAACTCATGAGAGATTTAAGTGAACAAACAGATGTGGAAATTGTCGATGGTGCGAGCTTTTATATTAAATGAGCTCTGCACCATCGAGTTTTTTTATTAATAGAGGAGTGCAAATACCACCAATGATCAATCCTGTTAAATGGCTGATAGGGTTGGCAGAGGGATTGAAGAAAGTGAATAGTAGCAATATACATATCATAATTGAAAAAATAGCGATGTCTCTTGGATTGGAAGAACGATATCGGCTATACAATAGAAATAACTGTGCGCCTAGCAATCCGAAAATGCCACCAGATGCCCCGGCATGAATATATTCATGAGGCATAATAAGATAAGAGGACATATTTCCGAGAATGCCAGAAAGGAAAAAAATAATGATGAAAGACAAGTGCCCTAGTTGTTTTTCAATAGAAGAGCCAAGCACGAATAAACAAATACTATTAAAAAGAAAATGTTGTAAGTCTACATGTACGAGCAGGGAAGTTAGGAGACGCCACCATTCTCCTTTAGCGATATATTCATTAGAAGCTGCCATAGGAAAGAGGGGAAAATCACCTAATATAATCATGATTAATTGTATGAGAAGTAAAGCGATGGTGATTGGTTGTAAGGAAATGCGGACGGATGGTATTAGCATGTTGTGAGTATCACTCCTTTTGCATCAGAAAGATTCTCTGTTATTCTTACAATATGAAAAAAGAAAGCTAAATAGAAGAAGGGGATTTTGAAATGATTGTAGGGATTGGAATCGATATTATTGAATTGAATCGAATTGAAAAAATGATAGATGGAAAGCTTAAATTTATGGAACGTATTTTAACTGAAAGTGAACGTAATGTTGCAAAGGGGCTGAAGGGAAGTCGCCTTACAGAGTTTGTAGCTGGAAGATTTGCAGCGAAAGAGGCGTATTCCAAAGCGGTAGGGACTGGTATCGGGAAAGAAGTGAGTTTTTTAGATATTGAAGTAAGAAATGATGATAGAGGTAAGCCGATTCTTATTACAAGTACAGAGCATATTGTTCATTTATCAATTAGTCATAGTAAGGAATTTGCTGTTGCTCAAGTTGTTTTAGAAAGCTCGTCACGCTAGTCTGCATATTTTATATCTTTGTCTCATATATTTGTGGTAGCGATAAGGAAGGTACATCTTCCATTCATTTATAGGGGCAAAGGGGCTGAAGTGATGAAAAGGCGTCTGTTTTTAGTTCTTGTCGGTTTATTAACCGTTTTTGTGTTGGCCGGTTGTATGGAAAAGAAACAAGATGATGTTGTGAGAGATTTAGAGGCGAAAGTAAAAGGGTTGAAAAGCTATCAAGCTGAAGCGAAATTATCTATTAAAACAGGGAATGAGCCTCAGGAGTATAAGGTAGAAATATGGCATAAGGAACCTTCTTTTTATCGTGTGAATTTGCAGAATGCGAAAAAAGATCAAAGTCAAATTATTTTAAGGAATGAAGAAGGTGTATTTGTATTAACGCCAGCGCTTAATAAGAGTTTCCGTTTCCAAAGTGATTGGCCGCAAAATAGTAGCCAGGCTTATTTATACGAATCCCTTGTGAGGGATATTTTGCAGGATAAGAAAAACCTTACTTTTGAAAAAACAGATAAGTATTATATCTTTAAAACAAAAACAAATTATCAACACCAAAACATGTTGCCGAAACAAGAGATTACATTGAAGAAAAGTGATTTAACACCAGTTTCGGTGAAGTTAATGGATAATGATCAAAATGTTCTTGTGAAAGTAGATTTCTCTAAAGTGAAATTTGATGCGAAATTTGATAAAGGTGCATTTGATACGAAACAAAATATGTCTAGAGCGCAAGTAGATGTTCAAACGACAGCGAAAGAAGACAAACCATTTGCTATTTTGTATCCGCGTGATACGCCGCAAGGTATGACTTTGAAAGATGAAAAAGAGTTGAAGACAGACAGTGGCAAGCGTGCGATACTCACATACACTGGAAGTAAGAAATCCTTTACTTTAATACAAGAAAAGGCAAAAGTTGCAGAGGCTTCGTCAGCGATAAGTGTGAGCGGAGAATTGGTTGATCTTGGCTTTACAATTGGAGCATTGACGAAAGACTCTTTAACGTGGTCGCATAACGGAGTAGAATATATGCTCGTGTCTAAAGGTTTAGAGCCGAAGGAGCTGTTAATGGTTGCTCGTTCAGTTACAGAGAAGCAAGTGAAGTAAACTTCTTAGACGTGGTGATATATGTGCACCACGTCTTTTCTTAGTTTGAAGGGTGGATTTCATAAAAGAAGCATATAAAAGAATAAGCTTCGCATATCGTGTATAAGGAAGTGTGTTTATGGAAGAAGCGCCATTTTACCGTGACACTTGGGTGGAAGTGGATTTAGATGCGATTTATAACAATGTTACACATATTAAAGAATTTATCCCAAGTGGTGTAGAAATTTTTGCCGTAGTTAAAGGGAATGCATATGGGCACGATTATGTACCGGTGGCTAAAACAGCATTAGAAGCGGGGGCGACAAGGTTAGCAGTTGCGTTCTTAGATGAAGCTTTAGTGCTTCGAAGAGCTGGTATTACTGCGCCGATTTTAGTGTTAGGTCCTTCTCCTCCTCGTGATATAAATGTAGCTGCTGAAAATGATGTAGCATTAACTGTTTTTCAAAAGGAATGGGTAGATGAAGCAATCAAACTTTGGGATGGTTCGTCTACGATGAAATACCATATTAATTTCGATAGTGGTATGGGGAGAATTGGAATACGTGAACGTAAAGAATTAAAAGGATTTTTAAAAAGCTTAGAAGGTGCACCATTCTTAGAATTGGAAGGAGTTTATACGCATTTTGCAACGGCAGATGAGGTGGAGACTTCTTACTTTGATAAGCAATATAACACATTTTTGGAGCAGTTAAGTTGGTTGAAAGAATTCGGAGTGGATCCTAAGTTTGTTCATACAGCTAATAGTGCTGCAACGCTACGTTTTCAAGGGATTACATTTAATGCAGTACGAATTGGCATTGCGATGTATGGGTTATCTCCATCTGTAGAAATACGCCCTTTTTTACCGTTTAAATTAGAACCAGCGCTATCATTGCATACGAAAGTTGCTCATATTAAACAGGTGATTAAAGGGGATGGAATTAGTTATAACGTCACTTATCGAACGAAAACTGAAGAATGGATTGCGACTGTTGCAATTGGTTATGCAGATGGCTGGCTTAGAAGATTACAAGGATTTGAAGTGCTTGTAAATGGTAAAAGGGTACCGATTGTAGGGCGAGTAACAATGGATCAATTCATGATTCACCTTCCTTGTGAAGTGCCTCTTGGCACGAAAGTTACACTCATTGGAAGGCAAGGAGATGAATATATTAGCGCTACAGAGGTTGCGGAATATTCAGGGACTATTAATTATGAAATTATTACAACGATTAGTTTCCGTGTGCCGAGAATATTTATACGGAACGGTAAAGTTGTGGAAGTAATCAATTATTTGAATGATATATAGAATGTAGTATGATTTGCTTCTTGTCATGTGAGAGGACTTTTCGGTGGCTAAGAATAAGTTCGTTTTTTGACGAGAAGCTTTTTACTTATCATTACTTTTAACATAATTTAACGTGGAAACTCTTCCGTTTCTTGTTGTAATGAGATAAAAAATAAAAGAATATGAATGTTTTGTTTGTGAATTGGAAAACATAAGCAAGGAATAAGGAAGTCTTTGCAACAGGCTCCATACAATGGTATTATTACAATAGGTGTCATATATATATTTGGGTGTGTAGTTGACGGTGGAGGTGTATTTTTGTGTCCGAATCAAGTGTAACTACTGAAATCGTGGTTCGGTTGCCAAAGCAAATGGTAACGGAATTGGACGGAATTGGAAAACAAGAGAATAAGAATCGCCATGAACTAATTTGCCAGGCAACACAACTGTTATTGCGTCAACATAAGACGAAGAAACGCTACCAACATGAATCAATGCGACGTGGGTACATTGAAATGGGAAAAATTAATCTTGGTATTGCATCTGAAGCTTTCTTAGCAGAGTATGAAGCAGCTCATACAGTAGAACGCTTAGTTAGCGGGGGGTAATATTTTGATTGTAAAACGCGGCGACGTGTATTTTGCAGACCTTTCCCCAGTTGTTGGTTCTGAGCAAGGAGGCGTTCGTCCGGTTCTTGTCATTCAAAATGACATCGGAAATCGTTTTAGTCCAACGGTGATTGTAGCGGCTATTACTGCACAGATTCAAAAAGCGAAATTACCCACTCATGTGGAAATTGATGCGAAAAAGTACGGTTTTGAGAGAGATTCTGTTATTTTACTTGAGCAGATTCGAACAATCGATAAGCAGCGCTTAACGGACAAAATCACTCACTTAGATGAAGTGATGATGATTCGTGTAGATGAAGCGCTACAAATTAGTTTAGGACTAATAGATTTTTAAATCGGCAGTTTAAGTTGCTCTCTTTGAAGGGCAACTTTTTTTATTATAGAGGAGGTTGCGGTTGTATATGGAAATGGTAGATAATCGGCAAGCGTTAATGAAAATGTTAGTGGAGGAATTAGGCTTTACCGAAAAGCAAGTTCGTCATGTTATTCAATTAACAGAAGAAGGTAACACAGTTCCATTTATTGCTCGTTACCGAAAAGAATGGACAGGCTCTTTAGATGAAGTGCAAATTCGTATGATTTTAGAGAGATGGCAATATATGATGCAGCTTGAAGATAGGAAAGAAGAGGTTCTTCGTCTTATTGATGAGAAGGGGAAACTGACAGGAGAATTACGTCAGCAAATTGTGAAAGCTACAAAGTTGCAAGAAGTAGAAGATTTATATCGTCCGTATAAAGAGAAGAGAAGAACGAAAGCAACGATTGCAAAAGAAAAAGGATTAGAGCCATTAGCTGAATGGTTATTGTTATATACGAAAGAAGATCCGAATCAGAAGGCAATAGAGTTTATAAATGCCGAGAAAGAAGTGCAATCTGCAGAAGAAGCATTGCAAGGTGCTCAAGACATTATTGCAGAAATCGTTTCAGATGAAGCGGTATATCGTAGTTGGATTCGGAACGTGACTTTTAGAAAAGGTGTTATGTCTTCGGCTGTAAAAGATGAAGAGAAAGATGAAAAAAATATATATGAAATGTATTACAGCTATGAAGAACCGTTGCAGAAAGTCGTGCCGCATCGCGTATTAGCGATGAATCGAGGTGAGAAAGAAGATATATTGAGAGTTTCTGTTGTTCCACCAGTAGATGAGATAGTAACTTTCTTATATAAGAAAGTAATTCGTGATAACGATTCAAAAAGTGCACAGTATGTAAAATTAGCAATAGAGGATGGTTATAAACGATTAATTCAACCCTCTATTGAAAGGGAGATTCGAAAAGAATTAACAGAAACAGCTGAGGAACAAGCGATACATATTTTCTCTGAGAACTTACGTAATTTGTTATTACAGCCTCCAATGAAAGGAAAGGTTGTGTTAGCTGTAGACCCTGCATATAGAACGGGTTGTAAATTAGCTATCGTAGACGATACGGGGAAAGTTCTATATATTGATGTTATTTATCCGCATCCACCAGTGCGTAAATATGAAGATGCAAAAGCGAAAGTTCTTTCTATTATAGATAAATATCAAGTTGAAATGATTGCGATTGGGAATGGTACAGCTTCTAGAGAATCGGAAGAATTTATAGTTGATGTATTACAAAATGTGAAACGAGAAGTCTTCTATATTATTGTAAACGAAGCTGGTGCGAGTGTGTATTCGGCTTCTGATTTAGCACGTGAGGAATTCCCAGATTTACAGGTTGAAGAAAGAAGTGCGGTTTCTATCGGTAGACGTCTGCAAGATCCACTTGCTGAACTTGTAAAGATTGATCCGAAATCAGTTGGGGTTGGACAATACCAACATGATGTATCTCAAAAAAGATTAAATGAATCATTAACGTTTGTAGTAGAGACGGCAGTTAACCAAGTCGGTGTGAATGTAAATACAGCTTCAGTTGCGTTGTTGCAATATGTTTCGGGTTTATCAAAAACTGTTGCGAAAAATATTGTAGCAAAGCGTGAAGAAGAAGGGAAATTTACAAAACGAACAGACTTAAAGAAAATACCACGTCTAGGCGCGAAGACATATGAACAATGTATAGGTTTCTTACGTATATTAGAAGGGGCAAATCCGTTAGATCGTACAGGTATTCATCCAGAACAATATAAAAATGTTGAATTGTTATTGAAGAGTCTAGGATTATCAAAAGATGACGTAGGGCAACCGCAATTACAAAAGAGTTTAGAAGAAGTAGAGATTTCTAAGTTGTCGCAAGAAACGGGAGTTGGAGAACCAACATTAGTTGATATTATAGATGCACTCATTAGTCCAGAGCGAGACATGAGGGATGAGTTGCCTAAACCGCTTCTGAAAAAAGGGATTTTGAAATTAGAAGATTTAAAACGTGGTATGGAACTGGAAGGAACAGTTCGTAACGTTGTTGATTTCGGTGCTTTTGTTGATGTAGGTGTGAAACAAGATGGTTTAGTACATATTTCTAAACTAAGCAAACAATACGTGAAGCATCCGTTAGATGTTGTATCTGTCGGACAAATCGTCAAAGTATGGGTAGATGATATTGATACGAAAAAAGGTCGCGTTGCATTATCTATGTTGCCGATTGAATAGTAAGAGAAGAGAGCAGATGAAACTGCTCTTTTTTTATAGGATAAAACGTGTAATGGATTAGGAACTTTGATGGATTTTGCTATAATAAAACCAGCATTCATTTAGTAATTTAATTTGATACCGGTTTTTTTCGAAATATGCGCGTTGCATTTGTTTTTTGAGCCATGTAGGCATAGGAATCCCTCCTTGTTTAATCCTACTCTCATAAATGTAAAGTACTATTGATGAGAGGTTGGTGAGTGGATTTCTATTTTTGCTATGTTTTTAGAAACCACGCTTCTTGAATGAGGATGGGTATATGTACTATTTAATATATGTATAAGAGAGGAGAAAAGTGTAAAAATATTTTTTTGTTTAGGAGGAATGAAAATGGATGAGCAAGAAATACAGCGGCTAGTGGAAGAAGTATCGCTACAATATTTCGGAATGCCGTTTTTACATAAGGCACTGTTTAATAGTAGGTTGCGTACAACTGGTGGACGTTATCTATTGAATACACACAATATTGAACTGAATTATCGATATTACGAAATGTATGGGAAAGAAGAATTAGTTGGAATTGTTAAACATGAACTTTGTCATTATCACTTACATATTACAGGAAGAGGGTATAAGCACCGGGATAAGGATTTTCGCGAACTGTTAAAGGCAGTTGATGCGCCGCGGTTTTGTAAACGAATGATGAATGAAGAGAAGGAAAAAAAGGTTTATATGTATGAATGTATGGGATGCTCACTTCAATATGTAAGAAGACGTCAAATTAATACAAAAAGATATGTCTGCGGAAAGTGTAAAGGGAAACTAATCTTGATAAAGAAAACATCTTGACAGTGAAAACGCAATCCAGTATATTATAAACATGTCACGTTTGTACAAGATGTTGTGAAAAAACTTCTTGACTTACGATGAGAATTTTTATAAGATACAAATTGTCTTTATTATTCCGCAGTAGCTCAGTGGTAGAGCTATCGGCTGTTAACCGATCGGTCGT
>NZ_DALYZR010000010.1:0-167770 GCF_031983925.1 Bacillus sp. (in: firmicutes) | reverse complement strand
ACGCAAGCCCCCACTTCAAACGACCCGTAAGGGTGTTAAGTGGCGGGTTGTTGACATATAATTGTGTAGGGAGAATATCTGTAACTATTTGTAAAAATAGGAGGCGGCTATAAAAATGAATGAAATTGCTACGTGGGATTTAGATCGATTGTATTCAAAGGGGGATATTCTAGTACCAATATTGGAGTTGAAAGAACAATATTTTGTAACAAAAGATATAGATATTCTTTCAAAACTTATACAAGCTATTGAAAAAGCAGAATACTATTTGTACTGTCGATTGGCTGAAGAAAGTGTTGCATCGGATAACACTAGATTGACTGTGAAAGTAAAGGAAGTAAAAAGTGAAGTGCAGCAAGTCATACAGCAAAGTGAGATGGAAATTACCGATAATACTAGGCTAATAAAAGATGAACTAAATGCGTGGGAAAATATGTACATACAATTAAGGAATAGGATAGAAATAAAGCACAATAATAAGCAATTATCATTTGGACAAGGAAATCATGTTGCAATGAATAGTGATAATGAAAAGGAAAGGCTAGAAGTATTCGAGTCATTAACATGTGCTTTACATAAGGAGAAAGAAATTTTTGCTACTGTATTAAATCAAATAGGAAGATTGCGTAATACAAAGAGTAATGAATTAGAAGACATAGATATTTTAACTCAATCTTTACATGCAAATGGCATTTCAGAAACTGTATTATTGCAAATGTGGAATGCGACAGAAGAAAATCTAGATAAATTAGTTAGTGCTTTAAATGTGTATAAGAAAGACAGAGCTTCGATTACATGGCATGAACTTATGACAGTAAAGGAGAATAATGAGGTTATTATTCCTTTTTCAGTAGCAGTACAAAACATATACGATGCTTTAAAAAATATAGATGAAGAATTAGCAGAATTTGCACGTCATGCGATAGAAAGTGGTTGGGTAGATGCAGAGCCGAGAGAAAGTAAACCACCAGGTGGATTTTGTGCACCTTTTTTCAGTGAGAAAGAATCACGAATCTCTATGCGTTACGACGGAAGTATCGATAGTGTAAGAGTACTTGCCCACGAACTAGGACATGCTTGGCATTTTTATAATATGAGTTTTGAACAATCCTCTTCTTTTTTAGATGATTATTTGCCAATGAGTACAGCTGAATCAGCATCTATTTTCTTTGAAACGGTGCTTATAAATTATTTAATTCAAACAACAGATAGTATAGATATGAAAAAGTCATTGCTTAGCTGGAAAATAAGAAACTGTTTGAATTATGTAATGGCAATTCGAGCATCGTTCGAATTTGAGAAGAACTTTTATGAGAAATGTAAAGAAAGTCCTTTAAGTGCTGATGAAATTGAGAAATTATCTATAGCAGCGCAAGAAAAAGCATACGGGAATGCATTATTAGAATATCAGCCGTTTGTTTGGGTGAAATATATTCAATTTTATATAGCAGATGTTCCTTTTTATAATTATCCATACACATTTGGCTATTTAGTTAGTTTTAGTTTATTAGAAATAGCTCAAGAAAGTAAAAGTACTTTTCACTTGAAATATAAAGAGTTTTTACGAGAAACAGGAAAAGCTCCAGTGGAAGAACTGATGAAAAAACATTTTGAAACAGATATAACGAGCTATGTATTTTGGGATAAAGCTTTTAGACAAATTTCTAAAGATATTGATGAATATTTGAGGCTTATGTAGGGAGAGAGTATAGTGGATCACCAACTTATAAAGGGAATACCTTTTTCAACTTTAGAATATGCAAAAGCTATAAGTTTATTAAAAGGTTGGCTGTATGAACAACAAGAGAAACCAAGATTTGTAGTAACTGCAAATCCTGAAATTGTTATGTCTGCAAAGGAAAATACGGCTAAATCTAAACAGTTTAAAAAGATGTTACTATTTGCGGATTTAATAACAGCGGATGGAATTGGTGTCATAATTGGCTCGAAAATATTAAAAGGAACGCTGAAAGAACGCGTCACTGGGGCAGATATCACTCACGATTTAATAAAATATTGTAACGATAATCGATACCGTGTCTTTCTTTTTGGAGCTGCACCAGAAAGTAATAAAAAGGCATTAGTAAAATTAAATGAGCAGTTCCCAGGAGCACAGTTTAAAGGACAGCATGGATTTGTAAATGGTGAGGAAATAGAAGAAGTAAAAATGAAAATAAAGAAATTCAAGCCGCACTTATTGCTAGTAGGACTAGGTTCACCAAAACAAGAAGAATTCATCTATGAAAACATACAAACATTAAACGTTCCACTATCTATTGGTATTGGTGGTATGATCGATATATTATCTGGTACTGTAAAAAGAGCACCAAAAATTATGAGGGATACTGGAACTGAATGGCTATATAGGTTACTTTCACAGCCGAAAAGATTTAAGAGACAACTTGTACTTCCAAAATTTTTAATTTCAGTTATGGTAGAGAGGATGAAAGGAACAGCAAGTTAAGAAAGGAAAAAAGATGATAGAGTCGTTATCTAATGAAAAAGCTAATATGATATTACAAGAGCTGCAAGTAGAGTGCGAATCTTTATTTGAATTTCAAATACAAAAAGTAATTCCAATTCATCGTGGTTGGTTAAACTTGAAGTGGAAACTCGAAACGGATGTAGGGAACTTTGTATGAAAGCAATATAATAAAGAACGATACGCGATCTATGGGTAGATAATTTCTTATTCCATAACGATAAAGTCTCAGCAATTCTAGATTTTGATCGTATAGATTATGATTATGTAGAATTGGATATTGGGCGTGCGGTTATATCTTGTACCTTACATGATGGGGGTTTAAATAAGAGTCTTGTTGCATCATTCTTAGCGGGGTACCGCAATGAATTAGACATTCCAGTAGGGAATATTGTTCGGGCAATTCAAATGCTTTGGTACATGGAGAGTACTTGGTGGATTCATGCCAATATGGATCAGCATAGTGTACCACCTTCACGTTTTGCGAATGAAATGAATTGGATAGCTGAAAATTACGGTGCATTACATAATATATTGGCAGATTTATAAGAAAAAAAGGGGACAACATACATGAACAGAATCGGCATTATCGGAGCAATGCAAATTGAAATAGACTTACTTTTAGAAAAACTAGCTATACAAGAGAAACAGACAATTGCGGGGATGCCTTTTTACGTTGGAGAATTCATGGGAATGGAAGTGATTGTTACAAGATGTGGTGTAGGGAAAGTAAATGCAGCCGCATGTACGCAAACGTTAATTCATAAATTTGATGTAGATGCTATCATTAATACGGGTGTTGCTGGCGGGCTACATCCAGATGTAAAAGTTGGAGATGTAGTCATTTCAACTAACGTAACCCATCATGATGTAAGTAAGACTCAAATGAAAAACTTATTCCCGTTCCAAGAGGAATTTCACGCAAGTAAGAAATTAATGGAGTTAGCACGTACTGCATGCAATAGTAGTAGTTTACATATTGGGGTTCATGAAGGAAGAATCGTAAGCGGTGAATGTTTTGTTGAAGATTCAAAACTAAAAGCGAAATTAATAGATGAATATGCAGCGCATTGTACAGAGATGGAAGGTGCAGCAATTGGACATGTTGCTTACATAAATGAAGTACCGTTTCTCGTAATACGATGCATTTCTGACAGTGCAGACGATGAAGCACAAATTTCTTATGATGACTTCGCGAAAACGGCCGCAAACTATTGTTCAGAAATTATCGTTGAGATGTTGAAAAATATATCGAGTAAAACGTATAGTTCAAAAGGAGGGAATGAAATGTTACAAGCATTCATTTTTGATATGGACGGAACGTTATTTCAAACAGATAAAATTTTAGAATTATCGTTAGATGATACATTTGATCACTTAAGATCCCTTCAATTATGGGATACGGTAACACCTATTGAAAAATACCGTGAAATTATGGGTGTGCCTTTACCGAAAGTTTGGGAAACTTTATTACCGAATCATTCTATTGAAGTAAGAGAACAAACTGATGCATATTTTTTAGAAAGATTAATTGAAAACATTAAGAGTGGAAAAGGTGCTTTATATCCGAATGTAAAAGAGATTTTTACATATATAAAAGAAAATAATTGTTCAATTTATATTGCAAGTAATGGTTTAACTGAATACTTACGAGCAATCGTATCTTATTATGCTTTAGACCAATGGGTTACTGAAACATTTAGTATTGAACAAATAAACTCGCTTAATAAAAGCGACTTAGTAAAAAGTATTTTGAACAAATATGATATAAAAGAAGCAGCTATAGTTGGGGACCGATTATCTGATATAAACGCAGCCAAAGATAATGGCTTATTTGCGATTGGATGTAATTTTGATTTTGCACAAGAAGATGAACTTGTTCAGGCAGATATAGTAATAGATGATTTAATGGAGTTGAAGGGGATATTACCTGCTGTACAGAGATAATAAAGTTATTTAATAATCCTCTTTCTACTAACGGAATAGATTAGCTCAATAGGGAACCCCAAAAAATACTTGTGGCTTCTGAATGTTAAATACAAAGTAGACTCTGCAATAAAGAGGTAGAGAGATAGTATAATTCATTTGTGATAAATTAGTAATAGTTTGAATTGGATTATAAAGTGTGTGCGTTTTTTACCAAGTCCTATATGTCTCATTCTATGGAGGGAATATGCTTAAAAATAATTTTAAAATTAGTAACATTCCTGTAGTTTTATGGGGAGATAAGAGTGAGAAGATTTTTATTGCAGTACATGGAAATATATCAAATAAGGAAGATACAGTTATTCAAATATTAGCTGAAGAAGCTAATCAAAAAGGCTATCAAGTATTAAGCTTTGATTTACCTGAGCATGGAGAAAGAACAAATGATAATACCCCTTGCAAAGTACAGGTTTGTGCTAGTGAATTATCTATAATTATGAATTACGCAAAAGAACATTGGAAAGAAGTAAGTGTGTTTGCATGTAGTATAGGTGCGTATTTTAGCCTTTTAGCTTATCAAAATGATGTGATAGAAAAGGCGTTATTTTTATCACCAGTAGTTAATATGGAACGAATTATCGAAAATATGATGAAATGGTTTAATGTAACACCAGAGCTTTTGCAAAAAGAAATGACTATAGAGACACCGATTGGTCAAAAGTTATATTGGGATTATTTATGTTATGTAAAAGAACATCCTATTAATACATGGAATACAGATACATATATTATGTACGGGGCCAAGGATGAACTGTGCGAATTTAAAATTATTAATGATTTTACAAAAAAACATCGTTGTGAATTAGAAGTCATGGAGACGGGTGAACATTACTTTCATACTGCAGAACAGTTAAAGATATTTCAACAGTGGTTACACAAACATATCAATTAACGAAGTATAATTTATCTTGGGTCTGTTTGAGAATAAACTAATATAATATTTCATCATATTTGAGTACAAATAGTTTTAAACGTATAGCAATTAAACAATTATATTATCGATTTACATCTGAAGTGCAAAATACGCATGACACAAATTGAATGAAGTAACAACCATAAAAATGCTCAGAATAAATAGTTCTTGAGCATTTTATGTATTTTCATATTAAGGAGGAATTTATTTGAAAGATATACATATTCAACAAATTGAAGATTTAATGTTATACGAACACAATTACCTTGTTCAAGAAAGCAAAGAAGAAGGATTTAATTTCCTAATAAAACTAATAAGTGAATATGAAAATAAAATAAACACATTTAATAAAACTGGTGAATGTTTATATGGTATTTTTCAAGGGGAAAAGTTAATTGGAATAGGAGGGTTGAATGAGGATCCTTATACAGAAAATAATAAGATTGGCCGATTAAGGAGATTTTATATTTTAAAGAATTATCGTCGTATAGGGCTAGGGAAGTTGTTATTAAACCAACTATTATCTTATGCGGAAAAGAATTTTAAAGTAGTTGTTTTACATACAGATACAAAGCAAGGCGATGCATTTTATACTGCAAATGGATTTGTGAAAGGGGAATTATTTAAAGGATCTAGTCATTATAAAGTATTATATGAGTAAAAAAGAGACCTCAGCTTCGAAACATAAGCTTATGAAGTCTCTTTTTTCTAGTCAATTATGTTCAACGTTCATTTCTTTCAATAATCCCTTCGGATCACCTTTCACATAATAAAAATGCGGGTTGTTTTCATCATCGTAAAGCATAATATAAGGTTTTTCGTTAAGTGGTAGAAGAATAAGTACTTCATCAATTGTAGTTTGTAGCCATTGATTTGTAATAGAAACTGGTTTAGATAAAGGGATTTTTATCATGTGACCATCTTTTGGAACGACATTTAAGTTTTTGAACGGGCCAGTAATAGATTTAGCATATTGAACAGCTTCTTTTTGAATAGCTGAATCTAAAGATTGTTTTTGAACGACCATTTCTTTTTTGCAATCAAATACTTCAATTTGTTGATTACTATTTGCGAACACGTTTGTCGATAATAAGAAACAAAGAAGAGTAATGACCCCGATTTTTTTAATCATAATATAACACCTCGTCTTTACTATACCCTTAAAAAGTTCAAATATTTTTCTGTCACATTTATGTAACAAAGAAGTTGTATAATACATTTGGTTTTTGTTTAAAAGTAATGGAGGATCATTCATGAAAGTATTAATTGCAGATGATGAACAAGATATGTTAAGGATTTTAAAAGCTTATTTTGAAAAAGAAGGCTTCGAAGTGTTATTAGCGAAAGATGGAGAGGAAGCACTTCAAATATTTTATGATGAGAAAATTGATTTAGCTATTTTAGATTGGATGATGCCGAAACATAGTGGTATTACTGTCTGTCAAGAAATAAAAAAGAATTCAAGCGTAAAGGTATTAATGCTTACGGCAAAAAGTGAAAGTGAAGATGAATTAGCAGCGCTTCAAAGTGGGGCAGATGAATACGTAAAAAAACCATTTCATCCAGGCGTACTCATTACGCGAGCGAAAAAGCTAATACAGCATGATGATGTCATTCAAGTTCAAGATTTGAAAATTGATTTTACGAAAAATAAAGTTTATAAAAATGACAAAGAGTTAGATATTACAAAAACAGAGCTAGAATTAATAAAGTGTTTTTTAAATCATAAAGGCATGATTTTAACTCGTAAAAAATTGTTAGATATCGTATGGGGATTTGACTACTTTGGAGAAGAGCGAACTGTTGATACACATGTAAGAAGATTACGTAAAAAAGTTGGAGAAAATATTATAAAGACGCATCGTGGGCTAGGATATAGTTTGGAGGAACAGAGTGAATAAACTTGGAAAAAAACTATTTCTCAGCATTTCTTTAACTGTTATTCTTATTTTTACGATTTCTTTATTATTAATTAACTATCTTTTACCGAAATATAATATTTACAAAACACGAGAAAGTTTAAAAGGTATTACAGCACAAATACAGTCCATACCGAGCGAACAAATAGATGAAGCAATTTCTAGCATTGAAAATAAAGGAACTGTTACGATTGCGTATACATCAATTAACAATTCGGAAGATCATATTAATGATGAGTTACGCTTGCAACTTACAAGGAAAAGAGTTGCCCTTAATAAACTTTGGATTACAAAAGGTGAAATAATAAAAGTAAAGAACTTCGGACAATTGAATAAAATATATGATCAAGAGAAAACCAAATCTAGTTTTTTTGTGAAATATATTGCGAAAAACGATATGTTGATTTTAGTAGGGGTTTCTATCGCACATTCGAATGAAATAATAAAAACGTTAAACACATTTTATGTATTCATTTTAGGTATGACGATTTTACTTATTATTGTACTTGTATGGATATTGTCAAAAGCAATTACGACACCACTGAAAGAATTAAGTGATGTCGCAGAAGATATTTCACGTTTAAAGTTTAAAAAGATAAAAGTGAAAACGAATGATGAAATAGGAGACTTAGCCACTAGTATTAATATCATGAGTGAAAAACTACATGAAGCGCATGAAGATTTAACAGACCGAAATGAACATTTAAAACGATTTATGGGTGATGTGACGCATGAATTAAAAACACCAATAGCACTAGTAAAAGCATATTCTATGGGAATAAAAGATGGTCTAGATGATGGTACGTACATAGATACAATCATTAAACAAACAGATCAAATATCAAATTTAATTGAAGAATTATTACGATTTTCTAAATTGGAAAGAGATGTTTTGCAAAAAGAAGAATTCTCTATTAAATCACTGCTCCAGAGTATTATAGATAAGCATAAGATTGAACTGGATTCGAAAGAAATTGATTTGCATGTGAATTATAATGTTGGCGATGCAATTATTTATGCAGATGTAAATAAAATGAGTATGGTATTACAAAATTTAATTTCCAATGCGATAAAATATACAACAAATCAAAATATAAAAATTACTTTAGAAGATCGAAATGAAAGTGTATATTTTCAAATTCAAAATGGTATGAATGCTGAACAAATGAAAGATATCGATAAAATTTGGGAGCCTTTTTACGTCTTAGAATCTTCTCGTAGTAAAGACCATTCAGGTACAGGACTAGGTTTAGCAATCGTGAAAAGTATTTTAGAAAGGCATGGTTTTGACTATGGTGTATCTACTATAGAGGGAGAAATACGGTTTTATATAACTATGAAGAATGAATAATTTAATACGATTAGAAGCATCGTCTATTAATAGGCGATGCTTCTAATTGATTATATGTGAGTAGTAAACGAGAATAAATAACTTCAAAAAATCGTTGGAAGAGTGTTCTGCAAATTTCTCAAGTGGTTGTATAAAATATTAACTGAATTTTCAGTAATTTTGTTGTATAGTAAAAGGAGAAATATATGGGGAGGAAAGAGTATGGGGAAAAAGAAAATAGCTACACTATCAGCAATATTATCTTTATCAATTGCATCAGGTGTTTCTAGTATGACTGCGTATGCGGACAATAAAGACACAAACTACATAAATAAGAATGACGTTAAATTAAATGGAAAAATCTCAGAAGCGTTACGTTCAAACACGAAGATTGAATTAGAGAATGGGATGACAAAACCGATTTACTCGCTTGATGAAGCGATTGTTGAAAATTTATTTGTAGAAACGGAAGTAGATAGTGATCGAGATGGAAAAAAAGATCGAGTATCAGTAAAAGTTATGCGTCCAAAAACTGATCCAAATGTGAAAGTTCCTGTTATATATGAAATGAGTCCATATCGAGCGGGTTTAAAAGACGTTCCTGTATATAATGTAGATGAAGAATTGTATGCGTATGAAGGCAAACCGTATGGAGCTGTTAATCTTGGTTCATACGGAAATTATTATGTACCAAGAGGCTATGCAGTCATTTTAGGTGAAAGTATTGGAACTGGAAAATCAGATGGATGTCCGACTACTGGGGACGAACAAGAAATATTGGGGACGAAATCTGTCATTGATTGGGTAAATGGACGTGCGAAAGCATATACAGAAAATGGTGAGGAAGTTAAAGCCGATTGGTCAACAGGAAATGTAGGTATGACTGGAGTCTCTTATAATGGTACGTTACCGAATGCTGTTGCAACGACAGGCGTTGAAGGGTTAAAAACAATTATACCAATTGCAGCGATTAGTAGTTGGTATGATTATTATCGTGCAAACGGTGCAGTCATTGCGCCAGGTGGATACCAAGGAGAAGATACAGATAATATGGCAGAAGCAGTACTAACAAGAGAAAATCCTGAAGTTTGTGGACAAGTAATAAAAGAGTTAACAGCAGGACAGGACCGGAAAACTGGTAATTATAATAATTTTTGGGATAAACGTAATTATGTAAAAGATGCTAAAAACGTAAAAGCGAGTGTATTTGTTGTTCATGGTTTAAATGATTGGAATGTAAAGACGAAGCAGTTTGCACAGTGGTGGGAAGCGCTTGGAGAGAATGGTGTCCCTCGTAAAATGTGGTTACATCAAGGTGGACACGGTGGGACATCAACGAATGACTGGCAAAAAACACAAAATAAATGGTTTGATTACTGGCTATATGGAATTGAAAATGGCATTATGAATGAACCAATGGTTGATGTACAACGTGAAAATAAAACATGGGAAAAATTAAAAAATTGGCCAGATCCAGCAGCTGTACCGTCAAAAATTCGGATGTATTTAAGTAAAAAAGCAGTTAATTTACCATTGAGCATGGGGGCTGTTAATAAGGTGTTTTCATTCGAAGATGATGCAAAAATGAAATCAAACGAATTAGTAGCAAACCCAGAATTAGAAGTAGCCAATCGATTAGTGTATACAATGCCTGTACTGCAAAAAGATACGCGTATAAGTGGTACGCCAAAGATTTCAATTACAGGAAATATTGATCGATCTGTATCAAATTTAACAGCATTACTTGTTGACTATGGAGGAACGAAGCCGGAAATCGTAACACGAGGCTGGATGGATCCACAAAACTTAAAGAGTATAGAAACTTCAATAGCGATTCAACCGGGCAAAGATTATACATTTACATGGGACATGCAGCCAGATGATTATGTCTTTAAAGCTGGGCATCAAATTGGAGTTGTTTTAATTGCAAGTGATTATGATTATACAATTAGACCAAAAGCGGGCACGAAGCTTACAGTGAAATTAAGTGAAGTGACATTGCCAATTGTGAAATAAATAGTTATGGATAAAGAGCTTACTACAAAGTAAGCTCTTTACATTTTGAAAGGGGGAGTTTAATGTGAATGTTTATTGGTAGATACAAAAAGGCTTACAATAAATAAAAAAATTGCATTTATGATCAATAGGCCACTAAATGTAAGCCCAGCAAAACCTCCAGCGAATCCATCTCCTACTTTTTCACCAATTACATGCAAAGTGGCAAAGAAAACGATGGGGGAAGAAAGAATGAAAATGCCACTTGTAATTTTCCATATTCGTCTATACTTCTTTGCAATAAAGAAAATTACAGCATTAAAAGCAATAAGAAGTAAAAGAAATATAATGAATGAATTCATCATAGGCTCCTCTTGGTAAAATTCTGAATTTTCATTCACAAGGAAATGTTATATAATATGATTATATTGTATGGAAAGCGAGTGATATATTATGACAGTCAGCTCTTTCGAATTTTCATTAAAAGTAAAGGTACAGGAAGATTAATTGAATTAAAATCTTCCGTACGTAAAAAACGGAGGAGAAAATAAATGTTTAGTTTTTATAGTACACTTTGCACGGAACTTTATGATTTCACAAAGCCTGTCGGTTATTCTTTAAATGGTGATATTGAGTATTACGAAGAACGTTTAAAAACTTGCACTGGAAGAATTCTCGAAGCAGCGGTAGGATCAGGGCGCGTCATCATTCCACTTTTAGAGGCTGGATTTAAAGTAGATGGGATAGATTATTCACCTGAAATGCTAGAATCGTGCCGCGTGCGATGTAAAGAGAGAAACTTACATCCTAATTTATATGAAGGAAGCTTACAACAATTTTCACTGCCACATAAATACGAGGCAATTATCATTCCTACTGGATCTTTTTGTTTAATTGAAAATCGTGTGGATTCTATAAACGTATTGAAATGTTTTTATGAACATCTTAATCCAGGCGGGCGATTAATCGTAGATATTATGCTTCCCCATGACTGGAAGACTGGAGAAATTCATACATCGACTTTTTCTTTGCCGAGCGGAGACGGAATTACATTAGAAAATAAATCAATTGAAATAGATTGGCTGAACCAAGTTACTCTATCATATTTAAAATATGAAAAATGGAGTAAAGGACAGTTAGTACAAACAGAACTACAACGCTTTGCGATGCGCTGGTATGGAATAGAAGAGTTTAAACTTCTGTTAGAAAGTATAGGTTTCTCTAACATTACTTGTTCTGCTGATTATGTTTATGAAAAAGAACCGTCAAATGCTAATCAAATGTTTACTTTTGAAGCCGTGCGAAAAGAAAAATAAAGAACTACTTAAGAAAACAAGGCGATCGACATAATATCGATTGCCTTGTTTTAATCGTATATTACTTACATGCTATTTCGTTTTCATCGTCCAAGCATCTTTCTATTAACTACATATGATATTTATATTAGAGACAGTCACTATTTTAAATAGAACTGTTATTTTTCTATAAATGTTATTTTGGAGAAGTAGGGGGATAAATTTGGAGAACGTAGAACAAGATAGAATTGAGAATCAAGTGTATTCAAATCGTGTAGTAAGATCAGAATTTGATGCGAATTGGGAAACGTGTATATCAAAAAGTGGTTATGTAATTTATGTAGCAACAAGTAACAATGCTGAAGTAACAGTACTTCTTGCAGATGGTTCAAGTAAATTATTAATTTTTGAAAAAGGCGGTAAAGTAGTAGTAGGTGGCGGTGGAACAAGTCATTACAGTAAGCCGCATATCGCAAGAAATATTTAAGGAGTTAATTGAGAAGAAACCTATAAGTAATATAGAAAAAGCATTTCCTATTTCGGGAAATGCTTTTTCTATGTTATAGTATAATAGTGTTTCAAAACAATGTTATTTTAATATATTTCAGATTTTGTTGTGTATTATTTTTATATTAAATTAGTTGTGTAAGTATTTTTTTGTATAAGGAGTAATAATTAGAGAAATGAAAAATATCGACTTTATACTAGAAAGTGATGAGGCATTAAAACCGTCTGAACGATTAGTACTATTATTATTAGAGAAGCATAGAATGTTATATACGAACGATCTATTAGCATTATCTAATTTATCATATAAAACATTAACGGATTCATTAACAGCACTAGTTTTAAAATCATATGTACTAAAGGAAACAGGCAAGGGAAGAAGACAGAATTGTTATAGATTGGTATGATAAGATTCCTCATTTTAGAGATCTTATATTAATGTTTTTTGAATGTAAGGGTAAATTCTATTTTGGTTTTCAAATGAAAAATACAGGGCGAGGCTCGATTGCGTATTTGAATTTCATTTTTATTAATGTAATTCTATCAGTATTGAAAATAGAAAAATAAAATAAACTGCAAAAAACAGAAATAAAAAAACAATCCGTTTTTAAAATGGATTGTTTTTTATTGGAATAATATTATTTAATGAATGGAAAACAGGAATGATTATTCTACTTCACTTGTATACTTTTCAGGTAATAATTCCATTACGTTACATTTTACAAGTTCACCATTATAAGAGAGTATAACATTCGTATTTTTTCCGTAATCACTTATTAATTCTCGACACATACCACATGGAGCAACAACCCAACATTTTTCTATATCTTCATGAGGGTGTGGGTGTGCAACTGCTACAATGGTATCAAATTCATGTTCACCTTCGGAAATAGATTTTCCTATTGCCATGGCTTCACCACATACTGTTATTCTTCCAACATTTGCTTCAACATGCACTGCTGCATAAATATTACCCGTTTTAGTTCGTACAGCTGAACCGATATGATGACGACCATATTTATAGTTTTTTTCGATTACTTTTTCAGCAGCTGTAATTAAATTATAGTCTTCACTATTTAAAGGCATTACTTGTAACATAATTTCTCCTCCTTATAAAACATGATTATTGATATTTTAACTAAATATTTTAATATTTAAAATAAAAGATAGAAATACAATAGATAATATTGTTATGTAAACTGTTATTTTAAGAGGAAAATATAATAATCAATAGAACATATAGAAGAGTGTAATTAAATATTTTGAATGATGGGAGATTATTATGGAGATTTTACAATCAATAACACAAGCTGTTATAAGTGGTAATAAGGAAAAAGTGGTGGAGTTTATAAAGACGAATCCAAGTGCAGTTAATGAATTTAGTGAAGATGGGTGGACGCTACTTCATTTAGCGGCTTATTTTGGACAAAAAAAGCTAGCGAGTTTTCTTTTAGAAAGTGGTGCAGATATACATATTAGAGCAAAGAACGAAAACGAAAATACACCTTTACAAGCGGCAATAGCGAATAAGCAAATTGAGCTTGTTGCTTTCTTAATTGAAAAAGGATCAGATGTAAATGTTATACAAAGTGGTGGTTGGACGGGTCTCCACGAAGCAGCATTATTAGGGAATGAAGAAATTATCGTATTGCTTCTTAAAAATGGAGCTAATAAGATGATTGAAAAAAATGATGGAAAAACAGCCTATGATATTGCATTAGAAAAAGGACATGAGCACCTTTTACATTATTTGCATCAGGAAGTGAACATATGATGAATAAATGGAGTATAGGTGTATTTTTATTTGATGATGTAGAAGTGTTAGACTTTGCAGGGCCATTTGAAGTTTTTTCTGTAACCGAAGCAGATGAAGAAAAACCATTTACTGTTTATACAGTTAGTCAAAATGGAGAAATGATTACAGCAAGAAACGGATTAAAGGTACAGCCGGATTATAGTATTGAAGATTTACCACCAGTTGATATTTTACTTATTCCAGGTGGTAAAGGCGTTCGGGAAAATGAAGTGCAAAATGATATTATAATCAATTGGATTCGTCAGCAAATGAAAGAAGTAAAACTAATGACTTCAGTTTGTACTGGAGCGTTATTACTTGCGAAAGCCGGTTTACTGGATGGCTTAAAAGCCACAACGCACTGGGCTAGTATTCAAACGTTCAAAAAAGATTTTCCGAATGTAGAAGTAATGGAGAATGTGAAATTTGTAGATGAAGGGCACATCATTACATCGGCAGGTATTTCAGCTGGTATTAATATGTCATTTCATATTGTGAAAAATTTGTTAGGTGTGGAGGTTGCTGAGGATACGGCAAAAAGTATGGAATATGATATTGATTTACAAAATTAAAAAAGCCCAAATTGGGCTTTTTTCTTATTTTAAGTGTATATAGGTATGATCTATGCTCTAAACTTAAGCTCTTAAATAGTCATTCTGGTTTTATCAAATATACGACAATGCATTTCTTTTCTCCTTGTAATCATGTTAAAACAAGGAGAAATTTGTATGTAAAAAAACTCTTCTACAATAGTAGAAAAAGAATAACAGAAACTACTATTTTATGCCAGTATACATAAAAAAGTGCAATATAAATATGGAAATGTCGTCGAATGCTATCTTTAATTGGTTAATTAGTGAGATATTTTTGTGAAGGAGCTTATTTTATAAGAATAGAATTAAAGTTAATAAGAAATCATGCCGATGGTAGTGAAAATATATGTGTTAGGGGGATTTCATAATGAGGAAACTCAAGCGAATAAATGTTCCTAATATACAAGAACAACTATCACAGTCTAATGAGAATCGAGCAATTAATAAGAAAAAACTAAGGCGATTTATATTCATGTTTATATTTATTGCGGCGGCTACTTTGTACGTTCAATTTATTTTAACGAAACAACAAGAAATAATTGTAGAAAAAAAAGATACAATAACGAACCAAAAAAAACAATTGCTTTCTTTAAAGAAAGATAAGGCTTCTTTAAAGACTAACATAGAAAATTTAACAGACGATGAAGAAGAAATTTTAAAGTTTGCGAGAAAAGAATATCAATTTTCTAAATCAAATGAAACTATATTTGTGTTGCCGAAGTAGTGTAATAGAACAGTTAGCAATAGCTAGCTGTTTTTTCATGTATGAATGTCATGGTACAAGAAACAATTACATATTGTAAAAATGAAGAGCTCGAGCTGTTTTTGTACTTATGGAATATATACGAAAATAAATGTTGTTAAAATTCTGTCAATTGTATTATAATACAAGGTAAGCGGATACATTTTTTAATCCATGTTGAGTTTATCACTCATACGACTATTAAGAAAACCGTTATCCCGTATTAGAAAGGAAGAGAGCTGTGTACGCTTCAAATACAATTTATGTCGTAGGGGATGCGAAAGCACCTCAAAATAATCCCATTACCGAAAAGTTTAAAAGCTATTTTGTAGCGTTTGTACTTGTTAAGGAGACTGGGGAAATTGTAGATGCAGATTGCTCAGCGACAATTGCATTAACATCTCAATTCGTTAAATATTTATTTCTACATAAAAATATTAATGACCCCGAATTAGTAATGGAAATAAAAGATCGTTATTTCGGTTCGTCTCAAAAAGCACTACTTGTAGCATTAAAAGATGCACAGAAAAAATATAATCAAATCGCTGCTTTGTCTACACATTCCTAGACAAAATCCAGCCGTAAGAATCTTCTTATGGCTGGATTTTTTTATTTCCCATTAACCTTCCACATGAAAAGTAGGCAAAAGAGGAGATGTATTGATCCAAAATCATTGAGAATTAAGGTTCTATTTTGCAAGAAAACGAAAGGATGAACAAAATGAAAATTACTGATGTAAAAGTAAATCGTAGACGTGTAAATCTGCATACACCGTTTAAAACGGCGCTTCGTACTGTAACCGAAATAGAAAGTATAGACGTATATATTCATACAGATGAAGGAATTGTTGGCAAGGGTGCTGCAGCTGCAACACCAGTTATTACGGGGGATTTCGCTAGTGGGATTGAAGAAGCAATTTTAGGGCCGATGCGTTCAAGTTTAATTGGTCAAGATATTACTCAGTTTCAGCAGTTACTACAGCACATTCAAATGAGTTGTATTGGAAATCCAAGTGCAAAAGCGGCGGTAGATATGGCTTTATATGATGTGTATTGTCAATATCATAACGTTCCACTTTACGCATTATTAGGTGGAAAAAAAGAAATTCACACAGATATTACTGTAAGTGTAGATGAACCGTTCATTATGGCGAAAGAGGCAAAGCAACATGTAGAAAAAGGATTTCAAACTTTGAAAATTAAAGTGGGGAAATCTGCCCCTTTAGATTTAGAACGTATTGAAGCGATTCGAAATAGCGTACCAAAAAATACGACGTTACGATTAGACGCAAATCAAGGTTGGAATCCAAAAGAGGCAGTTTCTATCATTAAAGAGATGGAAAATCGTCATTTAAATATTGAATTTATTGAACAACCTGTTCATGCGAAAGATTTGGATGGTTTAAAGTACGTCAAAGATCATGTACAAACGCCTATTATGGCAGATGAAAGCATATTTTCAGCGGGTGATGCATTGAAAATCGTTCAAGGAGGATATGCAGACTTGCTCAATATTAAATTAATGAAATGCGGTGGTATACGTGAAGCTTGGCGTATTGCTGATATCGCAGAAACAGCTGGTGTAAAATGTATGGTCGGAAGTATGATGGAATCCTCACTTTCTGTTAGTGCTGTAGCCCATTTAGCAGCTGCCCATCCTAATATTCATTACTTCGATCTTGATGCACCGCTTTGGTTAATGGAAGAACCAGAAGGAATGACTTATTCTGGATCAAAGGTAAACCTTCAATCGACAGTGAATAGTAAATCTTAGGAGAAGAGACTAGTAAACTATCTTTTAAGGGGGATATGTATGAAAAAAGTAGGAACTGCATTTTTAACAACTTTATTTATATTTTCATCGTTTACATCAGCACATGCTGAAGAGAAGAAAGATAGTAAGGCGTTTATCGATGTGTCTGCCGCAACACTTTGGACTGCACCTGATTCATTACGGCCAATTGATGTACCAAGCGCTACAAATCCAGTTGATTTGTGGAAGTGGACGAAATCGATGACGCTTGATGAAAAACTTTGGTTAACAAACGCAAATAAATTAGAAACGCAAGCGCTATTAGGTCAAGAAGTAACGGTTGTTGATAAAAAAGGGGACTGGGTGAAAGTGTTAGTCCATGGTCAGCCAACACCACGAAATGAGGAAGGTTACCCAGGGTGGATGCCTGAAAAACAGTTAACTTATAATCAAGAATTTGCAGATAAAACAAATGAACCTTTCGTATTAGTAACGAAACCGACAGCAATTTTATATATAAATCCTTCTGAAAAACATAAATCGCTTGAAGTGAGCTATAATACGCGACTGCCGCTACTAAGTGAAGATACAATTTCATATCGCGTGTTGTTACCAAATGGACAGAAAGCTTGGCTACGAAAAAATGATGGAACGTTTTATCGTTCTCAAAATGATATTCCAACTCCGGCAGCCGATGATTTAATAAACACAGGGAAAATGTTTTTAGGATTACCGTATATATGGGCTGGTACAAGTGGCTTCGGATTTGATTGCTCTGGATTTACACATACAATTTATAAATCGCACGGTATTACCATTCCGCGAGATTCTGGACCGCAATCGAGAAATGGAGTTGCAGTGGATAAAGAACATTTACAAAAAGGAGATTTAATTTTCTTCGCACATGATCAAGGGAAAGGTAGTGTTCATCACGTTGCTATGTATATTGGTGACGGAAATATGATTCACTCACCAAGAGCTGAAAGATCGGTAGAGATTATACCACTAAATACACCAGGATATATAGAAGAATACGCTGGTGCGCGTCGTTACTTACCTTAAAAAATAGAGGGGGGTTTTCAAATGAAAAAAGTTGTTCGTTACTCATTAGTTAGTACTCTGTTAGTTTCTTCAATTTTAGTTGGCTGCGCAAAAGAAAAAACAAAGACAAAGCCGAAAGATGAGAAGAAAGTATTACAGTTACTAGAAACGGGTGAAATTCCGTCATTACACTCAGGGAAAGTAACAGATGCAGTATCATTTAACGTTTTAAATAACGTAATGGAAGGATTATTCCGCTTATCGAAAAATGATGAAGTGATTGAAGCTGGAGCACAAAAATATGAAGTGAGCAAAGATGGAAAAACATATACATTCCACTTACGTGATGCGAAATGGTCTAACGGAGATCCAGTAACAGCGCAAGATTACGTATATGCTTGGAAGCAGCTTATTAATCCGGATACTGCTTCTCAATATGCATACATTGCGTACGATGTGAAAAATGCGGAGAAAATAAATAAAAAACAACTAGGGTTAGAGGAATTAGGAGTAAAAGCGAAGGATGATAAAACGTTCGTTGTAGAGTTGGAACATCCTGTACCGTATTTTACGAAATTACTTATTTTACCATCATTCTATCCGATTAACGAAAAATATGCGAAAGAACAAGGTAATAAATACGGATTAGAAGCAAATAAAACGGTATATAATGGGCCTTTTACACTATCTGATTGGAAGCATGAAGCGAGCTTTACAATGAAGAAAAACGATAAGTATTGGGATAAAAAAGAAGTGAAGTTAGATGAAGTAAACTATCAAATTGTTAAAGAAATTTCAACTGCGGTAAATTTATATGAAACAGATAAAGTTGATAGAGCTGTCATTTCTACAGAATTCGTAGATAAATATAAAAATAATAAAGAGCTAAAACAATATACAGATCCAGTTATGTACTTCTTCCGATTTAATGAAAATGTGCCGATTCTTAAAAATAAAAATGCACGTCTTGCACTAAGTACAGTGTTTGATAAGAAAGGACTTGCGACTTCGTTTTTAAATGATGGTTCGGTTGCTGCAAACTATTACGTGCCAAAAAGATTTTTAAAAGGTCCAGATAACAAAGATTTTAGAAGTACAGCAGGTGAGTTTAATAAAACGGATGTAAAACAGGCGAAAGAATATTGGGAAAAGGCGAAGCAAGAGACTGGTATAAATGAAGTAACGCTTGAGTTATTAAACTATGATTTAGAAAACTTTAAGAAAGTAGGAGAATACATTAAAGAACAGCTAGAGAAAAACTTACCAGGCTTAAAGGTAAATGTAAAATTACAACCACATACGCAAAAGCTAGCGCTAGAGAAGAAGAAAGAATATGAAATGTCATTATCACGTTGGCTACCAGATTATCCAGATCCAATGACATATTTAGAAGTATTCCTTTCTGGAAGCAGTGTGAACAATACTGAATATGCAAATCCAGAATATGATGCGTTAATTAAGAAGATTAAAACAGAATTAGGTAATGATGAAAAAACTCGTTGGAAAGCATTGCAAGATGCTGAAAAGATGTTGCTGGATGATGCGGTAATTGCTCCAGTATTCCAGCGTGGATTATCTTACTTACAAAAGCCATATGTGAAAGATTTATACGTACATCAATTTGGACCAGCAACAAGTTTAAAGTGGGCAGATGTACAAAAATAAAGGATGAGAAAACAGACTCCACGTTTGTGGTAGTCTGTTTTTTAGTTAAAGTCGGGTAAATAGTACATGGTATAATTTACTAGTCTGTATAAAATTTTGGAGGGGAATGAAGTTTTATGTTTGAAGAAAAGAAAGTAATGCATACAAAAAGGTTATTCATGAGAAAGCCCATTATAGAAGATGTTGATCAATTTTATAGCATAGTAAAAGAAGAGGCTGTTGGCAAATGGCTTGCTAAATCAAAGGGAATGTCAAAGGAAGAAGTAAAGGACTATATTATGCAACTAATATCACATTGGGAACAGTATGGTTTCGGGGTATGGTTGTTAGTTAATAGAAATACAGGAGAGCTTTTAGGACATTGTGGTTTAAGAAAAATAGATGAAACAGGTGAAATAGAAATTATGTATTTACTTGATCCGGAATATTGGGGAAATGGATATGCGTCAGAAGCAGCAAAGGCTTCCATTCAATATGCAAAAGAGATGATGAATGTAAAAAGAATAATTGCTAGAGTAAAAGTAGCAAATGAGAACTCGAAAAAACTTTTACGAAATCTAGGGTTTATATATACTCATGAAGTTGATTATAGCGGGCGCCTATTATCATATTTTGAACTCAATACATCATCCGAAGAATTCTAGACATTTCATATGTTTTTTCATTGTTAAAAAATAAAATTATTACTAAAATTTCAGTGTGAAATGTATGTAGAATCTTGTATAATTAACGTGTTTCTATGGAAACATTTTCTTGCGCTATATAGGTCTTAATAGAACAAGAAAAGAAATACATACATGTATATAATAGATAAATAGAATGGAACATGTATAGAGAAAAAGGAGAGAAATGATGACGTGTCAAAGGCAAGGGTTACAATTTAATTGCGATAGGAAGAGGAACAAAAAATGAAAATGAAGCATGCTTTTGGTCCCATAATTTTAGCGTGTGTGCTGTTTTTTATTATCATACTCATCCCATCGAAAAGTTTAGTATCACTGATTAGTGATAAGAAGGTAGAAGATGCGGCAACTTCTTTACAAAAAGAAAAATTACAAAGTGTATTCTTGCAACAGAAAATGTTAGAGAATTCGCAGTATTTACCGATGTACGGTTCATCTGAATTTTTACGAATGGATGCATATCATCCATCTAATTACTTTAAAGTGAATCCTGCAGGTTTTACACCATATTTAATCGGAATTGGCGGTACACAAAGTTTAGCTCATATATTAAATATGACGTCTACTATGGATGAGTTAGAAGGTAAAAAAGTAGTCTTTGTTTTATCGCCACAATGGTTTACAAAGACTGGGGTTTCCCAAGGGGATTTTACGAACAATTTCTCCAAACAACAAGCATATCATTTTATTTTTAATGATAAAATAAATGTAGAAATGAAGAAGCAAATTGCGAAACGACTTTTAGATTATAAAGTTGTTCAAGAAGATGATATATTAAAAAATTCCTTAGAAGGTATTGTATATAATGATACGAAACATAACGTAAAAGCGGGCTTAGTTAAACCACTTGCTTATATGCATCGAAATATTTTAGATCATAGAGATTTATTTAACTCCATATTTAAGATTGAGCCGATGAAAGAAAAAACAAATGTGGGACTACGTTCAATTTCTTGGGTAGATGCACGTAAACATGCGGAAGAAGAAGGGAAAGCGGAATCTACTACAAACACATTCGGAATTGAAAATCCATATTACTATAAACATAATTTGAAGAAAAAGTTAAAAGGTCTAAAAAACTTTAGAGCAAATGAATCGTATGAAGAATCACCAGAATATGATGACTTACAAATTGTTTTAAATATTTTTAAAGAGAAAAATGTCAAGCCGCTCTTTATTTCTGTACCTGTAAACGGACCATGGTATGATTACGCTGGTTTCCCTAAAGAGCGCCGTGAAGTGTATTATAAAAAAGTTAGGGAACAAGTTGAGAAAGCAGGATACCCAGTAGTGGATTTCTCTGGCCATGAATATGATAAGTATTTCTTAAAAGATACAATTCATTTAGGTTGGAAAGGCTGGATTTACTTTGATGAAGCAGTGCAAAACTTTTATACTGAAAAATAAGTGTGGAGAAAAAGGAACGGCTATAAGCTGTTCCTTTTTTAGAATAAATGATTTTGATGGGGGCAATTCGGAAAGGCGTGTATATCTTGAATTTGTCTAAAATCATAATGTTTCATTGCGAACTGCGCTTGATAAAGGTATTCATATACATACAATTGACCATCATGTGCTGAACATAATACACCAGAGGTTCCTTGCCCATTAATAAAGGAAATACCGATAGGGCGTCCGATTAAGTATTGTATTTTTTGTTGCCAATGCATAGGGGAATCACTCCTTTTTGAAATAATATACGAAATGAATGAGTGAATTGTAGCTTATCCACATAAGTATGAAGGCTTTTTATACAATTTCTAGAAGATATTAATATGAATGAATTATAAGTGCGAGAAAGGATTGAATAATGAAGAAAGAGAATATTTTGGAAGAAAAATTAAATTTAATAGAATGGTGTCAAACATTGAAGGGATTAAGTGATGATATGTGGCTTCGATCATTTAAAAATGGTTCGTGGGGAATTGCAGATGTGATTTCACATTTTATCGTTTGGGATACGTTTTTAATAAAGCATAGAATTCCATACTTTATAAGTGGACAATCTGTACCAAATGTTCCAATAGATGTTGAGGAAATGAATAAGGGAGCAATAAAATATGCGAGATCTGGTATTTCAAAAGAAGAAATATTAGATCAATTTAGTGTTACTCGTAAAAAATTAGTAGATCAAATTGAGCGAATTCCAACCCAATATTTTTATAATGACCATCAATTTGGTACTAAAAAAGTGAGGCTAAACCATTATTTTTCCTCACTCATTCAGCATGACTTAAAGCATAAAGAAGAAATAAAGCAATTTCTAATATATAATCAAGCCTATAATAAAAACCGCTAACATTTGTAATAAAATGTATAGCGGTTTTTATTTATATTTTTACGCAAGATTTTTACGCTTTTTTGTCCATTTTTTTATAACGAAGTATAAAAGAATAAGTATGACGCCACCAATTGCGAATGATTTCACATATGGTCCAGCAACATCGTTAATATTTTCCCAATTTTCACCTAGTTTTTCACCTAAATAAATGAAAATGATAGACCAAGGGATGATTGCAAGTGCTGTTAACGTAGTGAAACGTAGGAATGACATTTTTGTAATACCAGCAGGAATTGAAATCGCATGACGCACTACTGGAATGAAGCGTGCTGTAAAAATGACGCCAGTTCCGTAACGATTAAACCAATCTTCTGCAGCATCTATATGTTTTTTATGAATGAAAATATATTTTCCGTATCGTTCTAATATAGGTCGTCCACCGTATCGTCCAAGCCAATAAATAAAAATTTGAGCAATAACGCCGCCAATTGTACCAAATACAATTGCGCCTAAAAATGAGATACTACCATTGAATACTAAGTATCCCGCATAAGCAAGGACAATCTCACTTGGGATAATCTCAATCATAAGTCCAAGCATAATGCCCCAATAACCTAATCCTTCAAAAAACGTTAATACTGAATGAATAAAACTACTTACCATTGTTGCACCTTCTAGTTTATGTATTTTTGAATAGGTGAACCTTATACTTAATAACATAAAAGATTCACTATGTGTAGATTATACCTTATTTGTATAGGGGATTGCTATTTCAATTCTTTTATGCCTCTTATAAGTATTATAATAAAGTATGTAAGTTCCGTTTTCATGAAGAGATAATGAAAAGATTATTAAAAATTTCTCATAAAAAAATAGAAGCATTTCTGCTCCTATTTTTTAAGGCTTCACATCTAAGTTCTGTAAAAATAAAGTTGCTGTTACGTAACGTTTCGCTAACATTTGTACATAAGCGGTATGTACAGAAAGTGTGGCAATAATAATGGCGTTACGAATTGCTTCACGTTGTTCGTTATTAACCTGATCGAACTTGCTTGCAATTTTATCAGCTCTTTCTTTTACGATGTTTTCAATTGTATGGATTGTATCTGTTGCATTTAATTGTAAGCAATTCCCTTGATTGAGTTCTTCAAATAGAGAAGAGTATGCTCCATATAAATGAACAGGATTGATTAAGTCATCACTTCGATCGGCTGGGTCATTTACGATAAGGCGTAATAGCTTACGAATAGATTCAAAATCAAGTGCTGTTTTTAAATCTTCAACAATGAATAGTAAGGCTGCTTGTTCAATTGAATATTTTTTTCCTTTTTGAGGAGAGCCAATCATTTCTTTTATATCTCGTTTCACCCAGTTTTGCATGGCAGTTACAGAGAAACTTGTGTTTTCGATCTGATTGCCAAGCGCGACTATTTCATTTAAAGAGAAACCGACGTCTGTATCGTCAATTTTTATCAGTTTTTCAAAAATAGGTGAAAGTGCGGTAGTAATAAAAGCAGTTACGCTTTGTCCGCTTTCAATATCTTTTTTATGTGACTTTGCCCAAGCTTCTTGTAAAATACCGAGAGGCTTTTTCGTATTCCATCCTCTTAACGATAGAAGAAGGGTAGCCATTTCGTTTCGTGTGAGATGAAATGTTTCCATCTTTTCACCTCCATAAATAATAAAAAGTTCTTATGAACCTATAATATGTTTTGTTTCATTTAAAGTCAATTCTGTTTTGCTTAATTTTTCCTTTGTCACCAAACTGTCGGAAGTAAATAACACTTGCATATTTCGACAAAAGTTCATATAATAAGTTCATAAGAACCTTTAAAATGTTTTTAAAAATAAATCTATCATTCTGAATTTACTAGAAAGGTAGATTTCACATATATCTATATAAAAGGAGAATGGATATAATATGTTGAAAAAACTTGTAGCAGTCATGACAGCATTCATGGTTATCTTTGGAGCTAGTAGCTTCATGTTTGTAGATCACGCAGCAGCGAAGAGTTACAAATCTGGTAAAAAGTCATTTACACCAAGTTCAGGTCAAAAGTCAAAAGTTGATTTAAACAAAAAAGACTCAAATGTAAATTCGCAAAAAACGACTCCAGATTCAAAAACAAAAGCAACAAATACAGCACCAAAAAGTAATAAAGGAAGCTTTATGAAAGGTTTATTACTAGGTGGTCTTGGTGGTTTACTAATGGGTAGCTTATTTGCAAATATGGGAGCTCTTGGTTCTGTATTAGCGTTTATGGTAAATATGTTAGTAATGGCTGGTATCGTAATGTTAGCAATTCGTGCATTTAAATACTTTAAAGATCAACGTAAGAAAAAGGAAGATGAAGTAGCATGGAAACGATAAAAATTTCTGAACAAGAACTGATCAATGCCCTTTGCGTATATATCGCTGAAAAAAGACAAGTTGGTCCAGAAGAAGTTTTAGTTGAACTTATGTACGACGATGACTATGGTTTCTCTGCTGAAGTAGAGGTAAATGGTCGCCAGCAAATTTTAATTCAAGCGAACTTAATCGAAGCACTACGCTTATTACTTGACAGAGAATATAACGTCAATTCATTTGCGGCGAGATTACAACTTGAATTAGATGATGAAGAAGGTATTTACGCGTTAGCGAAATTTAATAGTGACGAACAATAAGACTGTTAGGGCTTTATGCTCTAGCAGTTTTTTATTTTAATTTTTATTATTAGTATTTTTCCTATTTTAGGATAAAATTCAATTTTTAATAAACTTATGAATTGGTAAAAATATGTTATTATTATTGAAAACATTTTATGTTAATAGGAGGATATTATGAAAAAGAGATTATTAGCAACAATAGCTACGGTATGTTTATCTTTAACTGCTTGTAATTCAACAGAAGAAACAAAGAATGTAAAGGCGAAAGAGAAAACAGAGAAGAGTGTAGAACAAAAAACTGACACAGCAAATCAAAAAGTTGAGGAAGTAAAATCAGCAAGTACAGTAGAACAGTTATCACAAGACCATAATGTGTCAATAGAAGGAGATGGTAAAAATTCTTCTGATTTCTTTGAGTTGAAAGCTGGTTTTGTAATTGCTGATGTAGAACATAAAGGGAAAAGTAATGCAATCCTTCATTTGAAAGATGAACAGGGAAATGATGCGGGAACACTTTCTAACTTTATTGGAAATGGTAAACAAAAAAAATTAGTTGTTATAAAAGAGAGTGGAAAGTATTTCATTGATGCACTAGCAGACGGACACTGGAGTGCTAATATGTCTCAATCTATTCCGATGGATAAAGTAGTGACGACTCCAGGGGCAGTAAGCGGGCATGGTAGTGATGTTGTATTTGTAAAGTTAGAAAAAGGTTTAAAAGAATTTCATGGGATACATAATAACGGGAAAAGTAATTTTATCGTTCATCTAAATGATAGTACTTTATTTAACGAAATCGGAAACGCTGATACTACGAAAAAAATGCCTGTAAAAGAAAATGGTATACATATATTTACTATTCAAGCTGATGGTGATTGGACAATTGAAGTGAAATAATTTGAAAAGCTCCTCTTATATTTTTGATAAGAAGAGCTTTTTTACAAATAAGTCTTATTAAAGAATTTCTTGTTGTTTATAGAAATCGTTATCATTTGTTTGGAATTTATGCCATAAATCATTCATCTTTCGTCTACCGATATCTACCATCGGATTAAACTGAATTGCAGCTTTCTGACGAACAAAGTGAACGTTTTGAATGGCGTGAGTTAATTGTTGGTCGACTATATCACGTTTTTCACTTGCATATTTAGCAATAGATAGACCTGCAACAGTTCCTTGTGCCATTGCAATCTTCCCGCTTTCAATGCCAGTTATATTACCGGCTACAAATAAACCAGGAAGAGGGGTTTCCATTGTTTCAGAATGGAGAGGAACGTGCCCGCCTAATTCCGGAATGTAACGGAATGGACAGCCAGCTACAGCAGCTAGCTCAGCAAGAGGATATAAGCCACCTGCAATACAAACGAAATCTGCCTCATATATTTGTTCCGATCCAGTGATGATGTTTCCTTTCGTATCAATATTAGCAATGCGTACACCTTCAACTTGATCTGTCCCGATAATTTCAAGAGCTGCTTTTCGAAGATGAAGAGGTGTACCGTTTATTTTCATACCGTTATTAGGGTAAAACTTTAATCCAGCTTGTTTCGCCCAATTATATTGCATCAATCGACTACCAATACGTAATAAAGGTGACGGGGCAAGGTGTGCAGCGTGTAAGAGAGAATTTAAAACTTCTTCTGGTTCACCAGCCTGTTGACTTAACTCACTTTTTTCAGGAAGTACGATATGTTCCACTTTAATTCCTGCCAATTGTAATTCATTCAAAATGGCAAATGACAATATGTTAGCACCAATAATGATTCCTTTTTTCCCAACTTGAACACGATGTACATTCGTCATAACTTGAGCTGCTCCAATTGACATCACCCCAGGAAGTGTCCAACCAGGAAGAGGGATAGAGTACTCAGCAGCGCCAGTAGCAAGTAAAACGAAAGGTGCTTCTAACGTACCGATATTCGTATGGACGAACCAAGAACTTTCATCTTTATCTAAATTATAGACGGAAATGCCACATCGAATATCAACTGAAAGAGATTGTGCTTCTTCGTGAAGGCGTTTGGATTCTTTTATCCCGTTCCACCATTCTCCAGTAGGTTCTTGATGTAATTGTCCTAACAATCTTCCGCCAGGCTTCATAAATTCATCAATAACAAGTACTTTTAGTCCAAAACGGGCACAAGAGATAGAGGCTGATAAACCCGCGGGGCCAGCACCGATAATAATGACATCGTTCATCGCTTTTTCACCATCTCTCTCACGATATTTGGATGTTGTTTACCACTAATAACAACCATACCGTTTTCTACAACAGTTAAGCATGCTCGTACGTTTGCTTGATTGTTTACTGTGACGCGGCATTCAGAACAATGTCCAATATTACAGTAAATACCTCGTGGCGTCCCGCTATCTTCATGCACTCTTAATGTTCTTATTCCGTTCGCAAGTAAAGCAGCTGCAATCGTTTCATGTTCATATGCTTCATATTGTTGACCGTTAAATTGAAAAGTGATGCGATTACTATTATGTAAACTCCCTAAAATAGGGTGATGTGTAATTCTACTCATTTACTTTCACCTACCGATCCAAAAGTAACTGCTCGTACCGGTGGTTGGTATTTCAATGGAATATCATTTGTAGTTACGCCTGGATTTGCATTTTCAACCATTCGATCTATCATCATTCTACATGTGCGGCCACCGCAAAAACCCATGCCAGCACGTGTTCTTAGTTTTAATTCTCTTGCCGAGCATTTATAATCAGCAATTGTCGATTGAAGTTGACCATATGTAACTTCTTCACATCGACAAACAATTAAGTGATCTTTATTCGTCATATGTATTCCTCCTCTAGTTCGATTTGCACAAATTATATAATGCAAAAACTATGCCAATATAGAGGAGGGAAGGTTTATTGTAACCCAAGCTTTTTTAAACGATTATATAAGGTGGCTCTCGTAACACCAAGTTGTTTTGCGCATTCTAATTTATTCCCATTTAAAATGCGTAAAGCCCTCTCAATGACTTTTTTCTCATGTTCCTCCATCTCTTCTTGCAAAGAGAGGATTGTATGATTGTTGCTGAGTAATAAGGAATGAGCCGCATGATTATCTAAAGTTTCGGTTGTATGAAATGGTAAATATTCTTGCTTTATAATACCGTCAGTCGCAAATACGACAAGTCTTTCAATAACGTTACGGAGCTCGCGAATATTACCTGGCCAATTGTAATGAAGCAGTTCATGCATAATGCTTGAAGGTAAGTCGCGAATGGGTCTGTTATAGTTAATTGAAAAATTGTTTAGGAAAGAATAGGTTAATTCAATAATATCTTCGCGTCTTTCGCGCAGCGGTGGAATATGCAAACTAACTACATTTAGGCGATAGTATAAATCTTCTCGGAACGTGCCTTTTCTCATTTCTTCTTGTAAATCACGATTGGTAGCAGCGATAATACGAAAGTCAATATGAATCTCTTTTTCTCCACCAACTCGGTAATATTTTCGTTCTTGTAGTACGCGTAAAAGCTTCACTTGCATATCTAGCGGCATTTCTCCAATTTCATCAAGAAATAATGTGCCGCCTTGGGCGAGCTCTATTTTACCTTTCTTACCTTTACTATTTGCACCAGAAAACGCCCCGCGCTCATACCCGAATAATTCGCTTTCAAATAACGCCTCTGGAATGGCACCACAGTTAATTGAAATAAAAGGTGCCTTCGCTGCCTCACTAGCTTCATGAATTGCTTTCGCAAATACTTCTTTTCCAACACCACTTTCACCGAGTATTAAAACGGTTGATTTCACCGAACAAACTTTTCTAGCTAATTGTATTGTTCTTTGTATAACAGGGCTCTTTCCATTCATCGCAAGAAAAGGATCTGATTCATCTTTATACTTTGCTACTTCTTGTTCTAAACGGTGCATTTCATGTGACATATTGAATAGTTTTTCATTTAATGCGACTTGATTTGTAACGTCAGTTTCTGAAACGACTGCTCCTATAATTTCACCGTTACAATAAACTGGATTTGAGTTAATTAATACGAACAAATCTGGACGAGGTTGATGGAACTGAGCGATTATACTTTTTCCGTCATGTAATGATTGCAAAATTTCCAAATCTTTATAGTCAAAAAAATGAGTGATAGGTTGCCCAATAATTTCATTATGCTTGACTGAAAAGATCTTTTCGGCGCCATCTGTCCAGGTGCAAACGCGTTCTTTATCATCGATGACTGTAACGGAAGAATCCGTTGTTTGTATTACGGTGTTATAAAAAGAATGGAGTTCATTGTATGACTTAACAAGAAACGGGATGATTTGCTGAGCTGTTATACAGCATATAGGCTCTTTATTTTCGTTCATTATGATAACCACTATTTCATTGGAAAACGCGTCAATTAAAGCGGTGAATGAATCATCTTCATATATTACTGCGCAGTTATATTTTTCTGTAGTAGAAGGGCGGTAATAATACTTTTCGTTAATTTGCTCAATATGTTGCAAGCAGTATGTATAATCAATGGATAAAATTTTTAGAAATTCTTTTATTGTGGGAAATGAGAATGCCATATTGTCCTCCTATTATGTATAAAAATTTTGACAGTGATAAAAAAATAATACACTTATTTACGATAAATTTAAAATATTTTTACAAATAAAAATATTATTTATAAAAATTGTATATATGTACAGTTGGCACGTCAATTGCATAAAAGAAAGTGAGAGCTTTAGGGGAAGGAGGAATATTTTGTGAGGCACTGCGACGTTTTAATAATTGGAGGCGGTATTATTGGCTGCTCGATCGCTTATTACACTTCGAAATACGGAAGAGACGTAACAATCATTGAAAAAGGAGAATTTGTCAGCGGGACGTCTTCACGGTGTGACGGAAATATTTTGGCTATTGATAAAGACCCAGGATTTGATAGTCAAATGTCGTTAGTAAGTCAAAAATTAGTAACGGATTTAAGTGAAGAGTTAGAGCACTCATTTGAATATAGGGCACCAGGAAGTATTCTCGTATGTGAGTCGGATGAAGAGATGGAAGCAGCGCAGCAATGGGTAAATCGTCAAAAAGAAGCTGGTTTACCATTTCGAATGCTTGATAGGCAAGATATAAGGGAAGAATCACCATTTTTCGCAGATGATTTATTAGGCGGGTTAGAATGCGCAACAGATTCGACTGTAAATCCGTATCTTCTTGCTTTTGCACTTCTTGCAGAATCGAAGAAATTTGGTACGAAAGCTTTTAATCATACGGAAGTAAAAGAAATGAAAAGAGATATAGACGGTTCATTTATTGTAGAAACGACAAATGGGACGTTTACTGCGAAGCAAGTGGTGAACGCAGCGGGTGTGTGGGCTCCGAAAATTGGACAAATGTTGGATGTAAATATCCCAATTGAACCGAGAAAAGGGCATATTATTGTAGCTTCAAGGCAACAACACGTTGGTTGCCGTAAAGTAATGGAATTTGGTTATTTAATTTCTAAATTTGGCGGACAACGAAAAGTGGATGCTTTAACTGAAAAATATGGGGTAGCCCTTGTATTTGAGCCGACAGAAAGCCAAAATTTTTTAATTGGTAGTAGTAGAGAATTTGTAGGGTTTCATACGAGGATAAATAACGAGGTTATTAAATGTATTGCGAACAGAGCAATTCGCTTTTATCCAAAAATGGTGGATATGATGGTGATTCGTTCCTATGCTGGGTTACGTCCGTGGACAGAAGACCATTTGCCAATCATTTCACGTGTGGAACATATCCCGAACTACTTTATAGCAGCAGGGCATGAAGGGGATGGCATTAGTCTTGCTGCAGTTACAGGAAAAGTGATTGAAGAGTTATTAAACGAAAAAGAAACAATCATTCCTATTGAACCACTTCGTTTGAGTCGTTTTACAGAAAGGGTGTTAAACGGATGAGGTCACAAAGAGTCTTTACGACGATTGATACACATACGGGCGGGAATCCAACGAGAACATTGATTAGCGGCCTGCCTAAGTTAATAGGAGAGACGATGGCAGAGAAGATGATACATATGAAAAAGGAGTATGACTGGATTCGTAAATTGTTAATGAATGAACCGCGTGGTCATGATGTAATGTCAGGAGCACTATTAACAGATCCGTGTCATCCTGAAGCAGATATTGGTGTTATTTACATAGAGACAGGTGGATATTTACCGATGTGTGGTCACGATACAATTGGTGTATGTACAGCTTTAATTGAATCAGGTTTCATTCCGGTAGTTGAACCGATTACCTCGCTAAAGTTAGACACACCAGCCGGATTAGTTGAAGTCGATATATTTGTTCAAGATGGAAAAGCGAAAGAAGTCTCCTTTTGTAACATTCCAGCTTTTTTACTGAAAAATATTACAGTAGACGTCGAAGACATTGGAACTGTAGAGGCTGATATTGCGTATGGAGGGAATTTTTATGCCATTATCGATGCGAAATCAGTAGGGTTAGAGTTAGTACCAGAAAATGCATCTACAATCATAGATAAGGCAATTCATATAAGAAATATCATCAATGAAAAATTTGAAATCATTCATCCAGAGCATTCGTTCATTAGAGGATTAACCCATGTTGAATTTTATACAGATCCTACTCATGAAAGCGCTCATGTGAAAAATACAGTTGTCGTTCCGCCTGGAGGAATTGATCGTTCTCCATGTGGTACAGGAACATCAGCAAAGTTAGCGGTATTATATGCGAACCAAAAAATTGAGATTGATGAAGAGTTTGTTCATGAGAGTATCGTTGGTTCTTTATTTAAAGGGTGTGTCATAAATACGACAAATGTTGAAAATATTGAAGCGGTCGTAACGAAAATTACAGGTTCAGCTTGGCTTATGGGGATGCATAGATTTTTTTACAATGAAAAGGATCCACTGAAAGAAGGCTTTTTGCTAATTCCGCCGATGGAACATGAAACGGAGGATGTAAAATGAACATTCAAAAAATGTATACAGCAGTAGACGTACACGTAAATGGCGAGGCATTCCGTGTAATAAAAGATGTACCATGCAAGTACTACTACAATTTAGAACAATTAAACGAACAATTTTCAGGTGAATTAGCAGAAGAAATGCAGCTTTTATTAAATGAACCGCGTGGTTTTATCGGTTTAAATGGATGTATCGTCGTTCCTTCTATTCATCCGGAAATCGATGCAGCTGTATTATTTTTTAATCATGAAGGGTCAATACCTCTTCATTACGGAGGTATTGTCGCAGTCATAACGATGTTACTAGAAAGCGGATATTTAAAAAAGAGAGAGACGAATCAATACAAAATCGAAACGTTATCTGGCATATTTTTAGTCCATGCGTATGTAGAAAATGATGAAGTTGTATCTGTTTCGTTTGAAAGTAAAGTATGTTATATGATTGAGAAAAATTTACAAGTTGAAAATATAAGTTACTCTCTCATACAGGCAGATAAAGTATACGCAGTTGTAGAAAAAGATGCGTATTCACCAGAAATTCATATTGAAAACATTTCTGAATTGAAAAAATGGGGAGAAAGTACACTACAAGCTATACAAAAACAGTCGTTAATAAAAAGGCTTATTTTAGTAGATTCTTCGCAAAAAGAAAAGAACCATATAAAGTCGATTACCTTTCATGAAGATAACTTTATCGTACGATCGCCAGGTTTTGTTTCTACTATTGTGTCTTATGTTCACGCGTTATTTAAAAATGATTATATAGCGGATAAACCTTTTATAAATGAAAGTATATGTAATAGTTTTATAGCAGTTGAAAAAGTGAAGAAGGAAGAACTGGTTTACATTTTCCGTTTTGAAAGTAGAGGTTTTATTACAGGGATGCAGACGTTTCTATTAGACTCTACAGATCCGTTTCCGACAGGATTTTTATTAAAATAGTAAAGGGAGAGATAAATATGAAAAATATTAAAGGGGCATTTCCAGTATTAATCACACCGATGGATGAGTTTCAAGAAATTAATTGGAACGGTGTAAAACAAAATGTAAACTACTTTATTGAGCAAAAAGTGGCTGGCATTATTATAAACGGAAGCACAGGAGAGTTTGTTAGTTTGTCAAAAGAAGAACGATTTAAAATGGTAGAAACAGTATTAAAAGAAGTGGATGGTCGTATTCCGGTTATTGTTGGAACTGCTGCGGAGACGACGAAAGAGACGATTGAATATACGAAACATGCAGAAGCGTATGGAGCGGATTGTGCATTAATTATAAATTCGTATTATTGTAAACCGAAAGAAGAGGAAATATATTTTCATTTTAAAGAAATTTCAAACGCTGTAAATATTCCAATTATGTTATACAATAACCCGTTTACATCTGGTGTTGATATGAGTACAGAACTCATGCTACGCATTGGAAAAGAGTGTGAAAATGTTACACATATTAAAGAATCTAGCGGAGATATTCGAAAAGCAAGAGATTTAGTAAGACAAGGCGAAGGTGCGTTTCAAGTATTCTGTGGATCTGAAGATTTAGTTATGGAATCTTATTTAGTTGGTGCGACGGGCTGGGTTTCAGTAGCAGGTAATATCGTACCGGGACTTGTTACGAAAATGTATGAGCATTTCCAAAATGGTGAATTAGAAAAAGCTTGGGAAATAAACGATGCGATTTTACCTCTTTGTGAGTTTCTTGAAAGGTCCGGAAAATATGTACAAATCGTTAAACGCTCAATGGAATTACACGGGCAAGCTGGAGGGCCTTCTCGCTATCCGAGACTCGGATTAACTGAAGAAGAGAATCAAAAGCTTCAAATGATTATTTCAAAAATTGCTGCTCATGCAGCTGTTTAAATAAGGAGGAGAGCATATATGTTAACGAAAAACATTGAACTAAAACCAAAAGTGAAAGCGTTTTTAAATGAAGAAATTAAAATGTTTATTAATGGTGAATTTGTTCCTTCCATTAGCGGGAAGACATTTGAGACATACAATCCAGCAACTGAAGATGTTTTAGCTGTTGTATGCGAAGCACAAGAAGAGGATATTAATGTCGCAGTAAAAGCGGCAAGATCTGCATTTGAATCAGGACCTTGGGCAGAAATGACTACTGCTGAAAGAGCACATCTTATTTATAAATTAGCAGACTTAATTGAAGAGCATGGAGAAGAATTGGCGCAGTTAGAAGCTTTAGATAACGGGAAACCATATCAAGTAGCACTGGATGATGATATTGCAGCGACTGTAGAAAATTACCGCTATTATGCGGGATGGGCTACGAAAATTATCGGGCAAACAATTCCGATTTCAAAAGATTACTTAAATTATACACGCCATGAACCTGTTGGGGTTGTAGGACAAATTATTCCTTGGAATTTTCCGCTCGTTATGTCTTCTTGGAAAATGGGAGCTGCACTAGCGACAGGTTGTACGATCGTATTAAAACCAGCAGAACAAACGCCTTTATCGTTATTATATACAGCGAAACTTTTTAAAGAAGCAGGTTTTCCAAAAGGTGTTGTAAACTTTGTGCCAGGTTTCGGCCCTGAAGCGGGAGCTGCAATTGTAAACCATCATGATATTGATAAGGTAGCCTTCACAGGTTCAACAGTTACAGGAAAATATATTATGCGTCAATCTGCAGAAACTATTAAACATGTAACGTTAGAACTTGGTGGTAAATCACCAAATATCATTTTAGAAGACGCTGATTTAGAAGAAGCGATTAACGGCGCATTCCAAGGTATTATGTATAATCACGGCCAAAATTGTAGTGCTGGATCTCGCGTGTTCGTTCACCGAAAACATTACGAAACAGTCGTAAATGAACTAGTAAAAATGGCGAATAACGTGAAACTTGGAGCAGGTATGGAGAAGGAAACAGAAATGGGTCCACTCGTATCTAAAAAGCAACAAGAGCGTGTACTACATTACATTGAACAAGGAAAAGCAGAAGGCGCTACTGTTGCTGCTGGTGGTGAACGTGCATTTGAAAAAGGTTATTTTGTACAGCCAACGGTATTCACAAATGTTACTGATGATATGACAATTGTGAAAGAAGAAATTTTTGGACCAGTTGTCGTTGTACTTCCATTTGATTCAACAGAAGAGGTAATCGAAAGAGCAAATCGCTCGTCATACGGACTCGCTGCAGGCGTATGGACACAAAATATTAAAACTGGACATCAAGTTGCCAATAAATTAAAGGCAGGAACAGTATGGATTAATGATTATAACTTAGAAAATGCAGCTGCACCATTTGGTGGGTTTAAACAATCTGGAATCGGTCGTGAGTTAGGTTCATATGCGCTTGATAATTACACAGAAGTGAAGAGTGTTTGGGTAAATATAAAGTAATAGAGAATCTAACTGTTAATAAATAGAGGAATGAAATAATGAGATAGGCGGACAACTGGAAGATTTAATAATAGTTGTCCGTTTTCTTATATATAAAATAGTTTTCAGAATAATGATAAGGGGGATTTGGATGGAGCAATTAGTAGAGTGGTTAGTAGGGCAAGTATGGAGTATTGGATTAGTTGTTTTCGCCTTAGGAGCAGGTGTGTATTTTACAATTGCAACTCGTTTTCTACAAATTCGTTATTTTAAAGAAATGATTAAACTATTATTTGAAGGGAAGAGCTCTGAGACGGGAATTTCATCCTTTCAAGCATTTTGTTTAGCGTTATCTGGTAGGGTTGGAATAGGTAATATTGCAGGGGTTGCGACAGCTATCGCTTTTGGCGGACCTGGAGCTGTATTTTGGATGTGGGTAATGGCACTATTAGGAGCAGCTAGTGCATTTGTTGAATCAACATTATCTCAAGTATATAAAAGTAAAGTTGGAAATGAATATCGCGGTGGTACACCATATTTCATTGAAAAAGGCTTGAAAATGAAATGGTTTGCAATCATTGTAGCAGTCGTTGTAACACTTTCATATGGCGTTTTATTACCAGGTATTCAATCTAGTAGTATCGCAGTGGGATTCGAAAACTCTAACGGTATTAGTAAATATATAACGGGTATATTGTTAGTCTTATTATTAGCAGCAATCATTTTTGGTGGCGTAAAGAGAATTGCAGGCGTTTCACAAATGCTGGTTCCATTTATGGCAATTGGATATGTAATTGTTACATGTATCGTATTAATTGCGAATGTAACGGAAATTCCAAGTATGTTTGCTTTAATTTTCTCTAGTGCTTTCGGTATAAATGAAATGTTTGGTGGAATCGTCGGTGCAGCAATTGCATGGGGCGTAAAGCGCGCTGTATTTTCAAATGTAGCTGGCGTTGGAGAAGCGACGTATAGCTCTGCTGCGGCTGAAGTATCTCACCCAGCAAAACAAGGGTTAGTTCAAGCATTTTCTGTATACATTGATACAATTGTCGTATGTACAGCGACAGCTCTTATGATTTTAATAACAGGTATGTATAATGTTATACCGGAAGGGAAAAGCGCTATTGTAAAAAATATAGGGAATGTTGATGCTGGCCCAATTTATACTCAACAAGCAGTTGAAACTGTTATGACTGGGTTTGGTCCATTATTCATTTCAATCGCAATCTTCTTCTTCGCTTTTACAACTTTACTCGCTTACTACTATATCGCTGAAACGACACTTACTTATTTAGATCGTGAGCTTAAACATAGTTGGTTAAAACCAGTTTTGAAAATTGGATTTTTAATTATGGTTTACATCGGTAGTGTAGAATCAGCATCGCTCTTATGGAATCTTGGAGATTTAGGAATCGGTAGTATGGCATGGTTAAACTTAATCGCGATTCTACTATTAAGCAAAATTGCATTAAAAGTGTTAAAAGATTATGAAGCACAGAAAAAAGAAGGGAAAGATCCAGTGTTTGATCCTAAAAATATAGGGATTGAAGGACTAACTTTTTGGGAAGAAAGAAGTAAAGAGATTGAAAGGAAAAACTATAAAGAACAATCAGTAGTGGATGATAGTCTGAAATTGTAGTTATAATAAACTGAATATTCATTCTTTTTAGGTGGCGTATATTGCCTTCTTTTCATCACATACTACAATAGGTACATATAATTGGAATGGAGGTAATAATAAAATGGCGCACGAACAACATAGTTCAGTAAATGACGTTCTACATCATTATAAAGAAGGTATCGGTAGTTTTACAAACCAAATTCCTGAAATTGCTGAAACATATAATGCATTCACGCAAGCTTGTTTTCAAGAGGGTTCTTTAACAAAAAGGGAAAAACAACTTATCGCATTAGGAATTAGTCTAGCAACGCAAGATGAATATTGTACCGTTTATCATACAAAAGGTTGTCTTGATCAAGGGTGTTCAGATAAAGAAATTCTGGAAGCGTGTGGTGTATCAGCAGCATTTGCTGGTGGAGCTGCAATGAGTCAAGCAGTAACTTTAGTACAAGAGTGTTTAACAGAACTGAAAAATCATAAGCATTGAATAGAAAAGAACGTTTTAAACTTTATGTTTAAAACGTTCTTTTACGTGAGATTAAATTTGAGTATGAAAATTAGCTTGTATGTGATGTAGCAAAGTAAGATTCTTAAATATAGTGGGAATGAGAAACAACTATTTATTTTTAAGATTTTCTAAAAAGTTTCAATTGTTTCATATAATCAATAGCTTTTGTTTTGTTTTTTTGATTACATACATATTTGAATTCATTCTTATCTCGATAATAACTATTCATTATTTCCTTTGTAAGAATTCCATCGGAAATAGCTTTTTTAATTGCGCAATGTGGTTCATTTGTATGAGAGCAGTTAGAAAATTTACAGTTCTTAGATATCGCTTCTATATCCTCATATCCAAGATCAAAGTCGTCCTTATGATGTATTAAGTCAAATCCTATTTTGCTAATGATTAATCCCTCCATCATTCATACATTCTAAAAGTATGCTCTATTTAAATATATATTTCCTTTTAGTATTCTGTTATTCCTTCTTTAAAACTTGGTACAATGAAACAAAAGGGGGATTAGTAATGCAAAATTTAGTAATTGAAGAGATTAAGAAAATAAATGATGATATGGAAGAGCTTTCTAAACTTTTGAAAACGGTTGTAAATGATGGGGCGTCAATTGGTTTTTTACCTCCACTGGATCAAAAAGAATCAGCGAAGTATTGGGAAACTGTTTTAGCACCAGAAGTGATCTTATATGTTGCTAAAATAAATAATGAAGTGGCAGGGAGTATTCAATTACATTTAGTTACAAAGCCTAATGGGATTCATAGAGCTGAAATTTGTAAGTTAATGACTCATCCAAACTTTAGACGTAATGGCATTGGACGTTCACTTATGCGCAAAGCAGAGGAACGAGCAAAGCAAGAAAATAGGTCTCTTTTAGTACTAGATACGAGAGAAGGAGATCCTTCGAATAAATTGTATAAATCATTAGATTATCAAGAAGCTGGAAAAATACCAGAATACGCAATTTCTCCAAATGGTAATTTAGATGCGACAGTTATTTATTATAAAGTTTTATAGCTATTATGCTCAAATTCAAATAACACCGTCAATATTTTTCTAGCTGTGCTATTTGAATTTGTTTAATATACGAATTGAATTTGAGAAAGTTTTTAGAGGGTTCTTTTCGTAATGTCCCTCGACTTATAATGGATGTAGAGAAGATGACTAGGCAACTATAGTTATTTTCGCTTTATTATGGGAAAGGGGATGACGAGATGAAAACGAAAGGTTTACAGAAGGTGAAGAAAGTTATATTAAGTGGTGGCATATTACTTACGGGATTGTTAACTTTCGGTTTTTCAGAAAAAGCTTCCGCTCATGGATATGTTGAATCACCAGCGAGCCGCTCTTATTTATGTAAGCAAGGGGTAAATGTAAATTGCGGTCCGATTCAATATGAACCGCAAAGTGTAGAAGGAATAGGTGGCTTCCCGCAATCAGGACCTTCGGATGGTCAAATCGCAGGAGCTGGCCATTTCCCTGCTTTAGATGTACAGACTGTAGATAGGTGGAAGAAAGTTACTTTAAACGGTGGGACGAATACATTCAAGTGGAAACTAACGGCTCCTCATAGTACGAAAGAGTGGAAATATTATATTACGAAGAAAGATTGGAATCCAAATAAGCCTTTAACGAGGTCTGATTTAGATTTAGTGCCTTTCTATGTGAAAAATGATGGAGGAGCTAGACCTGGAACTTCCGTAACACATGAAGCAAATGTGCCTACTGATAGAAATGGATATCACCTTATTTTAGCTGTGTGGGAAATTGCAGACACTGGGAATGCATTTTATCAAGTTATCGATGTTAACCTTGTAAATAATGGTTTGGCATCGAATTTTCCGCTAAATCATGTAGTGCAAGCTCCTAGCTTATTTTAAATAAAGTGAAACTTTAATCAGTGGGGGTCTTACTGCACATTAAAGCGGGATAAAATATACATTTCGATCATCTAATTCATTTTAGATGATCTTTTTTTACGAAAAACGATGAAAAATATAGAAGAAAGTGCAATTATTTATAAAAAATTATGCTTTAAATATTGTCATATTTGCTTCTTTAAGATATCCTTTTCATGAAGAGGTGGAAAACATGGAAAAAGTACTAGTTTTCGGGCATAAAAACCCAGATACAGATGCAATTTGTTCTGCAATTGCTTATGCAGAATTAAAAAAAGAATTAGGAATGAATGCTGAGCCTGTACGTTTAGGCGAAATCAGCGGTGAAACTCAATTTGCGTTAGACTATTTTAAAGTAGAAGGACCGCGTTTTGTTGAGACAGTTGCAAACGAAGTGGACAACGTTATTTTAGTTGACCATAACGAGCGTCAACAAAGTGCTAACGATATCGAATCTGTTCGTGTGTTAGAAGTTATTGACCATCACCGTATTGCTAACTTTGAAACAAGCGATCCTATTTACTACCGTTGTGAGCCAGTTGGTTGTACAGCTACAATTTTAAACAAGATGTACAAAGAAAACGGCATTACAATTCGTAAAGAAGTTGCAGGTTTAATGTTATCTGCAATCATTTCAGATTCTTTACTATTCAAATCTCCAACTTGCACAGAGCAAGACGTAGCAGCAGCTCGTGAACTAGCGGAAATCGCTGGTGTAGATGCTGATAACTACGGCTTAGAAATGTTAAAAGCTGGTGCTGACTTAAGCGGAAAAACAATGGAGCAATTAATCTCTCTTGACGCTAAAGAATTCCAAATGGGTAATGCGAAAGTTGAAATCGCACAAGTAAACGCTGTTGATACGAACGACGTTCTTGTACACCAAGCAGAACTTGAAAAAGTTATCTCTGCAGTAGTAGAAGAAAAAGGTTTAGACCTATTCTTGTTTGTTGTAACTGATATCTTAACAAATGATTCTGTCGGTCTTGCGATCGGTAACGCAGCAAACGTTGTTGAGAAAGCATACAACGTATCTCTAGAAAACAACACTGCTACATTAAAAGGTGTAGTATCTCGTAAAAAACAAATCGTACCAGTATTAACAGAAGCATTCCAAGCTTAATTTTATTGAGTACAGATAGAAAAGGACAAGTAGTCGGATTGGCTACTTGTCTTTTTCTATCTGCAGAAAACAGAAGATTCAATTTTTTAATAGGGGGTTTGTGTATGCTTAATGAATTTGAAAGTAAATTACAGTCACTTTTAGAGCGAAATATTACTTCTGTTTTAGAATTAGAAAGTTGGCTTTTCGATGAACTGTGTGTAACCGCTGAAGTAGAAGAGGAGATAACAAGTAGTTTAATCGCCACGTATAGAGATACAGATGACAGAAATATGCGTGATTTACATATGTATAATCAAAATACAATTCAACCACTTTTAAAAAGATACACTGCAAAATTTGACGAGAAATTTAGAGAGTGTCCGTTTTTCGACTTATTAGATGAGCAGAAATATGGATTTATGAAAAAAGCAAGATTTGTGAAGAGTAGAATGTTTAATGAAGAAAATATTGCTCTTTCTATTAAAGAGCAAGAGCTTATTACGAGGTATAGAGAAATAATGTCTAACATAACAATTAATTGGGAGGGAGAGCAAAAGACGTATGCATACGTTAAAGCACAGCTAGATAACTCTAATAGAGCTATTCGTGAAAAAGCTTGGTACGCTTTATGTGAAGCAAGAAGTGCAGTGAAGATGGAAATAGATTGTATTATGAATGAGCTCGTACAATTACGGAATGAGCTCGCTTTAAATGCAGGATTTCATAATTATAGTGAATATGCTTATAAACAAAAAAACAGAGATTATAACATTGAAGATTGCTATAAGCTCCATGAATCTATAGAAAAGTATGTTGTACCAATTTGGAAACAATTAGGGAGTATTTCTAAAAAGAATCTCGGTGTAAAAACGTATCGCCCTTGGGATCTTACTCCATGTAATATACTAAAAGCTCCATTTCAAAATGCCATTGATTTATTGGATGGGGTGGAAGAAATGTTTCGGAAGACAGATTTATATTTTTATGAGGAATTTATCCATATACGAAAAGCGGGATTAATTGATGTAGAAGAACGTGAAAATAAAGCACCAGGAGCTGCTTGTTTTACCTTGCCTCATAGTAAAGGGGTTTTTGTGTATTCTAATTTTAGTCCATCATTTTATGCGATTAACGCGCTCATACATGAAGTGGGACATGCATTTCATTTTTATAAACAATTTAAAAATGATAGTAGTATGCAGGAAAGGTATCTTCGTGAAGAGGTGGCTGAGCTTTATTCCCTCAGTCTTGAGTTACTAGTAATGGATAAGCTTACTATTTTTTACAAGCAAGAGGATGAATATAAAGAAGTGCAGCGCGTACAATTATATCGTGCTTTGTCTTTATTATTGTCGTCAATTGCAGGAGATGTATTCCAACATTGGATCTATACAAATCCAAACCATACACCAGAAGAGCGTGATAAGAAATACGCTGAACTATGCAAAAGGTATCAATATTCATCAGTCAATATTGACGGAATAGAAGATGAAATTGGTTCGAGTTGGGTAGAGTCATTTCACTTTGTTCAGTTTCCTTTTTATAAAATTGAATATGCAATTGCGCAAATAGGAGCAATGCAATTGTTTCAAATTTATCGAGAGGATCCAGAAAAAGCGATTACTTTCTTTAAAGAGGGAGCGAGTGCAGACTGGAACCTACCAATACAAGAAATATATGAAAAAACAGGTGTCACGTTTGATTTTTCGGAAGAAAGGATAGAAAGTACTGCAAGTGTAATTGTTGATCTGATTAATGAATTAAAATAAGGATAGCATTAGCTATCCTTATAGCTGTTTGTTCGTAGATTTTTTCTTGTTTATATAAAATGTAATAATAGCTGTAATGAGAAAAATAGGTATAGCATACGCTTGCCCAACAAACAACTTCCAGCCCACATGATTATAACCTTGAGATGCTGGAGCAATCATAGCGATTACGCAAACAATAATATAGAGTACTAGTGCAGGGAGTATATTTTTCATTTGTTCACCTCCTTCTAAAGATAAAATATTTTATCATTCATATATTTTAATTAATATTAAGAGCTTTGAAAAGTAAATGTACCATTATTTGTAGTATTATAATATTTACAAAAAGTGTACTATGTTTAAATAGGGCAATGGGATTTCAAATCTTAAAAAAGTGAATTATTAGTAAAAAAGATGGTCATATGGTAAAAGATGTAATTTTTATATTTAATATCATTATATAGCATGTTGAGGGCAAAATGTATAAAATAATTAACTTTACTTATGCAGAAGAAGAGGTAAGAAATATATGAAAAGGTTATGTATAATTCCATGCGGAAAGAAGAAAATTTGGGATAAGTATCCGGATTACGGGTCTATGGAGGCAAAAGATGTATATATTAGCCCGTTCGGAAAAGCGTGTCAGGCGTATGCAACGATGTTTTTTGAGAATTGGGTTATATTATCGGCGAAGCATGGATTTTTAAGGCCAAATGATATTGTACTAGAAAACTATGATCTTGCTTTTAATTCAAAGAGTGATGAGATTATTAGTATGGAACAATTAAAACAACAAATGATTGAAAAAGACTTGCTTCAGTTTGATGAAATCGTTTTACTTGCAGGCAAGAAGCATAAGAAAGTAGTAACACAATTATATCCAGAAGGAACCATAACGTATCCGTTAGCAGGTTGTAAAGGGATTGGGTATATGTTGCAGAGGTTGAAAGAGGCAGTGAAGGAAGAGGAGGAAATATAAGTATAGTTTCGGTCACCATGAGCTTAAACTGTTTTTAGGGAGCTAAAACGTAAAATAGAGTTTTTAAGCATCGCCAAAAAGGTGATGCTTTTTGTTCGTGTCACCACTTTTTATATCGAAAACGATTTGCCTTCACCTATAAAAAATGTAGGACGTATGGGGACAGTTAAGATTGTAAGAGGGAATAGCAATAAGACAAGTTTTGAATATGATATTAAGAAAGGAGATGTTGATAAGTAAATGGCCAGATATAGTTTGCACGGAGGACACAATAGTATTGTTCAAGGGGCTAATTTTGGGAATCGGAAAGAACACGTTCTAGATAGGCAAGTTAAAGATGCTGTGGCGACTAAGTTAAGATCCCTAGGACACACGGTTTATGACGATACGGACGAGGTAGGGACAACTCAATCACAAAATTTAAATAATATCATTCGGAATAGCAATTCCCATGCTGTGGATTTAGTTATTTCTTTTCATCTTAATGCAAGTGATGGAAATGGACAGGGTGTTGAGGTTTTGTATTATGATCAGAAAGATTTGGCAGCTAAAATATCAGCTCAACTAGCAAAAGATATTGGATGGCGTGATCGAGGTGCGAAACAACGTACAGATTTAGCGGTATTAAATGGAACGAAGGCACCGGCTATTCTTATTGAATTAGGATTTATTGATAATGAATCCGACATGGCAAAATGGAATGTTGATAAAATCGCTAATTCTATTGTATTTGCTCTTACAGGACAAACTGGAGGAGGTGCAACGGACTTGCTCAAAGTAAAAACTGGTGGTGTAGCATTTAGCAATTTACAAGCTTTGGCTCAGGCGATGGTTGATGCGGGTATTGATGGACAAATTGTCGTTCAGAAAGATGGCATTGGTTATGCTATAACGAATGGCTATCCGTCCGGAAATATCGATAAATTTACAGCTTGGTTAGATGCACGTAAATGGTACTATGAGTACTTGAGATAAAACGAAAATTAGTTTGATTAAAAACTAAAAATTGTCTTATTTTTAGTTAACAAGTATATTAAGTAATTAATAATTATGTAACTATAAATATGGATAATGTATATGTAAAGTAGTACACAAAACCACCTGTCAGAAAGGTGGTTTTGTGTATCCCGCTTTAATGGGCAGTAAAATTCATACCTCAAAATTCGGATGAAGCTAAGAAATTAGCTGGGAATTGCACTGCTTGTGGCCTCCTACTGATTATAGTTTAGAGCTTTGTAGGTCTTTACTTATTAAACCCGTAATAATATTTTATTTTCTCAATACATAAGCCGAATTTTAAATTATTACTAAATAATACAATACTTCTCATACTATTTATTAGATGATAATAGCAAAAAAACAAGCTTTGAATATAATAACGAAAAAGGAGATGTTAAATAATGGGTTGCATTGTAGATGTTTCGAAATGGAATGGCGACATTAACTGGGATATTGCAGCAACACAATTAGATTTTGTAATTGCACGTGTGCAAGATGGTTCAAATTATGTAGATCCTTTATATAAAAATTATGTACAAGCAATGAAAGTAAGAAATATTCCGTTTGGTAATTATGCGTTCTGTCGTTTCGTTTCAGTAGAGGATGCACGGATAGAAGCGAGAGACTTTTGGAACCGTGGTGATAAAAATGCAACAGTTTGGGTAGCTGACGTAGAAGTAAAAACAATGAACGATATGAGAGCAGGTACACAAGCCTTTATTGATGAATTACGAAGATTAGGAGCTAAGAAAGTCGGTTTATACATCGCTCATCATATGTATGCTCCATTTGGAATGGCAAATGTCAATTGTGATTTTGTATGGATTCCTCGTTATGGTGGTAACAAACCAGCCTACCCATGTGATATTTGGCAATACACAGAAACAGGGAATGTAGCAGGCATAGGAAAATGTGATTTAAATAAGTTAATGGGAAATAAACCGTTAGTTTGGTTTACTAATCAAACTGTTGAACAATCGACAAAACAAGAAGGAGTTGGAATTATAGTGAATAAATTTAGTAAAGTTGTTACGTATGAATTTGGTACAGCGTTAGTAGTAGAAATGTTAGGAATGATGGATGCTCTTGGGTATGAATCTCGTATTATCTCATATGGAGATAAACAAGGATTAGTTAGATTTGAAACAGCATATCGCCAAGGGAATGAATTAGATCGAGCGACAGCGTGGTTAGATGCTAAAGGACTTAAATATTTTTATACAAAAGAATAGTTTGCTAAATAAAAAGCCGTCATGTGACGGTTTTTTATTTTTATGTAATCTTTTAATTCTACTTATAATATGGAGAAAATAGACTAACAAACAAGCCATTGTATACTTTCAAACATAGAATATGATGCATTCTATCAAGGAGGAAGCATATTTATGAGAAATACTTGTCATTGTGGACATTTTTAAGATTGTAATAAATTTTGGGATGATTTGATGTTTAGGAGATGTAAACGTAATGATTTTCATGAGTGTTGTTGCAAAGAGAAACCGAAGTGTGAGTGTGAAAAATGTCATTGTAAAACAAAAGCGAAATGCCATTGTAGGCATGAAGAGGAAGGGTATTAATAATAAAAAAGAGTACGATACGTACTCTTTTTTGGGGTGATTATATTCCATCTTGAACAGATTTCTTTACAATTAACCATATGTCTTTCTTTTTAATCGTTATAGCTACATTAGTTCCATTAGATTCCTTATAAAAGATATATCCATTGTTTGAGTTTACATATGTGACTGGTTCGCCTATGCAATCTCGCGAGCAGGATTTGTTGACTAGTTCAATTAGGGAGAGTTCGCTTGGATCTGTTTTACTTGCTTTTATAACAGCATCAAGGTTCGTTTTTCGATAGCCTTGTAAGTTGATATGAAAAAACTGCTCTATTTCTCCTGCAATGCTAGTATTCATTACTTCTACTGAATTCTTTTTTTCTTGAAGAAATCCGTTTTTATAAAGTAATTTTGTATATCCAATCCATGCTATTAATACTAGCATGAAAAATATACCCGTCATTTTAAGCGTTCGTAGTCGTTTACTTACAATAGTTTCTGAGTATTTCATTCAGTCTAATCCTCCAATGTTTTTAATTTAAAATATGCTTGGATACATACTTTTAGAAGAGGATGAAATTTGATGAGTTTTCAATAAAAAAGAAAACATCCAGAGTTAGATGCTTTCTTTTTTGTATTTTTTGCTATCTGTTAGTTACTTGTTTCATAAGTGGTCTAATTTCTTTAACCGGTGGTTTTTTATCGTATACATCAACGTAAGAAAAATAATAATTTAAGTTTCTGAGAATTCCTTTTCCTATTTTAGCACTTAAGAAAGGAAAGACTTGTCCAGTATAATCATCAAGAGATTTACAGTAGTATTTTTCATCTAAATATATACTGTATTTACATGTTAGTTCTACTAGTGAGTTTCCTTCATCATCAATTACTTCCTTAGAATCAATAATGTCTATTAATGCGAATTTTTCATTTAGATAAACTTTCTTCTTTTTCTCATATTTATTTGTGAGTATAAATACGAGACCAATGGCGTTAATCAAACTGTTTCCTCCTATAAAAAACGGATATTAATAAAATATATCGATATACGTTAAATGTAAAGAGGACAGGTGAAATATCATTGATAGAAAGTTCAATAAGCCGATTTGGTTTTCAAATCGGCTTATTGTTATTGAAATACTTGCGGGAATTGCTTTACGATTGCGTTTGTTATCATGTCGGCCATTTCTAAAGCTTCTTTTTCAATTTTATCGTACAGTTTTACGCCTGCTTCATAATCTTTATTTAGGAATGCCAGTGCTTCTGCCTTAGTTAGTGCTAAATGTTCATAAAACATGTTTCTAAATGCTTCTTTATCAATATATGGGTTAATGCTAGTAAGAAATGCAACAATTTCATCTCCGTTAGCGTACCATTTTTCCCCTATAGCAGTAGCTGAATTTTGATCACCAGCTTTTGCTGCTTTAACAAGATCCGCTGCAATTACTAAGTGGTCTTTAATTAGTGCACTATATTTTTTTACAGCATCCTCACCATAGAATGGTTCAAGCGACAGTCCCATATGTGTTGCATTTTGAAGAAGCCGTCCAACTGTAATGTTTACGTCAGGTAAATTAAAAACAATACTTATAATAGCTAATCTCGTCCAAGCAACGTGTTGTTCCCATAAGGAACGCATATAACCTTTTAAAAAATTCTCGTTTTTGCTAATTCGGTAATTACGTACAGATGTATCAAACTGTACATAAGGGTTATGATAGGGGGAGTAATACGATTGCCAATAAGGATACATAAACGGTAACACTCCTTTGAACATGTATAACTCAAAGTATGATGGAAATTTATATTTAGTTACGTGTCCTCGCTTATTTTTAAAAATTGAGTGTTTTAATTGTGATATACAGATAAAACGAATATAAAGTAAAAGATGCTCTGCAAGGGAAGTTGCAGAGCATCAAAAGGGTATTGCCGAGATGTCGGACTCGACTACGTAATATTATCATAAAATTCGCTTAAAAAAACCTGGTAAATGTGTCCAAATGAAAGTGTATCTTTAATAAAGTCCAAGGGATCTGCTTCCCGCGGCAGATCCCTTGGACTAGATAATGTCGATGAGCAAAAACTCATCTGGAGTACTTTAATAGTAACAAGTGAAATTCGTTTTGTGTATTGAGAAAAAAAGATTTACTTTATTAAATGTTAAAAACTTATATTTTACTTCTTGCTATTATCATCATTTGTTGTGAGTGGAGTATGGTTATAAAATGGAGAAAAGATTTACAATCACATCTAAAAGTGTACTGAAATATATATAAATCAAAAAAGACCTGCACAAATAAGCAGGTCAACTTAAGGGGGGGATCAAACAGAATATTTCATATGTTAACAACTGTATTGTATTAAGTCTATAAGGTTCATATTGAGAAAATTATTATGAACGATCTATTTCGCACGTGTATTAACGTTTAAAAAGTTGAGAAAGAAAATGAAAAAGCTTTCTATAAGAAAATAATGGTTGGTACTTATAGTATGATTCATATTTCCACGCTTCATTATTTGAGAATTGGGGTTGGTTCGATACGCTTTTCTGTTTGATGAAACTAATATTATGGTGCTTCATATAGTAACCTCCTGAATTCATATGTATAAGATTAGTAGTATTCAAGGAGAATTAATAAAATGTGTATTTATTTAGAAATTCGTTATAGTTGTTAATCAATCTCTAAAACGTAAAGAAGCATAAAATAATGAAAAAGCAGGACGTTAGTCATGTATTCATCACTTTCATGACGCATAAGAGATGATATAATAGGAGTAGATGAAAGATAAAGAAAAGCAGGTGACTCTTTTTTGTTTACAAAAGCACAAGAACTTTTAGCGTCTTATTTCGGTTATTCGTCATTCCGAAGAGGACAAGATGAAACAATTAAAAATGTATTAGATGGGAAAGATACAGTTTGTATTATGCCTACAGGTGGTGGTAAGTCAATTTGTTATCAAATTCCCGCATTAGTATTTGAAGGAACAACGTTAGTTATATCGCCTTTAATATCGCTTATGAAAGACCAAGTAGATACATTAGTACAAAATGGTATTTCAGCTACATATATTAATAGTTCTATTTCGATTACAGAAGCGAATCAACGAATTCAATTAGCGAAACAGGGCCATTATAAGTTACTTTATGTAGCGCCAGAGCGACTTGATTCAATGGAGTTTGTTGACCAACTGATCGATATGAAAATCCCGATGATTGCCATTGATGAGGCGCACTGTATTTCGCAGTGGGGACATGATTTCCGTCCGAGCTATTTACATATACACCGTATATTAGATTATCTTCCAGAAAAGCCGCTCGTATTAGCATTAACTGCTACGGCAACACCACAAGTTCGTGATGATATTTGCAACACGCTTGGAATTAATCAAGAAAACACGATTATGACAACGTTTGAGCGCGAGAACTTATCATTTTCTGTTATTAAGGGACAAGATCGTAATGCATATTTAGCGGATTATATTCGTCAAAATCAAAAGGAATCTGGGATTATATATGCAGCTACTAGAAAAGTAGTTGATCAGTTGTATGAGGATTTAATGAAAGCGGGAGTTTCTGTATCAAAATATCATGCCGGTATGAGTGATAACGATCGAAATGAGCAACAAGAACTCTTTTTACGTGATGAAGTGAGTGTAATGGTAGCCACATCTGCGTTTGGGATGGGTATTGATAAATCGAATATTCGTTACGTTATCCATTATCAACTTCCAAAAAATATGGAAAGTTATTATCAAGAAGCAGGACGTGCTGGCCGTGACGGATTAGATAGTGCATGTATATTGCTTTATTCTTCTCAAGATGTACAAGTACAACGCTTTTTAATTGATCAATCGACAGGAGAGTCTCGTTTTTCAAATGAACTTGAAAAACTGCAAAATATGACTGACTACTGTCATACAGAACAGTGTTTACAATCATTTATTTTGCAATACTTTGGAGAAGAACCAAAAGAAGATTGTGGCCGCTGCGGTAATTGTACAGACGACCGAGAAAGTATCGATGTGACGAGAGAATCGCAAATGGTTTTATCTTGTATGATTAGGACGAACCAACGATTTGGTAAACAAATGATTGCACAAGTACTAACTGGATCTAAAAATAAGAAAGTCATTGAATTTAATTTTCATACTTTGCCAACTTACGGACTTTTATCAAATCGTAGTGTAAAAGAAGTGAGTGAATTTATTGAGTTTTTAATTTCAGACGAGCTAATTGCAGTTGAACATGGTACTTACCCGACACTAAAAGTAACGGAAAAAGGGAAAGAAGTGTTACTTGGTAAAGAGAATGTTTTACGTAAAGAACGAGTAGAGACAAGACAAATCGTTCAAGATCATCCTTTATTTGAAGTACTTCGCGAAGTACGTAAAGAAATTGCGCAAGGAGAAGGGGTACCTCCATTCGTTATTTTCTCTGACCAAACGTTGAAAGATATGTGCGCAAAAATGCCGCAAAGCGACTCTGAACTTTTAACTGTGAAAGGGATTGGTGAACACAAACTTGTGAAGTATGGTTCGCACTTCTTACAAGCAGTTCAGCACTTTATTGAGGAAAACCCAAACTATGCTGAAACTATTAAAACAGAAGTGGTGACAGAGCGGAAAAAATCAGGGAAAGCTTCAGCAAATTCACATTTGGAAACGTATGAAATGTATAAACAAGGTATTAATCTAGATGAAATTGCGAAAGAACGTGGATTATCAAGACAAACGATTGAAAATCATTTAATTCGTTGTTTTGAAGATGGAATGGAAGTAGACTGGAACAGTTTTGTTCCTGCAGAATACGAACAACTGATTGAAACTGCTGTGCAAAATGCTGATGGTGGTCTGAAATCGATTAAGGAACAACTTCCGAATGAAGTGAGTTACTTTATGATTCGTGCTTATTTACAAATTAGAAAGTAGTGACATGTAAAGGGGATAGGGATTTATGCATCACGTTTTTGTGTATGGCACGTTAAGAAAAGAGCAAACGAATGCTCATTATATGCAAGGTGCAATATGCATTGTAGACGAAGCATGGACGTATGGCAAATTATTTGATACAAACGAAGGGTATCCAGCGATGATTTGTTCAAATAAAGATAAGGTATATGGAGAAGTTTATGAAGTAAATGATGCTGTTCTGCAAAAATTAGATGAACTGGAAGAATACACAGGTAATGCAGAGAGTGATTTATATGACCGAATCACCGAAACAATATACTTTGGTGATAGAGAAATACGTGCATTTGTGTATGTTGCTCAAGACAAAGAGATGCTGAAGAAAGTTATCATTTCTGGTGATTGGGTAGAATATCAAAAAGGACAATAAGAGCAGCCGTAGAGCAGATAGTGGGATTTTCCGTTATCTGCTTTTTGTTTTACTACTTCCAAAATTCTTATTATTTTGATAAATTGTAAATATAGGGAATTTCATAGGTGTCAGAAAATTAGTCGGTCACCTACAGCGGGAAAACTTATTACAGGAGGAGAATAATGAACGAATTAGATGTGAGGGAGTTTTATCAAAAACAATTTGAACTGTCGAATTACGATATAAATACAGAAAGCTGGTTAGAGCAGCTCGCTAAAGAAGTTAAAGAGCAAATTGGACATCCATTTCAGTCGATGTTAGAACTGGGAGCAGGAAATGGCGGTTTTGCAAGGGCGATGTCTAAGTTACGTGTAAAGATGACTACTGTTGAGCTTGTACGAGAGTTAGTTATGTTTGCAAAAGAGCATTCTACTAATGATATTGCTATTCATTGCGCTGATTTTTATAAAATTAATTTTGAAGAAAAGTTTGATGTTGTTAGTTATTTAGATGGGTTTGGTGTAGGAACAGATGATGAACAATTGATTCTATTAAAACGGATTAAAAATTGGATGAAGGATGATGGATGTGCACTTATTGATATTTATCAACCATTGTATTGGAAAAAGGTAAGTGGACAAGAAATGCTCTTAAGTTCAGCTATGCGAAAATATGAATATGATAGCATAAATGAAAGAATGTTAGATCATTGGTGGCATCCTAATAATCCAAATGATATAGTTACACAGTCTTTACGTTGTTATACGGTAGATGAGATTAGTAATCTATGTGCTGAAGCTGGTCTAAGTATTGTAGGATTCTTTCCAGGAGGAGCATATGACTTTGAAAAGCGAAAATATAAAGAATTAGCAACTTTAAACGAATGTTTGGCGTATCGAATTAAAATAGAAAAGAGTAGGGATTAATCTCTACTCTTTTTTTATTCGGAAAATTCCCACTAAAAACCTTGACTTTATAAATGGATTTTTAATACAATTATATTTCGACTGAAAATTTAGAACGGACAGGAGGGAATCATCATATGAACAACATTTTTGAAGAAGAGTTACAAAGAATGAAAGATACATTACGTACGATGGATGATCAATTAGAACAGCTCGAAAACATTCCGGTTTATTATGGCGATGATTTTAAAGAACAAATTCTTGAAAGTATGAGGGAGTCTAATAGACAAAATTTACGTATTGGTGTACAAGAGCCGTACTTTGGAAGATTAGATTTTCGAGAGGATGGTAAGGAAGATGTTATGCCGATTTACATCGGTAAAGTAGGTGTTTCAGATAAAGATACGATGAAACCAATTGTAATTGATTGGCGGGCACCTGTCGCAAGTATGTTTTATTCATTTACCGGCGGTGATGAATTAGCGTTTTATCAATCACCAGACGGATTAGTAGAAGGTGATGTTTATTTAAAGCGAAACATCTCTATTAGAAAAAGAGAATTAGAACGTGTTGTTGATACATATGTGAAAGGAAATGAAGATGTCTCGCATGCCGATGATTTTCTTCTATATCGATTAGGTGAGAATAAAGATAATAAACTAAAAGATATTGTTTCGACGATACAATCGGAGCAAAATGATATTATTCGTGCGGAAAGAAACTTACCACTACTTATTCAAGGGGTTGCAGGAAGCGGTAAAACAACGATCGCTTTACATCGTCTTGCTTTTTTAATTTATGAATATCGTGAGCAATTAGAAGCGGAGAGAATGATTGTTTTTGCTCCGAATAGTCTGTTTTTAGATTATATTTCGAGTGTACTTCCTGAATTAGGTGTCGGGAATATTAGTCAAACAACATTTCCAGACTGGGCATTACGTACGTTAGATGATTCGGTGAAACTGAAGCAGACAGAAGAAAAATTGAAAGAAGCATTTTCTATTAATCGTGATGAAAGAAAGATTATGCTTGGTAAATTGAAAGGTACGCTAGAATTTAAGTCCTTTATTGAAGAGCAAATGGTTCAATTTGAAAAAGAACTAGTGCCAACAAGTAATTTTGAGGCATGGGATAAGGCTGTTATTCCAGTGGAAGATATAAAAAAATGGATGCAAGTTGAGTATAAACATTATCCATTAAAGAAAAGAAGAGAACGTTTAGTCGGCCGAATGAAGCGATGGATTGAAATTGAACTGAAAAAATACGGAGAAACAAACGAGAAGAAATTATTAAAAAAAGAAGCGACAAAGAGATTGAACAGTTATATGAAGTTTTGGCCGAAAATGAGCTCGCTTTCAATATATAGTTCAATATTGAAAAGCAAAGAAATACTCGAAGTATTACCCGAGGAACTTGTGAAAGAAACGGAGAAGAGTTGTCGTAAAAAAGAAGTGTATGTAGAAGATTTACCAGCTTTAATTTACATACATCATCGCATAACAGGTATTGAAATCGGGCAGAAATTTCATCACGTCGTTATTGATGAAGCGCAAGATTTCTCAACATTTCAAGTTTATGTATTAAAAGAAATTACACTAGGTAACTCTTTCACTATATTAGGTGATTTATCTCAAGCAATTTATGATTATCAAGGGATTGAAGATTGGAGTGCTTTTAAGGAAGTATTCCAAGAAACAGGTTATTATGAACTGACGAGAAGTTATCGCTCTACAAAAGAAATTATAGAATTTGCGAACGGAATAATTAAAAATGCAGAGATTCCAGTAGGGCTTGCAATGCCAGTTTTCCGTAGTGGTGAAGAAGTGAAAATAATTCATACAGAAGAACAGTTTACTGAAATTGTAAAGACATTAAAACATCTACAAAGTGAAGATGTGAAAACAATTGCGGTAATAGGAAGAACAGACGGTGAGTGCCGCGATATATATGAGAAATTAACAAATGCAGGATTGGCTGTAAACTTCATTGAAGCAGATCAAAGTAAATATGAAGGTGGTATTTCAGTAGTACCTGTATACTTAGCGAAAGGGTTAGAATTTGATGCTGTTCTACTCATTGATGTCGATGCAGAACATTATAAAAATACGAAACATGATGCAAAGTTATTATATGTTGGATGTACAAGGTCGCTTCATGATTTATGGATTTTCCATAGCGGGGAAGCATCTCCGTTAATTAAGAAATAAAAATTCAAGAGGATTTTCTAGTAATGAATAGGAAAGCCTCTTAGTTTATCACGCTTTAATGGGTAGTAAGACCCCCGCCTCAAAATGCAGCGAAAGTAAAGAAGTTAGGTGGGGCGCGGGCTGCCCATAAAAGCCCGATTGGTGAGGGCTGATTAAAGTTTCACTTTATAAATATATAGGAGACATGATAATGATTACAAAAGTAATAACAAAGAGAAATTGGGAAATCGCAAAGATAAATGGAGAGATTAATGAAGTTTCACTAAAAGAAGAGGGATTTATACACTGTTCATTTTTAGAACAAGCTTTAAACGTTGCGGAAAAATATTTCATTCATGAAGAAGATGTTTTATTACTGACAATTGATCCATCCTTAGTGAAAGCAGAAATAAAATATGAACTTGCTTCTAACGGCCAAGAATATCCGCATGTTTACGGAGCAATTAATATAGATGCAATTATAGATGTTGTTCCATTTCCTAAGGAAAAAGGAGAATTTATATTACCAGAGTAAGCATTTTGAAAGGAAGAAAATCATGATAAGGGACGCAACGGAAAAAGATGTAACATACATTTTAGATATTTATAATGATGCCATACTAAATACAACAGCTGTATATGCATATAAACCTGTAACCTTTAAAAATAGAATAGATTGGTATGAACAGAAAAAGGCTGATGGTTATCCGATTTTTGTATACGAACTAGATAATAAAGTAGTAGGATTTGCAACATTCGGTCCGTTTAGAGCTTGGCCTGCCTATAAATATTCAATTGAACATTCTATATACGTTAATAAGGAATATAGAAATAGAGGAATTGGGACATCTTTAATGAAAGAACTGATAGCCATTGCACGGGAAAGAGAGTATATGACTTTAATTGCTGGAATTGATGCGGAAAATGAGAGAAGTATTGCTTTACATGAAAACTATGGATTTGTTCATGCAGGGACGATTAAAAAGGCTGGTTATAAGTTTAATAAATGGCTAGATTTAGCTTTTTATCAATTGGAGCTTAATGGCCCTAAAAATCCTTTAGAAGAATAGAGATTTTTCGTAAACATGTATCTTTTAGGTAGCAAGGAGCAATTCATGCTACCTTTTTCCTTTTGTAATATCCGATTTAATCTACTAAAAAGGGTTTATACATTCTATATTGAATTATTAAAGGTGATAAAACGATATGAAATGAGGAATGAAAATGGAAACTGTCATTCAAAAAATGAAAGAGATACAATCTGATCATGTTGGAATAGCTATTTATTCTACAAAAAGCAATCGTATAGTTGCTTCATATAATAGTGAAATAAATATTCCGTTAGCATCGGCAGCAAAAGTAGTAATCGGATTTGTAGTAGCGCAAATGGTGAAGGAAAATAAACGTAATTGGAATGATATACTTCATCATGTTAAATTTAATCCAAATGAAGATAGTGCGCAGTTGTATCCACATTTACAAGGAAGAAGGACTTTAACACTTAGTAAAGCAGTAGAAGTGATGATAGCATGTCATGATAGTTACGTTGCACAGTCAGTTGTAATGTACTGTGGTGGATGGGATGCTGTGAAAATGTATGCCCAAACGTACTTGTCAAAAATTCATATACAAGAGGACGCTAGGGATGAGAAAAATGTTGGAGAATTAAATGAGGTTCTTTCACTTTTAGTACATATTTTTCAGGGTTATAAATCAGAAGCAGAATTATGGGAACCAATTATTAGCGGCATGGTAAGACAGCAAGGTGAATATGAAGGAATACATTCATATCACTTAGCTCATATGACAGGTGGACTATCTTCAGCTGCAATAAATATTGGTATAATAGGAATATTCAACGAATTCCCGTTTCTTTATGTTATTGGGGGAAAAGATTTACCTAATCGATGTGAAAATAAAGAGGTAGATGAAGCTTTTGCAGTAGCTTTGAAATACATATACAAAGAATATAGTGAAAGTATGCTAGGAGTGAGCAATTGAAAAGAAACTTAAAGACATCAACAATCATTATTTTAATTGTAACGATTATTGCTCTTGAAGTGGGTATCGCACTATACGATCACAATTTGTCATTAGATACTATTTATTTTGCAGCGATCCTCATTTGTATTGTATTACTTTTTGGTACACGTGTTTCTGAGAAGAAAGAGAGACGAAGAAAAACAGCTCTTTTATTTTGGCCATCTATTTTACTATCTATCGCTTCTTTTGCAGTTATAAGTTATATAAGAGTAGGCTATGTTTCTGTGCCAGGGATAATTGGTTTTTCATGCTTTATTACTTATGGTGGATTCGTATGTATTAGTATTTTAAAAAGGAAAAGTAAAAATAAAAGGTAACTTACTAAGTTGAAAGGAAGAAATATATGAAACATATAGAGAATGGTACTCGCGCTGAAGGAGAATACATAAAAAATAAGGTCATTCAATATAACATGTCTATTTTAACAGATGAAGCAAAACAGCCGATGGAACAAGTAAGTTTTGTTCTGAAAGATGAGGCTGGGAAAATCTTTGGCGGGGTAACAGGAACGATGTATTTTTATCATCTCCATATAGATTTTTTATGGGTTGATGATTCAGTTCGTCATGATGGTTATGGTAGTCAACTATTACATAAAATTGAAGACATTGCGAAGGAAAAAGGTTGTAGATTAATATTATTAGATTCATTTAGTTTTCAAGCGCCAGAGTTTTATAAAAAGCATGGTTACCGAGAATATGGTGTTGTTGAAGATCATCCTAAAGGGCATAGTCAACACTTTTTAGAGAAGAGGTTATAGGCATCAGGATGAGTGGCAATCATATAATCGATAGTTTGGAATCCTAATCCTTTTAAATAATTTGCTACTACTTTACCTTTTCCGTTGTTACCACCATCAATAAGGATTGTTTCGCCACTTGGAGATTTAATAAAAGTAGCATCACCTTGTCCTACATCAATATAATGAACTTCTAACTCGCCTTTAGGCTTAGGAAGAGCCGGACGGAAACTAGGTTCTAATACACGAGCTAAAAATGCAGCGAACTGTTCACGAGTTACTTTTACATCTGGGCCAAATGTACCATCAGGCAATCCAGCGGTAATATTATTTTGTGCTAAAATTTTGACATAATTGTAACCCTCAGTGATTAGATGGAACATCAGGGAAATTGACGTCTGCACCTGTAGGTTTTAAATTAAAAGTTTTAACTAAAACTACTGCCATTTCTTATAAGTAATTCAAAGTTTAATAGGTAAATATTTTATTAGTTGTTTTGTATTTCCATGAATTTGTTAATTTGAAATAATCTAACTTAATAGAGGGGATAGGAAAGGTATTAGAGAATTGTTTATATTGCAATTGTAAAATCCATATTATAAATTTATAAAATCATTTATAATAATTTATATCATGTTAAATGGGAGAAAGAAAATGTATACGTATAAATTACAAGATGAGAAACCAATCTGTTCAGAAAAATTAAAGAGGCTTTACGATTCTGTCGGTTGGTGGCCAGAAAGAAAAGAAATCGATATTCAAAAAATGTTAAAAAACAGTATAGCAATTGGGGTATGGAAAGAAAATGAGTTAATTGGTTTTGCTAGAGTTGTTTCAGATGGTGTTTTTCGAGCGTACTTAGAAGATGTTGTTGTGCATGAGAGTGTAAGAAATAAAGGTATTGGTGAGAAGATGCTTACAATGTTGCTTGAAGAGATATCTCATATCAATATTGTGAGCCTATTTTGTGGAGAGAAACTTATAAAGTTTTATGGTCAACAGCAATTTCAAGTGACGAAACAAATTGTGATGCACCGTAATCAAATAGTGAAAGAATAAGAGGTGACAATTAGAATGATTGCGACAAGAGCGTACTGTTTATCGAAAAGAAAAGCGACAGAAGATTCTCCTGATGGTTGGAACGCAACATGTATGAGGCTTAATAATAAAATCTTTGCGATATTGAACCATGAAGAAGGCGAAAAAGCGGCAATAACATTAAAATGTGATCCAGAACTTGCGCTAAGATTAAGAGAAGAGTATCCAGAAACAATCATTCCAGGGTATCATATGAATAAAAGACATTGGAATACAGTGTATATACATAAAGATGTGGAACAGGTGCAAATTAATAAGATGATTGATTGGTCGTATGATTTAGTTCTGCAGTCATTTTCAAAGAAAAAGCAGCAAGAGTTATTAGATTAATATGTATAAGGGGTGGGTGTATTGAAAGACACGATTAAAGATACATATGATAAATTAGCGAGTACATATAAAGAAAATCTAGATGTGGCAAATCCATATAACAGCTATTATGAAAGACCAGCGATGATGGAGATGATTCCAAAGAGATTAGAAGGGAAGAGCGTGCTAGATGCTGGGTGTGCAGCTGGATGGTATACTTCTCAATTTGTAGAAAGTGGAGCAAATGTTACTGCAATTGACGTAAGTTCTGAAATGGTAAAAGCTGCAAAGGAAAGTATGGGTGATAAGGCAACGTTTCTTTGTCATGACTTGCAAGAAATATTACCGTTTGAAGATCATACTTTTGATGTAATTGTAAGTTCGTTAACCCTTCATTATTTAGAAAATTGGAATCAAGTATTTCAGGAGTTTCGTCGCGTACTGAAGCCAGGTGGAGAATTTATATACTCCATTCATCATCCTTTTATGGATTTTACAAAGTTTACTTGTGAAAATTATTTCGAAAAACAACTATTGGTAGATACTTGGATTAAACCAGATATTACAATAGAAGTTAGTTTTTTTAGAAGGTCACTTCAAGACATAATTAATGAAACAACAAATTGTTTTGTGTTAGAAAAAATGGTTGAACCGAGGCCAGTTGAAAAGATGAAAGAAGTAAATGAAAAATCTTACCACTATTTAAATACAAATCCACATTTTCTTATTGTTAAAGCAGTTAATAAATAGCTAGTAAAATGATTATATTTTACTAGCTATTTTGCAGTTTTAAATGATGAATTAGGAGTTTTGAAATGAATACGAAACGAAATAGATTACTATACGCAACGTTTACAATCCTTGTTATTATTTTAGGGCTTAGTTCAAGAAAGTTTGCTTTTGCGCTGCCGGCTCTATTAAATGATTATTTAGGTGATGCTTTATGGGCATTGATGATTTTTACTGGATTCGGATTTTTATTTCCTAAAATAGCGACGAAGAAATTAGCTTTTATTAGTTTAATATTTTGCTACGGGATTGAAGTGAGCCAATTGTACCATGCCGAATGGATAGATAGCATTCGTGCAACGACTTTAGGTGGACTCGTGTTAGGTTATGGATTTTTGTGGAGTGATTTAGTGGCTTACACAATTGGTGTTGGAATAGGATTTCTTTTTGAGTTGATTTTATGGAAGAAATAAGTGAGTTTAAATGGGGGGATTTATTATGAGGAATATATTAGAAATTGTGAAATTTTGGTTTTATGATTATGATGTCACAGCTACTGAAATAAAAGCAAATGTAATAAAGATTCATTGTAATAATAAATCCTATATTTTAAAGGAGAAGGGATCGATAAAACAGCTTTTAGTTGAAATAAACGTATTAGAACAGCTTGAGGAAAAAGGGGTTAAAGCACAAAAATTAGTGAAAACAAGTAATAGTGAAAAGTATGTAGTTTATAAAGAGAGATATTATTGTCTATACGAATATGTTGTTGGAAGTGTACTTGAAATAAAGGATCCAGAAAATCTAAAAAATCTAGGAAGCTTAATTGGAGAAGAAATAGCTAAGTTACACCAAGCACTTAATTCGGTGAATAGTAATAATGAGTTAGTAAAAAGAGAATTGTATAAATTGGTATACGAATGGGCTTTACCTAATTTAGAAAAGAATGAGCATGTTGATCAGGATGTAGTTCGAACAATGAATCAAATACATTCAGATTTTAAGAAAACTATCACCTCTTTAAGAAAACAAATCATTCATCGCGATATGCACTTATCGAATGTGATTTTTAAAGATAATGAATTTCAAGGATTTATAGATTTTGAGCTTTTAGAAAGGAATGTTAGAGTATTTGATTTATGTTATTGCTGTACAAGTATTTTGAGTGAGTTACATAGTGATGAGGAATTAAGAGGGAAGTGGCAACATATCATTAGCAAAATCTTTGAAGGATATAATAAGCAAAGTATTTTAACGAGAGAAGAACTACAAGCCATTTGGTACGTTATGCTTTCAATTCAAGTTATCTTTATTACTTATTTTGTTCAGTTACCAGATTTACTAAAATTAAATGAAGAGATGTTTTTCTGGATTTTTGCTAATAAAGAAACTATTGAAGAATTAATAGAAAGGAGTGTGCAAATATGAAAAAAGTTATATTAATAGGTTCTGGTGGTTCAGGGAAGTCTACATTAGCAAGGCAGTTAGGCAATAAATTAAATATTAAAGTACATCATCTTGATGCGTTATTTTGGAAACCGAATTGGGAGGGTGTTTCGAAAGAAAAGCAAAGAAAGGTTCAAAATGAATTAGTTAAAGAAGATGAGTGGATTATTGATGGGAATTATGGTGGGACAATGGATATAAGAATGAACGCAGCGGATACAATTATCTTTCTTGATATTCATAGAACAATATGTGCTTATCGTGCTTTTAAAAGAGTTATACAATATCGGAATAAAACAAGACCGGATATGGGCGCGGGATGTAAGGAAAGATTTGATTTGCAATTTTTTAAATGGATATGGGAATATCCTAAGACGAAGCGACCTACAATTTTAAAGAAGTTAAATCAATTGAGTAAGGATAAAGATATTATTATTTTAAAATCTACAAATGAAGTAAGACTATTTTTAGAGAAGTACGATGCTATAAATAGTTAGATTATAAAAAGAAATAACCTGGGGGGATAGAATTGGATAGATTTATTAGGCTAGTTGATTCTAATATGGTGAAAATTCCAACAGGAAAAGTAGAATTAAGAGATGATCGAATAAAGAAAGAATGGAAAGTCCCAGTTAATTCGTTTCTTCTTGCAAAGTATGTTGTAACGATGGAATTGTATGATGCGATTACGAATCATACATCAAATTTATCCAAAGATAAATACAAACCAGTTGTAAATATCTCATGGAATGATGCCATTATGTTTTGTAATCTGCTTTCAAAAAAAGCGGGGTTAAAAGAATATTATTCTATTAATGACGGTGGTCAAATTGTTAGTTGTAATTTAGATTCAAATGGGTACCGATTACCTTCAGAAGCAGAGTGGCAATATGCGTGTAAAGCAGGAACTACTGGATACATATATGGTGAATTGAAAAAGATTGCTTGGTATAATGAAAATTCAAACGGACAAATTCAAGACATCGGTAAAAAAGAGCCGAATGCATGGGGCTTGTATGATATGTTGGGGAACGTTTGGGAATGGTGTTATGATTTGTATGATGAAAAGGTGTATGGAGCATACCGGATTTTTCGAGGTGGTAGTTGGGCTGAAGAAGCTAGAGGTTGTGGCGCGACTTGTCGTCGCCGTAGTCATCCAACATTTTATATAGATGACCTTGGATTTAGGCTCGCTAAGTCCATTTAGAAGAATTATAAGAGCAAAATAATGTAGAGAAGATTTAAATTAAGGAGTGTTTAAAGTGGCACGTGTTTTATTCATTAATACTGGATCAGAAGGACATATAAATCCAACGTTGCAAGTTGTAGAAGAATTAGTTTCGCGCGGGGAAGAGGTAGTTTATTTTTCAATAGAAGCTTTCAGAGAACGTATTGAAAAAACAGGGGCTATTGTAAGAACAATTGACGACCAAAGATTTATAAAAGCATTTCTTTCCGGTGGTCGAAATTATTTGCAAGAAAGAATAAATGGTCTCTTATATACAGCAGATGTTGTAATATCTAGTGTTCTAGAGCAAATTGAAGGAGAACATTTTGATTACATCATTCACGATTCGATGTTTGGGTGCGGTCGTTTAATTGCTCAAATTCTAAAGCTTCCAGCAATAAATTCTTGTACATCTTTTGCGCAGGATGAAAGATCATTTGAACAAATGTTAGATCACTTGTCTAAAAATATACCAGTGGAAGTTCAAGATAACATACATAATGATTTTGAACGCTTAACAAAAGGAATTTCAGAAAAATATGGTGTTGAAATAAACTCACCGTATGAAGTTTTTTGTAACCCAGCACCACTCACTATTGTGTATACGGTTAAAGAGTTTCAACCTTTCGGTGATACGTTTAATGAAACATATAAATTTGTAGGCCCATCTATTTCTGCACAAGTAAAAAATGAAGACTTTGATTTTACTTCAATTGAAGAAAAATGCCCGATTTACATTTCGCTAGGCACTGTTTTTAATGAAGCGCTTGATTTTTATAAACTTTGTATGAAGGCGTTCGAGAATAGTGATCATACAATTGTGATGTCTATTGGTAATAAAACGAACATAAGTGATTTAGGTGAAATTCCTAAAAACTTCATTGTAAAAAATTATGTGCCACAAACGAAACTACTTGCATATACAAAGTTGTTTATTACACATGGCGGAATGAACAGTACACATGAAGGATTAAATAACGGGATTCCACTCATTGTAATTCCGCAAAGTGCAGATCAGCCAGTAATTGCAAAGCAAGTAGAGAATCTAGGAGTTGGGATTAAGTTATCTATGAAAGAATTAACTGTAGAACAACTACGTGAAAGTGTAGAACTTGTATTAAATAATCCATCATATAAAGAAGCTGCATTGCATTTGAAGGAGTCTTTCCGGAAATCTGGTGGCTATAAGGAAGCTACTAATGAGATTTTTACATTTATAGGTCAGTAATAAATGGAATATTATACATTAGAAGAGTGTCTATATGAAATGATATAGACACTCTTCTGTTATATGAAGCGGAGAATCAATTGTTTTGAAAGATTAAATATCTTGTTTTATAAATTCTGGCCATAGTTTTACATGTTAGTAATGCTTTCACAGTTTCTGCACAACTTCTGCACATGTTTTGGTGATTTCTATGTCATGATATATTCATTAAGTGAAATATTTCACATAAAAAGAAATATATTTTCACTGCGGTGTATGCATAAGTAACACATACATCGATGCAAGATTGTCTCTTGTTATTCTTTTACATCGAAGCCCACATTACACTACAAAGTATAACAAGAAAGGGACAGGAATATGAATAATCGATTATTAAAACAACTACAAAACATGAAAATGAACAAAAAAAGTCTAGGAGCTGTTGCATTAACAGCTGGAATTATTGGCACGACACTTATTCCTCAAAACGCATACGCGCACGGTTTTGTTGAAAAGCCTGGCAGCCGATCTGCTTTATGTAGTCCAACCTATGGTGCACTGAATGTAAACTGCGGAAGTATTATGTATGAACCACAAAGTTTAGAAGCTCCAAAAGGATTTCCACAAGCTGGCCCAATTGATGGGAAAATTGCTTCTGCAGGCGGCAAATTTGGTGGTATTTTGGATCAGCAAACAGCCGATCGTTGGTTTAAGAATACAATTACTGGTGGGGAAAATACATTTACTTGGAAGTATACAGCGCCTCACTTAACAAGCAAATGGCATTACTATATTACTAAAAAAGGATGGAACCCAAATAAAGCGCTAACAAGAGCAGATTTTGAACCAATTGGAACTGTACAACATGATGGTTCTACGGCTTCAAATCATTTAACGCACAAAATCAATGTGCCTACTGATCGTAGTGGATATTATGTGATTTTAGCAGTATGGGATGTAGCTGATACAGCAAATGCATTCTATAATGTTATTGATGTTAATCTCATCAATGACATAAAACCAGATACGGAGGCTCCAAGTATTCCAAATGGAATTCAGGCACAAAAAGTAACAGCGAATAGTATAGAACTAGCTTGGAACGATTCTACGGATAATGTAGGGGTAAAAGGATATCAAATCTTCCGTAACGGAGAAATGATCGATACAGTACCGGGCACTCATTTTATTGATAAAAAATTACAACCAAGCACGGAATATTCTTATACTGTAAAAGCAATTGACGCAGCTGGAAATGCTTCGAAAGAAAGTGCAAAGCTTACAGTAAAAACGGCAGTTGAGGCTCCCGATACAGAAGCACCAACACAACCAAAAGGATTACATAGTATGGGAACAACATCTTCAAGTGTGGATCTAATGTGGAGTCCTTCTGACGATAACATTGGTGTAGACCATTACGATATTTATAGAGAAGAAGAAGGATCAATGAAAAAGATTGCAACATCCAATACGACTTCTTATATGGATAAAAATTTACTCTCTAATACTACTTATAAATATGTAGTAAAAGCTGTTGATGTAGCTGGAAATGAATCTGTACAGAGTGATATATTCACAATTACTACAAAAACTGAAAGCGCTTCATATGAAGAGTGGAATGCAACGAAAGCATATGAAAAGGGAGATAGAGTTCTATACGAGGGAAAAGTATATGAAGCAGTCCAGAGTTATAAAGGAAATGGGGATCCAAACTGGATTTATGCCTTATCATTATGGAAAACAGTATAAGCTTTACTAAGATATAAACTAAGAGATAATGGGCTTTGATGCAAAAGGACATCTTGAGAATTCATTTTTCTATTAATAAAAAGGGTAGTATATGAATACATAATGTAGTTTCATATACTGCCCTTTTTATTATGATAATATTTTCGTCATAAGTATATGTGGAATACCGTCTTCCATAAATATATCAGAAGAAGTTTGATAACCTAATTTTTTATAAAATCCTTCAGCCTGCGTTTGACCGTGTAGTTTTACTTTTGTAGATTCTTTTTCACGAGCAATTTCTTCTAACGCTTGAATAATTACTTTTCCTAATCCATATTTACGATAGTCTTTTAAAATACAAATACGTTCTAATTTTCCAGCTCCATCAACAAATCGTATGCGACCTGTACCAACGGGAAGCTCATTATAATAAACTAAAATATGTTTACATGTCTCACCAATTTCATCGAATGTATCGAATTCGTCTTCAAGAGGGACATTTTGTTCTTTTACAAATACTTCTTTTCGAATGTAGAAGGCAGTTTCTAAATCTGTACGTTCTGTTATGAGTTTGGAGTGCAATTTGTTCAGCCCTTTCTAGTGTAATGTACTTTTATTTTCATAGTATATCATAATGATACGTAGTAAAGAGAAATATAAAAAGCTGACTGTAAGAGTCAGCATCCATTATAATTCCTGTATCCCGTTTTTTGTTCCAATAATCGCCTTACTAGTCATATTAACAAACAATCCGGTTTCAACTACACCAGTAATCATTTTTAAATGATTGTGTAAATTGGCAGGATTCGTTATGTTATGAGGGAATACACAATCAATAATCATGTTATTATTATCGGTTATAAATGTTTCATTATTTTTTAAGCGTAACGTTGTTTGACAACCTAAAGATTGAATTTTACTTTCGGTTTGTTTCCATGAAAAAGGTATGATTTCAACAGGTAATGGAAAAGTACCTAAATGCGTTACAAGTTTTGATTCATCAGCAATGATAAGTAGTTCTTTAGAGGAGGAGGCAACGATTTTTTCACGAAGTAATGCGCCACCGCCTCCTTTTATAAGGTGTAAATTTGAATCAATTTCATCCGCTCCATCAATTGTAAGATCAAGACTTTGTATGTCGTTTAATGAAATTAGTGGGATATTTAGTTGCTGAGCTAATACTTCAGTTTCTTTTGATGTCGGGACAGCTTGAAATGATAGTCCTTCTTTTACACGTTCACCTAATTTTTCTATCGTCCAGTATACGGTAGAACCTGTACCAAGCCCAATCTTCATTCCATCTTTTACGAAAGTTGCAGCATATTCACCGGCGAGTTGTTTTAAATTCATCGATTTACTCCGCCGGGCGTGGTCCAGCATCAAGACCTGAATTTTCAACTGTAAGTACCGGACGAACTACTATATCCTTATGTACACGCATTTGACAAGATAATCGTAAATGATCTTCAATCCCTTTTTCTGTAATCGCATTTTTTTCCTTTGCATTCGCTTCACAAAAATCACCTGCTATAATTTCTACTCTACAAGTTGTGCAACGTGCTTTTCCGCCGCAACGATGGAGTATGTTTACACCGTTGTCTTCAATTGCTAATACTAATTTTGTGCCTTCTTGTACATCAAAAGTTCCCGTACCTTCAATTGTTAATTTTGGCAAATTTGTTCCTCCTCACGTAAAATGGTACATAACATATTTATGACCGCGAATTATTGAACATAAACATAATTTTTTTATATGCCCCGTAACTTTTTTATTTGTTGAATCGTTAATTAAGTAAGCGCTGAAAAGGAGTGGTTATTTTGTGCACAAAAGTTACTCATATTTTAAAGAATCATATCGATATGAATCATTCAAATATAAATTTTTTAATTGAGCAATATGGAGAGTTAAAAAGATACTGTACTTTTTTAACGAAAAACAAATGGGATGGGGAAGATCTCGCCCAAGAAACAGTTTGTAAAGTTCTTCAAAAATATAGTAATAAAGATATTTGTATGACACTCGTCTATAAAATAGCAAGAAATCGTTGGTTAGATCAGATGAAGTCTAAGTCTGTTCATGAAAAAATAAGAGAACAAATCACTTTTGAAGAACCACAAGAGAATATTGCAGATTTGCATGAAATGGTAGGGAAAGTATTATCTTCATTAAATGTACAGCAATCCACGATTTTATTATTAAAGGATGTTTTTCAATATAGTATCGTTGATATTGCTAAAGTATGTTCCGTATCGGAAGGGGCAGTAAAAGCTTCTTTGTTTCGGAGTAGAAATAGGTTGAAAACTGTAAGTGAAGAAGGGATTGAGATAGTTGAATTCACAGATGATATGGAAGTTGTAGTGACGTCTATTCGAGAGGAGAGACCGGAATTATTAACGAAACTGCTTCCGACAATAGATTTTACTAAGTTACCATCTAAACAGCCAGTCTTATTATTTAATGTGAAACAATCCTCTTCCTACAGTTGTATGCTTTGCGCGGCATAAAAATTATTGGAGGGATTTAAAATGAATGCAATTCCATATGTAGTAGAACAAACAAAATTAGGAGAACGTTCCTATGATATATATTCAAGGTTATTGAAAGACCGCATTATTATAATCGGTTCAGAGATTAATGATCAGGTTGCGAGCAGTGTAGTAGCGCAATTATTATTTTTAGAAGCGGAAGATGCGGAGAAAGATATATTTCTGTATATTAATAGTCCTGGTGGCTCAACGACAGCGGGATTTGCAATATTAGATACAATGAATCTTATTAAACCGGAGGTGCAAACGCTTTGTATGGGCTTAGCTGCATCATTTGGTGCCCTTTTACTATTAGCTGGTGCAAAAGGAAAAAGATTCGCGCTTCCTAATAGTGAAATCATGATTCATCAGCCACTTGGCGGTGTAAAAGGGCAAGCAACAGAAATCGAAATTACAGCAAAAAGAATATTGAAATTAAAGCATGACATTAATAAGATTATTGCTGATAGAACAGGACAGCCAATCGAAAAAATAGCACATGATACGGAAAGAGATTATTTTATGACAGCAGAGGAAGCTAAAGAATATGGGATTGTTGATGGGGTCGTTGAGAAAAAATAATATAAACCAGGCTAGAGAATATGCTCATTCTCTAGCCTGGTTTTTTAATCTTTAATCCATTCATCAACTAACGTTTGGTTCTTTTTAATCCATTTTCGCGCCGCTTCTTCGGGATCTTTCGTTTTATTTAACTCGACCATTAATGTACCGAGCTGTTCATCGTTCATTTTCCATTTGTCAAAGTATTTTATGATATCTGGATGATCTTTTTCAAAACCTTTACGAACAGAGTAATAAATGTCATCTTTTTCACCATATACTTTCTTAGGGTCTTTTAAATATTTTAAATCAAATTCTGAAAAGCCCCAATGCGGATTCCAAAGCGTAACAGCGATTGGTTTCTTTTTCGTATATGCTTTCTTTAGTTCACTCATCATCGCCGCTTCAGAAGATTGGACAAGTTTTAGTTTAATATCATATTCCTTCATCGCCTTATTTGTTAAATTCATTAGGCTGCTGCCAGGTTCAATTCCGACAATTTTATTATCTAGTTCATCTTTATGTGCATTTAGATCTTCAATGCTGTTTATGTTTTTCACATAAGAAGGGACAACTAAACCTAGTCCGGTTCCTTCATACCATTTTGATTTTAAGACAATATCATCTTTATAACGATCATTTAGTGGTTTATCCGTAACGGGTAGCCATACTTCTAAATTAGCATCAACATCACCGCGAGCAACACCAGTCCAAATTGCCGCTTTTTCTAAATACATAAGCTCAACTTTGTAGCCTTTTTGTTCTAATAGAACTTTCCACATGTTTGCTGTTGCAATGTTTTCTTTCCAACTTGTTACACCTAGTTTAATTTTTCCTTTCGAATTTGCATTTGTTGCATTACATGAAGAGAAAATCATAGTAATAAATAATGCAAGGCATATGAGCCATATTTTCTTTCTCATTAAAAACCTCCTAAGAAACGTTTGCTTTTTAAATAAATGTATAAGTAAGCATTCTTATTATGAACGGAAAAGAGAATTTTAAAGAAATCTTATAAATGTTATTTTTATGTAATATTTCTTTGCAAAATCGCAACACTATGTGAATAGATGGGTAGAAAAGGAGTAGTGACATGGATAATACAAAGGTACGTGTTGAAAACGTAACAAAAGTATTTGGGAAACACCCGCAAAGAGCGCTTACCTTATTAAAAGAAGGAAAAAGTAAATCGGAAATTTTGAAAGAGACAGGAATGAACGTTGGCGTAAAAAAGGCGACGTTCGAAGTATATACGGGAGAAATTTTCGTTATTATGGGATTGTCTGGTAGCGGGAAATCGACGTTAGTTCGTATGTTAAACCAACTGATTAGACCAACAGCGGGGCATATATACATAGATGGAGAAGATATCGCAACGATGGGCAAAGAAGAGTTGCGAAGAGTGAGAAGAACGAAAATGAGTATGGTGTTTCAGAAATTCGCTCTATTCCCTCATCGTACCGTTTTGCAAAATGTTGCATATGGGTTGGAAATACAAGGAGTTCCAGTAGAGGAACGAGAGAGAAAAGCGTTAGAGTCCTTGAAGTTAGTTGGATTAGACCATCATAAAGATAATTATCCAAGTCAACTGAGTGGTGGTATGCAACAGCGTGTCGGCATTGCGAGAGCGCTTACGAATGATCCGGATGTTTTACTTATGGATGAGTCATTTAGTGCATTAGATCCACTGATTCGAAAAGAAATGCAAGATGAACTGTTAGAATTACAAGATAAAATGGAAAAAACAATTATTTTTATTACGCATGATTTAGATGAAGCCCTTCGAATTGGTGATCGAATTGCGTTAATGAAAGATGGAGAAGTTGTCCAAATTGGAACGCCAGAAGAAATTATGATGAGTCCTGCGAATGAATTTGTAGAGAAATTCGTGGCGGATGTGAATTTAGGAAAAGTAATAACGGCGGAATCTATATTAAAACGACCAGAGACATTATTAATTGACCGTGGACCACGTGTAGCACTTCAAATTATGAGGAATGCCGGTGTTTCTACAGTGTATGTTGTTAACAAAAAATATGAATTTTTAGGTATATTAACGGCAGATGATGCGAGTAAAGCAGTACAAAAGCAATGGCCGATTGCTGATTTATTACTTACCGATATCCCGCACGTGTATTTAGATACTTTACTGGAAGAAACGTATGCGAAAATGGCGGAGATGAAATATCCGTTACCAGTAATTGATGAGAAGAAAAGATTAAGAGGAATTATTAAACGTGAAAGTGTCATTCAAGCTCTTGCAGGTAATATTGAGGAAGAGGTGAAAGACGATGAATAATATACCACGTATTCCTTTAGGGGAATGGGTCGATTCATTTGTTGCAAGTTTATATGAGCACTTTGAAGGCTTATTCCGAGGATTCTCTTATATTATCGGCGGATTCGTTGATTTACTCACTAATTTTTTAACAATAATACCGGCTATATTGATGATTATTATTTTGTGTTTCCTCATTTGGTACACAACGAGAAAAGTATCTTTAGTTATTTTTACACTCATCGGGTTATTATTTATTTTAAATATAAACTACTGGGCACAAACGATGCAGACATTAGCTCTTGTACTTACATCTGTTATTATTTCAATCATTGTAGGTATCCCAATTGGTATTTTAGCTTCGCAAAATGAACGGTTTTCAAAATTTTTAAAACCGACATTAGATTTTATGCAAACAATGCCGGCTTTCGTATATCTTATTCCCGCGATTACATTTTTTGGAGTAGGTGTAGTACCTGGGATTATTGCATCAGTAATCTTTGCAATGCCACCGACAATTCGTTTTACTGACTTAGGAATTAGACAAGTTCCAGAAGATTTAATAGAAGCAGCGAATGCGTTTGGCTCTACCGCATCACAAAAATTATTTAAAGTACAATTACCACTCGCAACTGGAACGATCATGGCTGGTGTGAACCAAAGTATTATGCTCTCTTTATCAATGGTAGTAACAGCATCGCTTGTAGGAGCTCCAGGTCTTGGAGTTGATGTATACCGTTCTGTAACACAAGTTAATATCGGAATGGGATTTGAAGCCGGACTAGCCATTGTTGTCATTGCGATTATATTAGACCGCATTACACAAGGATTTCATCAAAAAAGAAGATAAACAAAAAACACACTTTATTATACAAAGTGTGTTTTTTGTTTGAATAAATTATATTCGAACGATAACAGAACCGTCAGCTGACACAAAAACTTGTTTTTTTATTTCATTGATTTAATTCTTCAATGAATAACGATATGTTTGTTTAATAGCGACTTGAAAATCTCTTCTTAAGAAAAGGATTATGTGGTGGAAAAGTATAAGTAATAAAGTACATTTTTTGGAAATTATTAAGTGGAATAGCGAATATATTAGGAGACAGTGAAGTCATGTAAATAGATATTATTTTAGAAAAAATTATGAGAGGAGATGCTATTTTGTCTAAAAAGAAAAAAAGCAATGATGCCTTGGCAATAGGCGTCGGTATAGGGGTTGTAATTGGTGTAGTCCAAGGTTATTTTACAAATAATTTAGTAATCGGAATTGTGATTGGGATTGTAATTGGAGTTGTAGTTTTGAAGAAAAAATGAGTTGTAAATTCAGTTCAAAATTTTTGCGTTAAAAGAATGAATTTTCAGAATATAAATCCTATTTTTCCTTTTTTTATGATATTATATATAAAAAGGATGGTGATGGATATGCCAACAAATAATCAAGAAGAACAAAATTGCTTCATTTGTGAAAAACATAAAGGAAATATTACAGTTCCAGGTGGAGCTATTTATGAAGATGAACTCGTTTACGTTGGACATGTCCACTGGGATAGCGAAGAAACGAAAAGGTTCGGACTTATATCAAGTAGAGTAAGTAAAGCACTAAAAGAAAGTGAAGGTGCAGAGCATATTTACACTTTTGTTTCAGGAAATGGTGTACCACATATGCATATGCACATCATACCGCGTTATGCAAATACACCAAAAGAGTTTTGGTCACCGACTGAAGTAGCGAAATGGATGGGTGCGCCTTATGGTGATACAGAAAAAATCAAAAAACTATGCGAAAGAATACGAAAGTATATGGTGAGTGAATATGAATATAACAAATAATAGACAATATTCATGGGTTGGAAGTAGAGAAATGTGCTTAGACGAAATTTCGATAAAGCAATATGGTGAAATCGTAATTGGTAAATACGGCGGAAATATAAGTGCCGGAGCAAACAAGAACGAAGATGGTGCGTTAGTTTGGTCAAATGGTGATTGGGAATTTGCAGCTATATTAGATGGACATAATAGTGCAGAAAGTGTTGATTTAGTAGTAAATACAATTCAAAAAGAATATGAAAATATAAAAGAAATGATGAATGAATCGATTGATACAGTATTTCGATCTATTGAAAATCATATTCTTACTATCTTTCAATCTTCTTCATTTAAGGAAAAGTGCCAAAGAATTAAAGGTGAAACAGCTTGCTTACTATGTGTAAGAAAAGAAAACTACATATGGTGGTTATCTATCGGTGACTGTTTAGTGTATGTATTTCATGATGAATTACACAAATTAGGACAATATGCGTTAAATCAACGTCATTTTTACGAATGGATTGGTAACGTAAATACTTTTGATGTACCTGTTCCTTGCTATTCATCAGGAATTCGTGAATTACGTACTGGCAACAATCGAATTGTAATGGTGACAGATGGGGTATTAGAATACGGAGAACGTCGATATGAAACACCATTAAATCTATATAATGATATGAATAGAAATAATATAAAACTTGAAGAAAGTGTTCATCATGTATTAGAGCACGTTCATCATCAATTCGGACGAGATAGTGCGACAATTATTAGTTGGGACGTAGAAAATAAAGGAAAAGCTACTTATCCGAGTGATCAGCCAGATAAAAAGTAAAGGAGGAGACATCACTGTTTTTAGTTAAAGGAATTTTATTAATAGTATGGATCATATTCTTAGTTGTTTTGGAAAAAGTAGTGAGAAAAAAATTAAATATACCGAAACAAACAGACTGGAATAGTAAATATGTAAACAACGCTCATAAATGGGGCACTAGGGCTCTTATCGTTTTTTATATAATTGTTACGCTGATATGTGCCACTTTAAATCCTATTTATATTAGTAATTTACCCATATTATTTTTAATAACTTTATACTGCTTTCAATCATATATGGAGTGGAAATATGATAAAGAATCGAGGGAATATGTCATTTTTTTAGGCGTAGTTCCATTATTAATAATAACTGGAATTATGATTAATCTTTTCTTTTATAACTATTGGATTTAATCATATGTGGAATGAATGGGGAGACGAAATGAAGATACCTAAATTACGTGCTGAAGCAATGATTTTAAATGAAGATCATTCTAAAGTACTTGTACAATGTGATTTAAGAGAAATATTTTATCGTTTTCCAGGTGGTTTTATTGAATTCGGTGAAACAGCAAAAGAAGCAATAATGCGAGAATTAATGGAAGAATACGATTTGAAGATTGATGTCCAAGAGCTAGCTGTTGTAAATGAGCATATTTTCGAGTGGAACAACGAAAAAGGTCACCATTGTACATTGATGCATTGGGGAGCTGTTCAAGAGATGATTACAAATGAGATAAGGCATAAAGAACATGAGAATATTATATTAATATGGAAAAGTATAGAAGAATTAAAGATGAAGTCAACATATCCTGAAGGGATTGTAGATTATTTAGAAGAAGATAATCGTAATATAGTTCACTTTATTTCAAAAAGCAAATGAAGGAATAGGAGGGATGTAAATGAGAACCTCTACGTTTTGGATTATAATTTTTGTTTTTTGTATAGCTGGCTATTTTTTTGAGCAATTTTTAAGAAGAAAGTTGAATATGGAGAAGAGGGGTTTCTTTGGATATAAGCATGTAAATAGCTTGCATGTAAAATTGGAAATAGTCTTGTTTATTATTTATTTTGTTAGTAGTATGATTTATGTTACTAGCAATGAAAATGCAAATGTAGGGTATGCCCTTTTCATTTTTTTTGGAACGTTATGGACGTTACGGGCATGGATGGAGTGGAAATTTGATAGAGAATCGAAAGAATACATTCTTTCGATAATCGGTTTATTTGCATTTGTAATTATGATTTCATTACTACTTTACTTTGATCCGATTTCAGCGTAAAAGTAAGTTTATAGATATAAAATAAGGGGATGAAATATTAGAACAAATTCGAGTGAAGTCTGTAGAGCAATCACTACTAATAATAGGTGTTGATGATTGCTGAAAATATATATGTAGAAAGTCATAAACCACATGGATTTGCAGATTTTATTATTGATGGCACAAAACAAGATTTAGCTGATAAATAAGAAATCATTTACTACTAAATGATTTCTTATTTAAATGCATCATTTATTTTGGCTAATGTGGATGTAATGAAATTTGTTTTATCCTCTGCATATTGATGTTTATCATTAGAATTAGCTTGTGAAAGTTGAATCTTTAATTGTTCATACTGTATACGAGCAGTTTTATTGTCTATTAAGTAATCTCTGAATTGCAATTGTTCTATTAAATATGTATTCCCTCGTTCATACATATGAATTTGATGAGTTCTTGGTTCACCTTTATTAAAATAATATCGTTCAGGCAATACATCTTTTCTATATTTATAGTTTAGTAGTTCTAATTTTTTAATACAATGTATACCGTCCCTATAATTTTCTAATTCAATTGCTATATCAATAATGGGCTTTGCACTTAAATGTGGAATAGAAGTACTACCAATATGGTGTATCGCTAAAATATGTTCGCCAATTTGTTCCTCAATGAATTGTTTCTCCTTTATAAATTCAATTGCCCACTCTTCAGTCCACGGAACTAAAAACACTTTACCATAGGGTAAACCTAACATTTATTTAGCACCTCTTTCAAAATGTTTTTCAATAAAGGTAATTACATTTTCTTAAAGCTTCTCAAAACAAGATATTCCCACAATCTCCAAGGAAGAATTTTCTTTGCAAAGATCATAAATTTTACACCTTTTCCAATCGGATATCGTAAATTCGTACGCTTAGATTCAGCAATTTCTACAATTTTATTAGCAACATCTATCGGATTGCCAAATGTATCACTGCCGCTATTAATATGTTTTTGTATTTTATCCATATATTCTTTGTAAGGAGAAGATGTATCAGATTGGTTTGTAGCTAGTTGTTTACCAACTTCCCAAATATTTGTGTTATAAGAACCTGGTTCTATTAAAGCAACATCTATTCCAAAAGGTTTTACTTCTAAACGAAGGGATTCACTCCATCCTTCTAATGCATATTTTGAAGAAACGTAAGGAGATAGACCAGGGAATGCAACTTGACCACTAATGCTGCTTATATTAATAATTTTTCCGCTTTGTTGTTCTCTCATATAAGGTAAAACAAGCTGAGTAATTGAAATAGCTCCAAATAGGTTCGTTTCAAATTGTTTACGGTATTCCTCTACTGGAGTTTCTTCTACAAATCCCCCATTGGCATATCCTGCATTATTAATGAGGAGGTCCACTTTGTTTATTTCTTTTAAAAATAATTGAAAGTTATGTAAAGAGTTTTGATCGGTTACATCTAATTGTTGAATTTTTATGTTTTGCAGTAAGTTGAGTTGAGTAGCTTGAGATAATAAGTTTCCTTGTTTTTCAAGGTTTCTCATTGTTGCGATAACTAAATAATCTTTTTTTGTGAGTTCGAGTGTAGTTAATAGTCCGAATCCACTTGAAGCTCCTGTAATAACCGCGATTTTTTTATTCATTGGTCGCTCGCTTTCTTTTTCTTTTATCATAACGAGTTATAGTAAGAAAATCTATTATTCTTACATTCATTATGAAACCAATTTGTATGTAAAAAAGGGGATTATAGGAAATCAGCGTATATAAAGTAGTGTATATTAATATGATAATGAAATGAGGGAAGAGAAATGGCCCATGTGAAAGATGTATTAGCAGATCAGTTATTAGCGAATGCGAACGATCCTAGTTGGTATATTCCGTTTTCAGATGCAGTGAAAGATCTATCTGAGAGAGAAGCTTTCTGGAAACCGAATGAAGAGAGTAATAGTATAGCTGAAATTGTACAACATTTACTGTATTGGAACTCAACGTGGCAAACGAGGTATAAAGAATCAAATGTGAATGCTGTGCCCGCTATTGGTGATAATAACAAAAGTTTTATGCTTTCAGATAATCAATCTTTCGATGAATTAAGAGAAAAACTACTGGAGAAACTGTTACTATGGCAAAAGCTAATAAATAAAGAAAAGGTAGAAAGTGATGTAGTTGGATTCCCAGTATGTGCAAAGTGGTGGGAAGTGCTAGCAAATGTCACAACTCATAATGCTTATCATATTGGTCAAATTATTTACATTCGGAAGTTACAGAAGAGTTTTGATCATGAATAAAATAATGATTCTCAAATTAGGTGAACAAAAGTGGACAAAACGAGACAGATGTCTCAATTTGTCCACTTTTTTATTTTGAAAGAAAAGAGAAACCCTATTAAATCAAGAATTAGAATTTGGCACAGTACTTGCAATATAAAAGATGAACAAGAAAATAGGAGGGCTGGACATGTTAAAAACAACTGAAAGTAAAGGGAATGGAATTACGAAAGAACAAGCTCGTTGGATGTATGAAAAAATGTTAGAGATTCGTAAGTTTGAAGATAAGGTACATGAATTGTTCGCTCAAGGTGTGCTGCCAGGTTTCGTCCATTTATACGCGGGTGAAGAAGCGGTAGCAGTTGGTGTATGTGCCCACTTAACGGATCGTGACAGTATTACAAGTACACATAGAGGACATGGGCATTGTATCGCAAAAGGTTGCGATTTAAACGGTATGATGGCTGAACTTTTTGGGAAAGCGACAGGATTATGTAAAGGTAAAGGCGGCTCCATGCACATTGCTGATTTAGATAAAGGAATGCTTGGTGCAAATGGCATTGTAGGTGGTGGTTTCCCGCTTGCTTGCGGCTCAGCATTAACAGCTAAATATAAAGGAACGAAAGATGTAAGTGTTTGTTTCTTCGGTGACGGAGCAAATAATGAAGGAACATTTCACGAAGGGGTTAATTTAGCGGCGATTTGGAAATTACCAGTTATTTTTATCGCAGAAAATAACGGTTACGGTGAAGCGACAACATTTGAATATGCTTCAAGTTGTGATTCCATTGCAGATCGAGCGAAAGCTTACAATATTCCAGGTGTTCAAGTGGATGGAAAGGACTTGCTTGCGGTGTATAAAGCAGCGGAAGAAGCAGTAGAACGTGCTCGTAATGGCGGTGGTCCAACAATAATTGAATGTATGACATATCGTAATTACGGTCATTTCGAAGGTGAAGCACAAACGTATAAAACTTCAGAAGAAAAAGAAGAACATTTAAATGAAAAAGATGCGATTGTGAATTTCCGTAAGCATTTAATTCATGAAGCTTTATTAACTGAATCTGAGCTTGTAGATATGGAAAAGGCAGTAGATGAAGCGGTTCAAAAATCAATTGAATTTAGTGAAAATAGTCCATATCCAGAGGATGAAGAGTTATTAAAAGATGTATACGTTTCTTACAAATAAGAGGAGGGTGAAAAATAATGACTAGAACAGTAAGTATGTCAACTGCAATTAATGAAGCGATGAAAATCTCAATGCGTCGTGATGAAAACGTAATTTTAATAGGAGAAGACGTTGCAGGTGGTGCACAAGTTGATCACTTGCAAGATGATGAAGCATGGGGCGGTGTTCTTGGTGTTACGAAAGGCCTTGTACAAGAATTTGGCCGAAATCGTATTTTAGATACACCAATTTCAGAAGCGGGTTACATGGGAGCAGCAATGGCAGCTGCGGCAACAGGACTACGTCCGATTGCTGAATTAATGTTTAATGATTTTATCGGTAGTTGTCTTGATCAAGTATTAAACCAAGGTGCAAAGTTCCGCTATATGTTCGGTGGTAAAGCGAAAGTGCCAGTTACAGTACGTACGATGCATGGTGCAGGTTTTAGCGCAGCTGCACAACATTCACAAAGTTTGTATGCGTTATTTACGAGCATTCCAGGTATAAAAGTTGTCGTTCCTTCTACTCCATATGACGCAAAAGGCTTATTATTAGCGGCAATTGAAGATGATGACCCAGTAATCTTCTTTGAAGATAAAACACTTTACAATATGAAAGGTGAAGTGCCGGAAGGGTATTATACAATTCCATTAGGTAAAGCAGATATAAAACGTGAAGGTTCTGATGTAACAATCGTCGCCATTGGAAAACAAGTTCATACAGCACTTGCAGCCGCTGAGCAATTATCGAAAAAAGGACTTGAAGTAGAAGTAATTGATCCACGTTCTTTATCACCACTGGATGAAGATACGATTTTAGCATCAGTTGAAAAAACAAATCGCCTTATTGTTATTGATGAAGCAAATCCAAGATGTAGTATCGCAACGGATATTGCGGCAATTGTAGCGGATAAAGGATTCGATTTGTTAGATGCACCTATTAAACGAATTACAGCACCACATACACCAGTTCCGTTCTCGCCACCACTTGAAAAGTTATATTTACCAACGCCGGAAAAAGTAATTGAAACTGTATCAGAAATGATCGGAGACCAATCTTTATTACATGTGTAATAAAACGATGAGAAGGGAGAGAGAAGCATGGCTGTAGAAGTTGTAATGCCGAAGTTAGGTATGGCGATGAAAGAAGGTATTATTACGAGCTGGAATATTAAAGCAGGCGATCATGTATCAAAAGGTGAACTAATTGCTAGTATTAATTCGGAAAAAATCGAAACTGAAATAGAAGCGCCAGCGGATGGAACTGTTCTTGATATAGCTGTAAGTGAAGATGAGGGAGTTCCACCTGGCACTGTCATTTGCTATATCGGTAAGCTGAACGAAAAAGTAGAAATCAATGAAAGTATAAATGTTGTAGAAGAAAAAGCACCTAATCTAGAGCCTAAAAAGGTCCAACATCCAGAACCATATGCGAAAGAAGTGGCGAAGCAAAGAATCAAAATTTCACCTGTAGCGAAGAAAATTGCAAAGTCTGAAAATCTAGATATCAAAGCATTAGTTGGTACAGGCCCTGGCGGAAGGATTACAAAAGTAGACGTATTAAAAGCGATTGAAGAAAGAGTAACAATTCCAGAAGTACTTGAACAAGAAGAAAGTAAAGTAATTCCTGTTACTGGTATGCGGAAAGCAATCGCAAACCGTATGCATGCAAGTTTACAAAATAGTGCGCAATTAACATTAACGATGAAAGTAGATGTTACAGATTTAGTTGCTTTACATAAAGAAATAGCGGCAGTTGTACAAAAACGATACGATAACAAACTAACTATTACGGATTTCGTTTCTCGTGCTGTTGTATTAGCGCTTGGAGAGCATAAAGAAATGAACAGCGCTTATATGGATGATACAATTCATCAATTTGAACATGTTCATTTAGGCATGGCAGTCGCATTAGAAAAAGGATTAGTCGTTCCAGCTATTCGATTTGCTAATAATCTATCTTTAGTAGAGTTATCTAAACAAATTAAAAACGTTGCACAAAAAGCAAGAGAAGGTAGTTTAAGTAGTGATGATATGCAAGGGACAACCTTTACAATTAGTAATTTAGGTAGCTTCGGTATTGAATATTTTACGCCAGTATTAAATACACCTGAAACTGGTATTTTAGGTGTAGGTGCAATTGAACATGTTCCAGTATATAAAGGGAAGAAAATAAAAAAAGGCAGTATGTTACCTTTAAGTTTAACATTCGATCATCGTGTATTAGATGGTGCACCAGCAGCTGCATTTTTACGCACAATTAAACGTTATTTAGAAGAACCTGTAACAATTCTTTTATAAAGAGAAGGTGAGAGAATGAGTAAACTAGTCGTTATTGGTGGCGGACCTGCTGGCTATGTAGCAGCAATTACCGCGGCTCAAAGTGGAAAAGAAGTCACTCTTATTGATGAAGCTGATCTTGGCGGGACTTGTTTAAATGTTGGGTGCATGCCTACAAAATCATTGTTAGAAAGTGCAGAAGTGCATGACATTGTGAGAAAAGCGAATCATTATGGAGTTATGCTTAACGAAGGAAGTATTTCAGTTGATTGGAAGCAAATGCAGGCGAGGAAATCACAAGTTGTAACACAGCTCGTCCAAGGAATTCAATATTTAATGAAGAAAAATAAAATAAAAGTTATACAAGGTAAAGCAAAATTTGAAACGGATCATCGTGTGAGAGTTACACACGGTGGTAAAGAAATTGTAGTAGATGGAGAACAATTCATTATTGCAGCAGGTTCAGAACCGACTGAATTACCTTTTGCTACATTTGATGGGAAATGGATTTTAAATAGTAGCCATGCAATGTCCCTAGAAAATATACCGAAATCATTATTAATTGTTGGTGGTGGTGTAATAGGATGCGAGTTTGCAAGTATTTATAGTCGTCTTGGAACAAAAGTTACGATTGTTGAAATGGCACCGCAATTATTACCTGGTGAAGATGAAGATATCGCACACATTTTAAGAGGGAAACTAGAAAATGATGGGGTAGAAATATTTACAGGAGCAGCTTTAAAAGGATTAAATAATTATAAAAAGCAAGCTTCATTTGAATATGAAGGAAGTACCCAAGTAGTTAATCCAGAATTTGTTCTCGTTTCTGTCGGCCGAAAACCACGTGTACAACAATTAGATTTAGAAAAAGCAGGCATTCAATATTCAAATAAAGGAATTTCTGTGAATGAACATATGCAAACCAATGCATCACATATTTACGCAGCGGGTGATGTGATTGGTGGAATCCAGCTTGCTCACGTTGCTTTCCATGAAGGAACGACAGCAGCATTACATGCGAGTGGAGAAGATGTAAAAGTAAATTATCATGCTGTACCTCGCTGTATTTATACAGCTCCAGAAATTGCTAGTGTCGGTTTAAGTGAAAAATTAGCAAGAGAGCAATATGGTGATATTCTTATCGGAGAGTTTCCTTTTTCAGCAAATGGAAAAGCGCTTATTATTGGAGAACAAACGGGTAAAGTAAAAGTCATTGTGGAACCTAAATATCAAGAAATTGTAGGGATTTCTATTATTGGTCCACGTGCAACCGAACTGATTGGACAAGGAACTGTAATGATTCATACAGAAGTTACTGCTGATATTATGAGAGATTATATTGCAGCACACCCAACTTTATCTGAAGCGATTCATGAAGCGCTATTGCAAGCGGTAGGACATGCTGTACATGCTTAAATGGAAGTGTAATAAACCACTATTCTCTAAATGTATGAGAGAATAGTGGTTTGAATTTTTACAGAAGAAATTGAATATCCTATTATTTTTTTACGTCAATCGCTGAAGTAATATCGTTCCAATCAGCAGCTAAATTAGCAGTTTTACCGTACCAATCAGCGTGTTTAAATATAACACCTTTTCCATATCCTTGTGTAGAAGTATGCTTCCAAAGTGTCGTTGAATAACTTGCTGAAGGCGATGCTGTACTTACAGAGGAAATTCTGTCGTTCCAGCTAGATGGTAAGTTTTTAAAGCCGCTGCTCCAGTAAATATATTGGCCACCTTTATCTTTATGTTCATAAAAATCAGTACTACCAGCACCGCTACCTAAAGGATTGATTTTATTTTTAAGTACTTTTTTATCCTTTTCAATATAAGTATCTAATGTTTCGCGGCTAGTAAAACCATAAGCTAGCCAATCTCCATTTTCATTTTGCCCTGGTAATACCATAGTAATTTGGATGTCTTTCTTATCTTGATCACTTAATTTTGTAAGAGAATTAACATTCTGTTCATCCACTTTTAAATAATCAAAAGACTTAATTGTGTTACCTTTTTCTTCAGCACTTGCTACTCCTAGTCCTCCAGTTAATGCAAATCCCACTACTAATGTACCTGCTACTAATTTCTTCAACATATAACCATCCCTTTTTGTTTAGATTTTTGTACTAGTAAAATGTATTCTAATTATCAACTATCGTAAATATTCTGAAGTTTTAGAAGTGAAAGGTGGAATATTTACAGTTTTGCATTTTTTTCTTTAGAAAAAATAGGTATTAGAATGATATAATAAATAGATATATCGATTTTGTTGGATGTTAAAATGTTTTAGGAGGGAAGCTGAAGAAGTAACGATTTGTGCAAAAGATGTATTGCTGGAGATAGATTACTAGTAAACTTGATGACTTTACAAACAAAAAAACAGTCGTATTTGACTGTTTTTTATTTAGTTGCTAAATTATCAAGTTTCCAATATGTATCTGTTAACGGCGCGGCTTTGCTATCTATGTATAGATACATATTATTTAAATCTTTTGGTGAAGTTTTCAGTTCAAATACAACGTCAGTAGTTAAAGAGAATTCGTGTGGAACATTTTTATAGTGCTCGTCATATATCGGATGAGCTTCACCTTCATATTTCTGACCAGTTTTTTCATCTTGTATGAAATATTTTATTTCCGAAAGATCAATAGTTTGTCCATCATCTCGAACATTATTAATCATAACACGAGTAGTAATGCGCCATTCTTTGTCTATTTTTTCGAATTTAGCATTTTCAACAGTTGCTCTATAGTATTCATTTTTAACTATTTCCCCATAATGCATTGCATTCTTTTCAAGAGCGCTCTTTTCTTGTTTTGGTGCAGTATTCCCATTACACCCTGCCATTAGTCCTGTAAATAATAATGCTGTACAAGTTACTTTCATTATAGATTTCATAATAATTCCTTTCTGTGTTAAAAAGTGAGACATAGGAATAATTTTACATTAATAGAAGGATGAATGGAAGTATAATTGTGAAACATGCAAATATGCATTTATTTAGTTGTTAATTTAATGGGATAGAAAAAGGGAGAAAACCTGTATAGAGCTGAATACAGAAGTATTGAAAATATTGTAAAACAGAAAAAACATGCATATAATTAAAAGATGGATAAATTTTACGAATATTCAATGATAGTGGTGAGAACATGTTTACTGAAGAGCGTAGAGAGAAAATTTTGGAGTTACTTAAGAAAAACGGAAGGGTAATTGCTAAAGATCTTGCGGAAAGTTTTGATATGTCTATTGATTCAATAAGAAGAGATTTGTCTATTATGGAGAAGGATGGCTTATTAAAAAGAACGCACGGAGGTGCAATTGAACTTGCTCGAGTAAGGAATTTAGCTGCTGAGCGATTTGAACGTTATAGTAATGGTTCTGTATATGAAGACGCAATTGCAAAAATCGCAGCTTCTTATATACAAGAAGGAGATTCTGTTTTTATTGGTGGGACTTCTATTCATTATGTCATGTTAAAATATTTACCTGAAACATCATTTACAGTTGTTACAAATTCTATAGAAATTGCTAGTACGTTACGGGAATGTAAGAACATTGATACGTACTTAATTGGTGGAAAGGTGAAACCATCAGGAAATATGACAGATACACTTGCCTCAGAATGGATAAGTAGATTCTCTATTGATCTGTATTTCTCTACAGGTGGTGGCATTTCATTGAATGGTATAAGTACTGCAACGCCTGAAGTTGCTTATTTTAGTAAAACAGTAAATAAGATTGCTAGACGAAATATTTGTTTAGTTCCTCACAATAAACTTGGAATAGACTACTTTATAAAAGGAGAATCACTGATTGAAATTGACCTTATAATAACAGATTCAGAGGCTAGTAAAGAAACGATTCAACAATTTGAGAAACAAGGTAAAGAAATTGTAATAGCATCAATAGACTACTTTTAAAAGGAGCTTGAAATGATTATAAAAGGACAAAAATTCCACATAAATGGATTAGTTTATACAATTCGTTCGGCAACTGAAACAGATGCGGAACAGTTATCAGAAATTAGAGTTCAAATCGATGGAGAAACTGAAAACATGGATAGAGAAGCTGGAGAGGGATTTATAGATAAGATAGGTTTTCAAAAAATAATAAAAGCAGATAGTGGCGAGACAAAGAATTTGTTTTTAGTTGCAGAAGTGCACAACCGAATCGTTGGGTTTTCAAGATGCGAAGGGTCAAATTTGAAGAGATTATCTCATAAAGTAGAATTTGGCGTTTGTATTTTAAAAGAGTTTTGGGGATATGGAATAGGTAAGAGTCTATTGCAACAATCTATTCATTGGGCTGATGAAAATGAGATTAAAAAGATATCATTACAAGTATTAGAGACAAATGAAAAAGCCATTCAACTTTATAGAAAATTAGGTTTTGAAGTAGAAGGAATTTTGAAAAATGATAAAAGACTGTCAGATGAAAAGTATTATAATACGGTTGTAATGGGAAGGTGTATTTGAGGTGTTTATAAAAGAGGTGGAAATGTATGTTTTATAGAAGAAAGTACTATATAGTAAAGAATGAATTTATAGAAATATTTAATGAGCATTTTAATAAAACAAACTTACCAAATCAGTTAAAGCATGGTTCCAGGCTAATAGGACGCTGGATGAAAGATAATAAGAATGGTACGACTGAAGTGTTTGCAATATGGGAATATGATAGTTATGAACAATATAAAGAAATAGAATCAAAGATTAGAAATGACGAGAAGCATATTAGAAGAATACATGAATGGTATGAAAAACATGGCGGGAAACAATATGTTTTTCAGGAGTACATAGTAGAGATGAAAAATGAAGAGTTAGTGTGTACTGTAAAGTGATAGAGATGTGAGGGATAATGGGAATGAAAACAAAATTATATTTTAGTGTAGCATCCACAATTTTATTTGCAATAGCCGTGATTGTTTTCTTTATAAATGGAAATCCACAAAAGTGGTTTTGGTTATGTATTTTCTTTGCTTCCATTATACAAAATATAGTGCTACTAAAAAAGAATAAAGAAGCGCATTAAGATATTCAAATTATTAACATATTTGTGTCGTCTTTCTAGTTTTGTTGAAAACGCTTTTATTCAGTTTTATAATAAAAGTATGTTTTTACAAATCTCCAAAATAATGAATAGGGAGATGATATAATGCTAGCTTCACCGTTTTACTTACATACATGGAAAAAGTTTGTTGATGAAGGTGTCCTTGATTCGAACCGTATAAACGAAAGAATTTCAGAGTCATGGTATCGATGTAAACAAGCAAATGTGAATCCTCATATGAATAAAGGTCAGAAAATTTTGTCTTCTAATATTTTTCAAGACCAAAAGAAAAAGAGTGAAATCTTCCTAGATATAGCAATACCTCAAATACAAAATATGAGAAAAACCATTGATGAACTGCAAATGATGGCATTATTAATCGATCCAGACGGTTACGTTCTATCGTTAAGTGGAAATAAACAAACGTTGCAACGAGCGAAACATATTAATTTCGTTGAAGGTGTGAAATGGACGGAAGCGGCTGTTGGTACAAATGCGATAGGAACAGCGTTAGAAATTGAAGAGGCTATTATGATAAGTGGTACAGAGCATTATTCTGTCGCATCTCATAGCTGGAGCTGTGCGGCCGCTCCTATTCATAATGATGATGGGAAATTAATAGGCGTTCTAGATTTCTCTTGTCCGATTGAGTTTTCGCATCCATATATGCTCGGTATGGTAACTTCGATTGCACATGCGATTGAACGTGAATGTAGTATTCGAGTACATCAAAATGAACTGCAGTTAATCCATCGTTTTTTAGATGTAATTGACAGTGATGAACAAGTAGTAATTTGTAATCATCGCGATGTTATCGTTTCTGCGAGCAAGAGGGTTCGGGAACGAGTATGTAATTGGTCACGAATGAAACTTGCAGATTTAATGCACTATGGATTGAAAACTAAATTAGAAGTTCCAGTATACAGTAATAATAGAATGATTGGGAAATGTATCTATGTAAAGGAAAATAAACAAGGAAATTTATTTTCAACTGTCCCACTTATAAACGGAATTACTTTCCCTGGAGTGATTGGGACGAGCAGTGCATTTCAACATACTTTAGAAGAAATTAAGCTTGTATCTCCAACTGATGCTAGTGTGTATGTGTGCGGGGAAACAGGTGTAGGGAAAGAATATGTAGCGAGAGCGATTCATGAAAATAGTCCAAGAAAAGATGGTCCATTTATAGCTGTTAACTGCGGTTCATTACCGAAAGAATTAATGGAAAGTGAATTGTTTGGTTATGCTGAAGGAGCGTTTACAGGTGCACGGCGCCAAGGATATAAAGGGAAATTCGAACAAGCAGATGGAGGAACAATATTTTTAGATGAAATTGGTGAAGTGCCTCCAGAGATGCAAGTCGCATTATTGCGTGTTTTACAAGAACGAACAGTAACCCCAATTGGCAGTTCAAAAGAGGTACCGGTAAATATTCGTATTATTACTGCGACACATAAAGATTTATTGCGATTAGTAGAAGAAGGGAAATTTCGTCAAGATTTATATTATCGGTTACATGTTTATCCGCTTTATGTTCCAACGTTAATAGAAAGAAAAGAGGATATTCCATACTTCATAAAACATTTTTGTGAACAAAAGAATTGGAATGTTGTATTTCCAAAAAGTATTTGTAATCAATTTTATCAGCATACATGGCCCGGAAATATTCGAGAATTATTAAATGTATTAGAACGCATTTACATTTTATCGCAAGGACAGGAAATATGCGAAAAACAAATCTCTTTTTTATTACAAACAATGATGGGAAATCAACATCAACTTGCATTGCAAGCAGAAAATAAAATAGAGAACACATTAAATTTCCGCGAAAGAATACAGCGTGACAGCATGATTGAAGCGCTAGAAAAGACGAACGGAAATGTTTCGTTAGCTGCAAAACTTTTAGATGTACCTCGAAGTACATTTTATAAACGAATGCAAAAATATAAGCTATAAAGTAGATTTTTGTAATCTACTTTTTCTTTGTGGGCTCATGTTCTGTCGGAATATGCGCTTACCGGGGAAATAATAAAATAGTTAGAAATAAATTTCCGAAAGGGGGACTTATGTGAAGTATATTGAAATTGGTATTGGAAATAGGTGGTTCGTTCGAACAGAAACCGAAAATAAAGATGGAACTGAATTTGAGGAAAGAGGAATTATAAAACCTATTTATTTTGAGTCACTGTACGTACGAATGTGGTTTCGGAAAACGTGTTTAATTTTTGATACGAAAGAAGGGTTTAAAAAGGTTAAGAAGAGGAGGATTGATTATAAATTTATAGTTGGAATTGTAAGTAGACTGAATAAAGAAAAGGTGTACTAACATACGTAGTTATATTGACCAGAAAATCCTTTTGACTTATATCAAATTCATGAAAAGCAATTTTTATAAATATAAATTGATAATAAAACCGCTAAGGAAACTTAGCGGTTTCTTTTTAAATAGGAGGGATTTTCGTATGAATAGGATCGTAACGGTTTTACTTGCAATTATTATAATGGGGTATTCCATTTATAGTTGGAATGATACTTCGGAAATGAGTATGCTAATTTTACAAACGCTTTTAGGTTTTATGTTAGTTAGCTTAGGGGTGCAAAATTTAAAAAATAACGAAAAAGAAAATAGAAGTATAGGGATCGCTTTATTACTCGTGGCTTTGTTTTTAATTGTTGTATCTTTAATAAAATATTTTGTATGAATAAGTTTTTAAATTAATAAAAAATTAAAATTCTACTTGTATTTCACTATATAAAATATGACATAATGATTTAGTTAAAATAGAAATGGATAGGGTATTTGAGAGGGGCAGTATAATGAGTTTTGCAATAGAAATAGTAATAAAAGCACCAATGGATGTTGTATGTGACTACATAATAGAAGATGAAAAAATAAAAGAATGGAATACGTTTATAATAGAAAATCGCTATCCTTCAAATATGGATAAAGAGAATCCACGTGTAGGAGATAAATATATTACTGTTCAAAAAGTCGGTAAGAAAATATTCGAGGCTGAAGTAGAAATCCTTGAATACGATGCACCTCATATTATTTCACTTGGCAGTGAAATGAAGCAAGGTTATTCAGCAATGACTTATATGTTAGAAGAAGATGAGGAAGGTACAGCACTTACATTAATTTCAGAATATGAACCTAGTAATTTTTACTATAAAATTATGTATAAGTTAACAGGCTGGATTTCACGAGGTTTAACTATGGAACAAATTGAGCGTCTAGCAGAATGTGTAGAAGCTGCTTATCATAAAGAAGATTAATATTAAAGGCATGTATGAAGGTAAAAGCGTTACTCAATCTCAGGAGTAACGCTTTTACTGTTTAAAGATTTTTTATTGAAAACCTCAATAGCTCTTTCATATATTTCTTTATCAATACAAAATCTTTCTGTTATCCAATAATTAAGTTCAGAAGATGTAAGGCTTTGTTCTCTTTTCTTACCTTTTTCCCAGTCAATTATTTTAGTAAGAGTTTCCCACTTTATTTTTTCTTGATGAGCTTTAATAAGCTCATTTAAAAACTTTAAGCTAGTAGGTTGATTTGTAGTACCTAAAAATGATAGAAATTTATTTACTAGTTTTTCTTGAGACATTTTCTGATCCTTTCTATATAGAAATCGTTTTTGGTATTATTATACAATAGATATCAGAAAATACAGGTATTTATTAATGGAGTGGGAGAGAATTATATGTCTATGTCGCTATATTATAAAAAAATCCGGGAGAAATTAGGCCATGAACTAATTTTTATGCCGAGTGTAGCTGCGGTTATAAAAAATGAGCAAGAAGATATTTTATTTCAATATCCTGGCGGGGAATACTGGAGTTTGCCAGCTGGAGCAATTGAGCCTGGAGAAACTCCAGAAGAAGCAGTAGTTCGTGAAGTGTGGGAAGAAACAGGATTGAAAGTGCAAGTAAAAAAACAAAAAGGGGTGTTTGGAGGAGAAGAGTATCGCCATACATATCCGAATGGCGATCAAGTAGAATATATTGTTGTTGTGTTTGAATGTGAAATTACTAGTGGAAAACTGAAATCAATAGATGGTGAATCTTTAAAACTACAATATTTCTCATTATCTGAAAAGCCTCCTTTAGCACTACCATACCCAGATAAAATATTTTTATAGATGTAAAATAACACACCTTATTTATTGAAGGTGTGCTATTTATATAACCCCGTTGTATACATTTCCGTCAATGTATGTACTATCTCTTCTAACTCTAATTTTTTATCATTTTTCACAATCGTCCAAAGAAATATCTCATTCATTGCGAACCAAGCACGTGCTACAGTTTCTTTATTTAATTCAGGATGCGCTAACCCATTTTCTTGAGAGTATGTAATATCTTGCGTAATGCTGTTTATAAATCGTTCTCGAATCTCATCCCATTTTTGACGTATCTCTTTTGATAGCCCGATTGCTTCTTCTACAACTTGTAAAATAGCTCGTTCTTTCTCTGCTAGTTGGAGGAATGCCCTCACTTGGTTTTGAATCATATTACGTGCTTCTTCTTTTGTTTGAGGAGAAAAAGAGCGCTCAGCAATATCATAAAATTGATTCATAACATCTTCCATTAAAACGGTGAGGAGATCATCTTTGTTTTTGAAGTATACATATGCCGTTCCATAACCAGTTTCTGCATGTTTAATAATTTGCGTAATGGTTGTTTTCTGAAATCCGTTATTAATAAAAACAATGTATCCGGAATGTAAAAGTTTCTTTTTAGTTTCTAAGGAGCGGTGTTTTCTTGATGAAAGAGTAGTGTTTTTCAAAGAATCACCTCTTTATACTGAAATATCTGAAAATATAACTGTATTGTAAAAGAAATTCATATATAAAGTCAACTGACATAATATCATTGACGTTATATCAACTAAGGTGATATATTTCAATTAGTTAGAATAAAAAGAAAATTAAGAGAAGGTGACACCATGTATACAGAACCATTTCAACCAACTTATGAGTATGCGCTTGAATGTGATAAACATGATGAACTGAAAGATTTTCAAACTGAATTTTATAAAAAAGAAGGAACAATATATTTAGATGGAAACTCATTAGGGCTACTTTCAAAAAGAGCAGAAAAATCATTACTTACTTTGCTAGATTCATGGAAAGAGTACGGTATTGACGGCTGGACCGAGGGTGAGCATCCGTGGTTTTTCCTTTCGGAGAAATTAGGTGAATTGACTGCGCCTCTTATTGGAGCTTTACCAGAAGAAACTATTGTAACCGGTTCCACGACAACGAATATTCATCAAGTAATCGCAACTTTCTATGAGCCGAAAGGAATTCGCACAAAAATTCTTGCGGATGAGTTGACATTCCCGTCCGATATATATGCACTTCAAAGTCAAATTCGTTTAAAAGGATTAGATCCAGATGAGCATTTAGTACGAGTGAAGAGCCGAGATGGTAGAACACTTTCTGAAGATGATATTATTCATGCAATGACAGATGATATCGCGTTAATTTTATTACCTTCTGTACTATATAGAAGTGGCCAAGTTCTTGATATGAAACGTTTAACAGCGGAAGCGCATAAGCGTGGTATTCATATCGGATTTGATTTATGTCATTCGATTGGTTCTATTCCGCATCATTTCAAAGAATGGGATGTTGATTTCGCTATTTGGTGTAATTATAAATACTTAAATGCAGGACCTGGTGGTGTTGCTGGTCTTTATGTAAATAAAAAGCATTGTAATAGACTTCCAGGATTGTCTGGATGGTTCAGCTCTAGAAAAGATAAGCAGTTTGATATGGAACATACATTAACAGCTGCTGATCATGCAGGTGCATATCAAATTGGTACCCCTCACGTATTAAGTACAGCGCCGTTAATCGGTTCTCTTGAAATTTTTAAAGAGGCTGGTATAGAACGTTTACGTGAAAAATCTTTACATATTACAAGTTACATGCTTAATTTAATTGCTCATGAATTAAGTGATTTTGAATTTACAATTGGAAATCCATTAGAGGATGAAAAACGAGGCGGGCATATTTATTTAGAGCATGCAGAAGCAGCACGCATATGTAAAGCGTTAAAAGCAGATGGAGTTATCCCTGATTTCCGTGCACCTAATGGAGTAAGACTTGCGCCAGTCGCTTTATATAACACATACGAAGAAGTGTGGAAATCTGTACAAATATTAAAGAAAATCATGAAAGATGAAGAATATAAACAGTTTGAAAATAAGAGAGAGGTTGTGGCATAAGTATGAAAACATCAGAGTGGATTGATATTTCACAACCGCTAAATAATGATATTGCTACTTGGCCAGGGGACACACCGTTCTCGTATGAAGTATCATGGCCGAAAGAAGAGAGTGGCTCAGTAAATGTTGGAAAATTAACGATGAGTATTCATACAGGTACTCATATTGATGCACCGTTTCATTTTGATAATGAAGGAAAGAAAGTAATAGATTTAGATATTCAAGTTTATGTCGGCCCAGTACGAATCATTGACGTTTCTAATCTTGAAAGCATCGGAAAAAAAGAATTAGAAAACTTTAATTTAGAAGGAGTAGAACGGTTGTTATTACGCACATCTTCACATGGTAAAGTGAATGAATTCCCAGATGTAATCCCGCATTTACATGCAGATATAGCACCGTTTCTTTCAGAGAAAGGTATACGTTTAATCGGGGTGGATGTACCGTCAGTTGATCCATTAGATGATAAAGAATTAGAAGCGCATCATCAATTGTTTAAACATGGCATACACATTTTAGAAAATGTCGTACTAGATCACGTAGCAGACGGCGATTATGAATTGATTGCATTACCACTTGCCTTAACAGATGCAGATGGAAGTCCAGTTCGAGCAGTTATTAGACCAATATAAGTAGAAATATATATAAGGGGCGTTTGGCTAATATGAAAGAAAACGAAAAGATAATTATGGAAAAAGGGATTCATACGGATTTTAAAGAGAATATGACGTACGGGGAATATTTACAATTAGATAGTTTACTATCTTCTCAAAAGAGATTATCAGATCACCATGATGAAATGTTGTTCATCGTTATTCACCAAGCAAGTGAACTTTGGATGAAGCTTATTTTACATGAGTTATATGCAGCAATTGAATCTATTAAACAAGATAAATTACAACCAGCTTTTAAAATGTTAGCGCGTGTATCAAAAATTCAGTCGCAAATTATTCAATCTTGGGATATTCTTGCGACATTAACACCATCCGAGTACATTGAGTTTCGTGACTCGCTCGGTCAAGCTTCAGGTTTTCAATCGTATCAATATCGTATGATTGAGTATGCGCTAGGTTATAAAACGCCGCATGCATTAAAAATTTATGAAAAAGATCCAGAATTACACGCTCGACTTCATACGGCGCTACATGCACCAAGTTTGTATGATGTCGCAATTCAAGCACTTGTAAAAGAAGGATTCCCTATTCATAAAGATGTGTTGAATCGTGATATTACGCAGCCTTATGAAGAAGATGCCACGGTAGAAGCGGCATGGCTTGAAGTGTATGCCGATGTGAAAAAGTATTGGAACTTATACCAACTTGCTGAAAAATTAATTGATATTGAAGATTGGCTACAACAATGGCGTTTCCGTCATATGAAAACGGTAGAACGAATTATCGGACATAAAATGGGAACAGGTGGATCTTCAGGTGTATCTTATTTAAAACGAGTACTTGATCAACGATTCTTCCCAGAGCTTTGGAATGTTCGCACGAAATTATAGAAACAAACCTGTCAGCTAAACTGACAGGTTTGTTTTTTTATTTGAATTCAATTATGTTTTAATAGAAGCTACAACATATAATAAATGAAGTGATTTTTTAAACGGAGGTAAAGTTTTGAATTTCAAGCAGCTAGAAAATAAATTTGAAAAGAAAAAAGTGAATACATTTCTTGTTTATCAAAAAGGAGAATTAACAACCGAGTATTATAAAACACCCGAATGTACAAATAACTTATATAAAATCAATTCGATTACAAAAAGTATCGTATCTTTATTAATTGGTATTGCAATTGATAAAGGCTATATAAATGATATACATACACCTATTACAGAGTGGATTGAAAATGTACCTGAGGGAAAACATGATTTGACGCTTTATCACTTATTAACAATGACTACTGGTGAGGAGTGGAAAGAGTTTGGAAATGGAGTAGTATTCCCGAATGACTTTGTAGAATCAGCGAACTGGGTGCAATATATATTAGAAAAACCAATAATTGAAGAACCGGCTACAAAAATGAATTATAACTCAGGGTCTTCGCATTTACTTAGTTACATTATCCAAAAAGCTACTGGAATGCCGACAGAACAGTTTGCGAAAAGGTACTTATTTAATCCGTTAGAGATTACAGAATATGAGTGGCAACAAGATTCCCAGGGAATATATGTTGGTGGTTTCGGTATGAAAATGAAATCTAAAGATTTATTAAAACTCGGAATATTATGTTTGCAGAATGGAATTTGGCAGGGGAATGAAATTGTATCATCGAAATGGTTAGAAGAATCAAGTACACCTCTATTTGAAACGTATGAACATGTCGGGGCATATGGATATCACTGGTGGGTATTGAATAACGAAAGATTTCACATACCGTATTGTATGTACTTTGCTATGGGATACGGCGGGCAATACATCGTTGTCATTCCGCAGTTAGAGGTGGTTGCTGTAATTAGTAGTCATATGCCTAAACGTGGGCTCGTTCCATTAAAGTTATTTATTGAGCATGTACAGGAGAATTATAAGTTTGTATAAGAAGAGGAGGGACTGTATGGGGGATGTAAAAACATTATCTTTATTTAGACTATGTTTAAGCCTTCTAGCATTTAGTGCAATCATTACGCAATTTATAATACGGGCACAAGTGAAACCGTTCAATCCAGTTAATTTTTTCAGTTTCTTCACTATCGAAAGTAACATTTTAGTTGCATGTATTCTCCTTTTAAGTAGTATCGGAACAGCTACATTTGGTCGATCAGAACAGTTTGGTGTACTTCGTGGTGCAGCGACTGTATACATACTTACGACTGGACTCATTTATTTTTTATTATTAAGAGGGTTAGAAGAATCACTTCAAACCGCAATACCATGGGTAAATACGGTGTTACATTATATCATGCCAATTGCCATGCTTTTAGATTGGATATTAAATCCACCAAATAAGAAAATCACTTGGAAACAAGCCGCAAGTTGGCTCTTATTCCCGTTTTTTTACGTTTTATATAGCTTAATACGTGGTCCAATCGTGAATTGGTATCCTTATCCGTTTTTAGATCCGAGAATAAGTGGATATGGTAGAGTACTTTTATACAGTATAGGAATAGCAGTTGTAATTGGCGCTATTTGTATATTGGTAAGATTTTTAGGGAATCGAAATTTTAGAAATGAAAGAAACCCGGCTGTTTAAATTCATAACAGCCGGTTTTTTTTCATTTTATCTACTCGTTTTCTGAAACGACATTTTAATAAATTTCTCCGTCTTCGTTTCAAACTCTACATCAACAAAAACACCATATTCTTTTCCATCCTCACGTAGCCACAATTTAAATTTTTCAATTGTTATTTGAACGGTTTTTGGTTTTCTACCTATATGAAGGTAATCAATAATCTCCGCTTTTGGGTATTGTTCTTTCGTTTTCTCTACAGCAAGTTTACCCCATTTCGCATAAGGTGGCTGAGCATGAACAATTGATGAGCCTGTATATACATTTGAACATGTTATTAGGAACAGAAGGACGAATGCGACACGCTTTAACAATTTCTTCACGATGAACTCCTTTTATCCTTTTTTATCCCACTTTAATGGGCAGTAAGCCCCCCATCTCAAAATTCAGCGAAAGTAAAGAAATTAGGTGGGGGTCGGGCTGCTCATAAAAGTTCGATTGGTTCAACTAATAATCAGTGGGGGATGAAGAAAACCCCCACTGATTAAAGTCTCACTTTATATTGTTTACATATTTTTTCAACGATATTAGTTTGGATTTTTTTGTCTTCTTTACATAAAAGCGAGGCTTTTACAAAACATAACCAAGAAATCATTTCCGTAATTAAGGAGGGAAAATTATGCGCCAAAAAGCTATTTTTAAAATAGCAGTTTTGCTTGCGTTCATAGGACTGTCTTTCATGGTCAGTAGTATACAACTAAAAAATGTAGAAGCCTTTTCTAATCAGGTCATTCAAAGGGGAGCATCTGGCGAAGATGTCATTGAACTGCAATCTCGTTTGAAATATAACGGATTTTATACAGGAAAAGTGGATGGTGTTTTCGGCTGGGGTACATACTGGGCACTTCGAAATTTTCAAGAGAAATTCGGTTTACCTGTTGATGGTTTAGCCGGAGCTAAAACGAAGCAAATGCTCGTGAAGGCAACGAAGTATGATAAGTCAACTGCTAATAAAGGAACGACAACGAATAAAGGAAATAGTGGTGGTACAGCACAAGAAAATAAACCACCTCAAAATAAAGGGACAAATGTTCCAAATGGTTATTCCCAAAATGACATTCAGCTTATGGCAAACGCAGTATATGGAGAATCTCGTGGTGAGCCGTACTTAGGACAAGTTGCAGTCGCTGCAGTTATTTTAAATCGTGTTACAAGTGCATCATTTCCAAATACTGTTTCGGGTGTGATTTTTGAGCCAAGAGCATTTACAGCGGTAGCAGACGGACAAATATATTTAACGCCAAATGAAACAGCGAAAAAAGCTGTATTAGATGCAATTAATGGATGGGATCCAACAGGAAACGCATTGTATTATTTCAATCCAGATACTGCAACAAGTAAATGGATTTGGACTCGTCCACAAATTAAAAAGATCGGGAAACATATTTTCTGTAAATAGAGCGGAGGTGGAACTATGTTACGAGGTATTATAATCGTATTATTAACAGTTGGTGTAGTCGGGACAGGATACTGGGGCTATAAAGAGCATCAAGAGAAGAATGCAGTATTAATTCGGGCAGAAAATAGCTATCAACGTGCGTTTCATGATTTAGCGTATGAGGTTGATTTATTGCACGATAAAATTGGAACAACGCTTGCGATGAATTCGCGCGCATCTTTATCGCCTGCATTAGCAGATGTATGGAGATTAACATCGGAAGCTCGTTCGGATGTAGGACAACTTCCTTTAACATTAATGCCTTTTAATAAAACGGAAGAATTTTTAGCGAATATCGGTGATTTTAGTTACCGTGCAGCCATTCGCGATTTAGAAAAAGAGCCGTTAAATGATCAAGAATACAAAACGTTGCAAACTTTATATTCCAATGCAGGAAATATACAAGATGAACTAAGAAAAGTGCAACATCTTGTTTTGAAAAACAATTTACGCTGGATGGATGTCGAGATGGCACTCGCATCAAATCGTGATCCTGCAGACAATACAATTATTGACGGATTAAAGACAGTAGAAAAAAATGTAACATCGTATTCTTCTACAAACTTCGGACCTACCTTTACAAGTGCACAAAAAAATAAAAAAGGTGGATTTGAAGCAGGAGGAAAAGCAATTTCAAAAGATGAAGCGGCGAAAATTGCAAAATCGTTTTTAAATTTAAAAGGAAATGAAAAGGTAGAAGTCGAGAAAAGCGGAAAAGGTGCGAAAGAATCTTTCTATAGTGTGAAAATTAAAGATGAGGCAACGAATAATGAGTTTTATATGGATATTACCGGGAAAGGCGGATATCCAATTTGGGTTATGAATAATCGAGAAATTAAAGAACAGAAAATTAGTTTAAACGATGCGGGAAGTAAAGGTTTGAAATTTTTAAAGGACCATAAGTTTCATAATATGGAGCTTTATGATAGCTCACAATATGATAATGTTGGTGTATTTACGTATGTAGTAAATGAGAATGGCGTACGAATTTATCCAGAAGCAATTCAAATGAAAATTGCTTTAGATGACGGTTCTATCGTCGGATTTTCGGCAAAAGAATATTTAGCATCACACCAAAAACGAACAATCCCTTCGGCAAAGCTAACTGCAGCAGAAGCAAGAAAGAAAATAAACCCTGATGTAAAGGTAATGGAAGAGCGAAAAGCAATGGTAGTAAACGATTTGCATAACGAAGTACTTTGCTATGAATTTGTAGGTACTTTAGGGAAAGATACGTACCAAATTTTCATTAATGCAAATAGCGGAGCAGAAGAAAAAGTGAAGAAAATGCAAGCTGTTGAAAAAATTTATGATTAAACTTGAATGGTAAAGTGGTGAGAATAATGAAGATTTTAATATATCTATTGATGGTTTGTTTATTAATAACTGGATGCAGTATTGGAAAAAAGGATAATCCAAACGAAAAGCCCGAGCAAAAAAATGTTTCAATGAAAAATGTTAATTATACAAATAAGTCAAATAAGCCAAATGAAAAAGCAGCGGACCATTTAGCATCTTTAGCGGCAAGTGTGCCAGGTGTAAATGATGCGACAGCGGTAGTAGTTGGGAAATATGCTATTGTAGGAATTGATGTAAAAGCGAAACTAGATCGAACACGTGTTGAGTCCATAAAATACTCTGTTGCAGAAAGCTTAAAAAACGATCCTGATGGTGCTAATGCAGTCGTTGTAGCAGATGTTGATACGTATGAAAGACTGAAACAAATTGGAAAGCAAATTAAAAAAGGGAAAACAGGTGAAGGTATACTGGATGAGTTAGCAGCAATTGTTGGCCGAGTAATGCCACAAGTTCCAAATGACATGATTGAAAATCGAGAAACGAATCCAATAAAAGATAATGATAAACAATTACCAAAAGATGAAGAACAAGAACTGAGAAAAGAACAAAATGACCAATCAAATAATCATTTAAATAAATAAATTTAACCGTAACCGTAACCCTGTACTAAATTGTACAGGGTTTTTCAATATAATATTAAATATTCAGTTTATTTTTAAGGGAATATATGGTTTAATTATTATGGGAGGGACAACTGTTATGATGAAAAAAAGCACATTAATATTATGTAGTTTATGCTTAGGTTTCAGTATGACAGCGTGTGAACAGAAGAAAGAAGTAAAAAAGCAAACAGCGACTTCTTCTACTGTGATGGAAAATCAAAAGAAAGAATCTATCAATATAAATCATTTCTCCAATATAAATGAAGGAATGACTTATAAAGAAGTGAAAGATTTAATTGGTTTTGAGGGGGATTTACTCATAGAAGAAGGGGTGGAACATTCTACACAAATTAAGCAAATCTTTGCTTGGAAGGGAAGCAATCCAACTGCATTAGTTGAAATTACATTTTTAGATGGCAAAGTACATTCTAAAGTGCAGCAAGGTTTAAGTTAATAAGTAAAAAATGGGAGAGTTTATCATGAACATACATACAGGGGAAATTCAATTAGTTCCGTATAAAGAGGAATTTAAGGAAGTTATACAAACATTTACTTTACCAAGTGAACAAGTTCAATTTACATCGGACCCAGTTGAATTATTGAAAAAAGCAAAAAATGATCGTACAAAAAATGTGATTGTTATTTTAGATTACAATGGGGTACCTGTTGGTCTTTTTGCATTGCAAACAGGAGATAGAGTGCAGGAGTTCACAGAAAATGAGAACGCTTTACTTTTAACTTCATTTTCTATAAATCACAATAGACAAAGGAAGGGATACGCTAAAAAATCACTGGCACTATTACAAGAGTTTGTACAATGTTATTTTCCGATGAAAAATGAAGTTGTACTTGCTGTGAATGAAAAAAATATTCCTGCACAAAATTTATATGAAAAAGTTGGCTTCCAAGATAAAGGTTTTAGAAGAATGGGACCAATTGGTCAACAAATCATAATGCATTTATCTATCATAAAATAACGAGAAAAAACTTACTCTTGTACAAAAGTAGTAAGTTTTTTATTTAGAAAGATATATAATATAGAATATATAAATAAACGAAATAGAAATGAAGGAAATACAAAATGAATCAAGTTAGAAAATGGAATATTATTGGTGGAAGGGTGATAAAAACAGGAATTGCGGTTTTTCTTACAGTTCTAGTTTGTGAATTTTTTAATATTCCAACTATATTTGCTGTTATCACCGCAATTGTAACGATTGAGCCAACTGCAACGGATTCTATAAAAAAAGGACTGGTTCGTTTTCCAGCTTCAACAATTGGATCAGCATATGCAATGACTTTCACATTTTTCCTAGGTCATCAGGCGCTTTCTTATGCGTTAGCAGCGATGTTTACAATCGTTACATGTCAAAAACTAAAGTTACATGCGGGAACGTTAGTTGCAACATTAACTGCTGTTGCAATGATCCCAATTACGGCAGATCACTATTTTACTGCATTTTTAATTCGATTAGCTACTACATCTACTGGTATTATAGTGTCTACTTTAGTGAATTTTTTCATCTTACCACCACATTATGTTAAAACAATTTCGGGATGTACAGAGGAACTATTTGTTAAAACGGCACATATTATGGAGGAATGGCTTAATGCATTAATTGAAGGGAAAGTGATAACCAAAGAGACAACTCATAATCTATCTAAAGTGAATTTATTATTACATAAAGCGGTACAATTTGTTCAATATGAGCAAAAAGATTGGAAATATCATCGACATACAAAAAAAGAAATGAGAAGTTTTTTACTTGTACAAAAGCAACTTCATTTATTACAGCAAATTATTTATCATATAGATAATTTAGCTCGAACACCAATTGAAACATGTGACTGGTCGCAAAATGAAAAAGAGATTTTACGACGAACAATTCATTCTATAATTTCAATATTAAGAAATAATTGTAATAAAATAGATGAGGAACATTTTAAACTGATTGATGAATTAGACAAGCAATTTTGGAATTATAAAAATGATTTAGCCCATTGTAAACCGAATCAATATCATCATCATTTTTCCAGTGAATCTATCATTTTATTTGAGGTATTATCAATACATGATATGTTAGAGGAATTAAAACAAATATTTGAGAAATATGAGGGGGAAAATCAATTCAATTGTTCAGTTCATTAAAATGTGGAGGATTGCTATGACAATTTATATTGCACTACTAAGAGGAATCAATGTAGGCGGTCATAAGATAATTAAAATGGCTGATTTAAAACAAACGTTTGAATCAATAGGGCTAAAACAAGTAAAAACATATATTCAAAGTGGTAATATCGTGTTCGAATCTGAAAGAGATATTGATTTTTTAAACAAACGAATACAATCTGAAATTAAAAACGTTTTTGGTTTTGATGTTCCGGTTATGTTAAGAACACATGAGGAATTTATAAATGTTATAAAAAGATGCCCCTATGAAGTCAATTCATTGCGAGAAGGCGAAAGTATACATGTTGCCTTCTTAGCAAATGAACTTTCTGAATTAGAAAAAGATCAGCTACTTATGCAAAAAAATGAGACTGAAGATTGTTATATACATGAAAAAGTTGTGTATTTATTTTTCAAAAATAGCATTCGAAATTCAAAATTAATGAATCAGTTTCAGAAGTTACATACACCAGCTACAGTAAGGAATTGGCGGACTGTGAATAAATTAAAAGTGATAGTTGAGGGGATGTAAATATAAAAAGATGAGATTTTCTGTATAAAGAAAATCTCATCTTTTTATTTATATTGTTTTGCGACTATAAGTTCGACAATAGGATAAATAAAGAATGAAGAGCAAAGGGCGATAAAAAGAGGCAGATTCTTTATTTCATCAAGTGATAGGAAGGCAAATCCTTCTGATACTATTAAAATAAAAAACATAAGGCATATAAGTACAAAATAAGCAACTTTAAAACTTTTATATTTAATTTGCTGGCCCATTTCATCTTGGCTTTCTTTCGATACTCCGTTTGGATCTCCCCAAGTAATTTGATTAATTAAATTACCGATAATTAACGAAAAAGCGAATATTGTTCCTCCTAAAATCGAACCTTCCGTTACATATTTATACGCCCCATGTATGAGAACTACGATTAATGATAAAACGATAATCATGAAAATAAATTTTTTATGATTCAATTTAGAAATAGCACCTCCATAATTGTAAAAAACTCTTTACATATATAGTGTAAAATTGGAAAACCTTCATGTCAAATATTTTTTACATGAAAGGTGTAATAATATAATGTTTTGTTTTTGCGATTAATAAAAAATTACATTACATTTGAATGTAAAAGAATGGGCTCGCATATATTTGGAAGGGATGTCAGATTAATTTAGGGGGTAGTTATGTCTATTCTTTTAAAAGCTGGTGCTGATGCAGGAAATAACGGTTTGAAGTTAATGGTGAAAGGGCAAGATCCTATTTTTATTCCGAGTATATATGCTTTATATATAGGAGAGCCTACAGGATTGTTAGATGAGGGAGATGTTTCATTATCTGAATTAGAAAATCACATTGACGTGACCATTAGTTCTCCATCGTTAATGTTAAATAATGTGCGGTATATCGTTGGAGAAAAAGTCATTCAAGATCAATTAAAAGGTACTGAAGTTGAGAAGAAATCGAATAAGTCAACTGATGAGTTAATGGTTATTACGATTCTATCTGGTTTAGCGGTAAGTGCTATGCGTCAAAGTCCAACTTCTAGTCATATTAACATTCGTTATGATTTATCTGTTGCTCTCCCTATGCAGCTTATTACACAAGAAATAGCTGCGGAAAATGCGAAACGTTATATGGGGAATCATAAGGTTGTGTTCCATTATCCAAACGGACGTGATGTTACAATTAATATTTCCATCGAATATTGTAAATGCCTACCTGAAGGTGCTTCTGGGACGTGGGGCATTGTATATGATGAAGAAGGAAATGTTGTAAAACATAAAATAGAATGTGAACAAAATAAAGTGTCAGAAATTGATTTTGTTGATAAAACATTATTATCTTTTGATATTGGTGCAGGGACAACAGAAGAAGTCGTTTCACTAGGTGTAAACTTTAGACCACAACTAAGTAAGGGTTTATCGTACGGTGTGAAAGAAACGTTACTACAAATTATTACGAGATGGAACCGGAAGTATCCAACAAAGACAATTGATAGTATTACAGAATTCAATCAAATTTATTTAAATGATAAACACCCTAGAAATGCATTATTAGTTGAGGAATCACAACCAGCACTATTAGGTTTAGCAGCGCGTGTTGCAACGGATATTATTAACAAAATTGATGATATGAAAGACGATCCATATGTATTTATTTATGGCGGGGGCGCAGTTATCATAAAAAATAGCCTGAAAATGATTTTAAAACAAAAAGGGCGTTTAACAAATGTAATCTTTGTAGATAATCCATTATTTACAAATGCACGTGGATTATTAGTCTACACTTGTTCGCCAAAATATAGAGAGCATAAGCAAAAAGAGTTAGGATTTACAAACTTAACAATAAGTTAGTTGGTGGAAGTATGCGATCTAGGCGATATAAACGTGGTGACCGAGTAAAAATTAATATTCATAAGTCAGTATCACCTGAAATGCTTGCATGGCTGAATAAACAATCAAATCCAACCAACTTCTTTTTCTTTGCAGCGCAGCAACTTTTTAAACAAGTAGGAGATATTGATGTGTCAAAAGCTATACCAAGTAGCCATGTTTTCTCGTTATACGTGGAGCCATCATCTTTATTAAAAGTAGAAGTTAATCCTTTTAAAAGCGTACCACTAGAAGCAAATAAATCCACCGATAATATAAAAAAAAAATCATGGGAAGCTGTTGACCAATTAGATTGTCCGTTTTTTTAAACATAGAAAAATATAAGTATTGCCCATCACTATACATACGGATACAGTGATGGGCTTTTTTACATGTAAAGATAGGGGGACACAAATTGCGGCGTGCCCCTCCTATTCATTATTTTTCTATTATTTTAGCTGTATGTTCAGTAACAGCATGAATGATGTCTTCCCAGTCATCAGGATGAATCTCATGTCCGGCGCCTTCAAGAGTTAATAGAGCTGAGTTAGGAATCTCGTCGATAAGTGCGAGACCATGTTCAAAAGGGAGTGCGGTATCGTCTGTTCCGTGAATGACTAATGTAGGTGCTTGTATGGAGTGAAGCACCCCTTCATATGCATCATCGCCTTGAAGTAAAGCGTGATTAAACATGCTTAATAAATTGTTAGCTCGTTCAATTTCTTGTTTTACTTGATTATAGACTCTTTTTTCATCAAATGTGCGTTTGGACCCGCATAATAGACGGGTCCCTGAAACTAAATATTCTGCTACAACATTTTCATTTGTCCAATCTAAATGCGTGCCATTTGCGTGATGTGTTAAAATTCTTTCATCCATCGGAGGTAAATCGCGCGTGTTATCGTCAGAGCCTATTATACTTGTAGCTAATAATGTTAACGATAAAATTCTTTCGGGATGTTTTACAGCAGCAATTTGAGCGATCATACCCCCTAAAGACATCCCGAATAGATGCGCTTGATCAATATGATAAGCATCAAGTACCCCAATTGCATCTTCAGCCATATCCGTAACGGAATAATTAGAAGTTCCAGGTTCATATGCGACGGAGCGTCCCACATCACGGTTATCAAAACGAATAACAAATGCCCCGCTATTCGCCAACTGTTCACAAAATTCTTCATCCCAATAAACCATTGAACACGTAGCACCCATAATTAATAAAATAGCTGGATTTTTAGGGTTTCCAAAGCTTTCTGTACATATATCAATCCCGTTTATTTTAAATATCTTTTCAGTCATAGAGTTCTCTCCATTTCTTTTGAATGTAATTAAAAACACAATTTTGAATGACTCTAAGGTGTGTGTAAGATTTTCTATGTTTCTTGCATAATTACCCCCAAAAATAAGTTTATGATAATTTAAGGAAAAAAATTTTGAGAAATATTTGTATGTTATTAAAATAAACAGTAAGGAGGAGAGGAAATGAAAGCAATTGTTATAGATCAATATGGTAGTGTTGAAGAATTAAAAGAAAGACAAGTTTTAAAACCAGTTGTTAAGAATAATGAGGTATTAATACGTATTCTCGCAACATCTATTAATCCTGTTGATTGGAAAATAAGAAAAGGAGACTTACAAGAACAGTTGCGTTTTTCATTTCCAATCATTTTAGGGCTAGATGTAGCGGGAGTTATTGAAGAAGTTGGGGAAGAGATAGAATGTTTCAAAATAGGAGATAAGGTGTATACGAAACCTGAAAATATAGGGCAGGGCTCTTATGCTGAATTCATTACAGTAAAATCGGATTTAGTATCCTATATGCCTACAAATCTGAGTTTTGAAGAGGCAGCTTCTATTCCTCTTGCAGGACTTACTGCATGGCAAAGTCTTGTAGATTACGCAAAAATAAAAGAACATGACCGAGTACTTATTCATGCTGGAGCTGGTGGAGTTGGAAGTTTGGCAATCCAAATCGCAAAATCATTTGGAGCTTTTGTTGCGACAACTGCCAGTAGTAAGAATGAAGAGTTTTTAAAGTCTTTAGGGGCAGATCTCGTTATTGATTATAAAAAAGATAAATTTGAAGAATTACTATCAGATTTTGATATTGTATTAGATACAATAGGTGGGGAAGTACAAGAAAAAAGCTTTCAGATTTTAAAACCTGGTGGTGTATTAGTTTCGATTGTCCATGAACCAATTCAAAAAGTAAAAGAGATAAAATCAGGTTTTTTATGGCTAAAACCAAACGGAAAACAATTAGAAGCATTATCAGATTTAATTGTACATGGAAAAGTAAAACCAATTATAAGTAAAGTTATGCCGTTTAGTGAGGAAGGGATTAGAGAAGCTCATATTTTGAGTGAAGGTCAGCATGTTAGAGGTAAGATTGTAATTAAAATGGAATGATAATGAAAATATTATTTATATGGTGAGTTTTATGTAATAAAAAGCAAATACCCCAAAATATTTTGGGGTATTTGCTTTTATAGCATAAACTTTCGCATTATATCATGTAATCTCTCTAATCCAATTATCATATCTTTTTCATTTAACATCGAATAGCTAATTCTTAAATGATTATTATTTGTTTCGGGATTTAATAGACAAGCTGTACCTGGTAAAAAAGACACATCTACTTCATTTACTTTTTGTAATAAGGTAAAGGGATCTATCGAATCAGGAAGAGTAATCCATAAATTAAAGCCGCCATTTGGTATTTCAAAGTGCATTTCTTTAAGTGGTGATAACATATCAATCGTTATATCACGTCTAATTTGTAAAGCCGTACGTAATTTTTCTAAATGATTTTTCATACGTTCTGCACGTAAAAATGGTAGAAGTGCTTTTTGTGTTAATAAAGGACTACCGATATCCATTGAACCTTTTACAGCATATAACCATTCGAAAATAGGGCCATCGGCAATAAGTGATGCGATACGCAGTCCTGGTGCTAACGTTTTACTAAATCCTTTTATATATATTACGTGACCGTTTGTATCAAAATTTTTAATAGGAGGGGGAACAGTCACGCCCTCAAAATATATTTCACCGAAAGAATCATCTTCAATGATAAAAAACTCATATAGCTCTGCCAATTCTATAAGTTCCATTCTCCGTTCTTTACTCATTACTGTACCTGTTGGGTTCTGAAAAGTTGGATTCGTATACAATAAAACGGGATTTTTACTTTGACAAATATCATCGATTAAGTCGGAGCGAATTCCATAATTATCAAGAGAAACAGGTATAATTCGAGCCCCTTTATTGATGAAAATATCAAGCGCAGCACTATAACAAGGACTTTCCACTAATACAATATCACCAGGTTTTATTAGTGTTTGAGCAATTAAATCAATTCCTTGTTGTGCTCCGCTTGTAATTAATAACTGAGATGGATCTGTCAATAATTTCTGGTGTTCATTTAAGTGATTTGCTATTTCAACTCGCAATTCATAATCTCCTTGAACTGGTCCATAAGTCGCTAGAATCATCTGGTCTTTATTAAGTATTTTATGCATTTCGTCTGCCAAGAATGGATTTGGCAATAAACGAGGATATAAAATCGCTTGTGAAAAATCGTAATATTTCCGGTGCTGATTCATTGCATATTGAGATCGCATAACATTAATCGTTTTCGTTTGTTGCCATTTATACGGAATTGTTTTGAAATTTTGCTTTACATGTTTTTGTATATAAGCCCCTTTACCTTGTTCAATTCGTATATATTCTTTCTTTTCTAGCTGTTTATACGCCTTACGAACAGTTAATAGACTAATCTGTAAATCTTCGGCCATCGAGCGTAAAGATGGAAGTGAGTCACCATGTGAAAGCATGCCGCTTTGTACTCTTTCAACGATTTGCATATATATTTGCTGGTAATACGGTATGTTGGATTCTTTACGAAGGACAATCTTCATGGTTTCACCTTTTTCTTTTTTATTTAATTTAAGCGGAAAATATAAAGAGAATCAACTACGATTTTAGGAAACTGTTATATACATAAATACACTGTTATACACCATACCTTCTATACTCATGTTAAGAGTAAAAAGGAGGAAGAAAAATGGTCATTTTCAATTATATTTTAGTATGTATAATTTTTGGAACAACATTTTTAACAATAAAAATCGGAATTGGAGCAGGTGCACCCCCATTATTTTCAGCAGGAATTCGTTTCTTTCTGGCAGGAGTAATCTTAATGATTATATTTAAGCTAAAGCGAAAAGAAATTATGCCACATATATTTTCAAAACGTATTATATATGCTGGTTTTTGCTTAACGTTTATGACATTCGCAACTTTGTACTGGGCGGAACAATATATTTCTTCAGGGCTAGCTGCTGTGTTATCTGCTACGGGACCGATGATGATTTTGTTATTACAGACAAAGAGAAATAAGACAAAATTACAAAAGGAGCAACTTCTTGCTTTAATCATTGCGCTAATAGGCGTTGTTTTTGTTTCTTTACCAGGAATGCACCAAGAAGTAAGTTTTATATGGAGTATCGCTTGTTTTGTTTTAATAATAGGAGAATTATTTTACGGAATAGGCTCTATTTACTCAAAAGAAATACTTTCGGATTTACAAAATGTATCGCCATTTCTCATTAATGGTATTCAAATGTTTTACGGAGGCGTTTTACTACTAATCGTGTCTGTCATAGTAGAACAACCGAATGTAACTACACTAGCTTCTTGGAGTGTACAGTGGCCTATTTTATATCTTATCTTTATCGGATCAATTGGTGGACACGGATTATATTATTGGCTCTTATCAAAAACAAATCCTGTATTCCCGTCAACGTGGTTATACGTATCACCGTTAATTGCTATTATAGTAGGATATATTATATTAGGAGAACCTTTAAATGCTACAATGGGAATAGGTGCATGTTTCATTTTGGTTGGTGTATTTTTAGCTAATCGATCCACACTCCGGTCTTATTTCAGAAAAGGGAGATTATTTGAGAAAGAAATGTAATTATATAAAGAAGCAGTCCTGTATATAGCAGGGCTGCTTTCATTTTATTCATGATACGGATTGACTTTATTTATTGGAAAGGCGTAATATTATTAAGCTATATGAAAGAGATCTGCAAGAAGAGGGGAGTTATTATGAAAATAAATTGGACTGAAGTCAAGGAAAAAATTCGACCGCAAATTTCAAAACCATCATATGAAACTTGGTTTACGAATACTACTGTTTATTTAGAGGATGATATATTAACAATTTATTGTCCAAATGAATTTGCACGTGACTGGTTAGAATCTCATTATAAAGAATTAGTATTTAATACATTAAGAGAAATGTTTAATACGACGTTTGAAATTCAGTTTGAATTAAAATCAAATACAAATAAAACCAGTAATAATGAAAAATCAACAATTGAAGATATCACTTCCGAATTAGGAGAGCAGTTCAAAGTCTCTAATAACAGTTTAAAATATAATGATGTAGATGAGAGCAATAAACGTATTCGAGCGTTAGAAGAAAAAATAATGAACTTGGAAAAGGTCATTGGTACATTAGTAGAAAAATTAGATGCAGTAGAATTAAAAACACAGTTGGAAAAATAACCAACTGTGTTTTTTTACTTAATTCGCTTTTTTTATAAACCCTTTATAATGACGTTTTACAAGCTGGCTTTCTAACGTTTTCATTGTTTCAAGTGCCACACCGACAATGATCAGTAAGCTTGTACCACCAATTTGTGCAGAAGGTGGTAATGTAGCAATTTTCGTGAATACGAGCGGTAAAATTGAAATTGCACCTAAGAAAATCGCGCCGATAAATGTTAAACGGTATAAAATTTTGGTTACATATTGTTCTGTTGATTTACCAGGACGAATACCAGGCACATATCCATTTTGCTTTTTCAAATTCTCAGCCATTTGTTCAGGATTTACTTGAATAAATGCGTAGAAGTATGTGAAAGCAACGATAAGACCGACATAAAGTGTCATTCCAAATGGATGTGCAAAATCCAGATTAGCAACTATCCATTTGGATACGCTTGAATCAGGGAAAAGCTGCGCAATTGTACGCGGCGTCATTAAAAATGCAGAAGCAAAGATTACTGGAATTACACCAGCACTATTTACTTTAAGAGGTAAATGAGTATTTTTTGCTCCTTGATATTGATTGTTGCCTGAAACAGCTTTTGCATATTGAATCGGTATTTTACGCACCGCTTGTTGTATGTAAATAACGCCAACAACTATCGCTAAAATTATAAGACCAATTAAGACCATCTTTATGATGTGCATGAATAATTGATCGCCTGCATTTTGAAATTGTTGCAAATAAATTTGGTTCGCAACATTTGGAATCGCTGCAACAAGTCCTGCGAAGATAATCATCGAAATACCATTACCTACTCCGTTAGCGGTAATTTGTTCACCTAACCAAAGTAAAAATGCAGTTCCTGCAGTTAAAACTGTCGCAATAAATAAGTATGTAGTCCAGCTTTGATCTGTAATTAATTGTCCACCTGCTATATTATTAAAGCCATAAGACATCCCAATGGCTTGTATGAATGCGAGAATGATTGTAAAGTATCGAGTGAATTGAGCTGACTTCTTACGGCCCATTTCTCCTTGCTTTGCCCATTCCGAAAATTTAGGTATAACGTCCATTTGTAGTAATTGTACTATGATGGAAGCTGTAATATAAGGTGTAATACCTACAGCAAAGATTGAGAAGTGTTGCAGTGCTCCTCCGCCAAATACGTTTAGCATACCTAAAACATTAGCTTGATCTTGTACTTTTAATACCTCTGCGTTAGTATGAGGAACTGGAATAAACGTGCCAATTCGGAAAACAATTAACATCGCTAATGTAAAAAGGATTTTCCTTCTTATCTCAGCTACTCTCATGAAATTTGAAATCGTACGAAACATAATGTCGCCTCCTATATTTTTATCAGTTTAAAACTGATTATTATATCCTGATGAAGTAACCACAAACCTCCTTCCGCATTAAATTCATTTGACAAATGGAATTTTATACATTTTGTAGTTTTCACGGATATAAAAATATAAGGTGTTTTTTAGCGACCTATAAGTTTTTCATAATCATTCAATACACATAATATATCGAATAAATTAACAAATGTACATACATACGCATGAAAAATGAATAAATAGGGTCATTTTTTACATTTATTTAATGATAAATTGATAGGAAATTATTATTCAGGATTGTTATACATGTTATAAAAGTAAAGGTGAGCTATTATGATTTATAGCTAATATTCATTCAAACGTATCAGCTAATAGTGTTTCCCAATCTTTAAAAGATAATTTATCAGTTATATGTTTTAGTGCATTAGGTACAACAATATGACAAATAAGTTCTAAACTATTACCATCTGGATCAATAAAATAAACAGATGCATTACCTTGATGTGGACGGACAAAAGGTTCAATAGATTCATTACTCCCAAACGGAACAGCTTTAATTTGAAGTGAATGTAACCAATTTAATGATTCTTTTAAATCTTCATATGAAACCCTAAATGCAATATGACGTAAAGAAGGATGATATTTTGTTTCGTATTCAGGGCCCGCCCATAATCCTAGCCAACTTTTCCCTTCCTCAATCCAAAAGAATGCTGTTGATTCATCGCTCCAGGCTAACTTCAATCCTAGTTTTTCATAAAATTCGATAGATTTTTGTAAATTACTCACTGGTAAATGCGCTTCGTATATTCCTTTAATCAATTAAAATCCTCCACCTTCTTATTTTCTTACGATTAATATATCGATTTAAAAGGAATTTAAAATCAAATAAAAGTATGAAAGTACATACTACTTTAGTAGTAGTAATCACATAAATTTCAATTGAAATTTATGTGATTAGAGAATTCTTTTTATTTAAGAAGGAATAAATATTAAAGAAAGCTAAATAAACAGTGTACATATTTATAGGGGAGAAGATGTAAATGAAAGTAGTTATAAAAGAAGTGCCACCATTAAAAGTAGCCTATATAAGACGAACTGGTAGTTATTTTGAACCACAAGATCACTGGGGAAGGTTATTACAGTGGGCAAATGAAAATAAACTTTATCCACCGGAGCAATCATTTATCGGAATCTCATTAGATAATCCTGAACTTGTTGCAAGCCATATGTGCCGACATGATGCTTGCGTTACCATACCTGAAAACTTTGAAAAAGAACAACATCAGGATGTGCAATTTAAAAGTGTAGATGGAGGTCTATACGCTCTATACCAGTTCTATGATGAACCTCATAAATTAAGTGCAGCATATCAATACATGTACGCAGAGTGGCTACTAAATAGTGAGTATGATGCAGATTATAATAGAGATAATTTAGAGTTTTGCTTAAATAATGTAGCGGAAGATCTAGAAGGAAAGTTAAAGGTTGATTTATTTGTGCCAATTAAAAAAGTACCAATAAATATTAATGCAAATAAGTAGTATGTTTCCTGGTAGTATTATCTTAACTATATTTTTTTATTTGCTAATCAAATAGTAACAGAGGATACCAGTGTATTGGATGATGTATTTTTAAAAGGTTATTGGGTAGAGAAATCGTTAAATAAACAATTAAATGAGACGAGCATATACTAATAAATGACACAATGCATAATTTATAATCGTATTTGAAGAGCACCTTAAAGTGCTCTTTTTTTATTGAAATTCATGCACATATATAAGTTGTTCTTTATTTATATCATCGTCCTTATATTATGTAATTTTGCATAATGTTACATAAATTGTGTATTTTCCCTTTTTTTCGACAGAAACAGGAAGTATACTTTGTACAAGCTTTCTATTTCAAAAATTATACGAGGTGAAAAAATGAAAAACAAAAAGACGTTAACTAAGGTAGCATTAACAACAGGTTTAGCTTTAACAGCAGTAGCACCATACGGAGTAGGTCATGCAGAGGAAACTGATCAACTACAAGTTCAAATTCAGGAGGAATCATTCCGATCAGGTGAACTTACACAACCGTCACAAAAGGCACCAGAGAATGTAGTAAAAGATGCTCTTAAGGAGAAAACAAAGCAAGCCCTTTCTCCAAAGCAAGTTAATGGAGAAACAGGAGTAGATTATAAAGTTCTTCAAAAACGTGGTTCATATGATGGGACTACACTTGTACGTATACAACAAACATATGAAGGAAAAGAAGTATATGGCCATCAATTAACTGCACACGTAGATAATGACGGTGTTATTAAAAGTGTTTCAGGTGATAGCGCGCAAAATTTAAAACAAGAAGAATTAAAAAAAACTATCAATCTATCAAAAGATGAAGCGAAACAATATATTTATAAGAAGTACGGGAACGATATCAATTTTATTTCTGAGCCAGAAGTTAAGGAAGTTATTTTTGTGGATGAAAAGAATGGACAAGCTAGCAATGCGTACCAGGTTACATTTGAAGCTGCCACACCAAAATATGTTTCTGGTACATATTTAGTAAATGCACAAAATGGTGATATGTTAAAAAATATGGTGCAAGAGTCTAACTTAAAAGCCAGTGACAAATTAGTTAGCGCTTTAAAGAATAGTAAAAAAAGCAGTCTTACGTCATTAACAGGCACTGGCAAAGATGATTTAGGTATCTCTCGTTCATTTGGTATTTCTAAACAAAGTAATGGCAAATATGCTCTTGCTGATTATACAAGAGGGCAAGGCATTGAAACATATGATGTAAATTACAGAGATATTACTAAAGAAGAAAACTATTATCCTGGTACATTAGCAACTAGTACTTCGACAACATTTAACGATCCAAAAGCAGTAAGTGCTCATTACTTAGCAACAAAAGTTTTTGATTTTTATAAAGATAAATACAATCGTAATAGCTTTGATAATAAGGGACAAAAGGTAGTTTCAGTTGTACACGCTTGGGATTCTGAAGAGACGAATAATCCGAAAAATTGGCAGAATGCATTAAGTGCTAATAATGGTAGTATGCTTGTATATGGAGATCCTATCGTCAAAGCATATGACGTAGCTGGGCATGAATTTACACATGCTGTTACTTCTAGTGAATCTAATCTTGAATATTACGGTGAATCTGGTGCGATAAATGAGGCACTATCTGATATTATGGGAACATCTATTGAGAAATACGTAAATAATGGAAGCTTTAACTGGACGATGGGAGAACAAACTGGATCTGTCTTCCGTGATATGGAAAACCCAGCTTCTGTTCCATCTTCACTTGGAGTACCTTATCCAGATGATTACAGTGAATTTAACGATTTTAATGGATGGGATCAAGGCGGCGTTCACTTTAACTCAAGTATTATTAATAAAGTTGCATATCTCATTGCAAAAGGCGGAACTCATAATGGTGTAACTGTTAAAGGAATTGGTGAAGATAAAATGTTCGATATCTTCTATTACGCAAATACAGATGAGTTAAACATGACTTCTAATTTCAAAGAATTGAGATCAGCATGTATTCGAGTGGCAACTAATAAATATGGTGCGAATACAGCGGAAGTTCAAGCAGTACAGAAGGCATTTGATGCAGCGAAAATTAAGTAGGTTAGAAATATAGTTATCATTCATATATTATTACATTATGAAAAACAGCTAATATCCTTAAAGGACATTAGCTGTTTTTTTACGTAACTATGCATTAGTGAAAATATACTTACTTAACAATAATTAGGGAGGGTATCTTTAAAAGTTACGTCAAATATGTAAGGTTTATAGTATATAAAAACAGAAAATTAATAATATATTGACCTCTTAACGGAAAGTGCTATAGAATGAAAGCGATAACAAACGATTGCTTTATAATGATTTCCCTGATCTTTTAGTATTTACAAATATATGAAGACATAAACAAACCTATTTTTTTATACATTAATGCAAACGTTTTCGTATTAAAAGATCATTGAAATACATATGTGAAATCAGCCAATATGGGGGTGAAATAAAAGAGATTTTTAGATTAATTTAAGTAGTTGTAATGTAGTACGAGCAGAATATAACGTTCATGCTATTTAAAGAAAGGGTGTATGTGGTGCAAATGATAAAAAGATTAATTAACAAATCAGTTTTATTACTTACTATAATCGTTATGTTATCATCTGTTTTCTCTTTTCAAAGTGTAAAGGCAGTTTCAAATTCGAAAACAACTGAAGTTATCATTCATTACAAAGAACAGTCTGGAAATACAAAAGACTGGAATCTTTGGATATGGGGAGAAAATGCAAATGGTAACTCATATGAATTTACTGGTGAAGATGAATTTGGAAAGTACGCAAAGATTAATATAGATGGTGACTATAATCGTGTAGGATTTATCATTCGTACAAATGAGTGGGAAAAAGATGGTAGCGATCGTTGGATTGAAAATATAAAGGACGGTCGTGCTGAAGTATGGATTCTTTCGGGTGATGAAAAAGTATATAATTCTAAGCCGTCATCGGATCTATCAATTCAAAAAGCATCTATTGATAGTTTCAATGAAATTACTGTAACGACTAATGTCCCGTTTCATATTAAGGAACGAAATATTGAAATTGAAGGCATTAAAATTAAGAATATTAGTCCTTATGATAGAAACAGTGGGAATATTACGAATAAGTTTAAAATAATTACGGAGCAGAAAATTGATTTAAAACAGACATACAAAGTTAAAATCGAAAACGTAGCTGATACGAATACTGAAATCGGTAAAGTAATTCGTAGTGAGGAGTTTGATCATTCATTTTATTATGGTGGTAACGATTTAGGGAATATATATACACCACAACATACAAAGTTCCGTGTATGGGCTCCTACTGCGAGTGAAGCGAAATTAGTTACATATAAAAAATGGAACGATAAAATAGGTACTGAAATAAACATGCAACAAAGTGAAAAGGGCACTTGGAAAGCAGAACTTAAAGGGAATCAAAAAGGTCTCTATTATACGTATAAGGTAAAAATTGGTGATAAGTGGATTGAAGCCGTTGATCCGTATGCGCGTGCTGCTTCTGTAAATGGAGATAAAGGTGCGGTTGTTGATTTAGAAGAAACAAATCCGAAAAAATGGAAAGCAAACAAAAAGCTAAAATTTATAAATCCAGAAGATGCTATTATTTATGAATTGCATGTACGTGATCTTTCTATTCAGCCCGAAAGTGGCATTAAACAGAAAGGAAAATATTTAGGTGTAACAGAAAAAGGAACAAAAGGGCCAGAAGGTGTAAAAACAGGACTTGATCATATAAAGGACCTTGGTGTTACTCACGTTCAGTTTTTACCGATATTTGATTATGCTTCAGTAAATGAAGAGAATGTAAACGAACCACAGTATAACTGGGGATATGATCCGAAAAATTTCAATGTTCCAGAGGGATCCTATTCTACAAATCCATATGAGCCAACTGTTCGAATAACAGAATTAAAGCAAATGATTCAAACACTGCATGATAATAATCTTCGTGTTGTAATGGATGTAGTGTATAACCATATGTACAGTGCTACTGAATCTAATTTTCATAAGTTAGTTCCAGGTTATTATTATCGTTACAATGAAGATGGAACATTCGCAAATGGCACTGGAGTAGGAAATGATACTGCTTCGGAAAGAAAAATGATGAGGAAATTTATGATAGATTCCGTCACATATTGGGCAAAAGAATACAATTTAGATGGATTCCGTTTTGATTTAATGGGTATTCATGATTATGAAACGATGAATGAAATACGTAAAGCTGTTAATCAAATTGACCCTTCTATTATACTGCATGGAGAAGGATGGGATTTAAATACACCTCTTGCAGCTGAGCTGAAAGCAAATCAAAAAAATGCAGAGAAAATGAAAGGGATTGCTCATTTTAATGATAATATACGTGATGGATTAAAAGGTAGTGTATTTGAGGAGAAGGAAAATGGTTTTATAAATGGAAAAGAAAACATGGAAGATCGTATTAAAAAAGGGATTACGGCAGGTATTGACTACGATACAAATTCGTCGACTTATCAAGATCCAGAGCAGGTGCTAACTTATGTGGAAGCGCATGATAATCATACATTATGGGATAAACTTGAGTTGACTAATCCAAGTGACAGTGAAGAAGTGCGAAAACAAATGCATAAATTATCTTCTTCGATTTTATTAACATCACAAGGTATTCCGTTCTTGCATGCGGGACAAGAGTTTATGCGCACGAAATATGGTGATCATAATAGTTACAAATCTCCAGATTCAATTAACCAGATGGATTGGCTGCGCAGAGCAACGTTTAATAATGAAGTAGATTATATGAAGGGTTTAATAGAATTACGCAAAAAGTACTCAGCTTTTCGAATGACATCTGCAGAACAAATAAAAACACATGTATCATTTATTGATGCTCCGAAAAATACTGTAGCTTATACAATAGAGGGGAATAAAAATGAATACTTTACGGTGGCTCACAATGCAAATAGAGAAGCTGTTGAAATAACACTTCCATCGAAAGGTCCTTGGAAAGCACTAGTAGACGGGAAGCAGGCAGGAAGTAAACCACTTTATGTTGTCCATGATAATAAAATTAAAGTTCCTGCGTTAAGTTCATTTGTTTTAAAGTTAAAATAGTATAATTTCACATACTGTAATTATATTACAATTTAATAAATAAAAAAGAGAAGAACTCACCAAGGTTCTTCTCTTTTTTATGTGTGATTAGGGTTTCCATAATTGTAGACATACGAGTTTATGAATATAGCAAAAGGCAAGACGATGAACCTATTTACAAAGTGACGAGAAAATGACAAAACTGTAAGAATGCACGAATGTTTGTAAGAAAGTTCGATGTTTTCCTTTTTCTTTTTTTATTAAAGTGAAAAAGAAGAAAGCGTTTTTGTAAGGTGTTGATATTTTTAGATGAGTACAATAACCAAAACGATTCATGTAATGAAGGTATATAGCAATCAGTCAAACACCTTACGAAAAAGGAGGGATTTGAAATGTCTTTTTCTCAATTCAATATTGATATTTTTCGAGCAATTAATGATTTAGGTAAACAATATTCATTCCTAAACCCGGCCATCGTATTTTTGGCAGAATATATGGTATATATTTTTGCTTTAATTATTTTAGCTTATTGGTTTACTGGGTCCAGAAAAAGTAGGATGATGGTTATTCAAGCGATGGTTGCTTTTGTAATTGCTGAGGTAATCGGGAAAATAGCAGGGAAATTCCATCTAAATTATCAACCGTTTGCAGTATTGCCTGATGTTAATAAACTTGTTGACCATGCTGTAGATAATTCATTTCCTAGTGACCATACGATTCTCTTTTTTTCAATTTGTTTTTCGTTTTGGCTTGTTCGTAAAAAAACTGGATGGCTATGGCTTATACTTGCACTTTGTATAGCGATCTCTCGTATTTGGGTAGGGGTTCATTATCCTTTTGATGTTGCAGTAGGGGCTTTAATAGGGTGTATTTCAGCGGTAATTTCGTATTGGTTAGTACCGAAATTCTCTTTTATTAGGCAATTACTTACTCAATATGAAAGAGTAGAGAAACAAGTTTTACCATTCAAAAACAAATCAAAGGAACTTTGAGTATACAAGTATAAAAAAGACGTTATCCTTTCCTAAAATTCTACAGAAAGGATAACGTCTTTTTCGTTTTATCAATATTGCAAAATATTAGATTGATAATGATGTATCGGGACCCCATAGTTAAATATAAGTTTCTTCAACTCTATCCAACCATTCAAAAAGCTTATTTTTTTTAACCTTTTAAAATGACGTGATTTCTATGTTTATCGTGTAGAAATTGCACAATAAATATATTTTTCATGTTACATACATTAAATTAAACTTAACCTCCTTTTCTTTTTCTATAAGTCCCTTAAATGGACAAACTTCTTACCGATATTCAAAACCGTTTACGCTTTTGGATTGTTTTTTCGGTTTTTCTTGATTAGGCCAATTAATAACTACACATAAACTCCTTATATCTCTAGATAAACTACCGATTAGCTCCATATAGACTCTAGATAACATATATAGAATACAAGTTATCAAGGAGGTAAGAAAAAATGAATTTTATAAAACGTGCAATTCTCAGTATGAAAAAAAGAATAGGAACATCATTAATTTTGATGGCAGTTTTTCTAATTGTTACAAATTTGGTTCTTTCAGGGTTCACAATCCAAAATGCATCAAAAAAAGCAGCTGATGCTGCAAGAAAAAAACTAGGTGCAGATGTTACTTTAGGTCTTGATTTTGACAAATTAGGTCAAAAAGCTAGAGAAACTGGAGAAATGCCAAAACCGCCGCAGCTCAATATAAAAGAAACAGATCAATTAGCGAAGTCAAAATATGTAAAAGACTATAATTACATAACTAACACTTTCGGAATTTCTGATGGACTTAAACTAGTAGGAGCCTCAGATGAAGAAGAAGGGAAAGGTAAAGTGGGAATGGCAGCTGTACGAGGCGGTTCAAGCTCAGGTACAGAAATAGATATGAATGCATCTTTTACGATTGAGGGAGTTCGCAAGACAGCATTACAAGAAAGCTTTAAAAATGGAAAAAGTAAAATCATAGATGGAAAACCAATTACAGAACAGATGAAAGATCAGAATGTAGCTTTAATGGAAAAACGATTAGCGGAATTAAACAATTTGAAAGTAGGAGACAAAGTAAAAGTGCAATCAGGGGATAAGAAGGAAACCCTCGAGATTGAAATTATCGGTATTTACGAAACGAATGAGCAAGCAATGGGTCAACAGGCCCCTCCTATAATGGATCCAGCTAATAAACTATATATGCCGCATTCAACTATGAAAAAATTAGAAGTAGATCAGGGTATAAATAGTGTTCAAGTCGTTTATTTCTTGAATGACCCACAATACATTGATGCATTTAAAAAAGAAGCAAAAAAATCTAATATTGATTTTAATTATTTTAAATTAGATGCACATGATTCATTGTACAAACAGATGATTGGTCCTATCGAAAATATCTCTTCTACTTCTCAAATGATTATTTATATTGTATCGATTGCAGGTGCGATTATATTAGGGTTAATCATTATGCTATCAATTAAAGGGCGTCGTAAGGAAATGGGGATTTTGTTATCTATTGGAGAGAAAAAGTGGAAACTGATGGCGCAGTTCGTAGTAGAAGTAGTATGTATCGCTATTTTAGCATTTGGATTATCCATAACAACAGGAGCCAAAGTTTCTCAATTTATAGGGAATAATTTACTTTCGAGTGAAATTGCTACTGCGAGCGAAGAAACAGATACCCCGCAACATGGTACTGTAATGATGGCTGGGCCTGGTGGCACATTACAAAATCAAAAAGAAAATCCAATTGATAAAATTGATGTAAGTGTAACAGGAGAAGATGTAGGGAAAATGGGTGGAATTGGACTAGCTATTGCTATAATTGCAACACTTCTTCCGGCGTTATCTATTCTACGTTTAAATCCAAAACAAATTCTTTTAAAAGATGAATAAGGAGGCGCGATATGGAAACGATTTTACAATTTAAAAACTTGGATTATTATTATGAAAGTAATGGAAAAAATGTAGCGATACTAGACAATGTTAACTTTTCTTTTCAAAAAGGTCATTTCTACACAATTTTAGGACCATCCGGATCTGGAAAAACCACAACTCTAAGCTTAGGTTGTGGACTGGATGTCCCTAAAAATGGTTACGTACTGTATAATGGCAAAGATATTCGAAAAATTGGTTTGGATCGATACCGTAATCAAAATGTATCTGTAATTTTCCAATCTTATAATTTGATTACCTATATGACTGCTCTTCAAAATGTCCTAACAGCAATGGAAATTACAGGTGTCAAAGTGAAAAATAAGATGGTAAGGGCATTAGAATTATTAGAGAAAGTAGGACTCACAGAAGTTGAAGCGAAACGAAACGTCCTGCAACTAAGTGGCGGGCAACAACAACGTGTAGCAATTGCTCGAGCGTTATCTTGTAATGTTGATTTACTTATTGCAGATGAACCGACAGGAAACCTCGACGAAGAAACGGCAATGGATATTATAGAACTGTTTCAAGAACTTGCACATAAAGAGAATAAATGTATTATTGTTGTAACGCATTCACAGGAAGTTGCTAAAAAATCAGATCGTGCAGTGTATTTAAGTAAGAAGAAGTTGGTCGTAAACCAAATCTAATACAAACATCTTAGCTTTTTAATTCACATAATTTTCAAATATCACTCATTTCAAAAGCTTATATTTGATATATAATAAAATCAAGCCATAATCAAAATGGTCTCCCTGTATTGAATGTTAAGATATTTTGTTGTTTCCTTTTTAACTAAATTTGAAAAAGAACTTGTAGGATATTCTACAGGTTCTTTTTGTTATGATCAGTTACCTATATTATTGAAGAATTACTGTCCCGTTTAACTGTTTATCTGCATAGTTATTGAAGAATTAAACCTATTATCATAATTAAACTAAATACTATCATCCAGCCAAATGCACAATAGCCGAAGATTCTAATCCATTTAGGTAATTGATTCATGTTAATTTTATTTGTGGGAACTCCTTGCATAGAAAACATCATTTTTTGATCTCTATCTCTATTATTTTGTTTTTCATACATAACATCATCACCTTTCTAGAACTATTGTGTTTATAGTATACCTGCCTAAAAAAATTATGTATAGAATAGAAGGAGCTAGCTTACATCTAATGTGAAAAAAAGTTTAATTGTCCATGTCTCTAAGTGCTAACCATTTGGAATAAAGAAGTAATGTATCAGTTATACTATGTAATATTTCTTCATTACTAAATATGGTGGTAAGTATGAATAAGCAAACAATTACTTTATTTCAAGTTTCTATGATACTCATTGGTAGTATTGGGATAATTAATCATGTCATTATGATTCCTATGTTATTAGATACATCAGGTAGAGATTCGTGGATCTCTATCATATTAGTAAGCATCCTATACTTGCTTTGGATTTCAATAATATTCATCATATATAAAAACATAAAAAATGAACATTTGTTTTTGTGGCTAAAAAATAATTTCGGGAAATTCAGTGTATATCCAATCATATTCATAGTTGCACTTTATTTAATAACGATTGGTGTCGTTGCACTAAAAGAAACCTTAACCTTTTTCTCTTTTTATTTACCAGAAACACCTCACTTTGTATTAGGAATACTTTTTTCGTTGATTTGTCTCTATAATGCTACAAAAGGAATTCAATCTATTGCACTTACAACAGGTGTTTTGTTACCAATTGTATTTTTACTTGGTTTTTTTGTAATGTTTGCAAATGTTCCACATAAAGATTATTCTTTACTTCAGCCAATGATGGAAAATGGAATGAACCCAATATTTAGGGGAATGGTTTATCCTGCAGCAGGATTTCTAGAATTAATTTTTATTCTTTTTTTACAGCATCATATTTGTTCAAAAGTAAAATTATATCAATTGATTGCTTTAGGTATTGTTATTATTGGTATCACAATAGGCCCAGTTATGGCAGCTATTATAGAATTTGGTCCTTTCGCAGCAGCAAACCAACGATATCCAGCATTTGAAGAATGGAGACTTGTGTCAATAGGAAGGTACATTGAAAATTTAGACTTTCTCTCCGTGTATCAGTGGCTTGTAGGGATCTTTATTCGTCTATCGCTTGTTGTTTTTCTCATTCCAGATTTGTTATCAATTACAAATCGGAAAACAAGAAATCGGGTTATGTTTGCAATACTTTCATGTATTTTAGTAATAAGTATACTACCCATCAGTGACTCTAGTTTCTATTGGTTTGTATCTCAAATTGTTTTGCCAGTTTCAACATTAGGACTATTTTTGTTTTCTATATTACTAATGGTGTTTGTATGGGTTGTTAAATTTAAAAAAAGCTCTTGAAAGAGTATGAGTATATAATTTATATGAGGTTGCTGAGTTTGAAGGAGACAACGTAGATGAACAAACGAGTAGAATTAAACGAGAAGGTAATACTAGAGTGGTTTGAAGGATGCAACGATGTAAAAATAATAAAGCATAAATTGGATGAGGAAGAAAAAACGAGGTCAGTATTGTTTATGTATTGTCAAAACTTAATTGATAATACAAAATTAAAACAAGCCACATCATCTCAAGTTTGCAAAAAGCTTTTAATTAATTCTATAGAAGAATTTAACCTTTCAACATTAATTCCTCAGTTATCAGTAAAAAAATTAGATATAGTAAATTCGAATGAAACTATATCTAAGATTATATTTGAAGGTAACCTCCTCATTATTTTTGAAGAATATAAACAAGGGTATATAGTTGATATTGCCCAAATACCTACAAGATCAGTTGAGCAAACAAATACAGAGATGACCATTCGTGGTGGACGTGATGGATTTGTTGAAGAGTTAAACACAAATATAGGATTAATTAGAAAAAGGCTAAAAACAAGTTCTCTTAGTTATGAAGAATTTATTATTGGAGAAAGAACACAAACTAAAGTAGCCCTCTTGTATTTAAAAGATATTGCATCCCAAGATATCATTAATCAAGTTCGATTAAAATTAAGACAAATTAAAATAGATGGGATTGTTTCAAGTGCACAGATTGAAGAATTAATTACAAACAATCAATTTAGTGTATTTCCTTTAGTTGAATATACAGGACGTCCTGATTATGCTGTGAATTGTTTGTTGTATGGGCGTTTTATTTTATTAGTCGAAGGGTCACCGACAGCCACTATTGCTCCAGTTACGTTTCCTTTTTTTGTGAATACATCTGAAGATCAAGATTTTTTCTATATATTCGGTAGCTTTGTACGGCTTGTAAGTCTTTTGGGGATAGCAATTTCTATATTTCTTCCAGGAATTTGGATAGCATTAATTACATATCATCCAGATCAGATTCCCTATACGTTGTTAGCTACATTAAGCTTATCAAGAGAAGGGATTCCTTTTCCTGCTCCTTTAGAAGGGCTAATAATGATGACCTTATTTGAAGTTTTGAGGCAAGCAGGATTGCGTGTTCCTGCGGTATTTGGTCAAACATTATCTGTGGTAGGGGGATTGATTATTGGACAAGCCGCTATTAGTGCTGGAATTGTTTCAGCATCTATGGTCATTATAATAGCAATCTCGGTTGTTTCGACATTTGCTTTAACTAATCAGTCGGTAACAGGAATAATAAGTATATTGCGATATATAGTATTTGTAGTGTCTTCTTTATTAGGTATAGTAGGATTTATCTTCTGTGTTCTTGTGATGGCGATACATGTAGTGAATTTACGATCTTTTGGAGTCCCATTCTTTACACCATATTCACCCCCTGTATTTAAAAGTATGCTAGCAGCCACATTTAGAATTCCTTTCACGTATATGAAAAATAGACCTGAAGAATTGCATACGCAAGATAATACAAGGAAAAGAGAGAGTACAGATGAAGAAAAATAAAAGAATAGTTGTATTTCTTTTTATGATGTGTACGTTTCTAACAGGGTGTTGGGATCAAAGAGAGTTACATCACGTTCTATATATAAATAGTCTAGGTATCGATTTTAAAGATAATAATTATATCATCCGTCCGCAATTTATTAATTTCTCTAACATAGCTAAACAAGAAGGGAGCACTACCCGTAATTATAGCCAGGCCTATATTGGAAAGGGAAAAGGCTTTATTTTAGATGAGGCAGCATTTGATTTTTATAAGGGGGCTCAACAAGAAATATCATGGGAGCATCTCAAAACAATTGTTGTAACAGAGCGATTTTTAAAACATGGTGACATAAATCAATTTAATGATTTTTTCTCTCGTTTTTTTCAATTTCGAGATACTATGTGGATATTTGGAACTAAGGAACCTTTAGAAAATATATTAGCGAACAATAATATTTTAAATATTTCTCAATTATATACAATCATTAATTTACCAAAAGAGATAACCAAGCAATATACAATAATAGATCCTTTACCTTTATATAAATTTCAAAGAAATTATTATGAACCTGGGATGACAACTCGTATTCCTTTCTTAGCTACGACTAAAGCATATTGGAAAAAAGGGCATACATCATTTCCAATGTTAAAATTTAGTGGTTATGGTTTTATAAGTGATAAATCCTATATAAATCATTTAAACAGCCATGATATTGCTGGGATTCGCTGGACGGATGGAAATACGAAACGAGCTCCATTACTTTTAAAATTTAATCAGAAAATTATTGGACATATAGTATTGAAAAACCCGAAGATAGATACAAAACATTTTGTGAAAAATGGAAAGTTACGCATACTTATGAACATCCATTTCGATGCTGATATTTTTCAATTAATACACTCTATGCCTGTAAATGATATTAAAGAAATTGCAGAGGCCCAAGTTGAAAAAGAAATTAAAACAACGTACCGAAAAGGAATCGAAAGAGGGATTGACACGTATCAGTTATCACATTCTTTATATCGTCAGAATAATAAATTATGGAAAAAACACAAAAAAGAGGGAGGGGTATTTCTTCAAAATAAAGAATTAGATTTAAATGTCTCGATTAATATAGCTACAAATGGAAAATCTAAAAATAAGCGTAATATGATTGAGCATTAGAATGGTTGAAAGTGAAAGGAAACATAAAATATTAACTCTAAATAAGAGATTCGAACGTGAAAGACCATTCTGTATTTTCTTGTTTGGTTTGTTTCGATGGTTCGGATTGAATATTACTATTAGAACAGCCTATAAGCGTTACACATGAAAGTAATACTACAGGTAGTATCTTTTTATAATGTGCAATGTGAAAAAATTTCTTTGAAACTATCATATATTTTCAATTTCTTTCAAGAATATATGGATTTTGTATAGGTTATTACATACCTATACAATTAACAAATGCACTGGATAGCACTCCTCTTGTACAAAATGAGAGGACTACCAAGAACACCTTTTTTATACGTAATAGACAATCTTAGTAACACATTTGTTCCATTTATGATTAAGCTTTTTAATATATCTATTATCTTTGTTTTTAAGCATTGCAAACTCCATTTTTTTGAACTCCACTTAATTTAATATGGATTTAGAGTGAGTTTTTCTTGTAACGGGAATTTCAATTGGATAGCGCATATATAACAACCTCGTCTCGGATAGAATAAGGAATAACAACTACTGATTTCATTTTAAAGTTGGATGGTAGAAATAAAGAGCTTAAAAAACGAAAAGTCCCCCTAATTGATTCCTAATAAGATTATACTTGCTACAAAAACAAACAAACTCGCCCTACTAAGAGGGGAGTTTGTTTGTTTGTTTTTTAGATAAAGGAATGTTCATGCAAAATTGCACACTATGTTCCATATTTTTTATAGTATACTTTATATTTAGCGTTTCAAGAATTTGTTTAACAATATATAGTCCCAAACCACTTCCCCCAGTATTTCGATTCCTTGATTTTTCAATTCGATAAAATGGTTTGAAAATTTGTTGTATATCTTCATCTTTAATATTGACACCTGTATTTATAATTTGCATTTTGATTTGACCATGTTTAGAATCATTATTTAACTTGATATAGACTTTTTCATCATGTGGTGAATACATAACTGCATTATGGATAACATTTTTACATGCTTTTTCAAATAGAACACGATCTGTATAAACAGAAAAGTCAGAGTCAATTTCTTTTATTATTTGGATGCTTTTTTGAGAAGCGAAAAATTCGAGATCTTTTGTGATTGTACCTAATAACTTTGAAAGATTAACTTCTTCTATTTTTAGTTTAAAAGTGTGTTGTTCTAACTTTGACATACTTAAAATTTCACGAACTAATTGTTGCATACTTTCAATAATTTGATGATTTTTCTTTAAATATTGATCACGATTTTGATAAGGGCCAATATTGTATATCATCCCTTCTAAGTACCCTTTCATTACAGTAAGAGGGGACTTTAATTCATGTGCTACAATCGCAAAAAACTCTCTTCGTTTTGTTTCTATTTCTCTTTCTTTTTCAATATCATTTTTTAATTGTTTATTTGCTTTTTTTAAATCAAACATAGCTTGTTGTAAGTTAATAGACATGTCATTCAAACTATTAGATAATTCTCCCAACTCATCTGCAGAGCGAACCTCAATTTTTTCGGAGAAATCCAAATTTGCCATCTTTTGTGCACCCTCATTAATATAAATAAGTGGTTTTGTAATAAACCTGGAATAGAAATAAGCACTCCCTATACCAATTATGAGCACAATGATACTAATATAGGGGAGAAAACGCACTAATACCTGCGAAGCTTCATCAATTGGTTGAAATGTTGCGAACACTACAAGTGTTAAGCTACCATCTTGGAATTGAATTGGTTCCGTAACATTATATGAATTACTAATGGTACCTGCATTCTCAAATCGTGTGGCTTTAGTAACTACTGTTGTTTGTGTACCACTTTGAATAAAAGAAAATGAAGGCGAGTAAATAATTACTCCTTCTTTATTTTGAAGCGAAAGCATCGCGTTATTTTTTTTTGCGTATTCATCAAAAAGTGGTATCGCATCTTGAAACGTAAGATCTTTGGACTTATCAATTATTTCTTTTATCCCTGTTTGAAGTTGATCTGTTTTGTATTGCTCATAAAACGTAGGAAGAAAGAAGTATAAAGTTAAATAAATCAACACTGCAAAGGATAACAAAATGAGAGATGTAGTCATAAAGAGTTTATAAGTAATTCGCTTCATCTTCATGATTTTTAAAATTTTATTCATCAACTTTATAACCAATACCCTTTATTGTTTTAATGTAGGGGATAGCTAGTTTTTTACGTAGATTTTTAATATGTGTATCAATTATTCGTGTTTCTCCAAAATAATCGTATCCCCAAACTTTCTCTACGATATTTTCTCTTGTCAGTACTTTTCTCTCATTTTGAAATAGTAGTTGTAGAATTTCGAACTCTTTTGTCGTTAAGAAAATTTCAACATCATCTACATATACTCGATATGCATCAACATCAATGCGTACTTCTTTAAATATCAAATGATTATTTACATTGTTATCATAACTTCTTCTAAGTACAGCTTCGACTCGTCTAATCAAAACATGAAACGAAAAGGGTTTTGTTATATAATCATCAATCCCAAGATCGAACCCTTTCATTTGATCTTCCTCTTCTTCTAACGCAGTTAGCATAATAATTGGTATGTTTGACTGACTTCGAATCATTTTAGCAACTTCAAATCCATTAAGATTGGGCATCATTACATCTAGAAGAACTAAATCAAAGGATTGCTTATTAAATTGTGTCATACCCTCTAGTCCATCTGAAGCAACTACCACTGTATACTGTTGTGTCATTAAAAATTGTTTAATTAATTCCTGAATTTCCTGATCGTCCTCAACCACGAGGATATGATAGTTTTTCATAATATCACCTCTGGTAGTCATTATAGCCGTACTATCTGTAGTTTATGTGGAGATACAGTAGGAAACTTCATAGGACGTTTAACTTATTAACTCCATTTTCAAGATTGTGTATTCTCCGTAAAAAGGATTATTACCGATATTCCTTTTTTATGTAGGAATATTTGTGTGCTTGAAAAAACTTATCATATAAAAAGTTGAACGATTAATATTTACGAAAAACTAATGTATAATAATGTAAATTACATGTAGTTTTTTAACTGTTTGAAAATACACTTTCGATACTTTACTAGAAGGGAGAAAGGGAGATGAATTTAAATATAAAAGAAGCAAGCGAAATTCTAGAGCGTACGCCACAAACTTTGTAGTTTTTTTGCTAATTTAGTAAAGGCCTAAGGTGCGAACTAAGGATTATTTAAATCATGTGAGAAAGGTTGTGAAATTATATGATGGGTTATAAAGCTATGCTGTTTGATTTAGACGATACGTTACTTAATAGGGATAAGGCAGTAGATGCATTGTTTTTATTTGTTTTAGAAAAGTGTTATGAGGATGTTAGTGGTACAGTCAAAAACAATATGCTACAGAAATTTAAAGAATACGATAAAAGGGAATACGGCATGAGTGATAAAACAATAGTTTTAGAATCATTGTTTGATGAATTTCCGCCGAAGTATAGATTACCACGCAATTACATCGAAGATTTTTGGAATGAAAAATTCCCTAAATGTTTTTCGATAGACCAAAATACTATTCATTTCTTAAATCATATAAAGAAGTACTTTAAAGTTGGAATTATCACAAATGGCTCAAGTCAGAGGCAAAGAGCTAAAATAATTAACACGAATTTAAACAATTACTTTGATACGATCATTATTTCTGAAGAAGTAGGATTTAGTAAACCGGATAAACGTATATTTGAACTAGCATTAAATAAGCTTAATGTGCAACCAGAAGATGTATTATTTGTTGGAGATGACTTAGAAAAGGATATTGCTGGTCCTCAAAATGTAAATATAAAAGGGATATGGTTTAATCCTCATAGAATCACAAATAAGACTGAAATAAAACCGTATTCTGAGATTGACACTTTTGATAGTTTATTAAGTTATATTACTCCGCAATTTTTTTATAATAAGTAAAAATATTGCGGAGTAATGAATTTTTATATTCTAAACAAATAATTAAGAAAGATTTTATTTACCGCATTGTAAGTAAAAACAAAGAAACACTTAAAGCTCTACTTAAGGGCAGTGATTTTATAGAAACACTCATTACTGGTAAATGTTTAAGAAATAAACAAACTAAAAATACAAGTAAGGAATGTATTCTTAATCTCGCATTGCCCCCGCCTCTCGAGAAGTCATTGCTCCTTGTCCTGCTCTTACATCATTTTGAATTTCTTGTTTTACTTTTTGCGCATCAGTTGTAGCAAAATCTGATTTCATATTAGAAGCAGACTTTATAGCTTTTTTAGGATATTGCATACAAACCCTCCTCAATTTAATACTTTACAAACTTATTATTTACAAAAATACACTCTTCATCCCACGAATAGTTAAACACATTTTATTTAAAGTAAAGTGGGAATTGTAAAAAGAAGAGTAAGGACAAGTGACAAGGTTTTGAATATGATTACATGCAGCGGAAAAATCTATTCAATATAGATGCTTTGTACAGAAGATTACCCCATAAGGCATTTATATAAGGCAAGAAACAAGAATAAGAAACGCTAATGATGTATTGGTGGCTACATGATATGGATGGAGACACTGGTTATTTGAAAGAGTATTTAGCGACAACATATCCTGAAGTGTTTGCATAAAAAAACCTCCAAATGGAGGCTTTTTTATTTAAGTAAAAAGTAAATTAAAGTAATAATTATATCTTCCCTTTTCACGTCACTCATGATTATATACATTCTATACAATGTAGAAGAACTGATGTTTGTGTTAAACTAAGAAATGAACAAAGGGGGAGTTTTCTTGAACAATTATAATGATACGATCCGAAATTTAGACAATATAGTTTACAAACCTAATAATTTAATGATAACGAATGTAAAAGAAGAAAAGCAAAACGCAGAATATGCAGGATGTATATTTCACTTAAATAACAAAACCATTCGTTTTAGAAAATCAAAAATTACTCCTAATAAAATTGGTCAATTTGTTTCTTTTTGGGAGAAAGGTGACAATATGCAAAATCAAGCGTTTTCTTATAACGCTGCTCCTGATTTATTAGTAATCACTTGTATAGATGATAATAAACTAGGACAATTTATTTTCCCTAAAGAGATTCTTCTTAAGGAAAAAATCTTGAGAACAGAAAACCAAAAAGGCAAGATGGCTATGAGGATTTACCCTATATGGGATACTCCTGTTAGCAACCAAGCTAAAAAGAGCCAACTGTGGCAAATTCAATATTTTGTTGATTTAAGCAATCATAATAATTTAACTATAGACGAACTGTTAAATTTGTATTCGTAGCTTCTTATCTTAAGTAATCTTGTGAGTTAGACTTTTTGTACCGGTACAGTTAAACGAAATGTACATTGTTTCAGTACCCCATCAAATTTACAATCAACATATACTATTTTAACTTATACATTTTAAGGGGTGCTGACTATGACAAGTCTACAACATAAGCTGTTTACAAGATTGAATCTCGCAAAGCGTACTGAAGTGAAATTTGAGGAATTAAATACAATTCTCTTTGCATTTGCACACACTATACCATTTGAGAATTTAGATGTAATAGCACGTAATACGAATGCAATTACTATGGAAAATTTACAGGATAAAATTTTAAATGGATCCCGTGGCGGACTTTGTTATGAATTAAATACGTTTTTTTATTACTTTTTAAAAGATTGTGGTTATGATGTACAACTCGCATTAGGTACCGTATATAAAAATGATAGAAACGCATGGGCACTTGAGAATGGACATATAACGATTATTCTAAATTATGATAAAGTACGATACGTAATTGATGTAGGTATTGCTTCACTAGTACCTCTAATCCCTGTACCTTTTACTGGTGAGTCTGTTTCTTCTAAAAATGGTACGTATCGAGTGAGACAAAAAGATACGAGTAAAGGGAATTACGTTCTAGAAAGAAAAGATACGAATGGTGAGTGGAAAGTTTGTCATGCTTTTTATAATCGTATAATTGATGAAATCGTAGTGAATGATGTTCAAAAAAGAGTAATAGAAGATGAGAAATCTATTTTCAATAAGGGCCCAATTGCAGTCAAATTGACGGACTCTGGCCATGTCTCTTTAACAAATACTAGTTTAACTGAAATGATTCATGGTGAAAAAGCGAAACGTGAAATTACAGAAGATCAATATAAAGAGCTTTTATATACTTTATTTGCTATTGAGTTATGATAAAACAAATAGCTAGCCGGTTCTTATGAAGAATCGGTTATTTTAATTTAAAACAATGATTAAAGTTTGATTTTCTTAATAGATATAATACACTAGAACAGTATGAAAAAGTATAAACAACGAATTTTGAATGTAAAGGAAGATTTTCATGTCAATTATCGATAAATTGAAACTTAATAAGTATACGAATATGGTTGTTATTAATGAACCAAGTGATTACGAAGTTTTTACAGGAAAAGAAACTGTATTTTCAAAAGAACACGATGCCATTTTTATTTTTGTAGAAACACTGGATGAAATGGTGAAACAAACGAATTATATTATTAGTAATGAAGAATTATTAATTGAAAAAGGATACGTATTCTTCGCATATCCGAAAAAAGGTAATTCTCGCTACAGTACGTTTATTCACCGTGATGAGATGTTTCCAGCATTAAACGTTGGAGAAGATGGATATGTGGGAGAAAGCGATATTAAATTTGCGCGAATGGTAAGTATGGATGATGTTTTTACTGTTGTAGGTTTAAAGCGTGAGAAGAAAAAAGCGACAAAAACGCCTGCAATGAGCCAATGTGTAGCTGATTATGCAGATCGAATTCAAGATGTTGAAGCTTTATTAGCTAATCACCCAAATGAACTTAAGTTTTATCAAAGTTTAACACCTGGATACAAAAAAGATTGGGCACGTAATTTGTTTTCTGTAAAACAAGAAAAAACACGTGAAAAACGTCTTGAGAAAATGATTGAAATTCTTTCGCAAGGATATAAAACAATTGAATTATTTCGTAAAAAGAAAAAGTAAGACTAGGCAATTCACAATGATGCAACAATTAATTGCACTTGGCACATTGAAAAAAGGATTCCTTTCAGTATACTAAAGTATGTTCTTATATTTAAATAATTAGCAAAAGAGAAAAGGTGTTTGAAATGAAATCGTATATTGTAGTTGGAGCGGGTATTTTAGGAGCGTCTACTGCTTACCATCTTGCTAAGGCTGGCGCGAATGTTACTATCGTGGATCGTCAACAAGTAGGTCAAGCAACTGATGCTGCAGCAGGTATTGTCTGTCCATGGCTTTCGCAACGTCGTAATAAAGCATGGTATAAAATCGTTAAAGGCGGTGCACGTTACTATTCTTCGTTAATTCAGCAATTAGAAGATGACGGTGAAACGGACACAGGTTATAACCGTGTAGGTGCAATTAGTTTACATACTGATGAGAAAAAACTTGATCAAATGGAAGAACGAGCGTATAAACGTCGTGAAGATGCCCCAGAGATTGGTGAAATCACTCGCTTATCAGCTGAAGAAACAAAAAAATTATTCCCAGCATTATCAGAAGAATTTAGTTCTGTTCATATTAGTGGTGCTGCAAGAGTAAATGGAAGATTATTACGTAATGCATTAATAAGCGCTGCGAAAAAACATGGTGCAACTTTTATAAAAGGAGATGCAGTATTAGTCCGTGAAGGTAATCATATTACGGGAGTTATAGTAAACGATGAAACTATTTTAGCAGAAAAGGTTATTGTAACTGCAGGTGCATGGGCGAACGAAATCTTAAACCCTTTAGGAATTAATTTCTTAGTTACGTTCCAAAAAGGACAAATTGTTCACTTGCAAATGGAAAATACAGCAACAGAAAATATGCCAGTTGTTATGCCACCAAATGATCAATACATTTTAACATTTGACAATGGTCATGTCGTAATTGGTGCAACACATGAGAATGATACTGGTTTCGATCACCGTGTAACGGCTGGTGGTTTAAATGAAGTATTCCATAAAGCATTAACAGTTGCACCTGGCTTAGAAGATGCTACTATGCTTGAGACGAGAGTTGGATTTAGACCGTTTACTCCAGGATTCTTACCTGTTATCGGACCACTTCCTAACTTCGACGGTATTCTTGTTGCGAACGGATTAGGAGCTTCAGGTTTAACTGCTGGTCCATATTTAGGATCAGAACTCGCTAAATTAGCGCTAGGACAACCAATTGAATTAGATTTAAACGATTATGACGTTGCAGGCGCAATTGAATAACACCAGGTTGAAGAATTAGACAGTTTATGAAAAATAAAATTCTTCAAAAATAGAGGGCTGACACCATAAACCTGCATTATTCATGTAGAATTATGATGTCGGCTCTTTATTCATATGTATTTAAAGCCTATTTTCGAGAGGAGGTTAAGCAATGAGAGCACCATATCAAGTATTAATATTTCCTTATATAAAAATTGATGACTCTATTCAATATGCGATTTTCAACCGAAGTGATTATGGTTATTGGCAAGGCATAGCTGGTGGTGGAGAAGACGGTGAGATTCCTATTGAATCAGCAAAACGTGAAGCGTTTGAAGAGGCTGGTATTACAAGAGAATGTTCATATATACAATTAGATTCTGTGTCTTCACTACCAGTAGAGGATGTAGTTGGAGGGTTCCTTTGGGGAGATGACGTTTATGTAATAAAAGAATTTTCGTTTGGAGTTAAAGTACCTACAAAAAACATCTCATTATCTAAAGAACACTTAAATTATAAATGGTTATGTTTTGAGGAAGCCGTAACGTATTTGAAGTGGGATAGCAATAAAACAGCATTGTGGGAATTAAACAAAAGACTATTAAAACAATAAAAGTGTTAGCTAACAAAGATAGTAGTGGAACAAGAATTGAACAATTTAAAAAAACAAATATAGATTTGGCATGACCAATGAACTGAGAGAACTTGCACTTAGAAAAGCCTTATACAGTCGCCTCTGAAAAAATAAAAATAGTTAGAAATATTTTTTATTGTATGGTTTTTGGCTCTGAATAGCGGAATACATATTAAGTATTCAACAGTTCAAATAAAATTCGCTTAGTGTATATTTTCGTTAAAATGTGGGTAAGCCCCTTTTAGCAAAACCGGAGTGGAAACGATGAGTATAAATAGTTTTGTGGGATTGATAAAGGATGAATTATTAAAAGAGGTAATCATAAGAAGTGAGGACGAATTCGAGCCTGTAGTAGTTAAAGATATTCCTAGACTTTGGAAGTGTTTAGGGAAAGGTAATTATGCTGCAGTATTCATGCACAGAGAATTCAAAGATTGGGTAGTGAAAGTTTACGCGCGAGAAGGAGAAGGAATTGAAAAAGAGTCAGAAGTATACCGCAGAATCGGAAATCATCCTTCTTATTCAAAGCTTATATATAAAGGAGAAAATTTCATAGTATTGAAACGTTTAAAAGAAATTACCTTATACGATGCTATTCATAAGGGAATTAAAATTCCTAAGCAGGTAATCCTTGATATAAATAAAGCTTTAGAGTATGCAAGGAAACAAGGATTAACTCCTTGTGATGTTCACGGGAAAAATGTGATGATGGAAAAAGGAAGGGGATATGTAGTCGATGTATCTGATTTCTTAAAAACAAAAGAAGATAGTAAGTGGAGAGACCTAGAAAAGGCATATTTTACATTTTATTTGCCTTTCATTTATAAATTGCCTTTCCCTGTTAAAATACCGTATTTTATGTTAAACATTGTTAGACGTTCGTATAGAAAATATAAGAAACTTAAAAAGAAATTCGAATTGTAAAAAGATCACATACTTATAAGTGGACCACTAGTAAACAAAAGGACCGTACATATTAGACATTTCTAAAATGTACGGTCCTAATCTTATATATTTTTTTATTAGTTATTTCACTATCAATTCCAAAACGGGATATTTTGAATAAATGAAACCGTCAAAATAAGTGTTGATGCGGAACCAGCAGTTAATAGCATTACAAATCAATATTTTCCTGTTAAACCACCTTTTTTAAATAGAAATACGACTGATAAAATAATAACAACAGCCTTCAAACTGCCCCAATATGGATAAATAGCATGATCTGTTAGATTAGCATGCTGAAAAATGTTCTCTAATCCAAAAATCCCAATAATGACCGCTAAAAGAAAAGCAGCTTTTCCAATAGTTGTATTACGATAGAGGGTAAATAAATATAGCGCAAATATAAGTGGTAAGATGATTTGTAGTAAAAGTGTCATAAGTAGCCCCCTAGTTTATTTATAATTACATTATATACAAAAATGTAATAAAAAGGAATGCTACTTATTTGATACTAATAAGATCACTCTAATCATACTCTTCTATTAAAAAGAATATAAAGGGGTGTAAAGTTAATTGACAAAAGTTAAGGTTCATTTACGACCCATTGTTCATAACATAAATTTACCGACTGTCATAAAAACAGCAATACTTCCAGGTGAATCAGTTGAAAGACTATTTATCGCAACCCAATTAGGAGAGGTTTTTTACATAGGAGATGGAGTCATAAAAACATTTTTAAATATTCGTCAACGTATTATTAAATTAGGTACATCTGAAGAAGGTGTTGCTAGTAGCGGCTATGATGAACGGGGATTGCTTGGACTTGCGTTTCATCCACAATTTTATCAAAACGGTTTATTTTATCTTCATTATTCAGTAGCTGGAACTCAAGGACCCGGTGCACTTTCTGAACAATTTAAACCGAATCCTTGTGACCCGAAAACTTTAAATTTAAAGTGGGTTAATAGAAATACGCAATATGATCATATTGATACAATTGAAGAATGGATTTTACAGTCAAACGGGCAACCTCAAAAACGTAGAACATTACTTCATATAAAACGCCCATTTTTTAATCATAATGGAGTAAATACTTTAAACTTTTCTCCAGAGACGGGGAAACTTGTATTTACAAATGGAGATGGTGGGTCGGGTTATGATCCGTTTAATTTAAGCCAAGATGATTTAGAAATAGCAGGTAAAATAATTGAAATCGATGTAAGTAGAGATACATTCATAAATAATCCTCCAGTAGTTACACGCTTTAATGAACTTCCTCTATCGATACAAGAAACACTTACAGTAATTGCGAAAGGCGTCCGTAATATAACCGGTATTTCATTCCAAAGGTTTTATAATCAATATATTAAATATGCAGGTAATGTCGGACAGGATATTGTAGAGTCTATTTTTTCATTTGTTCAATATAAACCAATTCCGGTTACTGAACTTATTAAAATGCATGTAATGAGATTCACTTCTAATCAAGATGGATTTATTAATTTTGGTTGGAGAGGATGGGAAGGAGAATTACCTACTTCTTTTATACGGCACTGTGCTGATCATCCTACTTTAGATGAGAGAACAATGGTTTATTATAATGAAACAATAGGATTATCCGCAAAGCGTATGCAGCCACTCATTAGTTATTTTCATAAAGACCCGAGACCAGATAAGTTTGGAGGAACTTCACTTACAGGCGTTCAGCCATATATGGGAACTGCAATCCCAAATTTATATGGTAGCGTTGTATTTACTGATCTTGCTAAGAAAGAAGAATCTCGGCCGCCAGTTAAAGGTGTTTTAGCATATACTAGAGCCGGTATAGATGGTAAACATACTGACTTTCATGTTATTGAAACCAATTATGATTTTGGTACGCAAGCAGCTTATTATATGAGTTTAGGAACAAATTTGGATCAAACTAGTTTATATTTAGGAGTTTACGGTTCTATGAAAGTAACTGATTTTAACAAAGGTACCATATTTGAAATTATTCCTTAAAAAGATATACACTTATAGTTTATCCCCTAAAGGTCTTCTTTATAAACGTCTATTGTATTGTGATTGATAATAAGCAGAAAGCAAATCATAAACAACTAGTGTATGAATAATATAGAAAGTGATGAATGAGATATCTTTAGGGGGTATATTGATGAATCGGTTTGTACGTTATTGGTGTCAACTTATGATAGAGAATGATGCGAACTTTGTTCATAAAAGAAAATTGTCCCTAGCAAATAAGCTAGTCATTACAGCTTTAATGAGTGCTTTAGCCACCATGTTTCAAGCAGCGGGGAATTTAATTCCTGGTATAGGGTTATTCATTAGTCCTTTTGCGACATTACCCATTTTTTTGGCTATTTGCTACTCTATTCGTGAGGGAGTACTTTCTTATATCCTTACTATTCTCTTATTATTTATTATCGAGCCAAGTGAACTAATTGTTTTTCCCTTTACTACAGGTTTGTTAGGTATAGCCTTAGGGCTTTCCTTTATACAATTCAAGAGGAGAATTTGGGTTGTTTCCTTTTCTGCGATTTGTCTACTTATAGGAATTATGATAGTTCTCGATATTTTCCGTTTTCCCGTACTTGGTCCTACTATTCATACAACTATGGATATAAAAATTATTTCATCTATATTTATACTGAGCTTTCTATACTGCTGGATCTATGCAGGGCTTTGTAGCATATTGTTGAATAGAGTATATAAAGCATTGTTTTAACAATTGTATAGAATGGAGATTTAAAACATGTATAACGTTGCAATTAGGAGACCAAATTCGGATGATTTAGAGGAACTTCACTTGTTTTTCCGTATAGTTATTACGAATACATATAAAGACGAAGGATTATCACAACAATTGGATGACATAGAAAATGAAATTAACATGAAAAAGCAATATTTGAAAACAGATTTTGATAGTAACGGAGAAAAACGTTACTTTTTATTAGCAATTGACACAAATAACGATAAAATCATTGGAACAATTGAAGTTGGCCCAGCAAGTACATTGATTACTAGTTGTACAAATGGTGTACTTAAGGATTTGTATGAAATAGGAACTGTATTTATACTTCCGGATTATCAAAGAAAGGGTATCGGGAGTTTACTACTACATACAATGTTTCTTACGTTACTTAGCAGAGGAATAACAGAATTCTGTTTAGATAGTGGATACAGAAAAGCGCAAAGTATATGGACGAAGAAGTTTGGAGAGCCTAGTTATGTACTAAAAGATTATTGGGGAGAATCAAGTGATCATATGATTTGGAAGAAGAGTTTACACGATACACCTATAATATTTGAATTATAAAATGAAATATGCCTATGAACGTAGCTTTTCTTACATATGTATGCTATTATTTATCTTTATAATAAAAGAGGACGTGAATGAACTTGATTAAAATTAGTATCCCTGAAGTTGATGTTACAATTACTGAACGTAAACAAGTTATTAGAGGAGACGAGCCAAGAATTACGCCAATCAATGGTTTTATCGATTTCCACTTGTTCCCTAGAGATAAAGGCGGCATTTTTATGTTTTACAATATTAATGACGAACTACTTTTCGTAGGTAAAGCTCGTAAAATTAGACAACGTATTAAGAAGCATTTCGAAGACAATGTTTCACCAATTAAAAATCACCGTGATGAAGTATACCGCATTGATGCATGTATCGTAGAAGATCCAACAGAAAGAGAAATTTATGAAACATATATCATTAATGAATACAAAGCAAAATATAACGTTGATAAAGTATTCTATAAATAAGTAATAAAAAAACAATCCTAGCACATAGAGTGGGATTGTTTTTTATTTAAAATTAGTCCTCATATTTTTCTACTTTTTTTAAATGATTCGCAATAATAAAACAGCATACTCCTATACATATAAGTACAATTCCAATCGTTTTATGTTTTCCCAAAAAGAAAGGAATATCAGAAATAACATTTGTCATACATAACCCTACAAACACAAGGATCGGTCCTAGCCAAAGTAATACATTGCCGAATTTTGTGTGCTTCCACATAATAACCCTCCTCAATCCTCTTTACATATATATCCATAAAATGAAAGTAAATTCATAGAGAAATATAGTTTTTTTCATATCGAAAATTTAACCTTCATATATTGGTACAAGCAAACAAGAAAGGGGACCATCATGAATTGGTTAGAAGCTTTTATATTAGGGATTATACAAGGTTTAACAGAGTTTTTACCGATAAGTAGTACAGGTCATCTTTATTTAGGAAGACATTTGTTTCAATTAGATGAAGCAGGATTGTTTTTAGATACGATGCTGCATATTGGCACTTTGCTTGCAGTGTTTATTTATTACAAAAAAGAATTTATATATTTAATCAAAAATCCATTTTCAAAACTAATGCTATTACTTATTGTCGGGACGATACCTGCGGTTGTAATTGGATTGTTATTTAAAGACTTTTTTGAGGATATTTCAAAAACAGGTATTACGATTGGTTGGGAGTTTTTAGTGACAGGGTTCTTTCTCTACATGGCGGATAAACAAAAGAATGGTCGTAAAAAAATGGACGACATTACATATAAAGATGCATTTATCATCGGTTCATTTCAAGCGGTTGCTATTTTCCCTGCAATTTCTCGTTCTGGTATGACAATCGTCGCTGCATTATGGAGAAAGTTAGACCGCGAAACCGCAGCTTACTTTTCTTTTTTATTATCAACGCCAGCCATTGTCGGAGCAATCATTTTGCAATTTGTAGATGTTTTTCAAGGGAAAGCAGAATCTATTTCTAGTACATCTTTAATTGTTGGAACGTTATCAGCTGCGTTTTTCGGTTACATAGCCGTTTCGTGGATGATTCAGTATTTAAAACGTCATTCCTTAAAAGTATTCGCGTATTACGTCTGGGGATTAGGTATTTTAATTTTAACGTTACAATTTACTCGTGTGTTTTAATTATAATGATAAAGAAGTTAATGAGTTTAAGATCCTGTTTCATTCATATAAGGCAGGATTTCTTTTTATTAAGGGGGAAAACATGTTTAATAAGGCTATCGTTATTGGCGGAAGTATCGCAGGAAAGCTCGCCGCAAAAGCATTATCAACTGCTTTTAAAGAAGTAATCATTATAGAAGCCGGTGAAAGATGGGATGGAAAAGCTTCGAGAAAAAGAGTCCCACAAAGTAATCATCCTCATGTGTTATTAAAAGGCGGAGAAAACGCAATTGAGGAATTGTTTCCTAATATCACGAATGAACTAATTGAAGCAGGTAGTATCGTACATAACTTTACTCGTGATTTAAAATGGCATCAATTTGGTTCATGGAAACAGCCATTCATAGGAGAAGTACATATGATTCAGCAAAGTCGTTCTATGCTCGAAGCACATATTCAAAAACGCATTGAACAAATTTCAAATATTACTATTAAATATGAAACATTGGTTGAAGGGTTAGTAGTAAATGAAAAGCTTAATAAAGTGTGCGGAGTAAAAATGGAATGTTTAAATACAGGAAATCAAGAAGAAATTCATGCGGATATTATTGTTGATGCAAGTGGATTCGGTTCAAAAAGCATAGCGTGGTTACGAGAATACGAAATTGAAGTGCAAGAAGAGAAAGTACGTATTGATTTATTTTACGTAACGAGAATGTTTAAACTTAAAGAAAATGAGAAATTAGATTACTGTAATACACTAATGTCTCCAAGTTTCCCTGATAATCCGTATGGCGTTCTTATTCAAACGATTGAGGATCATCGTTATTTTGTTACTTTCAGTGGATATGCAAATGAAAAAGCACCACAAACAGATGGAGAATTTTATAATTTTGCTAAAAACTTATCAATCCCTCATGTTACAGATTTTCTTAACAAAGCTGTGGCAATTTCAGATATCAAAACGTATAAAATTCCTTATCAAGTACGTCGGAGATTTGATCTCACCACAAATATGCCAGAAGGATTATTAGTCGTTGGAGATGCACATTGTCGTTTTGATCCTGTTTTCGGGCAAGGTGTTTCAGTTGCCGCTATGGAAGCTCACCAGTTGCAATTACTTCTGCAAGGTAAAAAACAACTTGATAAAACATTTACACAACAATTTTATAAAAAGGCAGCTACTATAATAGAAACACCTTGGGATATGACAACAACGGAAATATCACGTCATCCTCAGCTAAAAAGAGAATTAACGATAAAGCAAAAATTTCAGCTATGGTATACGAAACAAATATATCAACTATCTGCAACTGATTCTGACGTTTATATTCGATTAGTAAAAGTGATGAATTTAATTCGTAGTCCATTTCACTTATTTCATCCAAAAGTGTTACTTGCTGTGTTACTGAAACGAAAGAAATAGCAGGAAAAAATTGATTAAAAAAGAATATATAACAGTTAGCAGATATAAAAGGGGTAATCGAGATGAAAATATACATAGAACAATTAAAGAAACACGATGCTAAAGATTTATTTACGTTTGAACTTACGAATAAGTCTTTTTTTGAAACAATGGTACCTAATCGTGGCTCGCAATATTTTGATTTTGAATATTTCCAAAAACTACTAGATGATTTATTAATAGAACAGGCGGATGGAGAATCTTATTTTTATTTAATTCGTAACGAAGAAAGTGAAATTGTAGGAAGAATAAATTTAGTAGATATAGATTCGGAAACTCGAATCAGTTCGTTAGGTTATCGAGTCGGAGAAAAGTTTACTAAAAAAGGAGTTGCAACAGCAGCCGTAAAATTAATTTTAGACGTAGCGAAAAACAATGAAATTAATGAGGTTCATGCTAAAACAACTTCTAATAATCTTGCATCACAAATTGTACTAGAAAAAAGCGGATTTTCTTCTTATCAAAACGAAGCAGATACAACATCTGTACAATTAAATGGGGAACAGGTGAATTTTGTACATTATATTTGGAGAAATAATTCGCGCTTATAAGAAGGGAGACTTATTCATGAATGATTTACGATATCCAATTGGGCAATTTACATACAAACGTCCTATAACGGAAGAAATGATAGATACATGGATTCAAGAAATTGAAGATTTACCTAATGAACTAACGAAAGCTATCAAAGATTTAGATCAGAAGCAGTTAGACACACCGTACCGCGTTGGTGGATGGACAGTTCGTCAAGTAGTCCATCACGTTGTTGACAGCCACATGAATAGCTACATACGCTTTAAATTAGCGCTAACAGAAAAGAATCCAACGATTAAACCATATAAAGAAGAAAAGTGGGCAGAATTACCTGATTCTAAATTACCAGTAGATGTTTCACTAGTAATGTTAGAGTCATTACATAAAAGATGGGTTAACCTTTTATATTCTTTAGAACTTGAAGATTTAGAAAAGACATTTAACCATCCAGAGACTGGTGAAACAAAACTTGCTGTTGCAATTGGACTATATGCATGGCATGGTCGTCATCATACAGCTCATATAACTTCATTAAGAAAACGACTAAATTGGTAGATGGAGATTACATTAGAGCAGGCAACAGAAAGTGATGCATCAGTTTTATTTCAAATGCAAATAGACTCATTTAGCTCTTTATTACATAAATATAAAGACTACGAAACAAACCCAGCAAATGAATCTATTGAAAAAACTATTTTTAGAATAAATAATCCTAGCAGTAATTTTTATAAAATTATAATAGATTCGAGACTTGTTGGGGCGATATGTATATCCCAAAAAGAACTACCTTATAAATTTTGGATTAGTCCGATGTTTATTCATCCAATCTATCAAGGGAAAGGAATCGCTCAGAAGGTAATAATTTTAATTGAAGGGATGTTTTCAAAAGCACAATGTTTTGAACTTGCTACGATTTTAGAAGAAGAAAGAAATTGTTTTCTGTACGAAAAGATGGGATATAAAAGAACAGAAGAAACTAAGAAATTAAATGATAAAACTACACTTATTTATTACAAAAAAGAAAGGTAAAGCATTTGAAATACGCTTTACCTTTTTCTGTTATTTGAGATTAAATATACTAAAATGATGTATATTCTTCCAAAATACTCGGGTTAGTAATTTTATAATTGAATAAACATACAAAAAAGTATTATTTGGTCGTATATGTTACTAACGCTTTTTGAATGCTTAAAACACTATCGTCACCTTTAAATTCTTTCGTAATTGGTGTACTCAAACTAGATACCCAAATTTTAAGTTCTGCATCTAAATCAAAATGCCCAGCTGTTTCAATGCTAAATTGTGTAATGCTTTTATAAGGGATAGAATGATACTCAGTTTTTTTACCTGATATCCCTTGTTTATCTACTAAAATAAGACGACGATTTGTGAATACGATTAAATCGCGAATTAATTTATAAGCATGTTCAACTTTCTCATCGTCTATTATACCTGAAGCAGCGAAATTAAAGTTTGAATTGGATTATCAACCCGTAACGTCAGGGGATTATCGATTCGAAAAGATTTTTAGTGAAGATATTGACTGGGAAGAAATTGTTGATGAAGAAAATAATACAGAATTAGGCGAACTGTATGATGATTTATGTAAAGATCAAGGACATAAAATTGGTGGATATCCATTTTTCACACAGACAGATCCGAGAGAATGGGAAGAAAAATACCAACAGCATGACATCCTATTACTGCAAATCGATACAGATGATTCATTAAATATTATGTGGGGAGATTCTGGTGTTGCAAATTTCTTTATAAAAAAAGAAGACTTGTTAAATCTAGATTTTTCCAATGTTATTTACAATTGGGATTGTTATTAAAAATATATAAATGAAATACTAGCAAGTTAAAAAATCTTCCTGAAGGTGAGGGAGATTTTTTATGTTAAAAATAAACGTTATGTTAACTAGAATGCAAAACAATGGGTATAACAAAAGTCAAGTGTAAATAACAGAAATAACAATAAATAATGTGAAATTATAAAACGTGTGTAAACAGCAATAAATTCATACAGTAAAACATAAAATATAATTATTAATTTATGTTTTGTTTAGAAATGATTTTTCTGTATAAAAATTTCTCGCTGATCAAAAATGATTTTAATTCGTTTAATCTGAATCGATTATTGATTCAGAGTTGCTGCGATTGATTGTATAGCAAAATAAACGGTAAAAACTGTAGAAATCCGTTTAAATAAGATTTTATGTAAATCTCACTAAAAATCTCTGTTCCGTCTCATTAAGTATAGTTTACTTGGTTTTTGATACCTGATATTGCTTTGTTTATGTAACTGCCTATAATATATATTATGTTAACTGTATAAAAGTAATAAACTTATTATATGTTAGTTTATATTGTTACGCTTCCCTTTTCATCGGATTCATTCTGTGTAATCGATTGTGTGCTTATTTGTTGTTGTTTTATGAGTTGTTGATGATAATGTCTCCAGATATAAATTATATTTAAGACAATAAAAAATACAATTCGTTTTAAATGAACACATTAAACGAATTGCATGGATATGATTCATAATAAGTTTTTAAAATTAGTTTGCTACAGCAATTGCTTCGATTTCAATTAATAAGTTATTGTTAATTAACTTTCTAACTTCGACAGCTGAACTTGCTGGTGGATTATTAGTGTCAATGTATTGATCTCGAATATCTCTAACAACGGCCATTTGAGAAATGTCTGTTAAGAAAAATGTTAATTTTACTACATCATTGAAATTTAAGTCTGACGCTTCTAATGCGATTTTAATATTTTCAAATACTTGTCGTGTTTGTGTAGCTAAATCATTACTTCCAACAATTTGGCCGTCTATATTAATTGCTACTTGTCCAGATATGTAAATCGTTCGTTTAGCGTTACTAACTTCCACTACATGTGAGTATCCAAAAGTTGGTGGCATCGTTTCTGGATTGATAAATTTCTTTTGCATGGCTCTTCTCCTCTTTAAATATCTTGTTTTCTTTATATTAGATTTTAAATTCAGATTATCCCTTATTTACTATAATAATTATTTACCGTTCAGCTGCTACATTTGTAAAAGTATATTAGCACTTTAATTTAAAGTTATTGATGGATTATGTACGTTTGATTTTTTTGGGTGCTTGTTATAATTACACCTTGTTTTATTAATTCTTCAGTTACTTTTGTATAGAAAAAGTGATACCACCAGATAAAAAACTCTTCATAAGTAATTTCTTTTGAGTATCTACTGCTGGCAAAGTATTGTTTTAAAGGTTTATCGTTTTCGTTGAATAATAAGACTAAATCTTCACTGATTGTGTTTGCAATTTCGTTAAGTATAAATAAGTCTGTTGATTTAAATACAGGGATAACAGGTTGTGAATTTTGATATAAGCCTAATTTTTCGTAAACTACGTTTAAATGTAAGTCTTTTTGTCTATCTGCTGCTACGAAACCTTTTACTAATTGTTTTTTCTTATAATTAATATCGGTACTATTGTTTTGAAAATATTCTTTAAATGTTTCGTTATCTGCTGTTATTAAATTTAATGTTGAATATCGAGAATTTCCATAAAGACCAATTTGAACTTCTCCTAAATCTAAATACGTATTACCATACATCCCGAAAGCCTCTATATCTGTTAGTTCTTGTTCTTGAATAGCATAATAATATCGTTTCTTATTTCTTAAAGGTCGTTTCTTTTTTAAATAGTTTTCTTCAATGTAATTTATTTGTCCAAAATCTAATAACACACCACTATACAATAAAAGACTATAAGATTCTCTAGATAAATGATTAAACGTGTCGATTCTCTTTGAAATATCTTCAATATGACTTGAATAGTTTTCAAAGATCCTAAGTGTTGGTTTAATTAGAGGTTCACAAAGGTTATAAAGCTTTTCTCCTTCACAAGCTGTTATAATCATACACGTTGGATAGTACCTCCCTCCTGTTTGTTTCAATAGCCCCTCTACTTCTAATGAATTAATGCGCTCTTCAAATTCCTCATTCGTCCAACCTAGCACCATTTTCACAATATTTGACTCAAAACCAAGATGAACCAATACAAGTAAATATTGAAGTTTCGTTCCTTTTATTTTTATAGATGGCGAATTATCTCCAGATGAAATCATTTTAGTTTCATAAGCTGTATGTAATATATTCTCCGGACTATTATTAGTGGGCATTTCATATTCCCTCCCTTACGAGTAAATTCATTGTAAAATCTATGTATTTACTAAGTTCTATAAACGAAAGTAAGTATCCTCTAATCTCAAATTAAAAACCTTAGCATAGATATAGCTGAGTTATTTCAGATTTTGATAGTTTACATTTTGATTTCTTTTTTCTCTCTATTTGCACTTACATCCTCTCCTTTCTTTTACTAATTAGAGATATATTTTCTTCTTTAACACACAACGAAACGTATGTTCTTTGTTGCTTTTAAGAATGAATTTACTAAATTAAAACAATTTACATTTACTTAATATTGATTTTATCTGCCGCTAAATAACACTCATTTTATATATATGATTAATGAATTTGACGAATTTATGAAATGTACTTTATTTAAGATGAAAGATAAAATGATATAGTTTACACTACAAATAACTACAATAACAACATACGTATATTGTTAAACGTAAAAAGGAGAACGAATGAAAAAGAAATATGTAAATCAAATTCATACTGATGTAAGTTTTAAACCGAAAGATATTATAGGTTTAATGACTGATTACTTTAAAATGAAAACAAAGTTGCGTCCTATAAAGAATTTACCTATTGTTTTATCAGATAAAAACAATAAGTCTTTAGAGAGTATTACATGGTTTGGCCATTCTGCTTCTCTTTTAAAAATAGAAGGTAAAACATTGTTATTAGACCCGATGTTTGGAGATGCCTCTTCCCCGTTTCCAGTGTTTAATAGTAAACGTTATAGTGGTTCTTTTTCTTTAGAACGTGAAGAACTGCAAGAAATTGATGCAATTATTATTTCTCATAATCACTATGATCATTTAAATTATAAAAGTATTATGCAATTAAAAGATCGTGTAAAGCATTTCTATGTTCCAACTGGAGTTACGCAATATTTAATTAAATGGGGTGTTTCACCTAGTAAAATTAGTGAGCATAATTGGTGGGATGAAATTATGCTTGATACTATTAAGTTAGTATGTGCCCCTGCAAGGCATTTCTCTGGACGAGGTATGACAGATAGAGATTGTTCGTTATGGTGTTCATGGGCTATCCTTGGTCAAGAAACTAAAGTTTTCTTTAGTGGCGATAGCGGTTATGCGCCTCACTTTAAGGAGATTGGTAATAAATACGGTCCATTCGATCTTACGTTAATGGAATGCGGGCAATATGATCCAAGGTGGTCTGCTATTCATATGTTGCCTGAAGAAACAGTACAAGCTCATATTGATGTAAAAGGAGAATTACTTCTTCCGATTCATTGGGGTGCTTTTACATTAGCATTACACGAATGGAGTGACCCGATAGAACGTGTTACGAAAGAAGCTAACCGTTTAGGAGTTAAAATTACAACACCTCAAATTGGCGAATCTATTACGTTAAAATCTACAGACTATCCTAGGTATGCTTGGTGGCAAAAAGTCTAATTATAATAAAAAGCGAATCTGTCTTATATAAAGGATTCGCTTTTTACTTATTGATTATAATGTATCGTTGACAAACTGATTAAACTTGTCTATTTCTTCAACGAATGGATTATGATTACTTTCTTCAAATTTAGTTAATGTTGCGTTCGGGATCAAATTTGCTATTTCACGAGAAAATATGTAGGGACATTGTGCATCATGCTTACCACAGTATATAAAACTTGGGATTTTTACGAATTTAAGTTTCTGACGAACATCATAATCTTTATATTCAACTTGTCTAAAATAATTTAGCCGATTGCCAACTGTCTTTCCGCTATTCGGCAGTTTTAATGCCTCTTCAAGCTTTTCTTCAGAATAAAAAGACATAAGTGCCCACTCTCTACTTAATGCTTTTCTTTCTTCTTGTACTGTACTATCATCATTTAATGCATTCATAATTGATACGATTCTATTAAATTTTACATTTTTACTACAGTATATACTATCTTTATGAGATGCATATTCCTTGCTCGCCGCTGCGCCACCAACAATTATTTTCGTTAAACTTTCTTGTGCTTCAGTCGCATATACAAGAGCTAACATCCCTCCTGTCTAATGACCAGCAAACCCCCATTTATTAATATATAAAGCTTCTCGAATCGCTTCTAAATCTTTAATCGTTTCGGTCATACTATATTCAGAATCATTTTTTGCCGAATCTGAATTACCACACCCCTTTAAGTTAACTAAATATACGCTATAATGGTCAGTAAATGGGTTTGCAAAAGTATTTCCATTATCGTTATACTCGCTATACATATGTGTAACGCATAAAGGCGGACCTTCTCCCTTCACAAAATACTCAAAATTGCCTCTAGTAGTTTTGACAATATTTGTTTTCCACATATTGAATCTCCTGTCTAAAATTTTTTATCTGCTTTTTAGTTTTTTGGTACACTGGGCATTTCATTTTCTTCATTACACTCATCCCCATTTGAATTTTCTCCTTAGCTACTCTTCGAATTATTTGAGTTATAATTATTTTGCTGTATATTGTAGATTACAATTCCTGCTTTTTACAATTGAATTATATTATTTATAGAACTTTCCTGTTTAGCCAATTTTTCATTCCTATAATCTATTAATTTATGATTAGATAAAACAAAATTGTGCTCTAATATGAATTCATTGTAGAGCACTTCAACTAAAAATTTAGGTATCATCTCTCCTACGCCGTAATTATAGTCACTAAGAATCCAAGAAACCTCTTTCCAATCTAAAATTCCTTCTGATACTTTTTTTGGAGTTTGATATGTAAATTCATTCATTAGCTCTATTAGATAAAGATACATGCCGCCAGAATATGAAGAATCTTTCCACTTAATAATGCCTTTAAATTGAATTTGGTCATACGTAACTTTTATATTAGTCTCTTCCTTTATTTCACGAATCGCATTTTCTAAAGGTGTTTCGCCCTTTTCTATCTTTCCTCCTACACCATTCCATAATCCTTTTACCGGATCATATTCTCTATTTAACATAAGTATCTCTTCATTTCTTTTTATAAAACATAAAGTGTGCTTGTACATAACGTGATTCCTTCCTCCGTTTTTAATAAGCTCTTACTGGAGATATAAGATGGATTGCTGCAGATTGTGTCCCTGCTTCAATTAATATCGGTCTCATAGAACCGCTGAAACTTAAAGTAACCGTTTCTTCTTTTATTGCCCTTAAAGCATCCAACATAAATCGTCCATCGAAAGATATATGTAATTGTTTTTCACCGTGAATTGCATCTACTTGTTGTGTTTCATATATTTTTCCAATCTGAGAAGCATTAGAAGAAACTTTAATTGTAGATTCGTTTACAATTTCTAAGTTAACATTGTTATTTGCCCATTCACTTGCTAATAAACTTGATCGATCTACACCTTGTAACATTCTTTGTCTATCTACGTTAATGACTGTTTGAAATTCATTTGGAATTAAACTAGATATATTAGGATATTTCCCTTCGATTAGTCTTGAATATAAAGTAGTTGTGCCGAATGTAAAAATAATGTGGCTTTCTGATAGATAAATAGAAACGAATTCTAAATTGCTGTTCATTAATTTTAAAAGTTCATTAATGGTTGCACTTGGTACAATACAATTCGCTTTCATATTAGTAGAAATTTGTGTTTCACGTATAGCTAGTCTATGAGAGTCAGTTGCAGCGCATATTAATTTATTGTAGTCTAACTCGATATGCACTCCGGTAAGAACGGGTCTAGATTCATTTTTCGCTACTGCAAAGACTGTTTGTTTAAACGCATCAATCAATTGTTTTGTTTCTATTTGTATTTCTGCATGATCCTCTATTTGTGGTACGTTAGGAAATTCACTCGCTGGAAAGCCATTTAAGTTTAATGTGATTTCTTCTGATTGTATGGTAATTGTTTGCTCATTCTTACTTTTTATTACTATATCGCTTGGCATTTTCTTTATAATTTCAATGAAGTATTTTGCAGGTACAACAATTGTCCCTGCTTGTAAGGTAGTCGTAATTTGTTCGTCATCCATGGAACTAGGGATGAATTTTTCGATGAAAATATTTGAATTACTTGCGATTAAAGTAATTCCAGATTGATTTGCAGTTATTTTTATACCGGATAGTATAGGAATAAAAGCTTTTGTCGATATGGCTTTACTTACTTCTGAAAGTGCTTGAGTGAAATGTTTATGATTAACGATAAACTCCATTTTTTCCCCGCCTTATATGAAATGATATTTTTATGTTGCTTGATGAATGATTGTTCCATTAAAAATGTAAGGTACTGTTTCTTTCTTTTGTAAAATGTCTAGTAAATGTTCTGATATACGCAAATACGGTGCTGCTATATGAAGTTCCATCCAAGTAATCTCTTCGATTTCTTTTGTTCTTGATATATATGTCTCTCCGCCGATTATTTCGCCTAAAAAATTAAAGAAAATTGCATGATGTCCTCTCTCTTCAAAAAAAGCTTCGCTAATGTAACAAATACCATTTACAGTTATATGTAGACCGGTTTCTTCTTTCACTTCCCGAATTACTGCCTCTTCTAACGTTTCTCCCAATTTAACCGCGCCACCTGGTAGTGTGTAATAAGAACCATTCTTCCCTTTGTTTTTTACCATTAAGATCTTTTCGTTTGTTTTATCGTATAAAAGTGCATATGTAACATTTACTTTCTTCATCTAAGTCCACCTCTAATAATGGGAATTTTCTATCTTTGTTACATTCTACCATTTATTCGTTTTAAAATATAAAAAAGTTAATTGAGTATTTCATTTATCTGCTCTTAGCAAAGTTAACGTGAAAAAAGAGCCCTAGTAGGAGGACCCTTTTGTAGAATTAAGCTATTTTTCGATGTAGCTGCTTTATTTCCTTTTTCTTCTCTGCTTTTGGTGGACGAATTAATATCGAAATAACGAAGGAAATAACGCTTAAAATACCGATTATAATAAAGGTCGGCTGAAATCCACCGAATAATGCTCCGATGAATGATCCTGCAAGCGCACCAAATCCGAACCCTTGGTATACAATCCCGTAATTTGTACTATGGTTTTTTAAACCGAAGTAATCCCCAACAATGGCTGGGAATATTGTAATATTACCACCAAAGCAAAAGGCTACGCTGGCTACACAAGCAAAATAAATCCCGTAATTTAATGGAATGAAACTTAATGTAAAGACTGACAATCCAATAATAATAAACGTTGCAGAGACAATTTTCATTCGGCCAATTTTATCTGATAGCGTTCCAAGAATGATTCTACCTACTGTATTAAAGATTGCAATCATTGCGACGGCATTAGCAGCAGTTGCAGCGCTAAGTCCAACGAGCTGTACCCCAATATCTTTTACCATACTGATTAAATATAGACCACCCATACACGACGTAAATAGCATAAAAAACAAAAGATATACTTGTTTCGTTCGCATCATTTCACGAGGCGTATAATCATTGTGTAATGTCTCAGTTACAGTATTACTTACTATTGCTTCACGTAAGAAGAACGATCCGATTAATACTAAAAGTAAAACGATGATACCCCAATATAAAAATGCTTGTGATACACCAAGGCTATCGATCAGACTTCCGTTTATATATCTAAAGATTAAGCTACCCATTCCATATGCAGAAACAGATATACCAGAAATAAGTCCTTTTCGATTTGGAAACCATTTAATTAAATTAGATAATGATGTGATATAAGCAGTTCCATCTGCATAACCAACTACTACACCAGCTAATAAATAAAGTAATGGTAAGGAAGAAACTTGTGAACTAAGTATTAAACCGAGTCCCAGCACAATCCCTGCAGTAGCGATGAGTTTTCGAAGCCCTAATTTTTGCTGTAACTTTCCTGCAAATAATGTTGAAAATGATAAAGAGAAGCTTGTAATGGAGAAAGTTATCGCAACGGCATTAAGGTTCCATCCAAACTTACTAACAAGGGGCTGATTAAATAAACTCCATGTGTAAATTGTTCCAAGGCCAATTTGAACAATGATTGTACCTAGAACAATTAGTAACGGATTTATAGAGATTTGTTTCATACTAACTGTCCCCTTCTTTTATCGTGACATGAATTTTCACAGTTAGTATAACCATCGTAAAAAGCAAGATACTGCATGAAAAATGGAAATTGAATTCATGTACACAAAAAGACACTCCATAATGAAGTGTCTTTTTGCAGGTTATATTAGATTTACTTAAAGAAAGCTTTGTTAAGATAAGACATTTTCAAATGCTTATGTATATAGAGTACCAAAAGTTTTCAATCATGTGATGGGACTTAAGATGTATTTTTGATTCGTCATATGGTCGGATAAACGAAAAATTAATATTCAATTTCATCAAAATCTTTCGGCTGCGGTACCGTTTGCATATTAGCTGCATCTTTCGGATCGCTATAAATTGCATTTTGCTCTGTATTTACATCTTTAATGTTTTGCTTTTTGTTTTTATTCATTTTATTTTTCACTTTCTCTCACTCCTTTTCATTATAGGAGTAATTATGCCCTATTACCGTTACGAAATGTATCCGCGACTAAATTGCTGAATTCACGTAAATAATATAAATAATTATCACCGCCGTAGTTATATCTTTTATTATACATTTTTGCAACAACTACATTATATTCAGGTATTATTAATATAGTTGGCCCCGTAATTCCTAATATTTGATATGATCCTTTTGGTACGCGTTCACCTAGTTCACTCAACTGTGCAATTACAGCATGAAAGAAAAGTGCAAAATAATTTTCACACCTTTCTTTCATGTAAAATAGTTTTGATATTCTATACCTAAATGATCCACCAGTTCCAGCAATTAAAGCAACCGAAACATCCTGCACAACCTACGCATCCACCACATCTGCCGCCGCATCCGCCACAGCGTCCGCCACAACCTCCGCATCCACCGCAACGACGTACATCGCCTTGGATGTAATAATATGGATATTGATTTTGTTGTTGATCCCAATAAACAACATTACCAGTTTGAAAATCATTAAGGTTTAATGATTGTAGTTCTTGTTGAAACTGATTCATTACGAAACCCTCCATTTATAAAAATAAATTCCGTCCAGATGTTAAAGTTCATCTATTTTTGCAAATAAAGTAGAAACAAGACTATAGACTAAATACGTACATCAACAAAATATGAACTTACTCTAGGTGATGTACCTTGTTTTTTAGCCTATTTTCTTACTTTCTTTTTTGGCAGACGGATTTACTATTGATAGAGGCGTTTAAAAATTGCTAATCCAACAGTTTAGTAGTTCATCACTTAATTTTCTTTCTAGTAACTCTTTAACTGAAGGTACTGGCATGATTTTATAAGTATGTAAAGCATCTTGATTATAATCAATCCAGTGAAACGCTAAATGAGATTCTTTAGATTTTGGTATGAAATCAATATGTAACTCTTGTGAATCTATCTCAAAAATATGATTGATTTCATGGTGAAGAACTTCTTTATCTTGCCATTGGTTTTCTATGACTCCTAAAAATTGTTTTATACTACAATTTACTCCGAGTTCTTCTTGTAGTTCTCTTATTAATGCATTCTCAGCTGATTCGCCAACTTCAACATGACCACCTGGTAAAAAATAATGATGGCCAATATATTCAGCTACTAACAATTTTTTATCCTTAATCATAACAGCTCGTACAATATGATGAAATTTATTTTTCAATTGCTATTCCTCCCATTCATTTACTTTATATTTGATTAAAATAGTCATTTAATATTGGGATAATATAAATCATAGGTGTTTCATACGGATGAATTTCGTTAATGACTTCAAGGGCATCCTTTACAAGATCCCGTTTGCACTTTATTTCAATTTTATATTCTTGCCCTTCACAAATCTGACCAATTTCCCCGTTAAAAGGCGATGCGTCTTTTAACGGTCTCCAGTATCCTTTCACAGAACTATAGGACAGACAATGATCATATTCTCCCGTTTTACAAGCACCAATTTTATTTAACTCATTCCTCAACATTTCAATGTATTCTTCAGGGATAAATACTTCAATTTTCACTTCAGTAAATTGCATAATTCATTTCACACCTTTATTACATAATAATTAAACGAATAAGCGATATACTTGCTCACCATCATAATCATGTCCCAATGATTGAAAACCATAACGTTCATATAGTTTCTTAGCAGAGATATTATCTTTATGTACTGTTAATCTAACTTCTTTACACACCTTAAATGTATTTTTTATTAAGTATATACTTTCTTGTAATGCCGCTTTTCCATAACCTTTACCTTGCTGCATTTGATCAATAATAAAACCGTTTATCCAATACATATCAGTTGTCTCTCTTACAACAGCATGCATAATAAAACCAACCATATGGTCGCCATCATATATCACAAATGGCATGTACTCTACATTGTCACCATCTGGTTTTATATATACTTTAGCAAGCGAAACTGCTACGGATGGAACAAATTTCAACTGATTTTCTTTAACTTGTAGCTTTAATGCTTCTTCCCAATTTTCTCTCGTAACAACCTTTAACTGGACATTCAATATTGTAAGCTCCCTTATATAGAGGATGTATGTTTATATTCAACGTAGTGAAGTAATTCCCTTTTTCGACTACAACTTATAACATGATTTTCATAAAATCTTGAATGAATTTTTGTTCATCTATTTCTAGTGCTATACGGGCTCCTTCAGATATAGAGCTATGGCGAAAATCAGCAAATGTTTGTCCTTTCGTATCTCCGTATGTATCTACATTTACTGTACGATGCACAAATCCAAAAAAACTTGGATTTACTAATCCACTTATTGCAACCACATCATGTAGCAAAGGACCTTCGATAGATGGATTAAGTTTTTGGTATGCAGATAAATAGTAATCATACATCGGTTTCATTATTGTATGAAATGGATTCTTTGAATTAGCTTGGATATAGCTGAATACATTTGGAGTCAACACAGCTTTGTTTGTTACATTTAAAGGGAATATGAATAAATTTTTTGCTTGTTGAAAAACAATTTTACTTGCTATAGGATCTCCATACACGTTTGCCTCTGCTAATGGCGTAACGTTTCCTACTTCTAAAAAAACACCACCCATGAAATAGATTCCTTTTACATTTAGCATTAAATCATTCCATAAATTAAAAGCAATTGCTAACGAGGTAGATCTTCCTACATCAACAATCGTTAAATCTTTTCCGTACTTTATAAGAATCGCAGCAATACTGCCGAAATTATATATTGGAATAGATAATATATTTTCTGGAACATGGATGGGCCCTAATCCTTCTGCTCCGTGAATTTCAGGATAGTACGTAGTGATTTCTTCTGTAAGTGGTTTTGTTGCACCACTAATGACAGGAATGTCTTGTCTATTTGCTAACTGTAAAATATACGCTGCATTATGTGCAGCATGTATATGCTCAACATTTCCGTATCCGGTTACAATACCGACAATTTCAATTTCGGGATGCAGTAAACCATACATAATGGCAAATGAGTCATCAATACCTGGGTCTCCGAAAAATAATACTTTTTCCAAGAAATACTCTCCCCTCACAAAAACATAGCGTCATCAATAACTATGTATATGAAAAAAGCAAGTATATCTATGCGAATTTTTGAATGGATAATGTTTTACAAAATATTAAAAAGGAACTAGCGTATGCTAATTCCTTTCTTAAGTAACGATTCTCAAATTTAATTAATTATCGTATCCTTCATAAATTGCATCATTTATTTGATTTTGTATTTTTTATCATCAGGTACAGGTTTCCACCAATTTCCTGTAATAAATAACATAGTTAATAAATTATAACTATCACTAAAATAGCTTTCTCTCTTATTCTCCATCCAATCCCAACCGCTATTTACCCACTTTTGATTATTGCTACTCGTTATACTTGCAGCAATAAACGGTGAAACAAATACAGCAGTTGAATAACTACCAATATTAGATCCGTTTAATTGATAACCATCCACAATTTTAGAAGGATTTCCATTCGTTTTATTTTGAATCCATGAAGAGACTTTATCAGAAATGACTTTACTTCGCTTCTCACCGTACATCGCATAGTCCATTATAATTCTCAATGGTACCCGACTAGCATTGTAATAATATGCATTTGTATATTCTGACTCATCTAAGAAGTCTTTAGGTGCGGGTTGTGGTGGTTTTTTTACAACGAAATCTGAAATAAGTCCTGTATTTGGAGAGTACTTATTACTAAATTGTGTATAAACATTGTACAAATTATTAATAACAGTAAGCCAAGTTTTATCACCTGTAAATTCATAAAATGCTCTATGTTGTCAGCTCCTTTTAAAATGCTTACTACACAAAATATAACATACAATATTTAACTGAAATACAAAATATTATATTTATCAACATAAGAAAGAAACTATATAAAAAAGTATCATAAAATCATTATTGAATTACATTATACGGATTGATTATTTGCTAGATTCCTATGTTTTTCTTTTCTTAATACTGGTATATGAACAATCAAAATTCCAAGTATAGTAATCCCCCCACCAATTATTGAAACAAAAGTCGGTACTTCTCCTAACCATATCCAAGCAACGAAACATGCAGTTACTGGCGTTAAATATAGAGAACTTGTTGCTTCAGCAGCACCAGAATGAGATATGATATAAGCCAATGCGATATATGGGAGTACTGTTGGAAATAAACCTAAATATATAACACTCATATTCACTTCAAGAGGAGCTGCTAGTATTTCTGTATACATTCCCGGGAAGAAAATAAGCATACATACCGTACTAGATAAAATTGTATATATCGTAAATGGTAAGAAGCCGTACTTTTTTAAGTAAGAAGTTTGGAAAACAAAATATAAGCTTTCTGAAATCGCTGCTAATAGTATAAAAAATCCCCCACTATTTAATTGAATAGCATCTCCTTGGCTAAATGATATGAGAGCAATTCCTATAAAACTAATTCCCCCACCGATCCAACCGTTTAATTTCATTTTTTCGTTCAAAAAAATAGAAGCAAGAATTGCCGTTACTATAGGTGTGACGGAAACGATTAAACTTGCCGATCCAGCATTTACTGTTTTTTCACCATAGTTTAATGCTATGTGATAAAAAGTAAATCCTAACGCACCAAATATAAAAATTGCTGGGATATCCTTTAAATCCGGTATTCGTAACTTGTAAATAAAAGAAAACAACAGAAGTATAAATGAAGCGATTAATAAACGTAGTAAAGTTAGATGCTCAGGTGTATAAGATGCAAGCCCCATACGAATTGCCGGAAAAGCAGATCCCCATATAAGAATCGTAAAAGCGTGAGCACATATAATGCGTAAATCCCATTTTTTATTATGCATGTTGTTTCTCCCTCCCTAATAAACCAACCATTTTCAAATTACCAATTATTTCTTTTCATCATATTTAATAGTTGATACAATGTCTTCAACCAGTTACTTATCGTAAAAACCAACCACTTGGCATTTTTTAAGTGAACGAGGGGAGTTTATTTATGACAAATAGTAAAAAACTGCCTAAGTATCGGCAGATAGTAGATTATATGAAAGAAAAAATTGAAAATGGAGAGTGGCCAATTGGAAGTAAGATCCCTAGTCAAAGGCAGTTAGCAAAATCATTTCAAGTAAATCGTAGCACTGTAATAACTGCACTAGATGAACTTATGGCTGATGGACTGATTCAAGGGAAAATTGGAGCAGGAACAATTGTAACGAATAATACATGGTCATTATTAGCAACGAATCCACCACCTGATTGGAGTGAATATGTAAAGGCCGGTATTCATAAACCAAGCAAGTTAATGGTACGAGAAATAAATGAGGCAGAAGCAAATAACAAACTTATCCATCTTAGTAAAGGCGAACTTGCTCCTCATCTTTTTCCGTTAGAAACGATGCAGTCCATTATGAAAAAAGTAAGTGAGGAATTAGATTATTTTGGATACGAAGAACAAAAAGGGTTTTATCCGTTACGTAAAGCAATAAGTAAATACGTAAAATCATTCGGAATACATACGTCACCGAGTTCTATATTAATCGTCTCTGGTGCATTACAAGCATTGCAATTAATATCAATTGGTCTTTTGCATAGAGAATCAACTGTTTTACTTGAACAACCTTCTTACTTATATTCACTTCATGTATTTCAATCAGCAAATATAAATTTATCTGGTATAGCTATGGATCATCACGGTGTTTTACCTAACGAATTATTAAAACGCATTAAATATAGTAAAAAGAAAAACATTTTATATTCTATCCCTAGTTTTCAAAACCCAACAGGGATATTAATGTCTAAAGAGCGAAGAAAAGAAATAATAAAAATATGTGAAAAGGAACAGTTACCTATTATTGAAGATGATATTTATCGCGAGTTATGGATTGATGAACCACCTCCAGTCCCTTTAAAGTCGATAGATAAACATGGACATGTATTATATGTTGGTAGCCTATCTAAAACACTTAGCCCAGGACTTAGAATTGGATGGATTATTGGACCTGAACCAGTTATTGATAGATTGTCAGATATAAAAATGCAAACAGACTATGGATCGAGTTCATTATCTCAAAGGGTTGCTGCCGAATGGATAAATAAAGGTTTTTATGAGGAACATGTTGCAAACGTAAGAATTCAACTAAAAGAACGAAGACAAATCATGATACGGGCTTTAAATAAGTATTGTGCAGATGTTGCAACGTGGGATATTCCTAGTGGTGGATTTTTTATATGGCTAAAGGTAGTACCTAGCATTCCGATGAAGAAATTATTTTCAGAGGCTCTATCAAAAGGGGTTCTATTAAACCCAGGACGTATCTATGAAGAAGAATCAGATCAGTACATACGTTTATCGTATGGATATGCTTCCCCTGAACAAATCACTAACGGGATTAAATTGTTGAGTGAATTAATTCGTAAGCTAATGGCATAACAAAAACTCCTCTTTTTCTATGGAGGAGTTTTTGTATATCTTATTTACCACAATCTCATTTCCTGTCCCAATAAAATAAGTTCGTCATAAGGATCTCCGACAATGTTTAATACTTGAGCAAAAGCAGGCTCTGTTTTTAAACCTTTCTCTTTTAAGCGAATAATTTCTTCCCTTATATGTGGATGCTGCATTAATAACATGTGTTCTACTATCATATGTCTATACGCATTTTGGTTACGCACTGGCTTAGGCTGGGCAAATAATTCAAAATCAAAACCTTCAAATTTAAAATTCACCTTTATCGATTCGGTATTTTTAATTTTTTTCTTTTTTATTTTGAATCCTTCATAAGAACCATATAAAGATCTCATTTCTTGTTCAAAAACATCAAAGTTATGTACTTCCATTACTATATCTAAGTCAGATTGAAGCGTATCAATTCTTATAGGTATAGTCCCGCAAAGAACGGGATTATATAAAGCTAAATCCTCCATGATGTTTAGTTTATTCAAAACATCATAAACCTTTTGTTGCTTGTCATTCCCTGATTGTAAATATGTAATAGATGTAAACATGGAAGTCTCTCCTTCATTTCACGTAATACGTGACTCACTAAATTCAAGAAAATTTGTTCTAAGAGTACCTTTATTTCAATATATTAAGACGAATAAACGATATGTTTCAACTTTTCTCCTATACTGCAATACTATAGAAATAAAAAAGGAGGAATTATTATGAGTATTTTCAATGTTCTTTTGACCATCCACATTTTATTTGGAACAATATGTTTAATTACCGGTATTGTGGCGATGGTTGCTCAAAAGAAGAAAGGGAAACATACGGAATGGGGCGAAATATATCATGCATCCTATGTTGTCATTACCCTCACTGCAATTATATTATCCATTATAAACTGGGATAAAATCGCATATTTATTTTATGTAGCAATTTTCTCTTATGCTTTTGCGATTTATGGCTACCTTGCAAGAAAAAAACGCTGGAAAAATTGGATCCACCACCATATTAGAGGTATGTTAGGTTCTTATATAGGTGCGGTAACCGCACTTTTAGTAAACGTCGGTATTCATATTCCCATAATTAATTTACTGCCACCTATATGGTTTTGGTTTTTACCTACATTAATCGGTATTCCTCTCGTAGCCAGTGTATCAAAAAAATATAAAAAGCGTAGTTAAAATTCATTACATTTTCGTTACTTTCTGACTAAACTTATGAAAAATAATACCCAATGTCGTATTCTTTCGCGTTCGGTTCGTAAAACTAGCAAAAAAAGAATCCAATATGCTTATTGGATTCTTTTTCACGTCTTTTTCATATTTCATTTCAATGTCGGCTCTATGTATTCAATGATATTACCATCTGGATGACGAATTATCATTTTCATACCTGTGGGTACTTGTATTGGCTCAGTAATCATTACGCCGTTATAGTTTAAGATTAGTTCTTTTACTTCGTTGAGATCATCAATTACAATCGTTGCAGCAACATGATTCTTAATTGTTTCTTTTAATTCTTCAATTAAAAGTAAATTTGTAAATCTAATCACATGCGTTCCGTTCATTTGAAATTCGTGTGGTTTTTCTTGCTTTAATAGTATTTTGTAAAATTCTAGATGAGTTTGTAAGTCTGAAACATAGAGGCGTGGGACAACAGCTAATATATTCATCCTACTTACACTCCTTTTTAGTTTAACTAGATTAATTTAATTATATATTACTCGAAAACCTATATAAACTATTACGTTAAAAACAGTTTCTTTTAATTAAAACTTTAATAATGAATGTAAACGATCCGGATAATTCGTAAACATTCCATCAACGCCCCATAAAAGTAACTTTTTCATATCTTGTTCATTATCTACAGTAAATGGATGAACTTCTAATCCATGTTTTTTTATTCTCTTTACATAAGCTGAATCAATATATTTATAGTTCATCCCAAGACCAATGCAATATGTTTTATACTTTTTTATCTCTAATTCAGTTAATTGAACTGCCTTCTTATAGGATAATAATTGCACCAGGGGTATATTAACATTTAAATTATGAATTTTTTGCAGACTTTCTTCACTAAATGATTGAATAATAACTTTATCCTGTATTTCATAGTGATTAATAATTTCTAATAACTTTTCTTCCATTTCTGGATATTCATCAGGTGATTTTGTTTCAATATAATAGTTCGCGTCATGCCCAAACACTTCAATTACTTCTTCGAGTGTTGGAACTTTAGCATTTTCATATTCTTTCTTTGCTAAATTTGGATACTTTTTATTGTAAGTAGAGCCTGCATTTAGTTGCTTTATTTCTTCTAATGTATGTTCCTTGACTAGTCCTGTACCATTTGTAGTACGATTTAATGTTTCATCATGCATAGCTACTAAATATCCGTCTTTTGTCATTTGGAGATCTATTTCTATATAATCTCCTTTTAATTGTTGTCCTAATGTATAAGCTGCTATTGTATGTTCTGGTGCATACGCAGAAGCTCCTCTATGTGCAATGTTTTTTATATGAGTTGATTGATTAATAGCTTTCGTGTACTTACGTTCATTTACTTTATGAAAAACAAAAGTACCTATTACTATAAAGATGCAAAGTATTGTAACGATATATATCTTTTTCATAATGATTTATTAACTCCTACATGAAAGCAATTTGGCTTGAATAATTTATTCAAATAAATGTCGATTTTCAAATACAGTCATTTGTCCAACAGATTGAAAACCGGCCTTTTTATAAATATTAATCCCATCAGGTGAAGCTTGTAATACGCATTGAGCAACGTTTAATGCCTTTGCTTCTTGTAGCAAGTAATGAAACATAGTAGAACCAAATCCTTTTCCTCTCATTTCTTCTTTCGTTGCTATATCATAAATACCAATACTATCTTTTGTACATACTAATGAACCAACCGATATGACTTCATCTTTATAAAGTCCTAAGTATAGGTTCATATTCCCACTATTCCATAAGTCGAAAGAAGCAGTTTGATTGTAGAATGCTTGTACATGTATACCTTCCTCTGATGAACCAAACAAATTAGCTAACGTTTCTCCAAACTTTTTAATTTGTTCTGGTGAAGATGCTTTTTGTATTGTAAAACCTTCTGGCATGTTTATTGTCGGATGAATTGTATTTAATTCTGCGACCATTGCAATATTTTGTTCTGCTTCTTTTAAGTCCAGTTTTATTAATTCGCTTTTTATAGTCTGCTCGTACCTATCATCCCAAAACCAAACACTCATTGGAAATTTCTTTTGATTATAGTTGTTTACCTCTTTATATAATTTCTCGATCCCTTCTGTTACATTATTGTTTAGTAAAGTAATGATATTAAATGTATCTGCAGGTAAACCACAGTCGACAGCAATGTAATCCTTCGTTTCTTTCACATTCATTCCCTGTGCCTGCCGCGCAATATATGAAGTTTTATATGTAAAATTATCTATTAGTAACTGTTTAAAATTCATCCATTTTGCTCCTTTTATAAAATTTGTATTCGAATACTTCAGTATTAAATATAACATATAAGAAATGTACCTATTTCTATAAAAATATCTCTTCACATTACTCTTTGCGCCCTTAAAGAATAAAAAATGATATAACGTTGTCGGAATGAAAAAAGTGGTATATAATAAATATTATCATTACTAGTAATTATTTTAGGTATTCCTAGAATAAAGGAGCGATACATATGAAAATTACTATTTATTTCGGAAGTCATGAAGATCAAGATGTTCGTACTATGGACTGTCATTTAGATGTAGAAGATACAGAAGAGATTGTTTCTGTGTCATAATATAAATTGTATGGATGAACCCTCTTCCCTACAGCGTTTAAGGCACCTTTTGCAGGTGTCTTTTTTGTTGTTTTTTTCGTCAAAAACCCTTTACTTTAGAGCGTTTTAATAGTAAAATATAAATATACGAACAAACGTTCTTTTTATTTTAATTGTACATGAAGGGATGATTTTTACAATGGCTCAAGCAAAGCGCAGAGGAAGAAAAAAGCAAACACCTATCATTTCAAATACAGGCTTTATCGGCTCTGTCTTTATTGATACATTGGAGTTACAAAAGAAATCCTATTATTTCGCTCGTAAAAAACTTCAAATTGTTCATCACGTATTAGATGGTCTCTCTGGGGCAACAAGTTCTCTATTTAAGGAACATAACATTTCAGCATATATGTCATGTGTATATTTACATAAACAAAAGAAAATCGGCTTTGTTCTTTCAACGAAACCATTTGAACAAAGTGACGGTGTTGCTTATTTTGTAAATTATTTAATCGAAAAGAATTTTTACGGTAATCATGACGAAGACGTAGAATATCAAGAAGTATTTAATACAGGTTTTATCGGTGTAGTATTCGCCGATTTATGTAGTATAGATCGCTTTAATTTCGAGTTTGAGATGGGCATGTTAACGAAATTAATGAAAGATATGATTATTCCGGTTAAAGAACTCTTTTTACGACACAATGTACCAGCTTACATTTCCACTTCTCATTTAGAGGAACAAAACAAATTAGGTTTCGTTCTATCTGTAAAACCATATGATGAACGTGCAGAAGCAGATTTATATTTTGAAGCGTACTTAAAAGAACGCGGGTTATTTATTGGTGATGAAGAAGACGATATTGATAAGATTGTTATTAGAAAAACAGCTGAATTACGATAGACAAGCGCAGGATGATGATCCTGCGCTTTTTCCATATTATTTAATTACGTTCAACACTATACCCTTTTGAATGAATTTCTAAATTCAATTTATTTGAGTAAACCTGATTCAAAATAAGAAATACGATCCCTCCTCCAATTGGAAGCGTGTAGGCTGGAATATGATTTAATAATAGACCTGATAATGCCAGTGCTATCGGCTGCATCATTTTACCTACGCTTAATCCAATACTAAGCACTCTGCCCCTATATTCATCTGGAATCTCTCTTTGCATAAAATAAATTAAAGGGATATCGATTAATGCTATCATTAGCCCTAAAAAGAACATAATAGCGCAATACATAGTAACAAATACAATATTATTAACTTCAATACTTTTGAATAGGACTGGGGCACCTGAAACTATCATAAAAATTGCCAACATAAAACTTATTTTTTTCAATAGATAGGAATAAGAAAAACGATTCGTTATCTTTTTCACTAACATTGCACCAACTATCATACCTATCGGGAAAGTCCCTTGAATCATACCAAATTGTTTAGAGCTAAGATTGAGAACTGTATTAATAATGTATGGCAATGGAACAGTTACAGCAAACCCTAAGAAGAAATTAAGTGAAATTAAAATACAAAACGTATTTTTTAAGCTTTCCCGCTCCATTAAGTAAGAGTATCCCTCCTTTATATCTTTAATAAATTTAATTTTTCTAATTGAACATTCCTCATTTATGTATTGCTCACACAATTTAAAGTTTATAAACAATATGGATATAGCCGAAAGGATAAATGAAATACCGTTAATAATTATAAAAGTTTTCATATCAAAGACTGCAAAAACAATGCCTCCTAACATAGGTCCTAGAATTAAAGATATAGAGTCGATAATTTTACTTATAGAGTTAAGACTCATTAGTCTCTCTTTAGAGACGATATTTGGTTTTGCAGCCTCTAACCCTATTCCAAAAAATGTTGTAAATACTGTCATAAGAAAGGTAGTAGTATAAACGATGAATAAGTTTAAACCATAATAGCTGCTTAATATATAAACAGTTATTAATAAGCATCCGCTTAGTACGTCCATACAAACGACGAGTTTCTTTTTATCAACCTTATCAGCAATTACACCGGCAAATGGATTCATAACAATCATTGGAATTGTTCCTAATATGAGCGTAATCGCGAAATTTAACGCTGATCCAGTTATTTGTAAAACATACAATCCTAATGCAAAACTATAAATAGAGCTACCGAATAGTGATACTGTTTTTGCAATTGAATATAAACAAATATTTCTTAGCTCTTGGTTTCTTTTTTTATTTTCCATATGTAATCGTAAACTTGCCATAACTTTTCCCCCTGCCTAATTTTGTGTTACGTACATTGTAAGTTCTCGGGTCAACCCAATCGCAATATGTACGATTTGAAAAGTTTGAAGGGAAAATAAATAAAAGATGGGGTTAACCCCATCTTTTTCCGAAAAATGAATATGTATAAATTTCTTCTCCTTGAACAAAGAAATCCTCGTATTTTCCGCCCCGTTCCAAATAATTTGACGTTCGTTCATCAATGGATTGAAACCTTAGATTATGAATTTCTTTCATTACTTTTGAAAGTTTAAAATTCTCTCGAAATCTAGTTGTAATTTGGCTATTTATACTAAATTTATTAAATAAAATAAATGAGCTTAATAAATAACAATCGTGTTTAAAAAGCGAATTTAATTCGTGTAATAAAAAAGCCTCATGTTCAAAACTATAATTACTTGTACCAGACTGATCAATTACAATATCAACAGAATCTTTTTGAATAGGGATATTTAAAAAATCAGCACAGATAAATAAAATGTTTCTTTTAGGATTTCTTTTTTCAATTACATCTTTTAAAAATAAAAGTTTATTCAAATCTCGATCAACAGCAATATATAAACAATCTTCCGGTAGTTCTTCATAACTATTCCGTAAAAAGAATCCGAGGCCGGATCCTAAATCCAGTAGTATCTTATTATTTAAATCTAGCTGCATTAGTTTCTTTTTCGCCCATTCTCCTCCCTTCTGTATATTTTCTAAAAAAGCAGTATCCGTTTCATGAATATAATCCGAAATAGTATCATCAAGTGACGTCAGCTCATTTGCTTTAAATGATTTACCAACAGTTATAATTCCTGAAGTAATATTGTATTCTTTACCACAATTACAAATTAACTTCCCCTCTGTAATTTGATTGTTAGTAATTATTCCATCTTGAAGAATTAGTTTTTTGCTACACTTATAACATGTAAGTAAATGTAGTACACTTAAATCTATCCCTATAATTGAATTAGAAGTTTCATTTGTTAATAATAAATCATGTAACACTCCCTTTAATTTATCCCGTTTCTCCTCTAAAAGTTCTATTTCCTGTTCCATCTTGTCATATTTCAGTTTAAATAAAGATTGGTAAAAAGTATCTTTTTCGTGATTCATAGATTTCGCTAAATTTTTATAAAAAAATAGTTCTTTAATTTCATTCAAACTAAATCCTAAATCTTTGTAATATAAAATGAGTTCTAAATCTGTTTGACAATACTCATCAAAAAAATAGTGCCCTCCCTTTTTTTCAGGAATAATGAGACTGAGATCCATATAATGTCTAATTGTATCAATACTTATGTTATTTACTTCTCCAAACTTACCGATTTTCATAATATCCCTACCATCGAAATATTCTCTTATACAGATTTCTGTTTTTAGCTTTAAAAATCCTTTCACCTTTTTCATTAACATTATTTACGGAATGAAAAAATGGTACTATTTATATTGGTGTGCCTAATAATGTTTGAAAGTAAAACAAAACCGATTACTTTTTTTAAAAGATTCATTGTATAGTGCAGATGTACGAATGGCTCGTGGAGAATATTATATATTCTGTCGAGAAGTATAGAGGGCTTGAATTAATATGATTCTCTGTGTTGGTTAAGCAAAATAAACAGACTAATTAGCACTAGTATCTAGGATTTATTTAGGGCTAGTACCACCAGTAATTTAATATTTTGAAGTATCCCCAAAACGATAAGAATGACCTTCTTTTTATAAATGACACAAATTTTTCGTTCTGGGGTACTATAAATTTTTAGTTTTATAACAATGTGGCGATATCCTTATCTAAAATCGAGTTTTATAAGGTACTTTTAATTAACCTTTATTCCAAAACTATATATAATTTAATCACTATCGGTACTAATGTCGGATCTTAGGTTAGAAAATAACTGGTAGACTTGCAAGGGAACGAATTTTACTATGGTTATAAATCAATTGATCTGCTTCGATTGCTAGGCGGAGATTAGGTAGCCTCTTTAACAAAGTGTCTAATGCAATTTGTCCTTCTAAACGCGCCAATGGAGCTCCCAAACATTGATGTATACCAGCCCCAAAGGCTAAATGGTTATTCTCCTCCCGTGAAATATTCAATTCCTCTGGATAAGGAAATATGTTCGGATCAATATTTGCAGCAGTCAGGGAGAGTAGAACCAATTCACCTTTACGTATTCTATTTCCATGTATTGTCACATCTTCACTAGCAAAACGGCTACTAAACATAATTGGACCAGCATAGCGTAAAAGTTCGTCGACAGCGGAAGCCAGCAGAGAAGGATCTTGCCTTAGTAAATTCATTTGTTCAGGATGTTGAAGTAACGCTAGTACACCATTACTAATTAGATTAACTGTCGTTTCATGTCCAGCGATAATAAGAAGCCAAATTGTCGAAAGAAGCTCGTTCTTACTCAACTTGTCTTCTTGCTCTTTTGCTTGAACTAGCGCGCTTATCAAATCATCACTAGGATTTAGGTGTTTTTCGTTAAACAATATTTCAATATAATTAATAAACTTTTCAAGTGTTGCTGTCACTGTAGTCCCTTGACCAGGATCCACTGAGGCCTTCATCAGTTCTTGTGTCCATGCGCGAAACTGATTTCGATCAGTGGCGGGAATCCCAAGCATCTCTGAAATGACAATAATGGGTAGTGGGTAAGCAAAGTCTGCAATAATTTCCATCTTTCTTTGTTCCTGTACAACATCCAACAATTCGTCGGCAATTTGCTGAATACGAGGACGAAGGTCTTCAATCATACGTGGTGTGAAGGATTTAGAGACTAGCCGACGTAGGCGAGTATGATCAGGAGGATCTACCGTAAGCATATTCGGCATATTCATAAGCCATTCAAATAGTTTACTCACTGCTGTATTCTCCTCAATGGGATTCTGCTTATAATGAGGCGGTGTGAATTTTCGTAAATCTTTGATAAAACGGGAATCTTTTAAAATAGCAACCACATCATCATAGTGAAATACAACCCATGCCCCTCCCATTCCATAAAAGTCATCAATGTGAAAGAAACGCTCTTTTTGCTCCATAAGGTTTTTATAGAACATAATGGGATTACGCATAGTTTCCGGCGAGTTCAAATCGTTAAAAGTTAGTTTTTTCATTAATTTCCCCCCCTATCAGTATAACTATTGAATGACCTAACATTAATCCTACTCTTTACCGTACTATTCTATGCCCCTTCATGTTACAAAAATGATATATCTAATATATAGAACGCTTCTGTTGCAATATTTCTCAAGAAATTAATATACTAAAGATATATGACTAAATATTATGCAGATATTAGGAATCGCCACACATCGTTAGCAAGCTAAGATTTTGAAGTAACTCCACAAAAAAAGTTCCGGAAGTCAAAACTCTACTATTTAAAATATTTACATTCTCCCTTATTATAGCAACGTTGGTACTAATCCAAGTTGACAGACATATGATGCGATTCCTATGATAAACCTCAATTTGGTGAACAAATATGATTGCGGATACAAAGATTTAAACTAACTTTAATCAGGGACAATACACAATTGCCATCAACTTAAGAAATTGGTAACTCCCCAAAACGAAGAACATGAGTTGAGTTCTCATAAATAACTATAAAACAATAAAATTTTCGTTTTGGGGGCACTTCAAAATGTTAAGTTGATGGGCATGTGGTGCTACCCCACATCCATCAACTTAAGGATTTAGACTATTCTTAAACTTA